>CBDUKN010000004.1:0-163951 GCA_965367815.1 uncultured Thermoprotei archaeon
GCAGCCCCCAAGGGTGGGGCTGCCCGCCCATTAAAGGGGAACGTGAGATGGGTTTAGACCGTCGTGAGACAGGTCGGTCTCTACCTGCCGGGGGTGTCGGCCGCCTGAGGGGAAGGTGCCCCCAGTACGAGAGGAACGGGGCGCCGCGGCCTCTAGTGTACCGGTTGTCCGGCAGGGCAGTGCCGGGCAGCCACGCCGTAGGGGATAAGGGCTGAAAGCATCTAAGCCCGAAGCCCTCCCCGAAAAGAGGCGGCCATTCCCCAGCGCTTGGGGGCGGGCGACCGCTCCTGTGCTGGGGACGAGGGCTCCCGTAGAAGACGGGGTTGATGGGGTGGGGGTGTAAGCGCCGAGGCCCGTTAGGGCCGAGGCGCTCAGCCCGCCACTCCCAATCGCCCGAGGCGCTGTGTCTGCTGGGGTCCCGGTTCCGGGCGTATAGGTCACACCTCTACACGGCGCTGAGCGGGAGGCTTTAGCTTGTTTTCTGCAGTATTCTGTGTAGTGCTTTATGTAGAGCAATGTGTGGATGTATGTGTTCTGTAGGTTTTCTTGAGAAGTTTGTGAGACTAGGTTTGGTCTTTGCGGGGGCTTGATGTTTTGTGAAGCTACTATAAGGATATGCCTGAATGCGTAGTCGACGCCTGATTATCTTGGTTTGTTAAAGAGTGTAGTGACGAGGATCTTGTGAAGTATGTTGATAGAGTTTACGGCTGGGTTAAGAGGGCTTTGAAGAGTGATTAGATTGAGGCTTGTGAGAAGGCTGTTTACGGCTTGTGTAAGATTACTATGAGGGATCCTAGATACAGAGATAATGTTTTGCGTATTTTGGATGAAGTTGCTTTAAGGGATAGTCGGTATGAGGTGAGAAATGCTGCTTTAGCGAATATTGTTGCTATTAAGTATGGCTGGGAGAAAGTCAATGAAGTGAAGGGGCTGGCTGGTAAGTTTAGGCGC
This sequence comes from uncultured Thermoprotei archaeon, assembly GCA_965367815.1. GTDB lineage: Archaea > Thermoproteota > Thermoprotei > Thermofilales > B15-G2 > B15-G2. Next base: position 952 of record CBDUKN010000004.1, read on the forward strand.
GAGCAGGATATCGAGGGCTTGCTCGAGCTTCTTGCTTCTAGTGAGCCTTATTTTAGGCGTGTAGCTGCTTGGAGTCTCTATAGGCTGTGTAAGAGGTTGAGCGGAGTCTCTGTAAGTACTTATCAATCTTGTTGACGATAAGTATCCTTGTTTGAGTCTTATAGGCTTCGTGCTTACTGGCTTTACTTCGGCGAAAAAGCTAAGGATGTTTTGTTGAGGCTGGTTTGCGACGAGCATCCTAAAGTAAGAGTTGAGGCTGCTCAATACCTACTTGAGTTGGCTAGGAAGGATGTTTTATGTAGAGAGGAAATTGAGTTTATTGGGGAGAAGCTTTGCGAGTGTCTTTCGAGGAGTTTTGACGATTATATTGAGGATGAGGTGGAAGACTTGCTTGAGGAGCTTCGTTAGCTAGTTTAGTAGAGTTTTGATGTGAGTTTTCTGTGGGCTGTTTATGATGCTTATGGGTATCTTTTAGAGTATGGAGGCGATGACGAATAAGCTATTAATAAAGTTGTAAAGAAAGGTGAGAAGAAAAAGGAAAAAGTAGTGGGGTGTTTTGTTTTATTTTATTTACAATGCTAGGGTCTGCTTGGTTTGGGGGATAGGTTGGTGGGTAAGCTATTTGGATGTTTTATTGAGTTAAAGCGATGTGGTACTGGAGTAGTGCTGAGTGATAGTGGCTTGTGTGCTGAGAATGAGAGTTGAGAAGTTTTATTGAGTGGGAGGCTTAAAGTATTGGGGTAGGAAGGCTCGCTGTAGTTGCTCTGTGTTGGCTACTGAGACGCCGGTAGTGTAGTATAAGAGTTTTTCTAGTAAAGAAGTTAGCTGCCGCGCTGCTACGTATACTTATAGGCTTTGCTCTCTACTTAAGGAGTGCTAATTAGATGGAAGTCTTTAGGGTGAGGTGGCGGTTTGCTAGAGTAGCTGGAAGTAGTTGTTAAGAAGACGGTAAACCTTATTAGACTGTATTAATATTAGTGTTTCAGCCCGGTGGTGTAGCGGTCAAGCATGGGGGGCTTTGGACCCCCAGATCCCGGGTTCGAATCCCGGCCGGGCTACCAATTTTCTTCTGGAATTTTTGTTACTTAACCTTAGGTCTTTTTTGCCAAAAAAATAGAGAATTTTTCTGAAGGAGAATTGTTTTTGCGGCATCTCAACTAATCCCTATTCAACCTATATCTTTTGCTACATTTATTGCGAATTTAGCTCTTATTGGTTCTTCCTCATCTAAGAAGACAACGTCTATATTGTTGTTCAAAGTCTCTTTATGCATAGGAGTAGCATGAACATTGCCAGTAAATATTGGAAAATAGTGTCCCGCTTCTCTTTAAACATCTTAGCAACTCCATACCCCTTAGGAGCGGTTGGTATTATCGCTGAAAACTCTATAATGTCGAGGTGCTGGCTCTTTATCTTATGTCCTTCCCTCTTATGAACAGTGGTAATTTAGGTAGAACCTGGAGGAAGAGCCTTAATGTCGGCAGCTTTTCTATGGATTCTAAGAGAAAAAGATGAGTAATATACGCAATGAGCATGTCACTAGGAAGGCAAGCTATTGAATTGCTTCTTAATAGCTATAATATTTTTATGTGTTTCATTTTTCTTACCATTCTATAAATATTTTACTTAGAAATGTGTGCTAGGCATACAAAAGCATTTTCGATTGTTTTCTCACTGGTTTAATAATGTAATCAGCTATCAGGTTTCGTTATTTTCGAAAAGGTTTCAATTGACCAATTGGATTGACTAACCGGTAAGTTTATATAGGTTTTAACTGTTTCTGACCCGGTGGTCAACATAGTGGATTCAGCAAGAATAGCTACTCATCTTAAAAAAATATCTAGTAGTCTATGTAATACTTGTAATCCTAATTGCTCTTCCTATTGGATACTGTAATGCAGGTTACTTTAAGACTCATAAAGAAACTATTAAGAATGTAATACTTTTTCTCGCTATAGGGACTCATCTTCCATCGATGATACAGTTGCGGTCCGAGAAGATGGGCAAAGAGCTGCGATTTAAGCTAAAGGAAGTAGGAGTCGCGATAGTTGTAATATTTATCATTACGCCATTACTTGCAATGCTATTTGCAAGCCATATAGGTAATAGGGTTATTGGTGTCGGCTATATTGCTGCTAATTCCGTACCTGTATCTAGTGCTTCAGTAGCTTATGTTATGCTCGCTGGAGGTAATATAGAGCTTGCGACAGTTCTAGTTATTCTAAGTGTACTTATGGCATTATTTGCCGCGCCAACATATATAGCTTTATATGCGCAGAGTGTTCACATAAGTTTGCCGATAACAGTTCTAATTGAATCAGTTGTAGTAGCTCTTCTATTCCCACTAATTCTCGGACAGGTAGTAAGGTACTACTCCGTAAGGAGAAAGGCTGAGAAGCTAGCACGAGCTTCTAAAGGAGAGCTTGAATGCACAGGGGGAAACATATTAGATGCCGAAGATAAAGGAGTAAAAGAATGTTTAGAGAATAAAATAATGAAAATAATAAAGCCGTATTTATCTATATGGACGATAACTTTCATGCTAGTATTAATAGGGGTTCTAATAGCGAATAAAGCTAGATTACTCATATCAAACCCAAGTCTAGCATTATATGTTATCTCAGCACAGTTGGTAATTTACACAGCAATTATATTGGTTCTCATAATTGCTAGTAAGATATTGAGTATAAGGTATAGAGATCATATGGCCATGACATTCATTTCTCTAACTAAGATCAAAGTGTCGCGGCAACCATGACAGTCCTAGCTATAGGTCCAACTGCAGCCATTCCAGCAGTATTAATTCCAGCTATACAGCCTCTAATAGCAATATTGTATATTTCAGCAGCACATATTGTAAAAAGAATGCTTGAAGAGAAGGGCGGTGAGCAATGATTAAAAATAAGGAGCTTATGAGGGAGAGAATTATATTAGCTGCAATGAAGGTTTTCTCAAGATATGGTTTTTTCAAGGCACCAATACATCTCATAGCTAAGGAAGCCGGAGTTTCTAAGGGTCTAGTGTTCTGGTATTTTAGGAGCAAACGAGAACTAATTATAGAAGTTGCTAAACGAAGTCTTCCGCTAGAAATTATTGATTCATGTCTGGAATCGGGATTATCTGGTGAAAAAATACTTGAGTGTATTGGGAAAGGCTATATGAAAAAATACAGGGATCCAGTCCAACGGAATCTTCTTTTACATACAATGGCTTTAGAATCACTATATGAAGAAATAGCTAAAGAAATAAACAGTTTGTGCGAAGAAAAAATCAGTAAAGTAGCAGAAAAAGTATTTGGTAGGTCTTCGATTAAGGGAAAAGTCGCTTTAAGAGCATTCTTCGGAGGATTAATGTGCTATGTGCTCAGAAAACCTAAGGATGTGAATGAAGAAGTTTTTATAAAGAACTTAGTAAATATAACAATAGCCGGATTTAAAAATGTGAGGGAGTCTTGAATTATATGAAACATCAATATTGTTAACACAACTAGCATTTATATTTGTTAGTCAATTTATTGCGAGAAACAGCTACTTATTGTAGATATTGCCAATAATATTAATATTATTAAATTTGGTTTTAAGACCCATGTTCTAGGGCTAGTTTTAATCAAAACAGCTTTTTATAGCATCGCTAGGCATAACTCTCTACCACATAATATTATAGCTATGAAGCCTCTTAACTCTCTCCAATAGTATAGGTTATCATTTACGTAAATTAGAATCACCAAGAAAAGCGCCAAGAATTTGGAGTAATTGCAAAGCTACACTCATCGATCTATACATTCATTTCCTACATCACAGGCATTGTAATAGCGGGCCCGCCGGGATTTGAACCCGGGTCCTGCGGCTCCGGAGGCCGCCGCTCTATCCTGGCTGAGCTACGGGCCCTGCTGTTAATTTGTACTAGGAGAGTAATATAGTTGCTGTAGTAATAGTTTTTGAGTATTTGAGTTAAGTTAATAGGTTTGCTGTTTGTGTGATATAGCGTAATGGTGGGGGAGGAAGAGGTTTTGGAGGTAGAGGAGTTTGAGGAGAAAGTTGAGGCTGGGACTCGTTTTAAGGCTGAGGTAGCGTATAATACTGGTCCTTGTCTCTTGCTCTCTGTCACATATGATGGTGAGCAAGGGAAGGCGCTTCTGAAGCTCTATGACTATGAGAATAAGAAAATGTATTTCTGGTATGACAATACAGGTCATAAGCCCTACTGTCTTTCGGATGTGTCTCCCGAAGAACTTGTTAAAAACTACCCTGAGGTAGTTAGGCACAGGGGCTTTGATCACTTTGAAGTTGTGTCTAAATATGATTTAATTAGGGACCGCGAAGTAGTGTTGACTAAAATTATCGCCAAGGATCCTTTGGCTATAGGTGGCCGCAAGGACTCTATTAGAGAGATATTGAAGGGGAGAGTGTGGGAGGCTAGAATAAGATATCACCTGTGCTACATTTACGATAGGAGGCTCATTCCGGGAATGATTTACCGTGTCAGGAATGGAAAAATAGAGCCGATCAAGCCTCATGTTCCCGAAGACTTGGTAGACAAGGTAGCGAGATACTATCCTGAGAAGCTGAGAGACGAGATCAAAGAGTGGTGTGAGCTGCTACTCTCAGATATCCCCAAGATAGAGAGAGTGGCGATGGACATCGAGGTCTTCAGTCCTCAGCCGGACAGAGTGCCTAATCCCAGCGATGCTCTCTACGAAGTAATAGCAGTAGCTATTTCGGCTACAGATGGCTTGAAGAAAGTACTCTTACTTAAAAGAGAGTTCGCTGACGGAAGAACTCAAGAGATATTAGTAAATGGAGACTATAAAGTAGAGTTCTACGAGAGCGAAAGAGAGCTTCTAAAAGAGGTCTTCAGAATTCTGACGAAGTATCCTGTGGTGCTTACTTTCAACGGCGATAACTTTGACCTTCGGTATCTTTTCCACAGAGCGCTGAAGCTCGGCTTTAGTAGAGAAGAAATACCGATAGTGCTTACACAGAACGAGGCGAGGATTCCTGTGAGCATACACATTGATCTTTACAAGTTTTTCTTCAATAAAGCTATACAGAACTACGCTTTTGGAGGAGCCTATAAGGAATCAAAAACACTAGACTCTATTGCCGAAGCGCTGTTAGGTGTAGGTAAAATACACTTGCTTAAGCCTATAAGTGAGCTCGATTATAGCGAGCTCGCGAAGTACTGTTTCAGAGACGCCGACTTGACTCTCAGGCTGACGACGTTTAACGACGACCTCACTATGAACTTGATAATTCTCTTGATGAGAATAGCTAAGCTCCCTATGGACGATCTCACGAGGAGCGGTGTCTCTAACTGGATAAAGAACATGATGTATTTCGAGCACAGAAAGAAAAACTATTTAATACCGGAGCCCGACGACTTGCAGAGACTCAAAGGCCAGGTAGTGACAAAAGCTATTATAAAGGGAAAGAAATACCTTGGAGCAATAGTTATTACACCTGTTCCTGGAGTCTTTTTTGACGTAGTCGTAGTAGACTTCGCCTCTCTGTACCCCTCTGTAATCAAGAAGTGGAACTTGTCCTATGAGACAGTCCGCTGTCCACATCCCGAGTGCCGAGACAACATTATACCTGGCACAAATCACTGGGTCTGCAAGAAGAAAGTAGGTATTTCGTCTAAAGTAGTAGGCTTCTTGAGAGATCTGAGAGTCTATGTCTTCAAGCCTCTCTCGAAAGACAAGAATATTCCTCTAGAAGAGAGAGTTAGATATAAAGTGATTCAGAGTGCGCTCAAAGTATTTATTAACGCGAGTTACGGAGTATTCGGTGCGGAAACATTTCCTCTATATTGTCCGCCTGTGGCAGAAAGCACTACTGCCTTAGGAAGGCACGCGATCTCGAGGAGCATACTCAAAGCTCTCGAGCTCGGCTTGACTGTGCTCTACGGTGACACGGACAGCCTTTTTCTCTGGATGCCCGATAGAAACAAGCTTAAAGAGCTATTTGAGTGGGTTGACGAAGAGCTGGGAATCGACCTTGACGTAGATAAGGAGTATAAGTTCGTGGCTTTTAGTGGCCGCAAGAAAAACTACCTCGGAGTTCTTAAAGATGGAGGAAAAGTCGACATAAAGGGTTTAGTTGGTAAGAAGAGAAACACGCCGGAGTTTATTAAAAAGTTGTTCAACGAGATAGTCGATGAGCTCGCGAAAATAGAGACTCTGGAGGACCTCGAGAAGGCTATTGACGCTGTTAAGGAAATTACGAAAGACACGTATATAAAGCTGAAGAAGAGGCAAATACCTTTGAATGAGTTATCTATTAAAGTGACTCTTTCAAAACACCCTGATCAGTACACCAAAAATACTCCACAGCATGTTAAAGCCGCGAGGCAGCTTATGGCTGTAGGCAAGAATATTGATGTAGGCGATGTAATAAGCTTTGTTAAAGTCAGAGGGCACGACGGGGTGAAAGCTTTGCAGCTCGCGAGAATAGATGAGATAGACGAGGAAAAGTACTTGGCGCATATTAGGACAAGCTGCGAGCAGATTCTAGAGGCTTTAGGTATATCATTTGATGAGATAACAGGAGATATGCATTTAACAGAGTTCTTCGCTTAAATACTGTGATTACTCAGAGCGATTTAATGAAGTTGTCTCTCTGGGCTCGGAAAAACGAAGCTAGAATAGTTTTTGAGCTCGAAGGCAGGTATGACTTAGTTGTAGACAGGTATATTCACGCTGAAGACAAGACTGGCCGGAGAGTCTCCTGGAGTGAGGCTTTCGGCTCTCTTCCTCCGGGAGAAGTTTTAGCCAGGTTTAAGGTGAAGAGAGTAATTCTTTTCTATAAGGGCAGTAAAAAAGAAATGTCGGTTAAAGATGTAAAAAGTATAGTTAAGGGTCTTTAAATCGCTAAAATAGAAAACCTTAAATGAGAGTTGTGGTGGATTGTTCTGGGCCCGTAGCTTAGCCTGGTAGAGCACCGGGCTCTTAAGGACTCTGAGCCCGGGGCGACCCGGGGGTCGCGGGTTCAAATCCCGCCGGGCCCGCTACTCCTCTTCCTCCTCTTCTTCTTTCTCCGGCACATAATAATACTCTTTGAGGACCGTTTTCTGGTAGCGATCTAGCCAAGAGCCCTCTTTGTTTATTCTAGGTCTTCCTGTCTGGAGGTCGCGTCTGAATGTTATATCGAGGTTTTTGAGAAACAGGTTCATTCCCTCTCTCAGACCCATGGGTCTGTGTGCGTAGCCTCTTTTGCCTCTCTCGCCTTCAAACACCATTACTGATGAAGAGAGGAAGTCTTGAGCGATTATGTCGTGCTCTACTACGAAGACAGCGACTTTCTTTTCTTCAGCTATTCTCTTAATTAAGCGGGCTGTGCTGAATCTCTGCTCGACGTCTAAGTAGGCCATGGGCTCGTCTAGTAGATATATGTCTGCGTCTTTGAGTAGGCACGCGGCTATAGCGGCTGCCTGTAGTTCTCCGCCCGATAGTGAAGAGAGGTCTCTGTCTAGCAGTTTTTCTAGACGCAGAGGTCTCACTATGTCTGTTAAATCTTTTGAAGAAAGTGTAGTGCCCTTGGCTTCCTCTAGATACTCTGATACAGTTCCCTCGAATTTTATTTCGGAGAGGTACTGTGGCTTGTAGCTGAGCGAGAGCTCTGTGTAGGCCTCTATTGAGCCTTCTTTCGGCTTAATTATTCCCGCAAGAGTTTTTACGAAAGTTGTTTTCCCTATGCCGTTGGGCCCCAGTATTCCTACTACTTCTCCTCTGTAGGCTTCTCCTTCTTCTACGTGTAGCTCGAATTCGTCTAAAGATATTTTTAGGTCAGACCAGTGGAGGGCTAGGTCTTCTTTAGGGAAACTTCTCTCAGGAGGTTTTAGGTGAAATACTATAGGCTCTTCTCTAATCCTCATGTTTTCGTCTCTTAAATAGCCTTGGAGAAACGCGTTTATTCCCGTTCGGACGCCTTTAGGAAGAGACACTATTCCGTAGGCTCCAGGCACGCCGTAGAGTATGCAGACGTAGTCTGCTACGTAGTCTAAGACGGCTAGGTCGTGCTCGACGACTATTACGTACTTTTCCTCAGTAAGAAGACGTCTAATGGCTTTCGCTACTCTGATTCTCTCGCTTACATCTAGATAGCTAGAAGGTTCGTCGAATACATAAATGTCGGCTTCTCTCAGAAGAGAGGCTGCGATAGCTAGGCGCTGAAGCTCGCCTCCACTCAAGTATTTTACTTCTCTCTTCCTTATGTACTCGAGTCCAAGAGTCTTTATTACTTCGTTTAGAGAACTTTTTTCATCGATATTTCTTAAGATATCTTCGACGGTCCCCTTAACGTACTTCGGGATTTTGTCTATGTATTGTGGCTTATGCACTACTCTGAGTTTCTTGTCGAAAATTTTTGTAAAGTACTCGAAGAGCTCGCTGCCCCTGAAGGCTTTTAGTATTTCGGAAGGCTTAGGAGGAGAGTCTACTTTCCCTAGGTTAGGGAGAATTTCTCCGGCGAGGATTCTAATGGCCGTGGTTTTACCTATGCCGTTTGCACCTATAAGTCCTAGCGCTTTACCAGGGCGCGGAAGAGGGAGTCTGTATAGCTTGAATCCATTGGGTCCATATCTGTGTACACAAAACTTTTCGTATTCGTCGGGCAGATTAACTATTTTTATTGCTTTAAATGGACACTTTTTAACGCAGATGCCGCAGCCTGCGCATAGTTCTTCGTGAATAATAGGTTTTCCGTCTTCGCCGAACTCTATAGTCTGGTCTCCAGCCCTTACTTTGGGGCAGAATCTATAGCACTCTTTGTTACAGCGCTTCGGCTTGCAGAGAGTCTTATCTACTACAGCTATCCGTACCATAGAAGAAACAAAATTAATCTTCTCCCAAACTTTCTCCTTCTGACTCAAGGTATGTTTCAGAGAATATTTCCTTGTAGAGCTCTTGCACGAGTTCTCTCTCGGCTTCTTTTTTCTCCTTGTCTTCTTCCTTCTTCTCTATAACTGATGTCCTAGTGTGCATTTCTTCGCTGACATGGTACACCATTGTCATAGATTTTTTGTTGGAGCGTGTCACTTCAACAGTATAGCCGCATGCTCTACATACTAACACAGTTTTTCCTCCCTTCCTCTGGGGATAAAGAACTTTACCACAATTAGGGCAGAACTCCATTTGCAACACCTACCATTCTTCTTCCCATTCCTCTTCCTCCCATTCTTCTTCTTCCCATTCCTCCTCCTCTTCCCATTCCTCTTCCCACTCTTCCTCTAGTCTCATAGGAGTCCTTCTCTAGCTTCTTTGAGGTAATATATAAAAATAACTCTCAAGGAGATTTTACGTAGTTAACTTCAAGAGTCTTGGACATTTTGTCGAGAGAGCGAAACGTATTTAAAGTATTATCCGAGTTTAAAGAAGTGGTGCTATGTCTAGGCCAGCTTATGTAGTTGAAACAGTAGATCTTCACAAGTACTATTTCCTAAAGGGAGAGACAGTTAAAGCCCTTAGAGGAATTAACCTGAAAGTAAAGTACGGCGAATATCTCTCAATTCTAGGCCCAAGCGGGTCCGGCAAAACAACTCTCTTCAACATGATCGGAGGATTAGACAAGCCGACTAAAGGTAAAGTGTTTTTAGACGGCAGAGACATCTCTACTCTGACTTCTAAACAGATGGCCTGGGTAAGATGCCACAAGATAGGCTATATTTTTCAAACATTCAACTTAATACCTATTCTGACAGCTTTAGATAACGTCGTGCTGCCCATGATTTTTGCTGGAGTACCCAAAGAAAAGCGTATAGAGAAAGCGAAGAGGCTTCTCGAGAGAGTAGGTCTAGGTGATAGGCTTCACCACAGACCAACAGAGCTTTCTGGTGGTCAGCAGCAGAGAGTTGCTATTGCTAGAGCTCTAGCAAACGACCCCGCTATAATTCTCGCAGACGAGCCCACAGGAAACCTAGACCTAAACACAGGTCTTAAGATAGTAAACTTGCTGAAAGAACTTAACAGGGAGAGAGGAGTAACAGTGATCTGTGCTACACACGACTTAAAAATGATCGACGTAAGCGACAGAATAGTGTGGATTAGGGATGGTCAAATCGAGAGAGAAGAGGAAAGACTTGGTGTAGAACTGACAGCCGAAGAACTGGGCCTATAGCCGGGATAAGTAGTGCTTAAAGAATTTAATTTACTTGTTTCTACTCAACGTAATAGAGAAAACGAGTGTATTTCAGAGCTGTGGTATCATCTAAAGGAGCTCGGCGACCCAAAAGTTCACGCCACTAAGACTCCATTTCCAGGCCTCATTGTCGCCCGTACATCGCTAGACCCCTTTAGCGTAGTTCAGTTCTTCAGGAACAGAGCTAGAGAGAGACCTTGGGACTTTAGAACCGTTTTGAAAGTAATTCCCATAGAGAAAGTCGTCGGGGCTCAACTTGACGTAATTGTTTTGACGGCAGTTGAACTTGCTCTCAAGAAAATTTCACCTGAAGATACTTACCGAGTCACTGTGAATAAGAGAGGAAGTATGCTGAAGAAAAGAGAAATAATCGACAGCATAGCGTCGAGGCTAGAATATAAAGTCGACTTAGAGAATCCTTCGAAAATAGTTCAAGTGGAAATAATAAGTGATTTAGCTGGAATAAGTGTCCTGACTCCTGATGACATATTTTCGCTGGTTAAGATTAGAAGAGAAAGTAGTTTTTCGAGAGTTCTCAGCAAAGAAAAGTGACATTCTGAAAGCTACTAGTTTAAACAGCTTCTCCTCTAGAGATTCTCCTTTAACAGAATCGAGTTCCTTCATACTAATACTGTATATTGAGAGTATTTTCTTGTAGTCTGGCTTGAGCTCTGTGCAGGTTTTTCTAGGAGATATTGTCTTTAGCGGAAGATATATATATGATAAATTCTCTTCGAGTACTGAGCAACAGCATATGAACATTTGGGGTTCATCAGACCACACTATGTTTTCTATAACGGAAGAGATTTGTCTGCTCCCGTGTAAATAGAGGAGAGTTTCTAGATCGATGTACTTTGAAATATTTACTTTGAGTCTAAAGGCTTCAAGTGCATAGTAAAAGGCGAGAGCCAATATTTTGGGCGAAAACACTATATGAGGCTTTATGTAAAGAACAGCAGTACTTAATGGGAGCCTGCTTTTAGTGTTTTTCACTAAGTCTTCGAAATCGTTTCTGGATAAAGAGAAATCTTCAATGATAATATACGTTAAGTATACTTTGTTAGAGAAAATGCTGTATGCGGCTCTAACTAATGTCAAGGGAGATCACCTTCATTACTCTAAGTAGTATTTTTTCAGGGAAGCCGCAGTAGGATGTTATCCACTTTAGTATTTTTTCTTGAGGCCAGTTTTTCTGAGAAAAGTATTTAATGGCCTCTCTCACGAACTCTGCGTATTCGTGCGGAAATATTATCCACTTATCTGTTGTCTTAAGGTAGAAGTCGGGTACATATTTTGTCCACGGTTTAATAAAGAGAGTTGCAGTGTAGACTGTGGGTATAATAGACTTTACGTGGTCGTATGCGAAGGAGAGTGTAATCCCTGTATCTGATACATCGTCTACAATTAGCGCTGTAGTATGCTTATTTCTGCATGTAAAGCTCTGTACTAGTATAGGTTTTCTGCCTACTTTTCCTGGAGCCTCGTAGAGTGCCACTTGTATTGAGTAAAGGTACTTTATATTCAAGAAATCTGCTAGAAGACGTGCTATTATTACTCCGCCTTTAGAGACAGCTACTATGGCCTCTATGTTTCGTAATTTGTTCTTAATTAAGATACTCAGGTCTAGAGTCATTTCATAGAGCTCGTCTAATGTCAATACTAAGTATTTTAGCGACTCCATTTTACCCACCATGTATAGAGGGTATGAATACGATTTTATTTCCCTCCTTAATAATCGTTTTTTCTCCTTCTAGCAAATTTATGTCTTTATCATTAATGAGAACTACTATGTCGGGTTTGACAAAGTCTCTGTTTCTATCGTAAAATCTTTCTGCAAAATCTGCTTTATTTATTTTCTTGATAACAGCTCTTACTAGCTTTTTTATAGAAGTATTTTCTTCTACTTCTACCTCTATGTGAGAGTAACCCGCAAACTTCTTCAGTACTCCGTAAAAATACACATTAACTTTCATATATCTTATGTACGTTTTCTATAATTTTATTTAAATCGAAGCGCTCACCGTATTCGGAGAGAATATATGCTACTGCGGCTGTAAGCTCTAGTACTTCTCTAAGTGAAGTTATACCCATATTTCCTACGCGGATGATTTTCTCTTTTAGCTCGCCCAGTCCTCTTGCGACAAGAATTCTTGTCTTTTCGTAGAGCTTAGAGACTAGCTCTCCCGGAGTTACTCCGGAAGGACAGGTAAAGCTGAGCACTGTAGTGGATCTGAAAGGCTCTTTTACGTACTCTGTGAACCCCATGCTGGTAAATGCGCAGGCGATAGCTGAGCGGTTCTTATAGTGTCTTTTAATCCATTCTTCGACTCCTTGAGACAAGATAAGAGATAGGCCTTCATTTAAGGCGTATAACAAGTGTATTGCAGGGGTAAATGGAGTTTCTTTTTTCTGACTGAACCTCTTGTAAAGCTTTAAGTCGAAATAAAAGCTAGGGCAAGTTTTCTCGGATATAGTTTGCCAAGCGTCTTGGCTCACAGTAATAATGCTTATGCCTGGAGGAGAAGCTAGACACTTTTGAGTACCTATAACACACATGTCTATTTTCCAGTCATCTATTTTCAGATAATCTCCTCCCGCAATAGAGATCGCGTCTACTATTGTTATGAGTCCTTTAGACTTAGCGTACCTACATATTTTGTCTAGCTCACGGATTTCGACTCCAGGTGACGTGTCGTTGTATACCAAGAATATCACCTTGGCGTCCTGGTTTTCATCTATGAGCTTTTTAGCGTCCTCGTAGGTCAATCCATAGCCAGGTGGATATTCTTTAACTATGCACTTTGCTCCACTTTTTTCAGCTATTGCTTTGCCTCGTCTGCTGAATTCTCCATATACAGGAATTATTATTTTGTCTCCTTTGCTAACAGTGTTTACTAAGGCGCATTCAACACCTCCTGTACCTGAGGCAGTTAATATGAATACGTCGCTATTTGTGTTGAAAACTTTTCTTATCTTCTCTGTAGTGTCTTCAAAAAGCATGTGAAATTCTCCCGCTCTGTGGCTTATAGCAGGTCGGGCCATAGCCCTTACGACTTCTGAAGGAAGATTAGTTGGACCAGGTATCATTAATAAGGGGTCTATCACATTTTGTCACAGGTAAATTGGTATATAAACATTATTTGCAGCTAGAAGTTTCTAGAAATCTGGCTGCTTTTTCGCGGAGCTTGAGTAGTGCGTTTAGAGTTAAGATTTTCTCAGATGATACTTTATTGCAGATAATTTCTACTCCTTCTTCTGTCAATATCTTTTTCTTGAGGTGTAAATATTTTTGCGAACTCAAATAACCTCCTAGACTTCCATCATTTCTGACAACTCTATGGCATGGAATGATCAAAGGATAAGGATTTCTTGCTAGAAGAGCTCCTACTGCTCTTGGGTGAGTTGATAGAATTTTAGCCAGACTAGAGTATGTAGTGACGAAGCCCTTAGGTATGAGAAGTAAGAGTATGTACAGTAACTTTGTTTTTGCGGAAAAGGAGGGGAATTGACTGAGATAAGAGACTACAGAGGGACTGTGATTATATTTTCCTCGATACGCAAGTAGTATTATGTCTACGTAGCGCCGTGTAGAAGTATTAAGGCTTTTAAGAGTGCAGAGTTCAGCAGATCGACTCTCGCCTAACAGCGTTAGGGTGTCTTCTGGCGAGGACAAGGGAGGAGTATTTCTAACGAGCCTGTAATTTCTGTCGATAGCTAGACCTATGTATGTAGATTTATGTTTTACAATGAGGAGTCTTGCGTGCACAGTGGAGTATAGCTAGAGAAAATATATTAGCTCAGTAGCTAAGGCTTCTTTGTGTTGAAAATGATAACTATAGACGGTAGCGTGGGTGAAGGCGGAGGACAGATTCTCAGAACAGCTATAGCTTTATCAGCTTTAACTCTCCGCCCAATACGGGTAATAAACATCAGAGCGAAGAGGAGCAATCCTGGACTGAGGCCTCAGCACATTACGGGAATAAAGGCTGTTGCTGTACTCTGTGAAGCTGAAGTAAAGGGGCTGAGAGTAGGGTCCAGGGAAATAGAGTTTATTCCGAGAAAGCGAAAAGCTGGAGTGTTTAGATTCGATGTAGGTACGGCTGGAAGCGTTTCCCTTGTTCTTCAAGCACTGCTTCCTGTACTGGCTTTTGCTCCAGGGCCATGTGAACTTCATATTACTGGAGGTACTGATGTTTCTTGGAGTCCTCCAATAGACTATGTACGCTATGTACTAGCCCCCATGCTGGAGAAAATGGGCTTTAGTATCGAAGTCACTGTCAAGAGAAGAGGACACTATCCTAAAGGTGGAGGATACATTATCTGCAGGAGCAGACCCGTTGAGACAGTTCTCACACCAATAAATGTTCTTGAGAGAGGAGAAGTAAAAAGAATAGAGGGTGTGTCGCACTGTGTTCGCCTACCTTCACACGTTGCGATAAGGCAAGCAAGAGCAGCACAACTTTTTTTGAGCAAGCATGGCTTTGAAAATGTTCAGATTAAAACGGAGTATTATGAGCCTGGAAAAGACCCTCACTTAGGGCCGGGCAGTGGAATAGTGTTATGGGCTGTATGCGAGAAAAGTATACTTGGGGCAGATGCTCTTGGAGCAAAAGGTAAGCCTGCCGAAAAAGTCGGAGAAGAGGCTGCTTCGAAGCTTGTTGGGGAACTAGCTACGGGCAGAGCTATTGACAGTCACTTGACAGATATGCTGGTCCCGTTTATGGCACTGGCTGCCGGGAAATCTGTTATCTCGTCAACTAAGCTTACTTCGCATGCCGAGACAAATATAATGCTTGCTGAAATAATGCTGGGAGTAAAGTTCAGTGTGAAGAGAGTAGATGAAGGAGCTATAATAGAAGTTCAGGGCTTAGGTTTTAAGCGATAATTTAATTGTCTTGTATATTCTTTCAGTCAAAGTAACTCCGGCCAAGACGTCTGCTGCAGCAAGAAGGGGCGTAGAGAGCCCTGGACTATAAGGCAAGAGTATCAGCAGAATTGTTAAGAAAATTAGGCGCTCTGCTCTTTCCATAAGTCCCACTCCCTTTATCTGTATTCCGAGACTTTCTGCCCTAGCTCTAGCGTAGCTTATCATAAGCGAAAGCGCCATGAAGAGAGCTGCTAACATAGAGTCTAGCAAGCGAGATTCGCTGATCAGAGAGTACATTAATGCTAAGAGAACAGTTGAGTCTACTATTCTGTCGAACATCGAGTCTATGAAAGCACCTGTTTTTGTTTCTCCACGAGTAAGACGAGCCAGAGTTCCGTCAAGTGCATCTAAGTACCCAGAAGTTAAGACCATTAGCGCGGCTGCCGTATACATTTTTGCTGCTATAAGAAATGCTGAGAAAAATCCTATGGCAAGAGAAATTGCTGTGCAGAGATTAGGAGTTAAACCTAATCGAAGAAGCGCCTTAGCTGCTGTATTTAAGTTTTTTTCGAAATATTTTCTAAACTTGTTCAGCATGTTTTCACGAGAAGAGTAACTTATATATGTTTTCGATGAATTCTTTGCCTTTCTCGAAGGCCTCAAGGCCTTTTTCTGTAGGAGCGTAGTATGCTCTTCCTATTCTTCCCACGCTCTTCTCTTCTTTGACCTTCTTTATTAAGCCTTCAGACTCCATCCGGTAGAGCACGACATATACTGTGACGGTGGCTGGAGAAAACTTGAATTTTTCCTTAATTGCTTTAACGATTTCATAGCCATACATGGGGCGATCCTTGAGTAATCTCAGTATGTAAAGCCATAAGTTTTCTTTAGTAAGCTTTTTTACTAGACGTTCGTATGCCATACTGTTTCCCTAACTTTAGCAACTTGTATATATCGTTAATTATTTTTGTCAAAACATTTGTTTACTAGTGTTTGCGAATACTGATTTACTGGGAGAGTTGAGCTTTTCTAGAAGTGAGAAGCATTATTGCTTTCGCTAAGTCGCCCTTAGTTTCCATTAGCGCCATTTTTGCTTCCTCTAGACTTACTCCCGCCTGCTCTGCTACAAGCTGTATATCTTCTTCACTTATTTCTATTTCCTCAACAGGTTTCTCTCTCTCTACTTCTTTTATTTCGCCGCCTACGACCTGGTATATGGTGTTGCCCGAAACTGTCATTACGCTGACGGAAGGATTTATTATTTCTATTACTTTGTCTGACAGCACTATTGAGACCTTCTCTACGTCTTTTAGCTCCTCAACTTTAATTCCAAGCC
This sequence comes from uncultured Thermoprotei archaeon, assembly GCA_965367815.1. Lineage (GTDB taxonomy): Archaea > Thermoproteota > Thermoprotei > Thermofilales > B15-G2 > B15-G2. Next base: position 17,288 of record CBDUKN010000004.1, read on the forward strand.
TTTTAGCAAGTCTGCGGAATTCTCTTGGAGATAGAGGTCTCATAATCTCACAGCAGTAGTCTCCCTAACCTTTATTAACATTTGTTAGAGTTTTAATTTTTTCAACAATTTTGTTTCTGAGCATATGTTCCGGCAGATATTGTCCTTTGCCGTTGAACATGTCTATTTTTCCTCCTCCCTTTCCTTCGGCTATTACCATAATCTCTTGCCCTAGCTCTCTAGCATCGATTTTCTTTGAAGCCGTTTTACCTAGTAGGATTAAGTATACTGCATCACTGTTTCTCCTGCTATAAAGTAAAGTAACGGCATTTGGTTTTTCTTTCACTATGAGAGTTGCTAGTTTCAGTAAGTCTCTAAATTCCGCAGCTTCAATTTCATGTACAATGACGAAGAACTCTCCCAAGACAGTTCCTTTCTCAAGTACTTTATCCTTGCTCATCTCTAGTATTTTCTCTTTAAGTCTCTCGTTTTCTCGCCTCAGCTCTCTGTATTCTTCATATATCTTTGCTACAGAGTGAACAACGTCTTCTACAGGAGTTCCAAGAGTATCTGCTATTTCTTTCAGACTTCTCTCCATTTTCTGCACATACTCGACAGCTTTTTCGCCTACAGTAAACTCAATTCTCTCTACTCCATCTTGTATACGTAGCGAACGAATGATCTTTATAAAGCCTACCTCGCCAGTATACCTGCAGTGAGTTCCTCCACATGCTTCTACATCCCAGTCCTCTATGTTCACTACTCGGAGTGTTTTTCCGGGCACTACGCCGCCTTGGTATAGTACAAAACCGTATTTCTGCTCAGCTTTGGTTCTCTCCTCTATGCTTACATGTACTTTTCTATTCTCTTGAATTATTTTATTTGCTAGCATTTCTACTTTGTGTAGTTCGTCGAGCGATAGGTGTTTGTAGTGAGTTATGTCGAGTCTGCTTCTGTTAACTCCTTTTTGCGCTCCAGCTTGCCAGACATGAGGACCTAAAACTCTTCTTAGCGCGCCTAAGAGAATGTGTGTAGCTGTGTGAGCTTTCATCAGCTGTTTTCTTCTTTGTTCGTCAACGTGTCCCTCTATTAGCTCTCCTTCTTTAAGTTTTGTAGAATCTTTCGGCGATATCTCGTGTACGACTATATTTCCTACTTTGAACACGTAGTTTACACGTATTCTTTCTCCATGCTTATTTATCAAAAATCCTCTATCTGACGGCTGTCCTCCTCCTTCAGGGTAAAATGCTGTTCGGTCTAAAATGACGTACTTTCCGTTAATTATCTTTAAGACTTTAGCAGTGAACTTGAATAAGTACGGGTCCTTGTAGTAGAGAGGAATGGTTTCGCTTTCTCCTTCAAGCAGTTTCTGATCTAACGGTATTTTTTCTTCCTTTTCTATTTTTCTAAAAGATGCTTTCTGAGCTAGCAACTCGTAAAAGTTCTGCGGAACCTTCACTTCTGCTCCTATTTTTTTAGCGATTTTCTCTACCAAGTCGGGTGGGACTCCGTGTGACTCATAGAGATAAATTAAATCGTCGGTGCGTACTTTCTCTTTTTTCTCGAGTTTTTTCCTGATAAACGATTTGACTAAAGCCTCGCCCTTTTTGAGAGTTTTATTATATCTTTCTTCTTCAAGGTCTACTATCTCGAGTATTGTATCTACGAGATCTTTATACTCTATGAATATGTTTGTCCAGTATTTAAGAGATAGCGACATTATGTCAACAAGCGATACATCGGGTGAGAGAGCTCTGAGTTTTCTGACAGCTCTCCTGATAAGCAGGCGCGCTAAGTATCCTGTACCCGTGTTTGAGGGAACTACGCCGTCTCCTATCATGAACATTAGCGCACGGCAGTGATCCAGTACTGCGTAAATGTTTTCCAAGGGGATTACTGTGCTTTTCAGTTCTTCTGTAGACATTCCGACGAGGCTGGCTATTTCTCTATAGCTTTTTTCGATGTCTGTCTTTGATGCGTCTATCTTTCCGAAGTACTTAGAGAGTGTAGACATTATTGAGGGATCTGGTTCAGGTATACCCAACATTTTCCGCGCTTCAGGTAAAATATCTGCGAATAAAGCGTCGTAGAGAGTCGGGGCGCCTGTTGATAACCATAGTATTCTTTCTAGACCGTAGCCTGTGTCTACAATGTAGTTGCCTAGCTCAAGTAGCTTGGAGTTTTCTTGCCTATAGTGCATGAAAACGAGAGTTGCTACCTCGAGCCCCTCTATAAGTACTTCAAAGTCTTCTCCCGCGTTGCCACCTCCGCTCCACATTCCTTCTTTAAACACTATTTTATCTTCAGGTATCTTCAGCTCTTCTGTAAAGAAGTCGAAGCAGAGTCTAACAGTCTCGTTGTTCCAATACACTGTAATTTTACCGAAGTTGAAAGCATGATGAGCCATCATTTCGAAGCAAGAAAGATGGCGGCCTGTACGTCCTATATTGTCAAGGTCCGTCAGCCTAATACAAGGCTGAGATATCACCAGAGGATTGGCGGGAGGGTCGACTATACCTTCTGTGACCCAGGGCTGGAAGCAGTAAATTGAAGCTCCTACTAGGTATACGTCGTCTCTCCATCTTGCTACAACAGGGTATCTTTTAACGTGACTGTGTCCTCTTTTCTCGAAGAACTTTATGTAAGCGGATCTAATAGAGGCAAGACTCTTGTATTTCGACGTGGGAGGAGACCCAATAAAGGTATATTCTGTACAGGGAGGTTCTCCGCACGTTACTTGATCCGGGTTTAGTGTCCAAAAGTAGTCTTTACAGAGTGGGCACTGCTTTCTAGTAAAACCCTTTTCTTCAAAGAGATCGACTTGATAAAGGTTTTTCATTCCTTTTAGTAGATATTTTCTACCCTATATATTTCATCTTCTGGCGAAATTTCCTAAACAGAAATATAAAGAATATATTTTCTTGAGAACGAATAAAGAAAACTCTTAGTTATTAGCTGCCTAGTTTGCTTCCAATCATTTCGTGAAGCTTTCTGGCTATTAGTTCTGCTTTGGCTAGTGCTTTTTCTATAGATTCTTTGAACGGAAGTACTGTATTGTATATTAGGCTGTTGGCTTCTCTAGCGGCTCTCTGTACTATATACGATATAGCTTCTGGGATGAATATGGGGGCTCCGATGCTTAGCTGAATAGCGTTTCTGTGAGCCTCTATTAGTTGTTCTCTGTACTCGTTGATGTCTATTTTGAGTTGGTCTTTTTCTATTATGATTCCATCTGTAATTGCGACTTTTATCTCTAGGCCTGAGAGAATAGGCTTTATATCGAGTTTTTTGAGGAGTTCAGCTAGCTCGGCTGAAATAACGTCGCCTTTCTTAGCTACAACGGTGTCTTTTGTTATCCAAATACTTCCTTCTTGAATTCGCGTGGGTATTTTGAGTTTTCCAAATAAGCTGAGAATAGGTCCTGGAGCGAAGCCTGTGTTTCCGGAGGGTACTATAATGTCGTCAGGGGCGATATCTCCGGGGCGGGCTTCTCTAGGGATTTTGTTCCTTTCTAGGAATAAGTATAATTCGAATGGGTTCAGAGTAGTAAAGATAAACGCGTTTTCTCCTTTAAGGTAGTCTTTAAATTTTTCTAATCCTGGTTTCTTATCTTTGACTTTATCAATTGCTATTCTAGCGAGAGTATTCTTGCAAACTTTTAAAATATCTCCTCTTTCTCTAAGCTTTGCTCTTATTTCATGAAGAACGGGGGCACCTACGTTGCGAATAGATACTATCGCTATTGTGGGGTATTTGAGCATTAATTCAGATACTTCTTTAACTATCTTTACTTTTCTTGGCGGAATGGGTCTTTCTCTCACATATTTGGGTTTAGCTACCGCTATACTCATCTACATACACCTCATTTGAGATTAACCTTAACAGCAGGACCCATAGTAAGCTTAACATACACCTTCTCTATGTTATACGGAATACGGAATTTGGTTTCAAGAGCTGAGAATACAGCTGCAATATTCTTGGCCACCTCTTCGAGTGGCTGGTCTTCAAGACCTACTCTGCACATTACAAGTGGCTGGTTTCTTATCCTAATTCTGATAGACCTTTTCAGATTCTCTATTATGGGTGGTATGTCTGCCGTAGGAGGTACAGGCTGGGGCATTTTGCCTGCAGGGCCCAGATATCTTCCGAGCATTCTACCTATAATGGGCATTAGGTCTGCTTGGGCTATAAAGAAGTCGTAGCTCTTGACGAATTTTTTAGCAGATTTTTTGTCACCCGCTATTTTCTCTAAGTCTTCTCGAGAAACTACACCGTCGGCGCCAGCAGACTTTGCTTTTACATAGAGGTCTCCTCCCGCTATGACACATACTTTGGCTAATTTTTCTTTAGGTGGATGTGGGAGCGCGACCGGCATGTTAATCCTGTTTTCGGGGCGCTTCACATCTACATCACGGAGCTTTATTACGAGCTCGAAGCTCTGCTTAAAGTTCCTTGGCTTGGCTTTTTCTTTGGCTTCTCTAAGAGGGTTAATAAAGATCCTATAGTCGACAGGCATGAACATCACCCTTCTTTCTCATGTTTCTTGAGTAAATCATCATATACGCCTGCATCAAGTTCTTTTAATACTTCTTTAGGGTTCTTTCCTTCAACAGTGACACCCATACTGAGACACGACCCTAGTATCTGCTTTACTGCTCCTTTTAGAGTTTTCGACTTGAGCTGAGATCTCTTGATTAAAGCTATTTTTATTGCCTGTTCCATTGTCAAGTTTCCTACAAATTTTCTACCGGGTTCACCTGAGCCTTTCTCAGCTTTAGCTTCCTTTATTATGAGCGCGCTTGTAGTGGGGACTCCTACTTCTACTTCAAATTCTTTAGTGTCTATATCGACTATGACTTTAACAGGTACCTGCATGCCTGAGAACTCTTTAGTCAGTTCGTTGATTTTGTTGACTACAGCCATCACGTTTACTCCGAGAGGTCCTAGAGCAGGTCCTATAGGGGGACCTGCTGTAGCTTTTCCTCCGGGAACCAGGAACTGCAGCGTTTTCTTCTTACCCATTTTCCTCACCGATGTCAGTACGTGTTAGAGAATATGTCTTACTAATAAAGCTCACTCTTTTCTGCCTTCTTGACTATCTTGACGTCTTCAGCGTTTATTGTTACAGGGAACGGGTAGGTTGCGTCGAGAATTTCTAAGACTATTTCGCCTCTACTCTTATCGACATGTCTTACTTTGCCTTTCATTCCGCGGAAGGGTCCGTGAACTATCTCAACTATGTCGTCTACTTTAATGCTCTCTATGATAGGCTTATAATATATGAATTTCTCTAGCTCGCTGAATGAGATGGACCCTCGAACTCTCCCCTTTATGTGCCGCAGGCCACTAATTGCTCTGTCTATATCTCGTACTGAGGGAGATTCTATGAATACAAAGCCTTTTAGGTCTTCAAAAACCATTATGGATCTTATGTTGAGTTTTAAACTTTTTACTCTACTTTCAATTAGCAGCGCTACATTGTGTTCTTGGCCAGCAACTGTTCTTATTGCATAAAACCGGCTAACTAAGCTGTTCATGTTCTTCTACCTCTTCTCATATACATTATAATAGCTGCTAGTGTTATTGCTATAGCTATCAGAGCCATTATTATTATGTTGGGGGGAGGTCTCGGGACTCTCGCGGACATTATTGTTAGGCCTACTATTTGTATTATGAAGCCGAGTGAGCCTAGAAGAAGTAGGCCTAAGAAGCTTACTCTGAGAGTAGTCATGAACATTTCTTTTGACGGCTTTTTAGTTACACGCAGTATGCGCACAATTTCACTAAATATCTTTCTCATAGATACCTACCCCCATAGATGTAGGATAAAATAGCTTTAGCTGAGTGAAGCCTATTCTCAGCTTGAGTCCAAACTATAGATATTTTTTCATCTTCGAGAACCTCTTCTTCGACTTCTTCTCCTCTCTTAGCAGGCAGACAGTGCATGAACACAGCATCTGGCTTAGCTTTTTTCATTAACTTTACTGTTATGCGGTACTTTGGTATAAATACTTTAAGTCTTTCTTCTCTCTCGGCCTCGAAGCCCATACTCACGAAGACATCTGTGTATACTGCGTCGGCGCCTTCCACTGCTTTTACAGGGTCATCTGTTACCTCTACTTTAGATCCACTTTTCTCGGCATATTTTAGGGCTTTTTCTAAGACTTTTTCATGTGGTCTGTACTGCGGCGGCGATGCGATGCTTATAGAAACTCCGAGCATTGTACAGGCTAATAAAAGCGAGTGGCAGACGTTGCTTCCGCCATCGCCTATAAAGGTCACTTTTAATTTATCTAGTGTTCCGAAATGCTCTCTTAAAGTGAACATATCTGATATTGCTTGTATCGGATGATACATGTTGCTTAGAGCATTTATTATGGGGACTCTTGAGTACTTAGCCATCTCAACAAGTGTCTCGTGTTCATATACTCTGGCTATTATTCCGTCTAGATATCGGCTGAGAACTCTCGCAGTGTCTTTTATGGGTTCTCCTCGGGCTAGCTGTAGAGTTCTCCAGTCCATATATATGCTTCGGCCGCCTAGTTCAAGAATAGCTACTTCAAGCGACACGCGAGTTCTTGTGGATGGTTTCTGAAAGACAAGGCCTAGTGTTTTTCCTCGAAGAATATCCTCTGATTTTTCTCCTATGAGCCTTTTCTTTTTAAAGTACTCTGTTAAGTCTATTAAGTAGCGGAGTTCGGCGGGTGAAAGGTCGCTTAGAGTCAATAAATGCTTCATAAAGCTCAAGAGTACTATTTAAGCTTGTTTATATTTCTTACTTGGTCTGAGAGGTCCGAAAGGGACTTTAGCTTTCGTTGCTAAGTAGGGACTTTACAAAAGATTCAGGTGAAAATTCTTTGAGGTCATCTAGGTTCTGTCCAGTGCCTAAAAATATGAGAGGTTTTCCTGTAACGTATGTTATTGAAAGTGCGGCGCCACCTTTAGCGTCTGCGTCTAGCTTAGTTAAAATGACTCCGTCTATACCCACATATTTATCAAATTCCTGTGCTTGGTTTACTGCGTCATTTCCTATGAGAGCGTCAGCGACAAAGATTACTAAGTCTGGCTGAATAACTCTTTTAATCTTAGCCATTTCTTCCATTAGATCTTTGTCTGTCTGTAGGCGTCCAGCAGTATCTACAAGAACTACGTTTATTTTCTTAGCTCTCGCATGCTCTACTGCATCATATGCTACGGCGGCAGGGTCTGCGCCATACTTCTGTTTAATTACTCTCACTCCAGCTCTTTTCGCTAGAGTTTCTAGCTGCTCGATAGCACCTGCTCTGAAGGTGTCGGCTGCTGCAATTACTACGCTAAAGCCTTTGTCTTTGAGGAATTTAGCTACCTTAACTACGGTAGTAGTCTTGCCCTGGCCGTTAGGTCCCACGAAGAGCACTACAAAGGGGAGACCTTTAGAGTTTTTTTCTTTAATCATTTTAATCAAATCTACCGTTGTTTGGGGAGTTAGAATCTCAACCAGTGTGCTATATAGAATTTCTATAGCTTTTTCCTTAGGGTTGTCCAGTAGGCCTACCTTCTCAGATGATAGTTTTTCTTTGAGAGTATTGCTTATTTTCTCCGCCACTTCATATGCGACGTCGCTTTCTATAAGTGAAATAAAAGCTTCTTCAGCTATTTCCTCTATTTCATAAGGTGATAGCTTCTTTTGCGCTATTCTGAATACTATTTTGCTCAGTGTCTTTTTTAGACTATTTAGCATAGTTTAACTGTTATGTTGATTTCTCTATTATCTCTCTTATTTGAGCCAATCTATTTACTAGAACGCTATAGTTTCTTTGGTACTCTTCAAGAGCTTTTCTTAAATCCTCTATTCTGGAATCTATGATTTTAATAGCATCTTCTGTTGATCTCTCTACTATAGTACCTGCTCCTAAGTCCACGAGGAATTTACCGCTCTCGGCTACTTTTACTCTTAAATAAACGTCTCTACCTACAGACACTATGAGTTCATGATCTTTAGAGAGCTTTGATAATTCGTTTATAGTTTGCTTTGTTGTCATTAGCTCATTTATTGTTGTAGACAATAGGCTTATTCTCTGTTCAAGTTCTCTGATTAGGTTCTGTAAAAGCATATACTCGGCAGAAAGTCTCCTTAGTTCTTCTTGACTTAACTTTGTTTGACTCATTTTATCTACCTTGTTACGTATAGTGTATCTATTTCAAGAAGTTCTTTGACGTAGCGGTTTTTAACTTCTTCAGGAGATATTTCCTCGACTTTGTGTATTCTTATTTCAAATCTCTTAAGTTTGTATCTTGAGCCTAGAACAGAGTACACTCGCTCTAGTACGTGTTCTTTGCACAGCCCGGGCCACTCAATTGTGAATTTTTTCCATTCTCCTCCAATTCTCATTTCTCCGGTGATGCGAAATACCTTTGGCATAGAGAGCACCTTGAAGCAGAATAGCGAAATAGGCTTTTAAATGTAGCGGGCTAGTCTCTTGTGTCTCTGAAGATGCTAGCTGAGCAGAACTTGCTGTATACGCATTATCTCCGGACCCGTAGTATCTTCTCCTACGAGAGCTCCTCTGTCGTTTACAACCATTCCTGTCCTTATGAAGGGGCTTCCTCTGTTCACCGTACCTACATCTATTGTGAGATTATTGAAGATTGAAGATAAGAACTCTAAATCGTTTTCACTAGCCAAAGCGCTTACGAGCACGCCTCTGTTATTTGCTATAGCTAGGGTTCCTACTAACTCGCTATCTGCTATTTTTCCTTCAACTACTTCTACTCCTAAGTTATCAAGAAGAAGATTGCGTACTTCTTTACTGAAATAAGGGCTTACAAGTGCTTTCGAGTTATTTAGCAAGATTAAATTGCCTAGGGCGTTTCTTCGATCACTTATAACAACTATGTTTAAGTCCCCAATTTCTTTTTTCAGAAGTTCTAGCTCTTCTTCGAGAATATCTATAGGTACAGCTATGCCTTTATCGTTTCCGACAATAAACACTCCTATGAGGTTTGTGCCACAGATAGTCGTCTGTATTATTTTTTCTACACCCATTACTTCCTTTAGGGTTTCTATATCGTTTGGAGGAATTGTTGGAGGAACTATAGCTAGTTCATTGTTTGCGAAAATGAATACTCCTATACTTGATACACCAAATAAAGAGAGTTTTTCGAGAGACATTTTATGTGAGCTCTATTTTGGCTATATTACCTTCTTCTCCTCTGAATACCTTTATTTTAACTTTTACTCTCCGAGGAGGTTTTTCTATGTTTCTAGACCAGATATATTCGTTTACCTTAGGGTCTATTTTTACCTCCTCTACATTTAACCTCCTTAAATGTCTTAGGGCGAATTCTCTTAACATTCTAATGGCTTTTTTGGCTCTTTTTCTACGAGGACCCCAGTACAGTCTTCCTAGAGGAACTACATACTCTCTTTCCTCTATGAGCTCTAACTCTTCTTCAAGGGAAGGTGATTCAGACATTCTTTACATCACCTTTTTCACAACTTTAATCTTTTTCTACGCCAGTGGCGCATCTTAGGGTGTCTTCTAAATTCTCCTTTAGTTTTTGCAACTACCCACAGGGGCGGGGATCTATTCTGTTTTAGTGCTCTTGCAAGTCTAAGTTTTTTGCCTAAAGGCTTTGCGTGGGCCATTTTCTCACCTAATTGGACTGTATTTTCTTAACTCAGGTCTTTCTCTCACGAGCTCCATAAATATTTTGTGAGCTATGCTATCGAGAAGAGATCTGCCTTTAGGAGTCAGTATTCTGCCTTTTTTCTCCACTTTAGTCACTAGGCCCGCTGCTTCGAGTTGCTGTAGAGCTTTTCTTATAATAGATCCTCCTGCCTTTTTACAGTGTTTGCGTTTCATGCCTAGATCTGCACGCCCGCCGTAAGCTGTCCTTAATCTCTCGATTCCTACTGGTCCGTGGAAGTATAATTTGCGTAATATTGAAGCACATCTAATGTACCACCAGTCAGGGTCTTCTGGCACTCTGTCAGCATGGGGGCCTGTCTTAACAAACATAGCCCAGGGTGGCGGCTTTACTTCTGGGAAATTCTCCTTTAGGTACTTTGCCACCCTTTCTATAAGTAATTGTGCGGGGACATCATAGGCCGTTACCATCTTCTATAAGCACCCAACTCTCCTTTATTTAGTCGGTAATAAATCTTCCGCCTAAAGCTAACAGTGGAGATAGCGTGAATAGGAGAAGTCAGTTTGTATTCCAAAAGAAAATTTTTTATTTTCGTAATAATGTGAGCTTAGGATGTCTCAAGAAGAGCATGTTAAATCTAATATAAAATACTTGTTCTTTCCGAAAAGCGTAGCAGTAATAGGCGCGTCCAGGTCTCCCGGAAAAATAGGCCACGAAATTCTCAGAAACATAATAGAGTACGGCTATGAAGGTAAAATATATCCTGTAAACCCCAAAGCTGACGAGATACTAGGGCTTAAGTGTTACAAGTCTATCTTGGAAATACCTGAGCCAGTAGACTTAGCGGTAATTTCTATTCCGGCTAAATATGTTCCAGTTGCTCTTGAGGAGTGCGGTAAAAAGGGAGTCAAAGCGGCCGCGATTATTTCTTCAGGCTTCAAGGAGATAGGCAACGTTGAGCTGGAAAACAAAATAGTAGAAATAGCTAGGAAGTACGGCATACGTTTCATAGGTCCAAATATCTTCGGAGTTTTTAGTGCCCCCTCGAAACTAAATGCTACTTTTGGTCCGACAAAAGTTCTTCCCGGAAAAATAGCTTTCATAACTCAGAGTGGAGCTCTGGGCATAGCTCTAATGGGATGGACTATTTTCGCGGGAATAGGTCTCTCAGCAGTAGTCAGTCTAGGAAATAAGGCTGATGTAGACGAAGCAGATTTACTCGAGTACTTTGTCGACGACGAGCATACTAAAGTCGTGTTAATCTACATGGAGGGACTTGATAACGGCAGAAGATTTATGGAAGCTGCAGCTAAATGTTCGCTTAAAAAGCCGATAATAGTGATTAAGGCAGGTAGATCTGAAAGAGGAGCTAGGGCAGTTGCATCTCACACAGGATCTCTAGCAGGCAGCGATGTCTTCTATGATGTCGCCTTTAAGCAGTGTGGTGTCTTAAGAGCGCTTAACGTTGAAGAGGCCTTTGACTGGGCTCGAGCATTTACGGCGCTTCCCGAACCTAAAGGAGATAATGTAGTCATAATAACCAATGGCGGAGGTATAGGCGTAATGGCTACTGACGCCTGTTCAGATTATGGACTAAACTTAATGGAGTTTCCTGAAGACCTTATGAACGAGTTCAGGAAATGTATGCCGCCTTTCGGTAGCCCCAAGAATCCAGTAGATCTTACAGGTCAGGCAGCATATGATGAGTATGCTAAAGCCCTTGAGGTAGCGCTAAGCGATGATCGTATTCACTCAATAATACTGCTGTTCTGCCAGACAGCAGTTGTAGATCCTCCTAAGCTATCAGAAGTAATAGCAGATGTAGTCAAGAAGCACGGCAGTCGTAAGCCTGTAGTTGCATGCTACATTGGCGGCGAAGAATGCCAGAAAGGCATGAAGATACTGGAGCAGAATGGAATACCCTCTTATCCAACTCCGGAAAGAGCAGTATTAGCTCTAGCGGCAGTATATAGATGGGTTAAATGGAAGAAGAAAATGCTTAAAAAGCTTGGAACTAAATAGTCGAGGTGAGGGACAAGCCATGACTCCACGCGAGCTCATTGAAAACGCCTTAAAGGAAGGGCGTACATGGCTTTATGAAGACGAAGCTAAGCTCCTATGCTCTCTGTACGAAATACCTGTAGCTAAAAGCAAAGTGGCCAGAAGCAAGGAAGAAGCCATTAAAATAGCTAAGGAAATAGGTTTCCCCATAGTCATGAAAATAGTCTCCCCTGATGTTCTTCATAAATCGGACGTAGGTGGAGTCAAGGTAAACGTCAAGAGTGAAGAAGAACTAATAAAGGCTTACGACGAAATAGTGACTAATGTTAAATCAAGAAAGCCCGACGCAAGAATTGTAGGTATATTAATTCAAGAAATGGTGCCTCAAGCAACCGAAGTAATTATAGGCGGAATAAGAGACCCGCAATTCGGGCCTGCAGTAATGTTCGGACTAGGAGGAATATTCGTTGAAATCTTTAGAGATGTCAGCTTCAGAATAGCGCCAGTAAGCGTAGAGGACGCTCTTGAAATGATAAGCGAGATTAAGGGATATCAAATATTGAAGGGATACAGAGGGACAACTCCAGCAGATTTAGATGCTCTAGCAGACGCAATAGTCAAGACTTCAAAAATGCTCCTAGAGAACGAGGAAATAGATCAGCTCGATCTAAACCCTGTATTCGTATTCGAAAAAGGAATAAAGGTAATAGACGCAAGAGTAATACTCAAAAAATAGGCGTGAACCCATGGCACTTGAAAAACTCGTTAGCGAACTCAAAGAGCTAGAGAACAAAATAGCTCAAACAAGAGCTGAAAGAGACGAATACAACAACAAAGTGAGAGAGCTCTCGGCAAAAATCCGAGAGCTTAGAAAATCCATTTCTGAAAGAAGAGAAGAGCTGAAAGCTCTTAGAGAAGAGCACACAAAACTAAGAGAAGAGTTCAATAAGTATAAAGAGAAAAAAGATTCAATAAAGAAGATTTTAAGCGAGCTACGCGAAGAAAGACGCAGTATAATAAGCGAAATGCGTAAAATAAGGTCAAAGGTAAGAAATATTCACGAGAAGAATGAAAAAGAGCTGAGATCTAAGCTAGAGGCACTCGAATGGGAGTATCAAACAAAGTCGCTTTCTCCTGAAGAAGAAAAAATTTACGTCAATAAAATAAACGAGCTTCTCGAACAGATAACAGTTATAGAGAAATATAAAAAGCTTCAAGATAAACTAAATGATATAGAAGCAGAGTTAGAAAAAATCAGAAGTGAGTACGAAAATATATTAACTATACTAAATGATCTATATAATAAAAAGAATGAATTAAGGCAAAATATAATTAATCTAAAAAATGAAATAAACAATATTAGAAGTATTATAGAGAATCTGGCTAAAATAAGGGATGAAATAAAAAAGAAGGCAGATGAAAAACACCAAGAGTTAATAAAAATGCTTACAAGAAGAAGAGAGCTTCTGAAAGAAATAGAAAAAGAACAGTTACTGAGAAAAGCTCAGTTAATAGCAAAGACTCTAGCTGAAAGAAGGAAAGAGCTTATGCAGAAAGCAGTGTATATTAGGGAGAAGATTAAGAGAGGCGAAAGAATAACTTTCGAAGAGTTTAAGATACTTGCAGAACTAGGAGAACTGCCTTTCAGTAAACAAAAGTAAAGTAAAAATTTATTTTAAACCGCTTATTTTAGGTGCAGAGGGCTAATGGGGGAGAAGAACGGCAGAGTAGCAAAGAAGCTGTTAGTTCTGTGTGTAGATAGAGACGACGATATTGGCCAAGTAACAAAAATGAAAACTCCTATCATAGGCAGAAGTAGTGTTCTTAAGGCAGCTATTGACTTTGCCATAAAAGTCCCTGATGATTCAGACGCGAACGCTCTTTTTGCGGCAATTCAAACGTACGATAGGCTTGTAACGACGTTTGGTAAGGAGGTCTGTGAAATAGCGGTTGTTGCAGGAACTCCTCAGGAGGGAATAGAAGCCGATATAAAGATTTTATCAGAGTTAACTAAGGTTCTAGAAAAATTTAAAGCAGATGGCGTAGTTCTCGTGTCAGATGGTCCTACTGACGAGCAAGTAATACCGATAATTCAGTCTAAAGTTCCTGTGCTTTCAGTTAAAAGAATAGTTGTACGGCAGTCTAGAGGTGTTGAAGAATCCTTTGTCTTGCTTACAAAGTATGCTAAGAAACTTGTCGAAGAGCCCAAGTACAAGAAATATTCGTTAGGCATACCGGGATTGTTTATGATAGTATACGTAGTGCTTTCCTTAACAGGGCTTTTAGAGTATATTTCATCGGCGTTAATGCTTATTGTAGGTTTGCTTCTTTTTGTAAAGGGATTTAATATATTAGACAGAATAAAAAACAGTTATATTAACTATCCTGTGTCCTTTACAATAATTATTTTGTCTTCGTTAATCATAATATCGACGTCAGTCTATGTTATAGCTCAAATATCCTCTACAGGAGTCTTTGCTATCGATTTAGTTAAATTCCTTACATTCACCTTCGGCAATTACGTAATGATGATCGATGTTATTGCGTTGAGCGGACTAGCTATTTCAGCAGGTTACTCTATAGAGCAAGCAATACGCAAGCCAAAGCATATGTCATCTGTGCTCTCTCTTGTGCCTCTCTTTCCTGTTTTAAGGCAAGTAGTCCACGAAGCATGTCTATTTGCTTTAGGCAAAGGCTCTATGCTCTTAGTGCTGTACTGGTTCGGTATGGCTTGTCTCGTAGTCGTGTTGTCTTATATGCTTGTAAGGAAGATCGAGAAAATGATTACTTCTAAGAGTAGCTAGCACTATGGGCGGGCAACTTTAATATATGCTAATTAAAACTCTAACTAAAGAAAAGCAGTATGACTTCAGAGAAGAAAATATTAATTTTGTTATCAGGAGATTATCCTGAAATAGGAGTAGATGAGCTTCAAGCAGTGCTTAGAGCACATGGCATTAATTTTGTATTAAAGAAATATTCTCCTAGGCTTGTTGAGGTAAGTGTTCAGGATGATATTAATATTGTTAAGAATGCTTTAACGAGAATGGCTCTACTTAAATATGCTATAATTAAATTATATGATATTAATTTACATTATATATCTTTGAGTAAAATAAAAGAAGCTATAAATAATATTGAGTATTTAAAACAGTTTTATGGAAGGAAATATGCCGTTAGAATTATTATGTTAAATAAACGAAAGCTTAGATTAATGTTTGAGAGAACTATAGGTTATGTTATAGGAGAAATAACTAGAGGTAAAGTAGATCTAAACAGTCCTGAGGTGCTATTTCAAGGGTTTTTCGTAAATGGTACGCTCTTTCTGGGTGTTCACTTATGTGGTTCTCAAAGGTCTATTCTTTTTTCTCGTAGAGCTAAATTCAGGCCTTTCTTTCATCCATGTACGCTTCATCCCATAATTGCTAGAGCCATGGTAAATTTGACTGAAGTAAGGGAGGGCATGACTGTATTAGATCCCTTTATGGGAACTGGCAGTATTCTAATCGAAGCAGCTTTAATGAATTGCTATGGTATAGGAGTTGATATAAGTAGTAAAATGTGCTATGGCTGTGTAGTGAACTTGAAACACTATGGCGTGTACAGTAAAGTGCACGTAATTCGCGGAGATGCTTTTTATCTTCCGCTGAGAGACGGACTTAAGATAGATTCGATTGTAACTGATCCTCCTTACGGTAGGCTTGCTCCTCTAGTTGACAGAAGTCATAAAGCTGTAGTGAGAAAGCTGCTTGAGTTTTCTTCGCAGTACTTGGAGAGAGGAAGATACTTGTGTTTCCTGACTACGATAGATTCACATGAAATAATATATGAGGTAGAAAAAGAGGGTTTTAGTGCGCTTAAAGTATATACTATACCGGTTCATGATAATTTATGTAGGAGACTAGTTTTATGTAGAAGGTTATGAGTAAAGTCAAACTAGTATTCATTGGTACAGGGGGTAGTACCCCCTCGAAAAAAAGAGGTTTGCCTGCAGTAGCTATAAAGTATATGAATAAGGCGGCTCTACTTGATTGCGGTGAAGGGTGCCAGTATAGATTTTTTGAAGCCGGACTGGGCTTAAACAAAGTTAGAGTCGTGTTGATTACTCATATGCACGGAGACCATGTTTTAGGTTTACCAGGACTTATACAGACATTAGCTTTCATGGGAAGAGAGGAAAAGTTAACGATAATAGGTCCTGAAGGTATAAGGAAGTTTCTTAAGGCAGTGCTTACTTTAGTCCCCTGCAATATCGACTTTGGGCTTGAAATAATTGAACTAAGAGACAAAGTGCATAAATCTGTTTATGAAGACGAGGTTTTTGAGATATCAGCAGTGCAAGTTAATCACACGATAGTGACGTATGCTTATCGAATAGTTGTTAAAGAGTACTACAAGAAAATTGACTTAGAAAAAGTATCTGAACTAGGGCTGGAATTTTCTCCAGAGCTTATGAGAAAAATAATAAGGGGACAAGTAAGTATTGTTGAAACTCCGACCGGCACTATACCTTCTTACAAACTACTCAAAAAGAAGAAAGAGTTCAAGATAGTGTATTCAGGAGATACTAGACCATGTAGCAGTTTACTCGAATTAGCTCGCGAAGCAGATGTATTAATACATGATGCTACTTTTTCTAGTGATCTTAGAGATAAAGCGGTAGCTACTGGGCACTCAACAGCGGCCGATGCTGCACTTATAGCTAAGACTGCAAAAGTAAAAAACCTAATTCTTTTCCATATTAGCGCCAGATATACCAACGCCTCTCAGCTGTTAGTTGAGGCAGCCAAAATATTTCCTCATATAATATTGCCTTCAGATATGGACGAAATAGAATTCGATTTTTGAGTCAGGGGTCAGGAGGCTCTACTTCGTAGAATGGTTTACCATTTATTGTCATTGGCGTGAGCCAATCTATAAACTGATCTGGATTTTCGCAGGAAACTACAAAGGTTATTGCACCTAAGGGGCTTTCTTTTTCGGGCACTGAGCAGAAAGAGAGTGACCCTACGTAAGCAGCCTGTTTATGTATGTGAAAAACTATAGTTGTTCCGATTATGCTTTTCTTGAGGTGGGAGCGAGCTGCGTCTAGTATTCGTTGCCTTCTAAGAGCATCATACAACCTGAGTAGCGATTTGTGGCTTTCTGCTCTGCATATTATTATTATTCTCCTATTTTCTTGCTTTCTTATCTCTATTTTCTCTGGAGCGAAGAAGTTTAGTATAGCTTTTTTGACTTTCTCCAAGTTCTCGGTCGGTCTTACTTCACATCTAACTTCTATTCTCACCGAAGTATTCACCTGCTATTTTAGTTATAAGTCTTTCACATAAAGCTTCGAACTCTGATAATGAAATTTCTTCGTTGACTATCATGAAGTCGGCCAGTGCTATAACATTCCCTATACCCAAAGATAACTCTCTCTCGTCTCTTTCTCTAAAGTCGCTCCAGCTCCTTGGATCATCTGGCCGCCCTCTAGCTCTTAATCTAGAAAAACGGGTTTTTGGAGATGTGTGAATGGCGACAATTACTACGTCGAAGAATTTCTTGAAGTACTCAACTTCGTCTAGACTTCTTACTCCATCGACTACGATAATAGGAGACTCGCTGTAAAGCAATTTGGTTATGACGCGTCTTGCCATAATATCTTTGCCATATCGCTGCCTAAGTTCTGTAGCTATTTTGCCTAAATTTTCGGCTGATAAGTCGAGCCCTCTCTTTCTAGCTTCTTCTCTAACGACATCTCCTAGCGAAACTACAGGTATAGAATTCTTTTCAGCTACTTTAGAAAATACGCTTTTCCCTGAACCCGGAAGACCTGCAACAAGTATAAGTTTCTTTCTACGTTTCACGGCTTGAAAATATTTTTCTAAGTATTTTTGTTTACCGTTTATAAGTGCAGTGAGTATAAGTTTATTAATTTGAGTTCGTTAATGCGATAAATGGCGAGAGAAGGGCTTAAAGTAGCGGTTGTCGGTACAGGGCGCTGGGGAAAAAACCATGTTAGAGTTCTCTCGAGTTTAAGAAATAAGGGAGTATGCTCTGAGCTAATAGTATGTGATGTAAATAAAAAAATTGCGAATGAAATAGCAGAAATGTATAGTGCGGACAAAATATACTATGATGTCTCTGAGCTAGTGGCTCACGAAGACTTGGACTGCGCTATAGTGGCTGTGCCAACAATATATCATCACAAAGTATCGCTTGCCTTATTAAAAAGGGCGGATGTCTTAGTAGAAAAACCTCTTGCAGCTAGCTGTGAAGAAGGTCTAGAGCTTATAAAGACGGCTAGAAAAGAAGGTAGAGTGTTTGCAGTAGGTCATGTAGAGAGATTTAATTCAGCTGTACTTGCTGTCAGAGACTATCTGCGTGAAAAAGTATTTCCCTCGAACGATGATATAGTGTTTATTTTTACTCAAAGAATAGGTCCAGGGCCTCCCGGTAAGCATACCTTAAACCTAGGTGTAGCTCATGATCTTTTGACACATGACGTAGATGTAGTAGTCTTCCTGTCAGGAAAAATACCTAGATATGTAACAGCTCGAGCGATCACAGATAACAGTGTCTATGAAAATGATATATCAGCGCTTTACGAGTTTGACAATAGTACGATATATATCGCGAGGGCGAGCTGGAGAGCTAGCTCAACGTTTAAAAAGAGAGTCTTAATGATACAAACTAAGGAGAGCGTAATAGAGTTAGACTATATCCTCCAGAAGTATGTTATTGAGAAGGGGCTTTCTCAACACATATCTCTTGGAACATTCCAGGAAGTGATTCAAGCTTATAGATCTAAAGATACTGTTACTCGTGAGCTCATGTTGACAGCAGAAAATGAGCCTCTCTTCGTAGAAGATCAACACTTCTTAGAGTGTGCCAAGCACCGAAGAGAACCACTGAATTCTGCGAGATGGGGATATATTGCACTTAAGTGTGTGGAGTGTGCACTTCAGTCGTCGCGTGCTGGAGAAAGATTAGAAATACTGTGGGGCGATGAAGAGAGGGCTTTAATTAATTCAAGTATAATTGAATAAGGAGCATTTGTTTTGAATCCTTTTGAGTCGAAGTGAGTTAGCGAGGCTCTATATCCCTTCTTGACGAGATTTTCGACTATTATTTTGGCTGAAACTTCATTGAGTCGAGTAGCTTTCGATAAGATTTCAGTGGTTATATAGGGAGAGTCTATTGAACACTCTTTTAAAAGAAGCTCCATTTTTTCTAGAAGTCTAATGCTTGTAGTAATAGTTTTTAGCTTAGAATATGTTTTTTGGCAGAAGTCGCTATCAAAGATTTTGCCGATCCATAAAGGTCCTAGAAGACTTGCATCAGACCCACATACAGGGCATTTTGTACTACTGTAGTGGAACTGGATTAAGTTACGGTAACCACACTTACTGCAATAGTGAAGATAGCCTATCTGACTTAGATTTTCGTCAGCTTTTTTTCTAGACTTAAATACTTGTACAAAGCATCTGATGTAGTGTCTATCCTTAAAAGTGAGTAAAGGTTTTATTCCTATGTTTAGTGGCGAGGCTTTCTTAACTATATCGTAGTAAAGAATGCGGGCGGCAAGTTCTAGAGAGCAGTCAATTTTCATGGGGAATGAGAAATATCTACGAATACAAGATTGCCTATGGACGCCAGTTAACGGTGCTAAATCTGTTGCAGTCAAGCACAGCATACCTTTGTGTGTCAACGCTGTAAGAGCAGACCTTACGAAGGGTTCAGGAGAGCCGTAGGGATCAATGTCTATTACATTAAATTTAGAGAATTTCCTGCATAGAATAAGCAGTATATTAGCATCAAGATTGAATACTTCTACTTTATCCTCTACTTCATTTAGCATGATGTTAGCCTTAGCTATCGAAGCGGCTTTGATGTCTATATCGTTTAAGACCACGTAGTCTGCTGAAGCTTCTACAGCATACCTTAAGCCTCTAATACCAGTTGCTGTGAGAGGTTCACAAAGAGCTATTGAGTCGAATTCGCTGTACTCTTTAAAAGCCATCACAGCTGCTACACTCAGGTCTCTGTTTGTTTTCATCGCTGGATTATAGAAAATAGGGATCCAGCAGGGGTCTACAAGGCCATTCTTCTCATACGACTTTAAGTCAGGTACTATTGCTTTTGTTTTGCCTTCAACAATAATGATTAAAGGAATATTTAAAATAGACTTAAGAGTATTTAGAAGATATTCTTCTCTAGTTAATTTCATGTTGAATATTGTTTTTATCGACTATATTTATATCTTCGTATTTTTCTTTTTCAACGATCTTTGGTATCTTTTTATCAGATACGACTATCATGTCTGACGAAGTGAGTTGAGCAACTTTTCGAGATAGCTCTATTTCTTTAAGTGTTTCTTCTATTTTGTTTGATTTGCCCAGTATTTTTATTAAAATTTTCTTTTCTTCTTTATGTCTAAAAGCTATCATGTCAAAGGGCATTCTAGAAAAGCAGAATATGTCGTATCCAAGACTTTTCACTTTACAGTATACTGCTCTAAGCAATGGACGTTTAGGTAAAGAGTTTTCTGCTATTCTTTCTTCTTTCCACTCGAATATATCGATAGGCTTGATTACATTCTCATCTAATATACTTTCGAGTTTTGAGACAATGTCTAGTGTTGCGTTCATTTTTTCTCTCTCGTAGTCGTATACTGCTTTCCTACTGACTCCTAGTTTCATTGCGAGTTCTCCTAGTGAGTATCCCTTCTTGAGTCGGGCTCTCTTTAAGCTGGAGCCGTTGATATTTACGTAAAGTCCTCCTCTTTCGGTAAATGCTATAGGTTTATGTCCTCTTAAAGCATCAATAAATGTTGATAGGTGTACAGCATAAACACCAAATCTCTTGTACACAACTCCGGAGAGAAGTTCTTCTCTACGTGATGTTAGCCCTACAATGAGCGGAATTGATCCCGTAGATACGCAGAATTTCTTTAATTCGTTTATATTTTGTCTCGTGCATTCATTTATGTCTATTACACATTTAAGTGACATTATGACTTTTTCTTTCTTTTGAGGCCTTAGGGCTATTATGTCTGAACAGTATTTCCTTGAAGAAGATTTTAATATTTCTACTACGAAATTCTTGTTTTTAAGTTCTTCTTTCAGTGTTTCTACAAGCATTCTAGCTTTCTCTAGCATTAACTGTGGCTTTGACATATCTGTTGTCATCTGAGAGCTACTACGAATGCGTGTGCTATATCATATGGCTCGAGATGGACAACATTCTTTACTTCAAATCCTCTTTTCTCGAGATGACTTATCTCTTCTTTGTATGTCTCTGAAGGCTCTCTAGTGACGTCGATGCTCATGGCCTTTATTGCTTGCATAGCCCATCCTCCTTTCTTTAAGAAAAAGTCAGCGTTATCTGCAAGTATTTTGCTCTGGAAAGGTTGTGCTATGTCGGCGTACACTATGTCTACTTCTTCTATGTACATTCGATAGAGATTAGGAAATCTTGCGTCGGCTAGAATCGGTATCATGTTCTTTCTGTAGTTGCAGCATTTTTCAATAAGTTCTCTCATTACTCTAGGAGAGAACTCTATACAGTAGATTATGCCCTCTTCTCCTATTATGTCTGAGACATGGCTTGCAGTAGTTCCTGAGGCAGCACCTAAGTACAGTACTTTGCTTCCTTTCTTAATTGGCATTACTTCGAGTCCCTTGAGAATGGCTGCTGCTAGTTTGCTTCTATAGGGGTTCCATACTCTGTACTCTTCTCCCTCATACGATATTATCTGCTCGCCGTACACTTTATGTCCTGGCGCAAGACTTTTTGTTGCTAATTTCTTGGCGCCATCTTCGAATATAACCCAATATACTCCTTCAAATTTTTCATGAGGTTTTATTTCAATACTCATATTATCACCTTCTCCTTCTTCTTTTACCACGTTTCCTCCTCTTAGGTTTTTCTTCTTTACGAGGAGGTGGTCTTGCGTAGAGGGTCTTTATCTCTTCTATTCTCTTCCTCAGTTCTTCTTCAAGCATATCTGCTTTATATTCTCCCGTGAATGCGTCTATTCTAGCGGCAATTGCCAGCTTTGCTGCAAGAGCTCTTGCTATTTTTCCTCTTTGCCAGCGAGGACTTCTAAAGATATCTGGGTACTGGAAGATTACTCCGTGCTTTGGAGGTTTTCCTCCAGTTCTGAGAGCTCTAAACAGAGCTTTTTCTGCTCCTAAGACTTGTATAGTGCTTGCAGGTAACATGGCTAATTTCTTTAGTCCTCCTGCTAGGGCGATTAGTCTAGCTCCTAGTAGAGGTCCTACTAGTGCTCTTATGTTAGGTGCTACTTCTTTCATGGCTTCGTCTACGTACTCTGCTAGTTTTCTTCTAAGGCTGTAAAGGTCTAGCGCTATACTGGCTAGGCCTCTAATAGCCTCTAAGTCGAATTCGGTAATGTCTGCGCCCATGCTTTCTCTAGCTAGCTCTTCTATTTTTGCGGCTTTTCCAGACGGTATACCTAGCTCCATTAACTTTTCTTTGGTGATGTTATCTCTAGAGCCGATCTCCTTTATTATTTTGATGTACGTCTCGTGTTCTCTTATCATTTCGTCGAGTTCGGGGAAGTGAAGCCCATACCATTCTCTGAGTCTTGAGGCGTATAGATTTATTGTCTTGTCCGTTTCATCTATAGCTGAGATCGCTTGAGCTATGAACAAGTCTCTTTTTTCAGCCTCCTCCTTGACCTTGTTCTTTGTCAGCTTAACTGAAATTTCATAAAGTAGTCGAAGGTAGTCACTATAATTTATTCCAATAGATTCGAGAATTTTTCTTTTCGATTTCCTGTAGAGGAGGCCTCCTTTGCTAGGAATTTCTGCAGAGAACGATATCTCGGGAAACATTCGAGCCAGGCTTCTGGCTAGGTTTTCATCTTCTAAAATTATTTCCTTTACACCCTTGGAAATAAGATTTTTGCACAGAGTTTTTATTTCATCTAGTACTTCTCCTTTCTCAAGCGACAGCAGTTTCTTTACTATACTCTCAGGGAATTTTCGGTCGTAAATTATTTTGTCTAAAACGTTTCCCTCATCATCTATTGCTAGTACTCCTACAATATCTTCGACTATGTAACATTTCATTTCATCACCTAAAAATAGTTAGAAAGTTAAAATAAATATATTTAACTAACACTAGGCTAGTATCGTCTTCTTCCTCCAGCGAGGGCCGCGTAAAGTACTCGTCTTCTATAGTTTCTATAGTTACGTCTGCGCGGAATTAGGTTCTTTTTAGGTTTCGGGGGTATCTTAGGTGTAGCATTTCTTACTTTACCAGCTTTAGTTAAGCTTCCGTGGCTAGGCATAAGATACTGGTTGTGGCTCAATATATAAATCTTCCTTACTGTAACTCTCTACGATGGAAAAATACGGAGGATACTCTCAAGAAATCATTGAAGTGTTTGAGAGAAAAAGCATCGACATATACGACAAAATAAGGATAGTGAAAAACGGGAAAGAGTACGTAGGACTGTTAATGCCTAGACCATTTTATGGAGATCCTCGCTGTATAGTCATAAAGTTGTCTAACGGATACAATATTGGTGTAGCGTTCGATGAAAAGACCAGAGTAGAGCTTCTTGAAAAGTCGGAGGGAGTGAGGAGCCCTACGCTTACCGCTGAAGAGCTTGAGAAAAGCTTGGGTGAAGTAGTGATAGTCAATACTGGAGGAACTATTTCCTCGAAAGTAGATTACCTTACAGGAGCTGTTTATCCTGCTTTTTCGACAAAAGATCTCTATGCAATGGTCCCTGAAATCAAGGACATAGCTTCCATTAGAGCTCGACCTCTCTTTAATATACTGAGCGAGGATATGACACCTAAACACTGGGAAACTATGGCTAAGGTGGCGTATGAAGAGTTCAAAAAGGGAGCTGTAGGAGTTATCTTTACTCACGGAACAGATACTATGCATTTTTCGGCGGCAGCACTCGCTTTTGCTGTACAAAGAGCGAGCGGGCCTATAGTATTTGTGGGTGCTCAACGTTCTCCCGACAGGCCTTCCTCGGATGCGTTCCTGAACTTGCTGTCAGCTGTCATTACAGCTAAGAAAGCACCTTTTGCTGAATCAGTTATAGTAATGCATGGAGAGAGCAGCGATACATACTGTTATGTGCATAGAGGAGTTAAGGCAAGAAAGCTGCATACGAGCCGCAGGGACGCATTTAAGAGCGTGAACGATATGCCTATAGCCAAGGTTGAAAATGGAAAAGTAGTAGTTATAAACGATAGATATATTTTTAGAGAAAAAACAGCGAATAATATTGTTCTCAAACCAAAGTTCGACGGCCGTGTTCTCCTGATAAAAGTATATCCTGGATGCAGCCCTGAAATTATCAGATGGGCCATAGATTCTAAGTATCACGGAATAGTACTTGAGGCTACAGGTTTAGGACACGTGCCTCAGCCTATGGTGAAGTATGTTGAGGAGGCGGTTGCCGAAGGTATACCTGTAGCTGTGACAAGCCAGTGCATCTGGGGGCGAGTTAACTTGAATGTTTATAGGCGTGGAGTAGAACTAATTAAAGCTGGTGCAATACCTTGTGAAGATATGACACCCGAGACAGCACTAGTTAAGCTTATGTGGATATTAGCTCAAACAAGGGATTTAGAGGAAGTGAGAGAACTCATGTTGAGGAACTTTGTCTACGAGATTAATGAAAGACTTGGACTCTAGGATGAGACTATGGAGGATTTAGGGCTTAAGGTTGGAATAGAATTTCACCAAATGCTAGATACGAAGGAAAAGTTATTCTGCAGCTGTCCTACATCTCTAGTCAAGGAATTTAAAGGGCCTGTAGTCAGGCGCAGACTAAGAGCTACTCGCAGTGAGCTGGGAGAAGTGGACAGAGCAGCTATGCTCGAGGAAATTAGAGGAAGAGAGTATGTGTATGAGGCTCCTTGCGAAGCTTCGTGTCTTGTAGAGTTAGATGAAGAACCTCCTCATAGTATTAACCGAGAAGCCTTAGAAATAGCCTTAAAAATAGCTTTAGCGCTACACGCAGACCCTGTAGACGAGATTCATGTTATGAGAAAAATAGTTATTGACGGGTCAAACACGACAGGATTTCAGAGGACAGCGCTAATAGCCTTAGGAGGGTACATAGACATAGGGCACAAAAAAGTGCCTATACAGACGATATGTCTTGAAGAAGATGCTGCGAGAAAAATCTCCGAGAGTGAGAAAGAAGTAGTGTATAGACTAGATCGCCTCGGAATACCCCTAATAGAAATTGCTACAGCGCCTGTCATTACTTCTCCTAAAGAAGCAGAACTTGTTGCAGCAAAAATAGGTCAGCTTCTCAGAGTAATAGGTGGCGTGAAAAGAGGTCTCGGCACAATAAGACAAGATCTTAATATATCCATTAAAGGGGGAGGACTTGTTGAAATAAAGGGCGTGCAGTACTTGGAGCTTATACCCAAGGTAGTTAAGTACGAGGTAATGCGACAAGTAAACTTGCTCAAAATAAAGGAGGAACTCCAGGAAAGAGGTGTTGATTTAACTAAGGTCAAGATAAATATTGTTGATGTAACAGATATCTTC
Organism: uncultured Thermoprotei archaeon; assembly: GCA_965367815.1. Lineage (GTDB taxonomy): Archaea > Thermoproteota > Thermoprotei > Thermofilales > B15-G2 > B15-G2. The sequence continues at coordinate 42,437 of CBDUKN010000004.1, forward strand.
AAGGAAACTGGCTGTAAAATAATAAAAAATGCAATTAAGCGCGGCGGTCGGGTATTAGCGGGTCTCCTTCCTGGACTTAAGGGAATACTTGGAAGAGAAATTCAGCCTGGAAGACGTGTAGGCACAGAGCTAGCAGACTATGCAAGAGTATGGGGAGGGGTCAAGGGGATATTCCACTCGGATGAGCTTCCAAAGTACGGTATTACGGCAGATGAAGTAGCAAAAGTATTTTCTGCTCTAAAAGGAGACCCTGAGAAAGACGCATTTGTGATAGTTGCAGACAAAGAAGACAAAGCTAGAAGAGCTCTGCAGGCAGTTGTTGAAAGAGCTAAGCTCCTGTCAGTATGTATTCCTTCTGAAACTAGAGGAGCGAATCCTGATGGAACAACACACTACAGCAGACCTAGACCTGGTGCCGCTAGAATGTATCCCGAAACAGATATCAGGCCTGTGAGAATTTCTTCAAAGTGGCTTGAAGAGCTGAAAAAACAGCTTCCAGAGCCTCCTGAGGTAAAGTTCAAGAAGTTTGTCGAAGAATACGGCCTGAGCGAAGAGTTAGCGCGTAAGATACTCTTGTCATATAGACTTGACTTATTTGAAAAATTGGTGAAAAAGTATCCACGAGTATCTCCTACATTAATAGCTTCAACAATAGAGAATATTCTCAAGAGCTTGAGAAGGGACGGAGTTCCAGTGGAAAACATTACTGATGAACATATTGAAGAAATATTCGAAAAAGTAAGCAAAAACTTGTTAGCTAAAGAGAGTATACCTGATGTATTGAAGTACCTAGCTGAGAATCCTGATTCAAGTGTCTCTGATGCAATAGAAAAGCTCGGTTTATTCAAGGTAACGGAGGATGAAGTGAGAAACTATGTCAAAGAAGTGATAGCTAAGTTCTCGGAGGGAATCAAGAAAAGAGGTTCTAAAGCAGACAAGCTTATAATGGGAATAGTTATGAAGAAATATAGAGGTAAGCTCGATGGAGCAATTATATACAAAATAGTCAAAGAAGAGCTAGAGCATTATCTACATCTTTAAGAGGCTTTCTATTTCGCTTCTCAGCTTAATATAAGTTATTTCGTCTATTTCTCCACGTTTTTTCATTTCTTCAAGCATTTTAAGTTTCTTAACTAAATCTTCCTTCTTTTCTATTCTAATAATACCAATTCTACTTAAATGTTTTCTTATAATATCATTGTAATTGCTGAGCTTTAAGCTTAAGTAGTCTATTACTGATTTAATTTTATTAATTTCCTTATCTAGCTCTTCTATTTTCTTTGCGGCTTCTTCCTCAGAAATTATACCTATGCTGCTGTTGATAGCAGTCTCTATTTTCATATTATTGTAAAACTCTATAATGCCTTTTAGAGAATTTATTTCAGCTTCTATTTCTTTTGATTTTTTGATCCAGTATTCATTTATTTGCTGTACAAATGACTTATACTCATTCCACACTTTCTCCGCTTTTTCTAGTTCGACCTCAAGTTTCTTAAATTCATTATCGTATTTCTTTTTTAAGGCTTCTAATTCTTCAAACTCTCTCATCATAATCTACCTAACCTGCTTTTTCTATATTTTTTAAATGATATTCAAGAATTCTCTTTATTTTCTCATAATATTCTTTTGATATTTTTCCTGACTTGTATAGCTCTTCAAGCTTAGCTAGTTCTTCTTTTAGTTTAGGAATGTTTGCTTTAATATAGTGTACTACTATTCTCTTTTCGTGAGGTTCTATTAATTTCTGTATTGTGTCGACTTTTTCTGAAATTTCTTTATGCTTATTTCTCAGCTCCTCGATTCTTGCTTCAAGATGCTTGACTAGTTTCTCTGCTGTTTCTTTATCAATCATTTCTAGCTTGAGCTTAGCTCCTATTTCTCTTATTTCAGACAAGTATCCTCCTATGAGACCTTCTATTCTAGTAAGCTCTTTGAGTGCGTTGTCCCTTAGGTAGAACCATTTTTTGAGAACTTGTTGTGCTGCTTTTTCATAGGCAGACCAGTAAACATTGAGTTTTCTTAAGTCTTCCTCGAGTTGCGATAGCGAATTAACAATTGATGCGGCATAGTCTGGCAATGTAGGTGCTTGTGTTTCAATAGCTTCTCTTTTTGGTGCAACCGGCTGTGCTTTTGAGATCTCTTTTTTCTTTTTAGTCCTATATTCGGTAAATATGGGGCATTCAAAAAAATTACCCAGGCAGGGATAAGCAACAGGATCTACAAGCGACTTTGTATAACTGCAGATAAAGTTCCCTTTATTATCCCTATAAAGTGCAGGACATACAGATGACATTCCTACCTTTTAATTTTATCTAAGGCTTATATTTCTAACTTTAACTCAAAGGTATAAGTAGGACTTAGCTGGGGCTGAAGCTGTTAAAAGAGGGATATTTAGAGTGACTAAGAGGGCTCAATATTTAAGTGGGTGCCGTTTTAGTTAGTTAGGACTAATTATGCTGATAGTTGCGGTGGGAGACGTACATGCTCCAAAATATTTCAAAGAATTTTTATCTGCACTGAGCAGAGTTAATTGGTCTGGGAGTAACGCGTTAGTTCTGCTAGCTGGAGACCTAGTAGATAAAGGCAAAATAGAGTTCATGAAGCCTGTTATTAAAGCTATTCATAGCAGCATTAATGGCGTCATTATAGGTATTTTTGGTAATGAAGAGTATGACTCACTAAAAGACAAAATAAGAAGCGAGTACAACAGTATAATATGGCTTGATGATGAAGTTTATTACTACGAACACGAGGACTCCAAGATAGCTATTATAGGGTCTAGAGGAGTTCTCGATAAACCTACACTTTGGCAAAGACGAAATATACCTAATATAGAGGAAGTATACGCTGAAAGGTTGGAAAAAATAGAATACCTGTTGAAAAAAGTGCCTCTGGGATATACTATAATTCTTTTGACACATTACGCGCCAACATACTTAACTTTAGAGGGAGAAGACAAGAGAATATGGCCTATGCTCGGGTCTAAACGTTTAGAGAAACTGCTTTTAAAGTATCAGCCTAAGCTCGCTATTCATGCACATGCGCATAAGTCGACGCGACATGAAGCCTATGTAAAGTCTACGCAAGTTATTAATGTATCCTTTCCAGCTAGGCGTAGCATAGTTACTATGAATTTAAAGCGCCAAGATAGTGGACTGGAAAGATTTTTATTTAAATGAAGATAGCTATAGAGTGTGATGACGCAAGCTCGCGGCTGAAAAATGATGTAGCCTTCGAATACTGATTTTAGTTAAAAGGTGATGGCTTGCCTGTGCTTCTGTATAGGCATGCTTTAACAAAGCCAAGGAACACTGGGCTAGGTTTAAGCGGGCGGCTCTTATACTCCGGGTGAGCCTGAGTGCCTAAGAAGAAATAGTGTCTTGGAAGTTCTATGAACTCTACTCTACGCTTGTCTACACTCCATCCCGAGAACACGAGACCTTTTTCTTGTAAAATTCTCCAGTAAGATGGATTTACTTCATATCTGTGTCTGTGTCGTTCAAATATTACTTGTTCTCCATAAAGCTTGTAAGCTAATGAGCCCTTGACTAAAATAGACGCCTGAGCTCCTAGTCTCATAGTGCCTCCTTTCTCCTTTACGTTCAGCTGTTCGGGAAGAAGGTCTATTACAGGATGAGGTGTCTCCGGATCTATTTCAGTACTATTAGCTTTTTTCAGACCTATAACATTTCTTGCAAATTCTACTACGGCTAGCTGCATGCCGAAGCATATTCCTAGGAAAGGTATGTTGTTTTCTCTTGTTATTCGAATGGCTTCAATTTTTCCTTCAGCTCCTCTAGCGCCGAATCCAGGTAAGGCTAATACACCGTCACTTTTCTTTATTTTTTCAACTATCTTTTCCTTTTCTTTGTTTTCTTTTTCAAGAAGTTCTGCTTCAATCCATATTAAATTGACTTTTGTCTTTAGCTTAGCTCCAGCATGATTGAGGGCCTCTATTATACTTATGTACGAGTCCTTAAGTTTAGTGTATTTTCCGCACATAATTACGTTTACTTGGTACTCAGGGTTTAGGAGCGAGTTTATGAATCCACACCATAGAGTCCAGTCAGGTGTTTTCTTAGGCTTTAAGTGAAGTCTTCTGCAGATGTAATCTCCAATACCTTGTTTGTCGAGTATCAGTGGGACTTCGTATACTGTCCTTACGGTGTATGAGGTGAATACAGCGGACGGTGGTACATTGCCGAAAAGCGCTATTTTTTGTTTAGCTTCTTCTTCAAGAGGTTTGTCGCATCTGGCAATAATAATATCTGGCTGAATGCCTATGCGTCTTAGTTCATTAACACTGTGTTGCAGAGGTTTAGTTTTTTGCTCGCCTGTAACCGAAAGTATTGGGACTAAAGCTACATGGACGAAAAGAGTATTATCGTATCCTTCTTCGAGTCTCATTTGACGGATGGCTTCAAGAAAAGGTAAGCCTTCTATGTCTCCTACAGTGCCGCCTATTTCGACTATAACTATTTCGGCGCCGCTGTGTTCTCCTACATTTCTTATTCTCCTTTTAATCTCGTCTGTTATATGTGGGATTATCTGAACACATTTTCCTAAGTAGTCTCCTCTTCTTTCTCTCATTATTACTGATAAATATACTTGACCTGTTGTAATATTGTGTTCTTTAGACAAATATAGGTCTAGAAACCGCTCGTAGTGTCCTAAGTCTAAGTCTGTTTCACCTCCGTCTTCTGTAACAAAAACTTCTCCGTGCATGTATGGGTTCATTGTTCCGGCATCGACGTTGATATAGGGATCTATTTTGACTAAAGTTACATCGAATCCTCGTTTCTTTAGGATAAGTCCTATCGATGAGGCTACAATACCCTTTCCAACAGAGCTCAGAACACCGCCTGTAATGAAAATGTATTTCCTAGGAGGCATATTTCATAATGTTATAGCATGAAATAAGTTTATCTTTTGAGAAGAACAATATACCACAGTCATGAAACATGTATTGGAAGCCTTGAAAAAACTCACAGAGAAAGATCACCGCATACTTGTGGCAATAGAGCATGGTATGAGTAAACATGAATATGTTCCTGTGAAGTTTATTTCTAATTTCACAGGGCTGAGCGAGGAATACGTGCTCGAGAGGCTTAAGTATATTCGGAAGTTCAAGCTAGTTAAAAGAACAGGGGTTCCTTACATCGGATATGTACTGACTTACAAGGGCTACGATTTTTTGGCACTTAAGGCTCTTCGAGAGCAGAGTACTTTGAAGGCAATTTCTCTAAAGCCTCTAGGGATAGGAAAGGAAGCTGATGTGCATGAAGGAGTAACGTTTTCTGATGAGCGTGTCGCAGTTAAATTTCACAGAATAGGTAGAACAAGTTTTCGTAAAACTAGAAAATATAGAACATATGTCGGGGAAAGACGGCATATTTCTTGGCTATATCAATCTAGGCTGGCTGCAACTAAGGAGTTTGAAGCGCTTGTAATGGCTTTTCCCAAAGGAATTTGTTGCCCTAGACCTATATCGCATAATAGACATGTAGTAGTTACTTCAGTTATAGATGGAGTATTATTAAAAGAAGTCCCTCCTCTAGAAGATCCTGAAGAAGTAGCCTACGAGATTTTAGAAAATATAAAAAAGCTATGGAAAGATGTTGAAATAGTCCATGGTGATTTAAGTGAATATAATATAATGATTACTGAAGATGAAAAAATATTGATAATTGATTGGCCTCAATGGGTTTCAAAATATCATCCAAGCGCATATATGCTTCTCAAAAGAGATGTAGAAAATATAGTGAAGTTCTTTAAACGTAAATACAGAGTGACACTTAACGGAGAAAGTTTTCTAGAAGAGGTAGTTAAAGAAGAAAATGAGAAAATTTAATTTTTAAACTAGAGTATAATTTTTAAATTCCCTTAGGTCACTATTAACGGTAGGACTTTGACCATAAATGTAAAGGAGCTTACAGTACTTGGACTAGATCTAATGCCAGGAGCAGCACCTGAAGGTGAAGCTAGATACTCTATAGTAGTAGTAAGGGATGGTAGAATCGTGGAGAGAAAAGCCGATGTTAGTATTAAAGGGCTTTTCTCATTAGTTAAAAAATATAAGCCGGATTATATAGCAGTTGATAATATATATGAACTTGCCGTAAACCATAAAGACTTAATAAAGTTTGCGAAGAGACTTCCAGTTAAAACGAAAATAATTCAAGTGACTAGAGTTAATGGTGTAGACTACCCTTTAGAGATTTTAGCGAAAAAATATGGTCTAGTGAAAGATTCCTGTAAACTTCCTCCTCTAAAAACTGCGGAAGTTTGTGCTCAACTCGTGTTGAAAGGAGTAGGGTCAGTAGTGGAGCTCTTTGAAAACGAAACCAAGATCATAGTGAGTAGGGGTAGGAGTTTAGGAGCAGGTGGAATGAGTCAGGCCAGGTATCAGCGAAATATAAGAGGATTAATTTTGAGAGTAACAAGAGAAATTAAAGAGAAGTTGGAGAAAAGTGGTATTGATTACGACGTGTTTTACAGAAAGAGTACTGCTGGTTTAGAGTGGAGTGTATTCATAGTTTATACTCCGAGAGAAAAACTATATGGTTTAATTAAACCAAAAAAAGGACATGACATTCAAGTAGTAATAGAGCCTGTAGTCAAGTCGGACCTTATTTTCAGGTCTCTTGAAGGAAAGGAGGTTGAGTATCTGAAAAGAAAAGGCAATAATGTAAGTTCACGTTATTTGATAGTTGGAATAGATCCTGGAATCACTACAGGCGTGGCTATAATGGATCTATCTGGAAGAGTACTGAGTGTAAAGAGCGGCAGAGAAATGAGCAGGAGTGCAGTAATAGAGCTTATAAGTCAGTACGGAAAACCCATAATAATTTCTACAGATGTATGTAGAGTGCCTAATTTCGTTAAGAAAATAGCTAGTTCCTTAAATAGTGTATTATTTGCACCTGAAAGGAACCTTACTATTGAAGAGAAAAGAGAAATTGTTCAAAACTACTTAGAAAAGCAAAAGGCGTTAATTAGAATTTCAAATAGCCATGAACGTGACGCTCTTGCGGCAGCCATAAGAGCTTATCAGCATTACTTACCTAAATTCAGACAAGTGGAATCATATGTAAAAGAGCTTCCATTCAAAGTGCCCTTATCTTATGTTAAAGCAATGGTTGTTAAAGGAAAAACTATCAAAGATGCTGTAAAGCAATATATCGAGACAACTTATTCAGAAGCCTCAGGGCTTGCCAAAAAGAAACCCATTGGAGCACAGGTAGAGGATTTTGAAAAAATATTGAATAAAATAATGGGTTATATAACAAAGATAAATAGTTTAGAATCTGAAAACCTGAGATTAAAGGAAGAAATAAATAAACTTAGAAGAGAAAGGGAAGAATTAATTCAGACAATAGAATATATGAAAACAGAGTATTTCGAAAAAATTATGAAAGATCGCATGTATTATACACTACAGTTAAGGCTACGTAAAATTAGTGAACAAATTAAAGAGAAAAACGAGGAAATAAAGATTTTGGAAAGTGAAATAGAAAAGTGGAGAAATGTAGCTCTCAAGTTGGCGTCAAAGAAAGTGGTAGCAGTGCCAGTGATTAAGATGATTACTCTTAGTGCGCTTTCTGAGTTGAAAGAGCTTGTAGGAGACACTATACTAGTGAAAACTCTCTCCTTTATTGATGAAAGAGCGCTTAGTAAACTTAAAGCAATAGGAGTTAAAGTGATATTGACGCTGGATGAAATGAATGAAAACAGAAAGAGGATTTTTGCTCAAAACGATTTGGCACTAGCTTATATCGGTAAGAAGGAAGTAGAAGTCTTAGGTAGCTATGCGCTTATTAGCAAGAATGTCTATAATAATGTTGTCGAGAACGCTTTAAAAGAGTTGGAGAGACTCCGAGACCAGATAGTAGAGGAAAGAATAGAGGAAATACTAAATGAGTACCGTAGAGAGAGGATGAAGGCTTGGCTTAATAAAGCGTGACTTTGTCTTGTAGAATTAGCTCTGTTATCTTTGTTATGTTGTCTAGGTGCTCTTGTGCTATAGCTATGGCTTCTTTCTTTAGTTCTTCAACGTTACTTGCTCCTTTTGCAGGTACTATTGATATGTGAAGCATTAGTGGATCATTTATAGGTTTGCCTATCTGGCTCAGTATTTTGACGTATACTTCTTCAATATCTCTTGTTTTTTCGGCAATAGAGTTAGCTATCAGCTGTGCTAAAACGTTGTATATTTTCCCTACATGACTTACTGGGTTCTTTCCGGCTGTCGCTTCAATGGACATAGGTCTCATGGGAGTAATTAAGCCATTTACTCTATTTCCTCTGCCAGTCATACCGTCGTCTCCGTGCTCAGCTGATGTCCCAGTTACAACTAGGTAATATGTCTTCGGATTGTCAGGCCGGTCTGCAGTATTTACATCAACTGTTACTTCGTAATCGACAAGTTTAGAAGCATAATCTAACACGTAGTTTTTTATCTCCTCTTTTACTGCAAGATAGTGATCTGCGTCTGGAGTCAAGCTAGATATTATTGCTGCTGCAATAGTTAAATGGACTTTATTTCCCCTCCGCAAGGCCATTACTTTAACGTCTTCACCTACTTCGGGAAGTTTTTTCTTAAATTTTTTGGAGTTAAGAAATCTTTCAACACTGTAGACCAGTTTTTCAGTTGGTGTCAATGGAGCGAAAGCTACTCCCAGCGATGTATCGTTAGCATTAGGTATTTTTCCTATCCCTTCTTCAAAAATAGAGACTAAGTCTACGGAACCTCTGCCTATTCTGTAGTCTACGATTACATGTGTCTCGGGGTCAAGGAACCTGAAGTTCTTTCGTAGCCAGTTCTTGGCTGCGCGGACTGCTATTGCTCCCAGAGGAATTGCTTCTTCTTGACCGCCGCGCTTGACAGTACCTGTGGCTCTTCCCGAGACGAGAATATATATTGGATGAGTGACCTCACCTCCTCCAAAAACAGGCTTAGCCTGGCCTCCTACAACCAAGACTTTATCTACGTTATGATGCAATATTGTTCTAAATCGCTCAATATACTCCTTACACAATTCTCTGCTTACGGCCTCTGCGATCGAGTCCGCTATATAGTCCGGATGACCTAGTCCCTTTCTTTCAACAAACTCTATTTCACGCTTTGCTATTGGACGCTGGTCAAGGAACTCAACTGATATTACCATTTAACCCCCAGTAGTGTTTTCATGTACTTTTTATAAATCTTTTGCTATAATATGTTGTGGGTTATTACTCTCAGTAATTATTTTCCTGACTCTAAGAACATTTTGTTTATGTCGGTTACTATGAATAGAATATTGCTACCCCTAATAAGCACTTTACCTAAATTCGCTATTGGTTCATGCTTTTCTTCGTCAACTTCTTTAGTGTCAGTTAAGTACAGATTCATGCACGGGTCGCATCTCACAAGCTGACCTATGTACTCGCTGCCATCTTTTAGCTTCACTAAAATAGTGTTATTTACTATTTTGAATAGAAGTCTTAGAGGTAAGTCTCCGTGTGGTCTCGTCGACATAAGTCTCCTTTATCTACTTAAACATCCTATATTTCAACTTTTCTGCTGAAACTCTAAAGTAGTCCACAGAATACGAGAAAAGCTTAAAGAGTACTTCGGCATGCTTTTATATGAGCCGCGCGTTGATAGAAGGTGACACGCCATGAAAGGTGATGAGGGCGGTGTGTTTAGTGAGCGCGGCTCACGAAAAGTTCTATGTGTATCTTGTGGAAAGAGGCCGGCGAGTGCAATTATTGAAGGTAAAGCTCTGTGTTATGACTGTGGAGCTAAAATTGTCGGAGAGAAACTTAGAGCTCAGCTTGAAGAACTTAGAAGAAGAGGTATAATTGCAGTTTAGGCTAGTGTCCTCCTTTAGCTCTGCGAGCTTCGTGTCTCTTCTTAAGTTTTCTTTCCTTAATTTTTCTATTCCATTTGTATCTGTGTGTTTCTCTCAGTTTAACACTTAATAGTCCTCGTATCCTTCGTCCTGCACAGGTAAGTCCTCTGAAGACTCTGCCTTTCTTTCTCTTAGCGGAAATTACTTTAGGTAAAGTTGGATTTATGTTATTGACAGAAACTTCGCCGTTTTTAATTTTCTCTAACCACTCTTTGAGTGCGGCAATGTTTTCCTCATATACAGTATTTCTTCTCTCATCAACATATATTCCGAAAAGCCTTGCTTCCCGGACAGTAAGTCCTATAGCTTTAATTTCTCCTACAGAGAATCCTCTGCCTATTTTAAATTGTTTTGAAGGTACTCCGCCAAACCTTATTAGCATCGGTACTTTAACCTTAGCTTTTGGTGGAGTCGCCATAATATCGGGAAACTAGGAGTAGGTCAATATCTATAAACTTTTCGATTCCTTAAAATCGGAGTGCTGACAGGAGAAGTATAAGTAAAGTCGCTTGAGCAAATCCCGCGGCAAAAGGTCTTATTTTCTTTGCATATAACTTAATGTCGGTTTTAATAATGAAATATTTGGCTGCCCCAGCAATTATGGAGAAAGCGAGCAGCGCTATATTTTGCCCGACAATTATACCGTGTGGAATAGCATAAGGGGTTAAAGGCAACCATTCGAAAAATGTTCTTAACAGTTCTACTGTAACAGCTACTAGCAGGAGAATATATACGTCATGAGAAATAGTCACTGCAGTAAATCTTGAAAAAAGTCCCAAGTTATAAGCCCCGTTTTCAAAGACGTACAGCATTGAAGCGATGACTGAAGTTACTCCTGATAGAAATAAAATGTATCTAGTTCTTTCTCGTTTTTTCTTTAGGCTTTGAAAGCATAGACCCTCGAAAAGCATAGCTGGTAGAGGGAAAAATAGAGTTAGCGCTAACAAGGCATTTGCAGGAGATTGTATTCCTAAAGGGATAAAGAGGCCCTCACCTCTAACACGTGCTAAACCTAAAGAAATTATTATTAAAGAAAGTGAAATAGTTATAAACGATATATTTATTTCAATTATTTTGTGCTGAAAAATCGTTAATATAAATATAAATAAAAGAAATGTAAATAAATAAAGATAGTTTATTTTAAATGTTGTGTTCTCGAAAAATGTTCTATTTTTATAGTAGAGTATTGCTATTTCTAGCAAAGAGACTATTCCTAAAGCTAGTACTGAGTCAAATAATGTTAATGCATATGGAGAACTCATATTTGACATATTGTACATAATGTTGAACATTATTGCAAATATGGCTGTACTTAGAATATATGATACTGGGCTCAAAAAGATAGCTAGAGCTTGAACAGCTATTGAAGCCTGATTAAAGAAAGCAAGTTTATTTGAGCGGAAAAGCATTGTAGCTGAGAATATTAGTCCAAAAATTAAGCCTATTAGTTGCTCTTTTTTCGAGAGATTTATTTTCATTAAATGTATAATAGGGTAATTTAGATTCATGAGATCCAACCAAATAGTCTCCAGCAGGTCCAAGATAAGCAGTGATAGCGATAAATACGCAAAAATAAGTAGAAATCCTTGAATAGCATTAAATTTCATTAAAAAGAATACTAATGATGAAGCTACTGCTGCAATGTATGCTCCAGCAATAATAGCGTTTTCACGACCTTTAGGTGTATGCAGTACTTTGAAGAGGAGAGGAATTCCTAGTCCTATTAGTGGCACGAGTAACATAGGTAAGTTAAACACTGTTGGCCACTTATTTAGAGCGAAGTGTGCAATAGTAGCTGTTACTAATACTGCTATACTGAATGTAAGCAGATTGGTTCTAGTGTGGGGGCTCATTTTTCTCGTTCTTAACTTCAAAGCTCAAGTATATTAATGAGACTGTGATTAAACATTAAGGAGTATGTATATTATGCTTAGAGAAGCTCTAAAGGACTTTCTCCGAGAACATAATCTGACTCTTGAGGAAGTGCTAAGCCTAATGGACGAGGAAGACAGAGATAGTTTACGAGCATCATTAATAAAGAGAATAGCGCTTTCACCTAAAGAGCTTGACGCATTAGAGAAAAACTATACAGCGCGCCAGCTTAACTTGCTAATATTGGCTATACAAGTGTTTTACTTGTCGAATCCAAGTGGACTATATAAAGGGAGACTGATAATTCCTCTTCGCGACGAAGTAGTAGGTCAAGATGGAAGAATTACATCAAAAGGGCTTAGGTTAATATTAAAGTCCCTCGGGCTTAAACCTAGATGGACTACTGCAGCGTTCTAGATGATGAGCCTCGTAAGGAGCGAGCAATGAGCGAAAACCCCTAGCTGATTTAGTGAATTTCTACTATGTCGCCATCGCATAATATAAAGTCAAGTCCTACTTTTTGGGGACTAAAAGGCAATCTTGAACTCCAGACTTTAGCATACTTTACTTTTCTGTTTGAAAGCGACGGAATTTTCTCTATTAATTCTGAGACTTTAATTAAGCCTTTAACAACGAGTGGTCTTCTTGAAGGGGGTTTTCCAGGCTCCTTTAAGTATATTCTATTTAGGTCTAGAAGCTTCATTAGTGTATCAAATAGTTCTCCTATGTTTATATCGCCTGTAATGCATGAGACGAAAAACACGGAACACGTAATACCTATGCTTCTAACTATTTCTTTTTTGTCTTCATCTGATAGAGCTTCGCTTTTATTAACTAGGATTACTGCAGGCTTATACACAGTGCTTTCGAAGAGAGCGTTTTCTATGTCGTCTAAAGTTACTTCTCCCACTATTTTTATTACCGCGTGATATATACCATAGCTTCTAAGTAAATTTACAGCATCGTCTCTAGTGAAGTTTTTGCATTCCCCTACAACCATTATTCCTCCTGATCTTTTTCTTTCTATTTTTACTATTCCCTTTGGTTTTTTAAATATTATATTCAAGTTCTTTAATTTCTCTTCTAAGAGATAGAATTGATTTATAGGATTGTTAAGTGCATCTAAAACTATTATCACTCCGTCTGCATTGCGAATCAGTGTGGCTACCTGTCTGTCAATAGTAGTAAATTTGTAAGGGTCTTCTGATAGTGAAGGTGTGTCTACTAGCTGTATATATATGTCTTTATGTACGGCCATGCCAGGTACAGGTTTCTTAGTGGCATAGGGTATCTCTGAAGCTTCTGTTTTTGCATTTGTTATTTTTGATAAAAGAGTGCTTTTTCCACTATTCGGAAAGCCAATTATAACAATCTGTATGTCTCCTTCTTTTTCAACAAATAATTTCGGTCCCTTGCCCTTTTTTCTTTTCTTACTTTCCTCTATTTCTCTCCTCAGTACAGCGATCTTATGTCTTATTTGCGATACTAGTTTCTCTGTGCCTTTGTGCTTAGGTACTGCCGACAAGAACTCCTGAAGCGCTTTCAGTTTTTCTTCAGGAGTTCTTGCTTCAAGATATTTTCTCCACTTAGCCTTAGCTTCTGCTGGAAGATTAGCTGGCATGTCGTGAAGTATATTTAAGGCAAAATTAATAAACTGTGCGCATTAATCTCGGTGCTGTTTTCATAGACCGGAAGTACAGAGTTTTTTGAAAGAATAGTTATTTATTGTTCTCGGGATATAGTCCTCACCATGGGGAGTCAGTGTCCGTTCCTTCAGCAGACAGGGGACGGTAAGCGCTGTGTTCTATTATCTCCGGAGGACTGGAGAATACGTAAAAGTAGGCTTGAGCAATATTGCTTTAATGGTGGCAGAGATTGTCCAGTAATGTTCATGATGTACAGAGCTAATGGAGGAAAAGTGTTCTTGAATGATTTAAGGAAGAAGGAAAACATGCTAAAGTAAAAGAAATTATTTCGGTGGGCAGGTCTAAACTGTGTATATTTTAAACGATTTTATTCGGTGAGAGATATATAGGTCGCTTTAGTAGTCTTTGCTATTTTTAGCATTACTTCTGTTCCTGTAAGGATTTCGTATGAAGTGTAAGAAAATAGTGGTAGTTTATGCCTAGTATTTATAACTACCATAGGTATTTCTGCTTTAGCTATTAGTCTAGCTACTTCAATTAAATCGTTTACAGCAGGATCTAGTGAATAGTAGTGGAAAGCCGATATTGGCTTTGGCAAAGGTACATTTGCATTGCCATCGCTTATAAGTACTATTAGGGGGATATAGCCTCTCCTTTTTTCTGTCAAAGCAAGTTTGTATGCCTCTAGCAGACCTGAGGCTAGTGGAGTGAAGTCGCTAAGCCCTACTTTTGATAGCTTTTGTTCAAATAAATTGAAGTTAGTTACTGGGTGAAGGATTAAGTGAGCGCTGTAGCCTTTGCAGACAATGAGGGATATGCGGTCTCTCTTCTTGAGAACGTGACATCTTATGGCATACAAGGCTCTCCTCAGTTCCTTAAGAGAATATATCATTGATGCGCTGCAGTCCAGCACGACAATTAGCGTTATTTTTGCTCTGCCTTCTCTTAAGTTTGCTCTAAGGTCTTCAGGCGATACTTTGAGACTCCTTTTTCGTCTCGCAGCTGTACGCAGAGAAGCTGGTATATTAATATCTTTTGATAGTTTGCGTGGAAGAATATGGCCTAGAATCCTGCCACCTGATCTTATTTTCTCTCGACCATATTTTCTCGCATGCAAGGTCTTGTATGTTATGCCCAGTTCAATTAACTTAGAGACATCTATTTCTTCTTTAAAGAACTTTACTCCTTTGGAAATAATGGGTCTTTTTGGAAATTTGCGAGGGAGAGACTGTGAATAATCTGCAATGAAGCCTTTAGAGCTGTATGCAATTATGGCTGTGTCTGAAAAATACTTCTTTCTAGATAGGAAGGCGTCCAATAGCAGTAGCAGTATGAGTGTTAATATAAGCAGGTTTATATCTATTAATGCTATTATTATTAATAGAGTTATTATAACTGTAAAAATTATATAGCGAAAAAACTTGAATTTAAGTAAATTCCATTTAATGTTCTTTATTTTATGTTGTGCAGTTCTCGAAAAGGAGAAGCAGTGGGTAGTATCTTTTTTTGTTTTTATAGAATCTTTAGGAGAAGCTTTTGAAAAAAGCTGCATTTCTTTAGTGGCTTCGCGGAGAGCCTTATCTATCTCAAGAGGTTCTGGAGGAGGCTTAAGCCCGCCAGCCCTAGTTCTATGCGCTAAAGAAAGTTTAAGCGCCTTAGATACATCTTCTATAGTGACTTCAGTTCTTCCGTCAAGTGCTGCTATTGTCTTGGCAACTCTAGCTGTTACTATATCTGGTCTGTAGCCGTCGACGTCTAGTATACTACATGTTTTAGCAATTAGCAAAAGAGTATCTTCGCCTATAGTGACTCTATGTAAAATATGGCGGGCACGTATTATCTTGTGTTTAATATCTTCTTGAGCTTTTTCAAACATGTTAAATACTTCTGAAGGATTTTCGTCAAAGAGCAAGTTTAATCTTATTATTTCGGCTCTGAGCTTAGGGTCTTTGATTGTATGTAGTTTAACACAAATAGCGAAACGGTCTAGTAGCTGGGGACGGAGTTCACCTTCTTCGGGATTCATGCTGCCAATGAGAATGAACTTAGAGGGATGTTTTAGGGATACTCCTTCTCTTTCAATAATACTCCATCCAGATGCAGCGGCATCTAATATTATGTCTACGAGGTGATCTGGAAGCAAGTTAACTTCATCTATGTATAAGATATTTCTATTGGCTCTAGCTAGAAGACCAGGTTCGAATACTGTTCTTCCCTCCTTTAATGTGCGCTCAATATCTATTGTACCCAATACGCTGTCCTCAGTGGCGCCTATAGGAAGTTCCACGACCTTCATTTTCTTGTACTCGACTGGAAGTTTCCCGTATTTCTCGAGTCTTTTTCTACAGTTATCACACATTTCTCTTACATCGAATGGATTACAGTTAAAGGGGCAGTCCTTGACTACAGGAATTTCAGGTAGCAAGTCTGCAAAAGCTCTAACAATGCTTGATTTTCCTGTACCTTTAGGACCTAGTATTAAAAGCCCCCTTATTTGCGGATTCACGGCTAAGCACATTAATGCGAGTTTTAGATCATCTAGTCCCACAAATGCTGCGAAAGGTAGTGTTCTCACTGTCTTCAATAATATATTGGCAGACCATAAAATAATATTTATTCTCTTTACGGCTAAGTTTATAAAGCCTCGTTATGTTATCACTTATTGTGTCTAAGGAGCATTTCATGTATAAAGAGATCTACGAGGGACCTGACGCTATTCTGAAAACTTTAAGCGAGGAAAAAGACAATGCTGAGAAAATAGCTCGAGAAATTCCTGAAGGCAAATTTAAGGCAATACATATTATCGGAAGTGGAACGAGTTTTCATGCAAGCTTAGTGCTACAATACTATTTAAGTGCCTTAGGAAAAGTAGAAAGCACGGCAATTCCGGCCTCAGAATATCTTCTCTGGAACCCTGAATTAGACAAGTATGCCGTAATAGCTTACAGCCAGTCAGGTGAAAGCGGCGATATAATCGAGGCTCTTGAAAAAATTGACAGAAGCAAGGCGAGGATCTACGGAATAACCAATACTCCTGGAAGTACTCTAACCAAGATATCCGATTTCTCTATAGTAACAAGAGCTGGTGAAGAAAAAGCAGTTACCGCTACAAAGACCTTTGATGTGCAAATAGCTGCGGCAATAATGATTTCAGCGAGTATTAAGGAGGAGAATAAGCGCATTAGAGAGGGATTGGCTGAAGTTGCTGAAGACTTAAAGAAGATTCTGCCCGAAATAGACAAGGAAGCTGAAAAAATAAGCAGTGAGATCAAGGGAGCCGAAGACCTTTACGTGCTGGGAACTGGAAAATGTTATCCAATTGCCCTAGAGGCTGGACTCAAATTTAAGGAAGCGGCCTGTATTCACGCAGAAGCATTTGCCCTAAGAGAATTCCTGCATGGACCCGTGCAGCTAGTAGATGAAAGCACTCCTGTCATCATAATTCTTCACAATAAAACAGCTAGAGAGCGAGCAGAAAAAGTCATTAAAAAGCTCAAACAGTACAAGCCACCTATAATAGCTATTCACAGCGAAGAAATAAAAGTAGATGACTTTGCAAGCGAAGCAATAAGCATACCTATAAAGGATGACATATATGCAACACTATACACTGTGAAAGCTATTCAACTGCTATCATATCACACAAGTATAGCTCGCGGATTAAACCCAGATAGTCCCACTAAGCTCACAAAGGTCGTTAAGTAATGTTGGCGGTAGTTGTTGGAGGTTTTTTTGGAGACGAAGGAAAAGGAAAAATTTGTGCTTATTTGTCACTGGCAGATAAAGTAAAAGTTTCTGTTAGAACAGGGTCTGTTAACGCTGGACATACAGTAGTATACAAGGGTCGAGAGTATAAGCTGAGAATTATTCCCTCAGCTTTTGTGAACAAAGAAGCCAGATTACTGATAGCTCCAGGAGCCAACTTAAGGCTTGACGTATTTTTTAGTGAGCTAAAAGAGCTCGAATGTTTTAACATAAAAAACAGAGTTGGCATTGACCAACATTGTAGCATTGTTGAGAGAAGGCACGTTGAAGAGGAAATGGCAAACGAGCATCTGACTAAGAAAATAGGGAGTACTCGCCAAGGAGTAGGCGCGGCGGTTAGAGACAGAGTTATGAGAGTAGCTCGACTTGCAGAAGATATAGAGGAGCTTAAAGAGTTCATAACAGATGTTCCTTCAGAAATACAGAAGGCTTTGTCACGAGGAGACAATGTGTTAATAGAGGGCACTCAAGGAACATTTCTATCACTCTATCACGGAACCTATCCTTACGTAACTAGCAGGGACACTACAGCATCGGGAGTCTGTAGTGAAGCAGGAATAGGACCTAAGGATGTAGATGAAGTAGTAATAGTTTTTAAGTCGTATGTTACGAGAGTAGGAGCAGGGCCTTTAGAGGGAGAATTGCCTTTAGAGGAGGCTAGGCGTAGAGGGCTACTAGAGTACGGTACAGTTACAGGGAGACCTAGAAGAGTAGCACCCTTTAATTTCGAATTAGCTAAAAGGGCAGTTCTTCTAAATAGCGCTACTCAAATAGCTTTGACGAGAGTAGATTCTCTTGAACCATCTTGTAGAGGTATAAGAGAATATAGTAAATTACCTAAAAGCATCAAAGAGTTTATAGAAAAAATAGAAGATTATCTAAAAATACCAGTATCTATTATAAGCACAGGTCCAGAAGTCGAGCACACTATAGACCGTCGAAAAGATCTTGGACTGTTAAGGTAGTGTAACGTAGTCTTCTCCGCCTGTATATATTTGCTGAAGAAGAATGTACAGCTTATCTAGGCCCTCGCCCGTATTGGAAGATACTGGGACTATTTTAAACGTCTCTACAATATCTGTAATTAGTTCGCATATTTTTTCATTGAAATGCCTTGAAGGAGTTTCTTCTTTAGCAAATTCCGCGAGTAGAGATTCTGGAGAGGAGATCCAAGTTTCTGCTTTTTCTACATCTTTTTCACTTAATAAATCGCATTTTGTTAAAACTACTATTTGGGGCATGCTGAATCTGTAGAAGACAGAGACAGAAAGTAGCAAGGAGGAAATAAATGTAGAAGGCGAGAGAGCAAAAACTGAGTCTATCAAAAATAAAATAGCGCTCCTTTCTTCTGCTAACTCGTTGACAATGTAGGTTCCAACAGTTCTAAAAGCAAAAATCTCCATTTGTCCTGGAGTGTCTATGAGCACATATCCGGTCTTGTAGCTTCTTATTTCGTCTTTAATTGTGTAGAGAGCTTCTGTTGCAAGTAAGTCAGTTGCAGCGATTATGGCTCCATTAGGACCTAGATTATATTTTCTCATGAGGTCTTGTGCTGTTAAATAATTTCTGACGTCGATATCAGGTTCATATGGAAGCCATTCTGCTGCGGGGTCTAAATTTACTGTAATGGCGGGGATATCGTTTGCGTCAAGCCATTTAGAGAATGATGCTGTTAAAGTGCTTTTGCCACTACCTGCAGGGCCAATGATGAATACTGTCAACATTGTTCATGCACCAGTTTGAATAAGGGCTTTTTATTGGTTCTAATCTTTTTATAGACTTCTATTACTTGTAGCGCGAAAACTCCATCGATATAGTCTTCTTGGTCTTTTAGAGTTCTGAATCCGTGGATCTTTAAGTCATGAATTACTTCTTCTACTTTCTTTCCTCTTCTTCTCTCGATATCACGTATAATGTCTTTAAATACTCTTTCATTGAAGTCTCCGTAGTCGTATATGCATGGAGGCTTAAGCTCGGGATCTATTTCGTTAATTAAGTCGAATAGTAATACACATGTTTCGGCGTCTCGTTCAGCGGGGCATCGTTCGTAGCAGTGAGTTAGAGCATAGTTGAGTAGCTTACGTAGAAGATCTTTACTTATTAAAACGTATTCGGTCATAGCTTTTCAGAATAATTTAGAAGTCCTTACTATAAGGTTAACTGAGATTGGTTAAAATCCTGCTCGAACAATGTCTCTTGGTTTCATGAGTTCTCTAAGAAAAACTGTAGCATAATTGCCTTTTCTTAGAATAAACTGTACTGTAATAGATTTACTAGAAATATTTGATAATTTAAAGTTTTCTACTGTAAAACTTAAGTGTCTATAGCCACCCTTATTAGACACTTCAGGTAACGATTCTACTCTAAAATTCTCCAGCTTTATTCCTTCTTCTTCAAGCACTTCTCTCTCTATTTCACCTGGAATTCCGTCACATAGTCGCGTATTAAAGCCAAACAGATTACCCACTAGAATAGCTTTATTGTTCTTTATTAATTGTAGTAGATCTTTGAAGTTTGTTTGTGAAACTTTTATAATACTGCTGAAGCTGCCTATAGGAGTTAGTAAAGCCACATAGTCTCCTATCTCTGGAAATTTTAAGGAGAGCCCTCGTTCTATTCTCTTGCTTAGCAGTAGATTAAATAAGTATGATTGATAGGCTTGAACAAACATTCTTCTGAGTGTTAGCGGAAGACGTCTAAGAGCACCGACATAGTCGTTTGGATGTTTCACTAAATAGCTAGCAATAGCCCTCTCGTGGCGCAGCTTTGAGGGGTATATTTTAAGAATTACCTTCGGGTCTCGAGAGTTCCAAGCTTCTCTTCTTGCTTCATAGTTTTTTTCCAGAGGAAAGGGTCTAGCTACATATTCCCAGACTGCTGCTTCAAAGTCTCCCCTAATGATATATTTGCCCACAATGTGAGTGACGGGTCTAATTGTGCCGAATCTCTGATAACCGTAGTATGCGGGGACGCCTCCTTGAGTTCTTATTTCATGCAAAGCCTTTTCAACTATCCTTTTTGCTTCTTTTTCATTTTTTACTTCTATATCTGAAATTTTTATTTGGAACCAATTTCCGTAGAGCATTCCAGGAGACAGTTTAAAGGGGCGTCTGAAAAAACCGTATAACTTTATTTGATTATGTTTAAATTCCTTTAAAAGAGTTTCATATGATGGATAGGTTGATACGAATTGCCTTGTTATGGCCTTAGCGTCCTTAATGCCAGCAAAGTAAAAATGATTAAAAGGTATTCTCAGCGCCTTAGATAGCTCCATTATTGCTGAAATCATATCTATTCCTCTTTTTTCTAGAATGAACCACAAGTATTCTCCTTTAATATCGCTACTAGTATTAATTGAAAAATTTGCTCTCAAGCCGTCTACGCTTATTTCTTCTACTATAAAGTCTTCGAGACGAACTCTAATTCTTCCACCAATTGGTCTTGTAGAGGTGATGTAGAATTTTAGCCCAAGTTGATGGTCTAATTCTGCCGAGCTTAAGGTAGGCATAATTACCTAAGCAGTTTAAGTGACCCCGTTATTTTATCTATTTCCTTGGAGGGTGCAGGACCTATTGCTACAGCAGTTAACGTATTAGGAGGAATTTCGGTTAGCCCTTTATCTCTCACAATTGCTGTAGGAAGATTCATTTTTCTGGCTTTTTCGTATATCTCAAGTAGCTCCTTTTCGCCCGGGACTTGGAGTACTACTTTTTTCTGAAAACCATTAAACCATTTTTCCCACCATTGAGGATAACCTCTTCTAGCGTTCTCTGAGGCCATTACTGCTGCATGAGCAACTTGAGCAGCTATTTTGCCCTTACTCATCTTAATATCTGTTCGCACTACAATTACTTGCTTTAACTCTTCTTCAGAGGACATGGTCTAAGCAATTAGCTATATTTGCTGTATAATTTTAATTTATCTGGGGATCGAGAATGAGTGGCGAGACCGTGAAAATAGAAGTTGTTGAAATGAAGATACCAGAAGAGTGTAATATCATCATAGGCATGGCGCACTTTATTAAAACCATAGAAGATTTGTACGAGGCTCTAGTTAATGGAGTACCAAACATAAAATTTGGACTTGCGTTCTGCGAGAGCTCGGGTCCGTGTCTTATAAGGGCGGAAGGAAATGATGAAGAATTAAAAAAAGTAGCAATAGAGAATGCACTTAAACTCTCGGCAGGACATGTCTTCGTTATAGTTTTAAAGAATGCTTGGCCTATAAATATACTTAACGCTATTAAAATGGTTCCCGAAGTAACTCGAGTATTTTGTGCAACAGCAAATCCTGTACAAATTATTGTGGCAGAGACAAGCCAGGGAAGAGGAGTCTTGGGAGTGATTGATGGCTACAAAACTAAAGGTATAGAGGGACCAGAGGACGTTAAGAAAAGGAGAAAGTTCTTAAGGGAGATTGGATATAAGCTAGGCTGAATGTGCAACATTAGCGGTTGTAAAAAGCCAGGAGACATAGTAGTAGAATTAGAGGGCAAACACTATGTACTTTGTCAAGAGCATTTTGAAGAATTAAGTGATATTCTTTACGCTATAGCTCTGAAAAAAGGTGAAGCCGATCTTTCTCACATTAAATTTTCGAAAGCAAGAATTAAAGTGAAAATAGAGCCTGTTGAGAAAGTAGACTTAGGGTCTTTAAAGCAACTAGAGGTCAGAGTCTACGAGTACCTAGGAGTATCTAAAGAAGAGTTAGGAGAAGTTCCTCAAGAGAAAAAGAAGAAAAGAAAACGTAAAAGAAAGCGAAAGAGGTCAACAAAGAAGACGAAGTAGTTTAGTCAAAGGAAGCAATTTTTCTGAGAAAATAGCAATATCAGCTGAAATCAAAACATCGATCGACTTAGGATTAAATGCTATAGAAAAACCAGATTTCTTCATCATAGGAATGTCTACTTCGCTATCACCGATAGAAATAACTTCACTCGGATCAATTCTCAATTCCTTACAAGCCTTCGTCAGTACTTCGCCTTTATTATAGTACTCCACAAACACTTCAACATCTCCTGAAACGACACCATTCTTAAAAATGAGTTTATTAGCATATGATGAGTCAAATCTTATTCCGGAACGCTTCTCGATCTCTTTTATAACAATATCAAGTCCGGCTGATATAGCTATTAACTTCACTCCTCTCTGTTTAAGTTCACGTAAAAGATCTACAGCATACTCTCTTAAAGGAATTTCACTTAAACATGCATCAATATCCTTAACACTAATACCTTTCCATAACGATGCGTCTAAAATAGCCCATTCCTCATAAGAAATTTTGCCAGCCCTAAATAATTCAGCATTTTTCTTAGCGTTTTCCAGCGTATTGAATTTAATATGAAGATATCTCCAAATACTATCTATCTTTGTAAGAACACCGTCAACATCAAAGCAGACAGCTTTAAACACGCTTTCACCTCCCTTAGAACAGCATCTTCCAGTCATGTGGTTCCAAAAATTCGGAAGGGCATACCCTTATATACCCTCCTACCCTTTAACCCCCAGCTCTCAGGTGAGATAGAGTATGAGTAGGCATATGAATAAAATATTAGTTACTGCCCTACTAGCTGCCCTCCTAGTAGCCCCCTTAATAGCCTACGTACCAAAAGCTCAGGCCCAGCCCTATGAATGGAAAGCCATCTATATCAAATTAGTAGACCAGCTAGGTAATCCAATTAGATGTGCAGAAGTAATAGTAATTTTATGGAATGCCTCAGTAAACCACGGAGCCTGGGACAGCACAAATAAGACAGAATGTCTACTATTATTCACTAGAACAAGTACCGATGCTAACGGTACGCTAACTTTAAAACTTAATCTACCAGATAGTGCTCTAAGAAGTGATTCGGCCGGTCTCTATAACTTCACAATAATACTAGTAAAAGATATCGGAGGAACAACATACTACTTCTTATTAAACTGGACCTATGACTCCTATCCCGATGGAGTACCAGCAAGCGTTCTTACAAGCTACTTCAATACCTCAGCAAACATACCGGGCATAATTACATGCTATCATTACTGGAACTTTAACTTCACAGTACTAGACAACTGTACACCAGATCACATTCCACTATACTATGAAGATCCTAATACAGGAAAAGTAGACAAAGCCCTAGTAAAAGTATACTTCCCAGACAAAGACGGAACTAAAGTATTTGAAGAATATATCGACTCTAATGGCTACACACCATACTTCAACTTCTCTGACACAAGAGTCGAGCTAGCCGCAGACCAGTGCCACATAAAGAACCTATATAACGTAACACTGTACAAAGAAGTATACTGGAGCTGGGGCAACATTCTAGTAACAAAAGATTCTCTACAGTTTGTATCATACGTAGCCAATAGTAGCTGGCCATTAGGATGGGAGCCTTTCAGACATGATTCAGTCATAACAGTAGGCACTGCACCATGGTATAACGTAACTACATACCTAGGACCAAACCTCTACGTAAATGACTTAATACTCACAGAAGATTTCAACCCGACGACAACTCTACCATCAAATACAAATGACGTAAACATGACAGTAAGGCTAGACAGCGACCTAACAGTAGTTGATTACGCTTACACAGCAATGCTCAACTTTACTTTAACAGATGCGTGTGAAAATCCAATAGCTGGAACAACACTGATTAAGGTAGCTCTTGAATATGGAGACACTGTAGTGAGAGAAGCTCAGACAACAAACGACACCGTACCATTACCAAACTATGGATACGAGTACCCATCTGGTTCAGGAAACTGGTATCTATGGGTTCCTGACGTTGAAACAGTATACGGCGGTAAGTACACACTCAAAGTAGTAGCAGAAAATGTCGGAGGTGGAGTGAGAATACCAATATTCGTAGACTACATATCTTACCCAACAAACTGCTCTAAGATAGGTTATACACTGGGCATAAAGACAAGCCTAGTACCAATATCTATAAAGGTAGTAGATTCTGAGGAACCCGCACAGCCTCTAGTAAATGATCCATTTGGTGGAATAGAAGTGAAGATAGTAGTTAAAGGACCTTGGGGCGAGCTAGAAACAACCACAGCAGACTATGCTGGTTACAGAGGTTATGTCCTATTACCGCCTGCAAAACCCTTACCTACACCAGCACCTTGGTCAGCACTATATCCATATGGATACGTAGTAGTACCATATGGTGCATCTTCAGCTACATACGAAATTAAAGTATACTTCAAGGCAACTCATGGAGCCGAGTTCGTTGATGTAACTGATCCAAATAACTCAACAATAAAGGTTACAATAGACGATTGTCATAAAAACTATATAGTAATAGCCAAAGTATATCAAGCAAAGATTAAGTTGTTAAGCCTCTGTGATGAGCCACTATCGTCAAAAGACTACCCAGATGCTAAAGTAGAAATATACACTGAAGATGGTCTAAAGATAGCTGAAGTGCACTCAATACCAGAAGATGGAACAGTATTCATACCTAAGCTACCAGCAGGCGTATATAAGCTCAAGCTCTACTGGAAGTGCAGAGAACTAGAACCAACAGACGGAAAAGTACTAAATGTGACTGACAACATAAGAATAGCTGAAACATTCACATTCCCGGTAAGAAATCTTGCATTCCAGCTACTTTCATGGAACCCAGTACCAGGTAAAGAAGGAGTAACAGACGAAACTATAGGACTAATCGACGGCTATCAGGCAATAAGCGGACTAAACGCTACAATAATTTATGGCTGCGACTATAATGAGCCATGGCAGATAAGCAACTGTACAGGATGGGTAGAATTCAAGAAAGTACCAGTTGGATTAAATGTAACACTAGTAGTTTACACGAACCAGACACCATTTACAAGACGCGAAGGCAAATTCGACGACAATATACTAGTATACGAGAAAAACATAACAGTACCAGTAGAGCCATGCACATACATTGAGAAAGTACACGTATGGATCTACAGCTTCTACATGCAGGCAGAGACATGTGAAGGAGAAGTACTAAAGAGCTTCAAGGTGAACGGAACAGCTTGGTACAACGTAACAGTAGTAATATGTGACACAACTTGGCAGAAAGAACCACCATACTGTGTAGAGCCAACACTACCATCCTGCCCAACATGTGCACCACAGGCAGGTGAAATAACAGTAGACTTCAGAATAATGAACGTAAGCTATGCAAAGCCGTACCTACAGAGGGTAGGACTACCAGCAGATATTGCTACAACTGAGCCAGAGGCCAAGTTCCTAATAACCTCAGCACAGTGGGATCCAGCTCATCCACACCTATTCGTAGCAGGAGCACGCTACACAGTCAAAGTATTCTACGGAGGAACCCTCGTATACAACTACACATTCAAGCTACCAAGACCAGACAAGGACGTAACATACATCTTCAACGAAACATACAGACTAATACCATCCCTTGTAAACACAGCTGAATGGGACGAGTATCCAGACGGAGCAATCAAGGTAGTAGAAGAATATGACTATGAGGACGACTACAACTGGCTATATCACCCAATACTCACAGTAAAAGGAGTAGAAGTAGGCGAGTATCCTGTCATCGAGCTCAGAACATGGGTAATACCACTGAGAGTCTGGACTTGGACAAAGTCCTACGCTCTAGAAGCTTGTGGAATAACACCAGACCATGAACCTTACTTAATACCCGGACTAAGAATCTACTTAAACTACAGTAGAGTACTAAACAACACATTCACAGTAGACTACACACTATACAGCGCGATATGCGATGATGCAGAAACAGGATGGACTGAAGCGATATATAACGTATCAGCTACCGATGTAGACTTAAATGGCTATGTAACATTCAATGTACCAGTATGGGTACCGAGAACAGCTGCAGCCAAACACTTCAACGGAATATCCTTCGGCAACAAGATAACTGGAGTACGGGTATATGCTGTAGGCGGAATAACGCCAGGTATACCGGGTGACAAAGAAGAAGTAGGACCGATTAACGAGTACTATGACTGCGACAACGAGGAATGGGTACACTGGAACGACACTAAGGTAATTAACCCAGTTTATTACTTCCCGCCATGGAACGTAAGCGCAATTAACGAAGAGTGTATAACAATAACTGTCGTAGAGAAGGTGGGCGAAGAGTATGTATGCACAGAAACAGGCTACGAGACAGTACCAAAGTATGAAGAAGTAGAGCACATATTATGCGCTGGTCCAACATGGTGCGGTGTCGAGAAGAATGTGTCAACATCTTGTCTAGAGTGCTTCGCGGTACAAATTTATGGTTACGACGTCTGCGGTGAGGAAACACCAATAGCTTATCAGAAAGTAACAGTTGAAGTAAACACTGGTGAAGCTACACTCACAGTAGCCTCTGGTACAAAGAAGACAACTGACCCAATTAAGTTCGAGCCAACAACAGTTGAAGTATCAACACCATTCGGTACAGTCAAGAAGATAGTTGAAGGAGAGACACTGCCAGTATTCGCTTACATAGGCAAAGTCTACACAATCAAAGCGACTCACGACATTGCAGCCAAGCTCAAAGACCTAGGATATTCACCAGACCTAGCAGACAAGTTCTGCCCAGAAGTATACTTAAGCACAACAATCGAGTTCACAAATGACCACAATTGCGGTAAGACACCGATAGAATACGGCTGGAAGGCAATACTAATAGACCTCAAGGACATAGCTAACGTCAAGCCACTATCAAATATGGCAGTTGTTGCAGTCAAAGTAGGCACAAATGCTCCAGCAATATTCGACATTACTGACAAAGATGGTAAAGCAGTACTGTTAGTAGATGAAGGAACATACATAGTGCAAGTATACTGGAAAGACACACTATTCATCGAGACACCAATAAAGATATTCGACAGCTTCACAGACCAGCCGAATGCTTTCATAAACGGAGTAGTCGACATGAAGAGCGAAGGACCAGTAACAACAAAGACCATTGAAGCATACGTCTATGCACTAAGACTAAGACTAGTAAAGGCTGACGGAAAGACACCACTCAAGAAAGATAATATATGGGTAGTAGTAGAGTGGCCAGATGGAACAAAGACAATACACGACTTCTGTGGAAAGTGTATAGCAGGCATTGCAGAGAACAAGGACACTAGACTCGAACTAACAAGCAAGCTAACTCTAGAAGACAACCCAGAGTCCTGTTCAAGAGTACCTATCGGTACATACAAGGTAACTGTATACTACATTGCATCTGCTAAAGAAGGAGAGTACGCAAAAGCTAAAGAAGCAATAGAGGCCGGTAAAGTAGTCGTAATAGGAAGTGACACAGTAACTGTTGAAAAGATGAGACTTGGTACAGCGTCGAAAGTAGTAGACATTAAGTGTGATGTATACGACTTTACAGTAACAGTAGTGACACCATGGGGTACACCACTAGCAGGTGCTAAAGTCAAAGTAGAAGTACCTGCAACAGGTGAAACAATCGAAGGAACACTAGACGAAACAGGATCAATAACTCTAACAGACATTGCTAAAGGAGAAGTAAAAATCACAGTAACTGAGTGGAAGAATGTTGCAGTAAACTGGGAGACAACAGTAATTTACACTGCACCTAAAGTAGTATGTAGCAATATCGGAAAACTTGTAATCAAGACTGTTGGTGCTCGTGGACAGCCACTAGATGCTGCTGTAGCAATCAAAGGAGTAACAACAGCTACTGCTAAGGAAGGAGTACTAGAAGTAGAGCTACCAGCAGGTAGCTATGAAGTAACAGTAGAGTACGGAGGAAAGAAGGTTACTGAAACACTCACAGTAGAGGCTGGCAAGGTAACTGAGAAGACATTCCAGCTAGACATCTTCATACAGCTAGCAGGATGGCCAATGACATTACCAGAGTTCTTCGGCTTCATACTGCTCATTGTCTTCATCATCATTGCACTGTTCTTATTAATGCACGAGTACAGCGTCTGGAGAAGAAAGCGCCTAGCTAAAGCACTAGTACAAGCAAAACCAGCAAAATAAAGAAAACAAATAATAGTTAAATAAATATAATTAAATTTTTGTCTTTCTTTACCTCTTCTCTCTAATTTTTCTAGTAAAGTATATTAGGTGGCTCTCTAAGTGACACTTGTATATGAGAAATCCGTGGATATATAGTACTATAATTATTCTTTTCGTATTGCTTTCATGTATAAGTGCGTTTGAAGTAAACGTAAACTATGTGATTAGAGTGAGTCTTGTGGGAGAATATGTAAAGGCTTTATGTATTGACGGTATGTTATATCTAGTAACGAAGTACAATAATTCGTTTTATATGTTTGTTTTCAAGGGGGACAGCATCATTCGTGTCACTAAGCTAGATTCAGGGATTGTTGCTTACTGTCCTTATTTAAATACTCTAGCTACCTTTAATACTAGTGAAGGAAGCATAGTATTCAGGAGATTAACTTCTCTTGAAGAAAACAGTGTATTTTATTTAAATAAAAGTAATGTACATGACATTAATTTTGTAGACGACTTTTTAATAGTAACTGGCAATAGGTTTCTTCAAGTTTATTCACTAAAAACTCGTAAAAAGATCTGGGAAATATTTTTGCCTGTTATTTATAAATATGAAGCTTCTCCAGATAAAAAATACTTAGTTATTTACGCTAGTGACACTGAATGTGTAACATGTAGAGAATCCGAGGACTTTATAGAAGTGTGGAGTCTTGCTAACGGTACAGTAATTTGTCCTCGAAAAAACCTGAGGTTCGGTAGAAGTTGGTTTAAAATAGTAGAACAAGGTATTTTAGTCAGTATTGAGCAGACTTATGTTTATAATCAGAAAATTCTTCTATTAAACTATACTGGCGGAGAAATATGGTCGAAGCCTAAGAAAAGAATCGAGCATCTTTATGACGTCATAAGTAATTCAGAGTATATTGTTTTATCTAAAAGTGTAGGTAAAAATAGTAGTATTGAAATACTAAATGCGTCTAACGGAGAAACTCTGCGTACAGTTTTCTGGATTAATGAGGCTCCCTTTAAACTTCTCTTATTTAATAACACAGCGTTTCTAGCCTGCAATAATAGAGGCATATACCTCTACAATTTCGACGGAAAAATATTCTGGAACTATACGTTTGGTGAAGAAGAGCCTGTATATAAGTTGCTTAAAGTAGAATCCAATATAATTGTAGTTAAGCCGAAATACATTTACATAATTGCTTTAAGTAATTTTAGCGGTAAAAACGTTTTTAGAGAAAAATATACTCTGCTAATTAAACTCAATAAGAAGAGCAATATAGATATTTTGAAAAATAACTCGTTACTGAAGAGAATCTACTCTACTCGGTATACAGCAATAGTTCTTTCGCCTAGTAAGTACATTGTGAATATAACTAGGGCAGGCTATACTAAAAGTATATACGTGAATATTACTTCACATAGCGTAGTATTAGATTTAACAAAAAAGGAGTATTTTAAAGAAAATACTACGAGTAAAAATGAAGTCGACATTGATTACTTAGTTGATTTATTAAAGAAAAATACTGAAAAGCATATAAAGTTAGACAAGTATGAGGAATCCTATGTTTTAAAAGATATTTATGGTAAGCATGTTACAATAGATTCTTCAAAAAAGATAGTATTACTTTATTTCTTCTACATAGGGTGTACTGGATGTGAAAAAGCTTTGCCTTGGCTCAAAAATATAACAAAATACAGTAACTTAATGATAGTATGCGTAGATACTAGACCGAATATCGATACTTATGATAGGCTAGTAGACTATGCTTTAGGGCACGGAATGCCTTCTACTTGGCATATTATACTGGACTATAGCAACGAGCTTGTGAAAAAGTATAATGTAGTAGTTGCACCGACAATTGTTCTGCTGCATAGCAATAAGGCGTTATATAAGTTTGAAGGATATGCTGAAAAAAAGGAGGAGTATGAAATCAACATATTTTTCTACTTAGATAAATTTATCAAAGATTCCACATATTTCTTTAAAGATCTTGGAGTGGAAGGAGTACTAGTTGTTGCTTTACTTTTAGTAGCTGTGCTTACTGTATTTAAAGCATCTAATTCTAATATTTTGCGTGAAATAAAAGAGCATCCAGAGTTTTGGAGAAAGAACTTTTTCTTGCCTCTAACTTTAAGTCTGACAGCATATATAGTAGGTATACAGGTGATAGGTATTTTAACTTATTATGATAAAAAGATATGTATTATTCTGTGTAAGAATTTATATATTCTTGCTAGAAATATTTTAAAGCTTGCAGAGCTTCAGGCTCTTATACAAGAAACAGGAATTGTTATTGAAGGAGTATTTATACCTTTTTCGGAATCACTTTTCTTTATACCTTTATTCATTGCTGTTATTGTATTATTTTTAACTACTTCATGTATTAAAATTGGAGATAGAATAATACTGACTATACTGTCATGTATTGCTGTTACATTGGCCGAAGCTACGAGGATAATATTGATTGGTGTTATTGGGAAAGAGTACGCAGATATTAGAGTTTTCTTGGACTATATGAAGAGTCTGTATGTGCTTTTTGTAATTATTTGCTGGAGTCTTTATATAAAGAGATACGCGTGTGAAGAAGAGGAGTGAAGCTAGCCGCGTAATATTATTGTTGACGGCCCTGGGATTATTTTTAATAAACTATTTGTATTTACCTTAATGCCAGTTCTTTTATAGAAGAATAGCTGTATTTTTTTAGAAATGAGATTTTTATCGATTCGTCCTGGTACTAGCACGACGTAACACAGGGATTTTTCTAGTATTGCTGAGGGAGGGCCATAGATTACTTTATAGTCGTTTTTTCTTAAGCCTATGGCCAGTTTAAGCTCTGCTTTAATGTAGTTTCTTTTTCCTCTTATCATGAAGGCTCCCTTAGTTAAGTATTCTCCTGAAGGAGGTGTTTTTGATACTTGGTCTGCTTTAACGTAGTAGACGTCTATTGATGAGAATCCTGCGGTCCATGCTCTCGAGTAAGAAGCGGCGAATATGGCGGCTTCTTGTATTGACTGTGTTCCTGCTTTTTCGCCTTCTTTGAGTACTACAGCTGAGCCTCCGTGTATATCTGCGTGGAAAAAAAGGTCTCCTGGTTTCAGATACTTTTTGACTACTACTTCGTTTTGAGCTGCAGTTTTTCCTCCAATGACTAAGAATCCTTCAGACGTATAGAACCACAGGAATTGCTCAAACCACTTCTCTTTAGCTTCGGGCTTCTTTATACTCGATAGAGTTTTTTCTAAAATAAGCGTTTTCTTTGACTCTAGTTCCTCTATTTTCTTTAGAAGTTCTTTTATTTTCTCTCTGCCGACAGAGGCCTTTCTCTCGTATTCTTTCGCTTTTTCAAATACTTTTTCCACAATTTTTCCTGCAGTTGTGGGCAGAGGCACTTCTATGCCTTCGACAATTACTTTTCTAGAGTTTAGCTTAATGGCTGCAGGCAGGTCTACTTTTTCTCCTTGGAGAAGTTTTTCAAGTAAATGCATGTTGCTTAAAAGTATGTGGCCCTTTTCTTTAAGTAGCCTAGCTTTTTCCTCATTTTCTTTAACAGCCTCCTCTAGCTTCCTTATAGATGCTTCAAGCTTCATTTTCTTTTCTTCAAATTCACTATACTTATCTTTTGAAAGAGACTCAACAACAGTTTTCTTAAAATACTCGTATACTAGCTGACAGAAACTACTGTACTTTCTTTTAACTAAATCTCTGTATATAGTGAGGTCTACAGGTGAAAAAGAATAGTAGTTACTGTCCTTGATGTATAGAGTAGGGTCTAGAGAATTCTCAGCAACCCTCGATAGAAGGTCTAGTGCGGCTTCTCTCAGCTTTTCGATTTCTTTTACTTGAAGAGAAGATGCTTTAGAGTTCTTAGGAACTCCAGCTCTAGCGCATACTTCTTCAGCTAGTTCGCCGGATAAATTGAAGTACCGGGCGAGAGTGCGGACTACATCTGAGTTAGATTCACTGAAGTACTTCAAATAGTCGTCTAAACTAGAATCAGGCCTAGTTCCCCTCACCGGAGGATAAGTATAAGCAGTATTTGGTTTAACTACGTGGTCTCTGTATTCTACAAAACAGTGTGCTGAAACTACTCTACGCGCAGAATCTAAGAGAATAATGTTTCCTCCGCGCATAAGTTCGAGGACCAAGTACTGGTCACCGGCTCTGCTGCTGACTTTTACTTCAATTATTCTGTCTAACTGTGGCTGAAAAATGTCTTTGATAATACCTCCTCTCAAGTACTTTCTCAGAATTTTACAAAAAGCAGTAGGCTCTCTTTTTTCACCGAGATCTTCTTCTGATACAGTAATGAAGCTGCCCAGCTTATAGATAATAAATAATGTTTGTTCACGGGACTTTATTTTCAGTAAGAGAATGTCGCCTAAATGATATACATTTGCTATACGCCCTCCCTGAACCAAGCTGCGTGCTTCTCGGACAAAAGCAGCTACATCTAAAATATTCATTTCTCTTTTCATTGGTTAAACACCCTTAAATACTGGAGACTCGCCTTAATATTGATGGAGGACTACGATAAACTTTACCTCATTCGAGTATTTACAGGAGTAGCTGTAGGAGTAGTCTGCGGTATACTATCGCTGAACTTACTCTACGGAGCTGGACTATCGATTATCGTGTACTACGTGTCTCACAAGATCTCTAAGAAAATATATAAAGGGGAAAAACCCTGGGCAGTAGGCCTTGGCGAATACATAGGACTCTGGATAACACTTTGGTGTATAGTCTACAGCCTGCTCTACTGGAAGCCGTCTATTTGACATACAACAGAACGCCCCACTGAATCTGAAAATACTACTTTATTCTCTTCTTCCCTGAAAAACACTATCTTAGAGAACCTCTTGAAGAAAATATTTCCTAGTCTAGGTTCGCGTATAAAAAAGAAGACAACAGCAACATTTTTCTCGAAAGCTATATGAACAGACTTTAAGTAAAGCTTAGCAATATTAGAGAGAATATTAAGTGACGATTTGCCTAAACTTAGCTCATATGATATAACATTATCGAGTGAAGAAATTAAAAGAATTTTAAAATCTTTATTAAAAAGGTCTTCAATTAGTAGAATGAGCGAAGATAGCGAGCGTGCTCTAGCGTAAATGATGTTTTTCAACACACTTTTAACATCTATGCCTCTATCCTTAGCTAGCTGAACTATTCTCTCAGGTCTAAATGCACCCTCAGTATCGATACAGACTGCCTTAGCGCACGAGTCTTCTTCTTTGAACATCAGTTGAACTACAAAGCACAGCCAGTGCAATAGTAGACTTTTGATACGGCTGCTTTCTCCGACGAATTCTGTTACTGCTTGTGTTTCTATTCCTCCTCCGAGGAGTTCGTCTAGTGCTTTACATCCTGTTGAAATGTATTGAACCTTCTGCCTCTTACTCCAGTACTCTTCAGCAGTAATAAACCTAATACCAAGAAGCGCTGCTAGAGATTTTAAGGGATTAACTGTTTCTAAGTCCACATAAAAAGTACTCTGACTCTATATATCTACAATGCCCTCTTCTGTTATCATGAATACTGCCTCTGATTCGGGGTGTTTTGGGGAGTCAAAAATCTTAGCGATTCTTCTGCCATCCTTACTTTTTCTTAGCCATATTCTGTAAGTGCATCCATGGGCTACTACGTGGCCGCCAGCGGGTCTAGTTGAATCTCCGAAGAATGCTTCTGGGTTTGCTAGTACTTGGTTTGTTACTACTACTGCTAGGTTGTATACGTCTGCTAGTTTAATGAGCTGGTGTACATGCCTATTAAGCTTCTGCTGCCTAACAGCCAAATTCTCCCTACCAGGATACTCTGCTCTAAAGTGACTTATCAGGCTGTCTACTACAATGAGCTTTATGTTTTCTTTCGGCACCAAGTCCTTAAGCTCATCTACCAGCAACATTTGGTGGTCGCTGCTGTATGCTCTAGCATAAATAATGTTTTTCAGTGCTTGCTTCGGGTCAAGACCCCTATACGAGGCTATTTGTATTATTCTTTCTGGCCGGAATGTTCCCTCGGTATCTATGTATACTGCTTTAGCATTAAGTCCTCCTTTGTCATAGGGTAATTGAACCATTACACATAACTGGTGACACAACTGAGTCTTACCAGCACCAAACTCTCCGACGAATTCTGTTACTGCTTGTGTTTCTATTCCTCCTCCGAGGAGTTCGTCTAGTGCTTTACATCCTGTTGAAATGTATTGAACCTTCTGCCTCTTACTCCAGTACTCTTCAGCAGTAATAAACCTAATACCAAGAAGCTCTCTGGCGGCTTGTGCTATTTTTGCAGCCCTGTCTTCGCTTATACCGAGTACTTCTGCGAGTACTCTCGCTGGAGTTACTGCTATAGACTCTACTGTAGTAAACCCCGCCTCTTTAAGTTTCTGTGCGGTAGCTTTCCCCACTCCTCTTATTTCAGTAATTTCGTGTTCAGTCATATTTCCTAAGTAAATGTCGTCTGCAGTGGGATATTTATAAATGTCTTAGAGGTGACTGAAAGTATTCTTTGCTATAGTGAAAGTAAAAGTTAACTGGATCGGCGCGGATTCTTTTTGTGGTTCAGGGAGTTAAGAAGAAAATACTTGAGCTACTTCAAGTAGAAAAGAACGAAGAGTTTTCATTAGAGGAAATAGCGGAAAGGATAGGTGAGCAGAGAATAAGCATAATTAAAGCTCAGCTGACGAGACTTATTCGAGAAGGAAAGGTAGTAGAAGTAAGAAAAGGAGTATACAAGGCTCTTTAGAGTAAAGACTATCACAGAACCCACTAATCAATAAAACTTATAAAGACTATGTGCAGTTCCCTTTTTGTGCAGTTTCTGGAGTGGGGAATAGAAAAAGTTTCACTTAAACCTCCTCCTACAACAGAGCCTGAGAGAAAATTAAGGGATCTTGTCAAGAAAATAGTTAAAGAGAAAATAGATCATGCTGTAGTAGTTGGCTCAGAAAATAGAGTCCTCGGGAGTATAAATATTTTTGAAATAATGAGAATAATACTATTCGATCCACTGGAGTCTCTTGATTCAAAAACTATAAACTATACTAAACGCAATATAGAAAAAATGAGAGAAAACTCTTCTGTAGCAGACTTGCTCAGACATTGGAAGAATAAGTCTTTGAGCGAGGTATGTATTTTTTCGAGAAGAGGAGGAACTTTAGTGTCTTCTACTAGCCCCCTCATTTTTATATATAAAACTATAGGATTGTTGAAAGACATAGTATCTCCTAAAATATTTAAGAAAAGCGAGTCGCTGATAGCAACAAATACAACATTAAGGGGAGTCTTAAAGAGAGCCGTAAAATACGAGCTGACTTGCTTTTTAGTACATAGGCGGGGGAATATCCTCGGAGTAGTCGACTGCTTTGATATATTAAATATAATAGCCGAGAATCCTGAAGAAGCTCTCCATTATACGTGTTCATCTATTTACAAGAAGTTAGAAGAAGTGACATTTCTTAATTGTCAAGAGTGCCGCTTTTCTCCCGTAGTTAGACACGAAAATGATGTTTATGTGATAAGCGAGAGAGATATAGTAAGAGAGATATGTCGAAGATATCTTGGCAGCGTGTAAAGTTCATAGTAGATGCAATGCTAGGGGATGTCGCAAAGTGGCTGAGAGTTCTGGGATACGATACTTTCTACTTTCAGTCTATAGATGATGCTGCAGTACTCAAAATTGCTGCTAGCGAAAAAAGAGTTATTGTGACTAAAGATAAGGAGCTCTCTACTAAGGCTAAGAAAATGGGCTTAAAATGCATACTTCTGAGAGGTGAAAATCTCGAAGAAAAGCTACTTCAGATAGCGAGGGAGACAGGCTTAGAGCTATACATTAACTTGAATTATACTCGATGTCCTAAATGTAATTCTAGGCTAGTACCTGTGCCCTCTATAGAAACAATAGAAAGAGTGCCACCTTCAGTCTCCCGTCTGCAGTCTACTATATGGCTTTGTCCTAATTGCGGAAGCGCCTACTGGACAGGGTCTCATTACAATTCAATGAATAAGATTTTAAAGAGTATTAGAGAAAAATTAACCGAGGTGAACAAATGAAGTACTTAACTCTAGAGGAGGGGGCATTTTTAGTAAAGCTTGCGAGAAAAGCTGTAAAGGAGTATTTAGACAAAGGTATGATAATACCCCCTCCAGACGATGTCTCAGAGAGACTGAAAGAAAAAAGAGGAGTGTTTGTAACTATTGAAAAAATAGAAATAGATGAAAAGGGTGTCTGGCAGCGTAAGTTGAGAGGATGCATAGGCTTTCCGGAACCAGTATACCCCCTTGTAGAGGCTACAATACAGGCTGCTGTTGCTGCGTCGGAAGATCCTAGATTCCCGCCGCTAACTTTGAATGAATTAAGTAGAGTAGTATTTGAAGTAAGTGTACTTTCGCCACTAGAGCTTATTAAAGTAGAAAAACCTCTTGAATACCTCAAAGTAATAAAAATAGGCAGAGATGGACTTCTAGTAGAGAAAGGTATATTCAAAGGACTTCTCTTACCGCAAGTTCCTGTAGAATACGAGTGGGATGTTGAAACGTTCCTTAACTATGCGTGTATGAAAGCAGGGCTTCCTCCAGATGCCTGGCTTGACCCTGATACTAAAATATATAGGTTTACTGCACAGATTTTCTATGAGCTAGAGCCTGAAGGAAGAGTTATTGAAAGACAGTTAGAAATATCACGTTAAGTCGCCGCAAGTACACCATATTTCATGTAGTAGATCGTATAGCTGATCCATTCCCTCGCCTTCTTTAGCCGAGACAGCTACTATGCGAGATGCTCTACTAAGCCTTTTTACGAGCTCTGCACAGGAAGCCGCTAAGTCTGCCATAAGTCCTACTTCTTCTTTTGAAAGTTCTTGTTCTATGTTTTCTATATCGAAGACAAATTCTCTCGAAAGCAGATCAGATTTATTAATGACGAATACGCTTTCTGTCTTTAAGCGTAATTGAACTACTAGACCTAAGAGGTTTAATATAGCGTATCCTGATGCGCTTTTTACTAGAGTAGGATCGAAGACTACGACTGTGACTACTCTACCTATGTTCTTAAGCAAGTCTAGTAGAGCTGGACCAGCATCCTTAAAGACGAATAGCTCCATTTGACCTGGAGTGTCTATTAAAATAAAAAGGCTTTCAAGTTTTTCTATACGTCGTATTATCTCTTCTCTTCTCTCATACATTATGTCCATGCTTCTCAGGTAGGCTCCATTAGGTCCTAACTTTTCTTCTTTCATTATCTTGTTTATTGAAATTAATTCTCTCACATCAAAGTCAGGAGTGTAAGGTAAATACTCGCAGCCAGGATCTAAGTTTACATAGCTTACAGGGAAATCCATGATCTTCGTCAACCATGAGCCGAAACATGCAGTTAGTGTAGATTTTCCGCTACCAGCGGGACCTACGAACACTATTATATCTTTCATCGGCTAAGTAATGTCAGGAGGCTTACTTATTTTTAGCGCAATATCTTGATAAAGTAGACAGCAGTATTTAATATGTGCATGTACTCGAGATAATTCTGCCTTACGATGTCGATCCGGAGCTCGAAGAAAAGTACCGTAGACTTAAGTATATGGTAAAAGCAGAGGTTAAGGTAGTTACTGTAAATTATAGTACATTTAAAGAATATTTAGAGTATATTAAGGAGATGTACGGAGGACGGAGGCTTGTAGAGTATATTTATGTTGATGCAGAAGACTTACCGGTATTTATTTTAGACGGGCAGGTTATAGTCGAGGGAAATTATCCCGAAGTATATGAATTACTCGAACTTTTGCGCTATTATGGAATAAGGACGAGAAGAAAAAGACAATATGTTTTCTAGAGTTTCGGTATCTGACAAAAGCTTCTCAAATGTTCTCCGGTTCAAACCTCTTTTACGGCTTTCTCTCTGCAGAAACACAGTAGCAGTAGCGCCCTATTAACAGGTGAATTGGATGTAAAAAGCCTTCACGGCTACGCTTAAACCTGATGTAATCTAATTCGACTTCATCTACTTCATATTCGTAGGCAATATTTGTAGCTAGTCCCCTAAGATACTTCCTTACTTCAGGATTGTTAGGACACAGGGCCCTTGGATGAGGAGTTCCCCTAAAATCTATTAGCCTACACTCAGGATTCTGCTCAGCGTATATTGGATCTACTACACAGACCATATTTAGCTTATAATTGTTTTCTTTTTGTTCCACCAATATAGGAATCTGTATGGTACTCCCATTAAGCTTTCCTCTACGACAACAATTACTGTGCTATTAATCTATGAACCGAGCACTCTACCATTCACCTTAAACTCCTTTGGTAGCCTATACTCAAGTCACTCATCGTCTTCTAAAGTAAGAACTCAAGCCCTGCATAGATACCTAAATTAACATCAAGATTCATCGCCGCCCTCTAGCCCACTCCTATCGCTCTGAAAGAAGTAGTTGTGGAGAGCTATAAGGGAGGAGAATTTTGTTTTAATTGAGTCATGGAAACTAATATACTGTATGGCTATTTATGCAAACAGCTTATATATCTCTGAAACAACTATTACTTTAGATGACCCACTCTACCTCTAGGGTAGAGTAGCGATGAGGCGAGAGCCCTATGGCTCAGTGAGCCCCACCCCAGGCCCACAGCTATCTAAGTGAACGACGGGGGTGTCTTATGGGGCGGGAGGAGTTTGTTAAGATAATTAGGTCTAATGTTTTGAGAATAGAGGTAGATGAGAAAACAGAGAAGTTATTGAAGTGTCTTCAGAGAGAGTTTAGAAAGTATTTTAGGCTAGCGAATAGGTTTGTTAAACAGTATTATCAGAAAAACAGTAGGCTTCCTAGCGCAGCAAATGTTTACAGGCTTCTCAGGGAATATGGTGTATCTAGTACTGCTGCAAACGAGGTTTCGAAAAAGGTTCTGAAGCTTAGGAAAGCTACATTGAGCTTGAGAAAAGAGGGTTTAAGGCTAAGCCACCGGAGTTCAGGAATCCGCTTATAATTCTTCATAATCAGCAATATAGGGTTTATGTTGTAAAAGAAAGAGACGAGTGGATCGCTGAGAAAATTGAAGTAAGGTTAAGTAGGAAGTGGGTTGAAGTAAGGGTTAGAGGTAAGTTACGGTAGGTTCCGAGGCTTGAGGAAGGACTAGTCTTCTATCTAATGGGAGGACTAAAGCATCCTATTATAGAGCTAAGACACCTGTTTACTGAAGACTACTTGATTTTAGGAGAAAAATGTCTTAGTAAGAATAAGGCAGAGGTTTTCCAACGAAACGGTAAATGATATTTTGCTTTTTCAGCGAAATTAAAGATTCCAGTGCTTCAGGGAAAGGGTGTAGCTGCTATAGACATTGGTGCACGAAATCTTATTGCTTTAATTGGAGTTGATAGTGAAGGCAACACTTTTTCACTATTGTTTAAGAGTGGTACTCCTAGAGCCTATTGGCTTAAGTGCGGGAAGCTTGCTAGACGGAGACAAAAAATCGCTTACAAGTATTTCTGGGATGCAACGGAGCACTCTGAAAACAATGATGAGGAGAAGGAGAAAGAGTTTTTCAGTAAATATGAATTGTATTTGAGGAAAGCTGGACGGTTTAAGAGGAAGGCTAGGGAGGTGAGGAAGAAGGCTGTAAATAGTATGTGTCGATTGATTGCAGAGTTTCTTGTAGAGAAAGGTGTTTCAACTATTTATGTAGGAAATTCAGTATGCTACTGTGTCTGTGGAGAAGACTTGGTTGAAGAGATCACTTCAAAGCCTGCTAGAGAGCTTTTAAGAAACTTTTTTGCTCCCCCTCAAATCATCAATTCTTTGAGAAGACACTGTGAGGTTAAAGGTATTCAAGTGGTTGAAGTAAGTGAGCGTGGTTCTTCGTCTCGGTGCCCGATATGTGGTCAAAGTGTTCAGCGAGTGTATAGAGGCTTAATTGTCTGCAAAGACCGTGGAAGCTTTAATGCGGACTTAGCGGCAGCCTACAATATTTTACGGAAAAATAATAGTGTAAAGCTTAGTGATAATGTCTTAAAAATTAGTTAATTACCCTAAGATATACATTTACTTAATTAAGGAACAGAAATGGTTTGAGAAAAGTATTTAAATAAACTAAAATAAATTAAATTAGTTTCTTTACCCCCGATAGAGAGACACCCCCCGCGGCTAGCCCCACATAGGGGGTAACCCGCCTGACCCTCCAGGTCGCAATGAAAGGCCAGCCTAGAGCCGAAAGAGGGGTCTAGAGACAAGTATACATAGACTTTTGCGTAAAAGTATTAAAGGAGTAGATATAGTGTATAAAGGCTATGAAGGGGACAATAGTCTCCTTCAGATTAGGTCTACGAAGACAGTACCCTAATCAAGTTATCCTAGAAATAGAAGGAATAAAAAGCTTCAGAGAGGCCAGCAAACTCATAGGGAGAAAGGTTGTTGTAGTGGTGGGTAAAGGTAAAAGAGTTATGGGGAAAATAACTAAGGTTCATGGCAAAAAAGGAAGAGTAGTTGCTCGCTTTAGAAAACCTTTACCAGGACAGGTTCTTGGAACACCCGTCGAAATACTTTAACTTTCGGAGGGATAGCAATATATAGTTTTATTTGAGTAAAGCATTAGAAGTATGAAATACTCTATTTTGGCTGAGTTTTACGAGAAAATAGAGAAGACTACTAAACGTACTGCGATGACAACTTACTTAGTAGAGTTATTTAAGAA
The DNA here is from genome assembly GCA_965367815.1 of uncultured Thermoprotei archaeon. Lineage (GTDB taxonomy): Archaea > Thermoproteota > Thermoprotei > Thermofilales > B15-G2 > B15-G2. The sequence continues at coordinate 83,235 of CBDUKN010000004.1, forward strand.
GACTCCGCCTGAAGTAATAGACAAAGTAGTTTATCTTACTCAAGGAAAACTTTACCCTGATTTCGTGGGAGTTGAATTGGGTGTTGCCGAAAAGCTTGCGATGAGAGCTTTATCAATAGTATCGGGTGCATCTATTAAAGAAATTGAAGCGATTTACAAAAAGGAAGGCGACATAGGGCTTACAGCTGAACGTGTGCTCGCTAGGAAGAAAACAGCATCTATTCTCGATTATTTTGGAGTCACGCAAACACAAAGAGAGCTCACAGTAGACAGAGTATACTCAACTTTAGATAGAATAGCTAAGGCTAAGGGAGAAGGGTCACAAGACGTGAAAATAAACCTTTTGGCGAGTCTTCTTCGCGATGCTTCTCCTAAGGAGGCCAAATACCTTTTAAGAACTATTACTGGAAGACTTCGTTTAGGAATAGCAGACATGACAATATTAGATGCCTTAGCTATAACATTCACAGGCTCTAAGGCGAACAGAGACATTATTGAGAGAGCATACAATGTTCGTCCAGACTTAGGCTACATAGCCAAGGTATTGGCTACAGAAGGGCTTGAAGGGGTAAAGAGAATAAAGATAACAATAGGAATACCGGTTCAGCCAATGCTCGCTGAAAGACTAAGCAACCCAGTAGAGATTTTAGAAAAACTTGGAGGTGAGTGTATAGCTGAGTACAAGTATGATGGCGAGAGAATACAGGCCCATAAAAAGGGCGATGAAGTAGTCTTGTTTAGTAGAAGGCTTGAGAATATTACGCATCATTATCCAGATGCATGTGAACTTATTAGAAAACATATAAAAGCTAAAGAAGCTATTATTGAAGGAGAATGTGTTGCTATAAATCCTGTTTCAGGTGAAATGCTGCCTTTCCAGGAACTCATGCATAGAAGACGAAAGTATGATATAGAGGAGGCTATGAAGAAGTATCCGATTGCACTGTTTCTCTTCGACTGTCTCTACGTAGATGGAGAGGACTTAACATTAAAGCCTTATCCTGTGAGACGAGAATTTTTGAAGAAAATAGTTGAAGAAGGAGAAAAAATAAAGCTAGCTATCTCGAAGCATATCAAGAGTCCTAAAGAGCTAGAAGAGTTCTTTGAAGAAGCCATATCCGAAGGCTGCGAAGGAATTATGTGTAAGTCTCTCAAAGACGACTCTATTTACCAGATGGGAGCTAGAGGCTGGCTTTGGATTAAGTTCAAGAGAGACTATCGTTGTGAAATGACAGATACCGTAGATTTAGTAGTTGTTGGAGCATTTTACGGTAAAGGAAAAAGAGCAGGAACGTATGGAGCACTGCTCATGGCCGCTTATGATCCTTCGGCAGATATGTTCAGAACAGTCTGTAAAGTAGGTAGCGGTTTTACAGACGAAGATTTAGAAAAACTACCCGAGATACTTGACCCATATAAAATACCTCATAAGCATCCCAGAGTAGATTCTAAAATAGAGGCCGATGTATGGTTCGTACCTGCAGTCGTACTGGAAATAATGGGTGCTGAAATAACTTTAAGTCCACTACATACGTGCGCTTATGGAGTTATTAAAAGTAGCGCAGGCTTAGCTATAAGATTCCCTAGATTTACTGGCAGGTATCGATTTGATAAAAAGCCTGAGCAAGCTACTACTGTTGACGAGCTAGTAGAAATGTACAGAGCGCAGCGCAAGACAGCAGCCTAAGTGTAACTTTTTTCCTTAGCTAACTTTTCTAAAGTCCACTTGAAAGTATTTCTTATTTCTCTTAAACGAGAATCGGTTCTGTAGTTGTAAACAATTACTTTCTTCACTAAGCCTTCTTCATCTTTTTCAATTTCGTATCTCAACACTTCATCGACAGTGAGGTCTCCTCTATCTAGAGCTTCTTCATCTTCTTTTTGCATGCCTCCAAGAATTCTTTTTATGAAGAATGTTGAGAAAGGAATATCTGTGGATTTAAATGGAACATAAGGCAGTAACTCAACTTTATCCTTATAGATAGTTATTCTCCCTAATTCTCTTCCTTTTTTATCTCTAATAAAGTATTCTCTTAATGGCTTTTCTTCAACGCTTACTTTTGTTTTTATTAAATCAGCAGCAGATTTGAAACTTTTTTCGCTTAATGTTCTATCTATTAATTTTAATATTAACTGAAATAGCTCTAGTTCAGTCTTAAGTTCTTCTATTCTTTTCTCTATAATTTTTCTGATTTCAACTAGCTGCTTTATTTCCTCATCCACTTTCTCATATAATGTTAGGCAAATACATATTTAAGGTAATTGGCTTTTCATTTGTTGTGATAAAGTGTGTCATATTTGATTTCGATCAAACTCTGGTAGATACTCTTGGTAGATTTTATAAAGTATATAATAGTACTCTTAAATTATTTGGATTGAATGAAATTTCTTGGAAGGACTTTATAAAAAGCTACGCTGAAGATACTTTAGATGAATACGTTCCTGCAGAACTGAGAGAGAAGTTTTGGAGAATATTTTTAGAGAAATATGGTGATTTTTTAGGCGAAATTAAACCTATTGAGGGATCTGAGTATTGTTTAAAGTATCTCAAGGCAGTGGGATTAACAGTAGTAGTCACTACAGGTAGAAGAGCCCCTAATTCAGAGCTTATATTCGAGCTTGTGAGGGCAGGATTTATACACTATGTAGACTATGTTTTCACAGCTGAAGGTATAATGTTCAAGAATCATGTCTTTAATAAAGTTTGTTTATTGAAAAAAGTTTTAAATGAATTGATGCTTAATGTAGATGATGTTCTATTTGTAGCCGACTACAGGGCAGATGTTCTGGCTGCAAGAAAACTTGGTGTAGCTATAGTTGCGGTTGAAACAGGACTAGAAGATCCTCGCCTACTTAAAGAACTTGGAGCACTTGCTGTTCTGCCTTCAGTAAAAGAACTACCTCCCCTTTTAGAAGCTTCAAAACTTATTTAATACTTAGTTCGGTAATTTTAATGTGATATTGAGCATAGGTAATGCTAATCTGGACTATTTCTTTGTGGTTGATCGTATGCCTAAGGGAGATGAAGAAGTAGAGGCGCTGGATTTTTATGTAGAGCCGGGTGGGTCGGCGTCGAACTTTGCTGTTGCAGTAGCTAAACTAGGCGAAAAAGCGGGTATTTTATGTTGCGTAGGAGACGATAATGCGGGAGAGTTCTTGATAAGAAGCTTTGAAAGAGAAAATGTAGATACATCACTTATTAGGGTGCTAGAGGGAGTTAATACAGGTAGAGTGTTTGTAATTCTTGCTAAAGGAGAAAAATACATGATAGCGTTTCGTGGCGCTAACAGATATTTATCTGCAGATATAATTACTGAAGAAAAATTAAGTAGTGTAACACACGTTCATGTCAGTGGAGGACGTATAGAAGTGGCTGAAAAAGCATTTAGAGTAGCAAAAGAAGCCGTTAATGCAGCAACATCGTATGACCCCGGAAGCGTTAATGCGAAAAAAGGACTGAGTTGTTTAGAGAGAGTGATTTCATTAACGGATATACTTTTTCTTAATACTCATGAGCTAAAATACTTGCTTAAAGGGAATGATCTAGGCAAGCTTTTTAGCATTAATCCTGAGATAATTATAGTCATTAAAAGGGGGTCTAAAGGGTCTGAAGTAGTGACGTCCACGGGGTCTGAGTCTGCTGCAGCATTTAAAGTACAGGTCGTAGATGTAACGGGAGCTGGAGATGCTTTTGATGCAGGATTTTTAGTAGGATATAGAAGAAATCTTCGCCTGAAGGAATGCTTGATATTTGCAAACGCTGTGGCGGGAATAAAGGTTACTAGAAGAGGTGCTAGAAGCAGTCCTACTCTCTCTGAAGTAGTAGAGTTTTTAAGAGAGAAAGGACTATCACACTTAGCTGAAAAGGTGAGAACTTGAATAAGATAATAGTCTCGGGCTCCTCTGCTAGAGCACTAGCACTCAAAGTATCTAAGCTAAGTGGAGTAGATTACGTTGAAGTTCAGACAAAGAAGTTTCCTGACAACGAGAAGTATGTGAGAATATTAGGCGACGTCGAGGGGAAAACTGTTTTTGTTATTCAAAGCATGGGCAGGGCTCCTGATGAATATCTGCTAGAGTACTTCTTGTTGGTAGATGCTTTAAAAGACTTAGGAGCTAAGAAAGTTATAGGCTTAATACCTTATTTCGCTTATGCGAGACAAGATCAGAGATTTAAGCCAGGGGAAGCACTTAGTATAAAGACAGTGAGCCGGCTCATTGAGTTTGTCGGCACAGATAAACTATATACTATAGACTGCCACAGACATCGTGTAAAAGAAGCAGAATTCAGAGAACTGGTCAAAATACCTGTTGTAGATTTATCGGCAATGCCTCTTCTCGCGGAATATATCAAAAAGAATTATGAACTGGAAAATCCAATAGTTATGGGCCCGGATGCAGAGGCTATTGGGTGGGCGCGAAAAGCTGCCGAAGTGTTTAACTGCGAGTATGATGTACTAGAGAAGAAGAGAATAAGCGAGAGAGAAGTAGAAATAAAGCCCCGTAAACTCGATGTAAACGGAAGAGATGTAGTCATAGTAGACGATATAATAAGCACTGGTGGAACCATGGTTGAGGCGATAAAGGTTATAAAGAAAGAAGGTGCTAGAAAAGTAATTGTTGCGTGCACGCACCCTATATTAGTAGAAGACGCGCTAGCTAAAATATACGCCACAGGAGTATTTGATGTGATAGGTACAGACACCGTACCTAGCCCAATTAGCGTGGTTTCTGTTGCTCCATTACTCGCTGAAGTTGTTAAGTCAGAACAATAAATTTCATGAGGCAGGTGAGTTTATGTGAGAAAATGTACTCCTCTATGCCCGCACTTTAGATGTCAAAGAAATGCCCTAACTTTCCGGAAAAGCCCTAGAGGAAGAACTATTGCATGGTGTACTTTTGCTGACGACTTATGTCAAGGCTATAGGTGTATGTTTGCCCAGTGCTCAGTGCATGCTCTTAATCCGAGCACTGGCGAATGCTTGATAACTCTCCGCTCTAAGAAGAGAAAAGCCGAGAAGTCTATAGAGGAAGAAGCCCGATTATTAGATGAAGAATACATGCGTATTAAAGATAAGCTCAAGCGACTCGGAGGAAGGCTCGAGGACATAGAGTGATAAATTGAGATTTTCGTTCAGAGAATACATTTTTCTAAAAGAGAGTATTCTGCGGAAATTAGAAAGTAAGCTTTCCAGAGAGTCAAAAAATAAAGCTAGGAGCGATTGGCACGCCAAACGTAAGCCAAGGCCTTGCGGTATGACTATTCATCCAGCGCTGGGCTGCAGTAACAGATGCCTATACTGCTACATTCAAGACATGGGATTTGATTTCACTGAATCTAGACCCTATGCTCTAAGTGGAGATGAACTTGTCTATGCTCTACTCTCGAATAAGTATTTTGTGCCCGGGCCCTATGGTACATATCTAGCTTTCGGAAGTGTAACAGAGCCTTTTTTAAGCAAGGAAATAACGAGTAAAACTATAGACTATTTACTATCCGCAGCCAGGCTTCTCGGCAACCCTATGCAGATCTCGACAAAAAGCAATGTATCTTCTGAAGTAGTGTCGAACATTAAGCGAGCAATTAAAGGAGCTTCGCTGAGTGTTTTAGTAACTGTACTGACCTTAAATGAAGAAAAAAGTAAAATTATTGAGCCCAGAGTTCCCTCTCCTGAAAAGAGACTTGAAACAATAAAGTTTTTTGCAAAAGAGGGATTTACGGTGTTTGTTTTCTATAGACCAATCATACCCAGTTTTCTCTCTACTGATGACTTTGAAGACGTTGTAAGTGAGGCTAAAAGATACGGAGCAGCAGGAGTAGTTATTGGAGGGCTGAGAATAACGCCGAATATAGTTAGCAGGTTAAGTAAAGCTGGAATAAATGTGTCTGAAATATTGCGAAGAGCTAAAGAGAAGCCTACTGCTACTAAACAAGTTTCTGTAAACGTAAGTGATTATAAAAAAGAGTTTTTGGTTATAGCAAAAGAAAAAGGTTTGTATTCACTTAAATCGGCTTGCTGTGCAAATACTATCAGTTATCTCCTTCAGAAGCACGAAATTATTCCTTGTGCGGGGCTCTGCTATGCAACAGGTATGTGCGCTGACTGCGGTATACAGTGCTACAAAATGGTTCCAGAAGTACTTGAAGAAGATATCGTATATGCTTTAAATAACTTGATAAAACTGAATTACAAGCCTGAGATTTTGGTGAAAAAATATAGTATTGGAATTTACTTAGATAAGAGAAGCTTGAGACGGGCCAAGAAAGAAGATATAACTAAGGTCATGAATGTTATTTACCGTAGAAAAGTAGTGCTAAAGCTTAAATCCGCACTTAACACAAACTTTAGCTAAAGTCATTTTTGACCCGCATTTTGGACAGATGAAGGGATATTTTTTACCGCATTTAGGACATACTAATGAGTTTTCTTCCATGGGTGCGCCGCAGTAAATGCATATGCTTGGCACAAAGTTGATGTATTTTTTACTTAAATATGCTTGTGTAAATTTTTCTTCATTGTAAATAAGGTAGTATCCTAGTTTTCCTCTGAGGGCAGCGTTTAGGTCTTTTAAAACCTTTTCTTTTATGTCTTCATTTGGAAGCAGATACTTTGCTCTAATAGTGTCTAATCCTATGTCACTAGATACTTCAATAGAGGCATTAAGTCTTGATAAAGAATACTTTTCTTCGAGAATTTCTTTTATCTTACTGAATTCTCTCCTAGGGACTATCACTTCGAGTACTTTCACTAAAATTAAATACTGAAAATAAAGTTAATAAGTGTATGGTATTTAGGCTCAGGGACTTCTTCAACAAAATTAAGTGGGATTCTAGAGAAAATCCTGGAGACTACGTAGTAATATTTCTTTCGAGAGGAGCTCCTGGAGACCGTGAAGAGGTATCGCTAGATCGCTTAATTAAGGTGTATCACAGAGGCTTTGAGGTACTCTCAGATAGAGGTGTAAAGTATATACCTTTTCACCGGGTTATAAGGATAGTTAATGTTAAAGAAGGAAAAATAATTTTTAGTAGTCCGAGACTTGATAAACGGGATGACGAGGCTCGAAAGGGATGATCTGATGATTACCCCGCGCAGGGCTGACCTTACTCTACTCTTATTTCGTGACCATAGCTCTTTTTCGGCAGGTCTAGAATCAGTATTCCTCTCTTAAAGGTCGCTGAAGCTTTTTTCGGGTCTATTTCATGAGGCAATCTGATAACTTTCCTGTATGCAGAGAACTCTGTTTTCTTGATGTTTGAAAGAAGATCCGAGGTACTCACTTTACGATACATTTGTGCTTCAACAATAACTGTGTCTTCAGTGAGCTTGATGTTAATATTGTTCTTGTCTCTTACATAGGGTAAGTCTATTGTCACTATGTAGCGGTCAGGTAATTCTCTTACTTCAGCGAGCGGCTCTATGCATTCAGTCCAATGGTCTCCCATTAGCTCTTCTGCAAATTGCCGCTCTATATATTCTACGAACTCATCTACTTCTCTTTTAAGTCTCCTAATTATTTCGAAGAACTCGTAGGACATTATCTCACCTCTGCTATACATATGTTAAGGGAGGAGTATATTCGTATGATTTTTGAGCATGTTTAAATGTTTCAATAGTTCTTTTCATGAGTTCTTTCAGCTTAATTCTATACTCTTCTTCCTGCTCTACTAGGGGCTTTAAATCTATATCTATGTTGAAGATTTTACTAAATGTTTCTAAAACTGATGCTGCGGCTCCTGGGTCAGGATACTGTAAGTGAGATTCTGCAAGTAGAGCGATACATGATGTTTTCTTTTTCATTCGTTCCTTGAGTAGAAGTGCATAGTATCCTGCCATAAATCCCTCTTTAAGGAGTTTGACATTGTTTTTTCTTAGAAAGTCTCTGTCTTCTTCTGTTGCTCCAATGCCATAAACTTTTGGTTTTTCTATATCAATTCTATTTGGCACAGGGATTCCTCCAAAAGTAATTACTGTTTTGACGGCTTTTTCCTCAGCCCAGTCGGCGATTCTTTTGGCTAAGTGACGTAGAGCTTCAAGAGGTAGAGCTATTTCTGATAAAACTACTGTTAAATTATCTTTAATATATATTCTCACTGGCGAAAGAGGACGTTCTTTATGGAGGACTATTATAGGAGGGAAAAGTGCTGAATCAAGATATCCAGCATATTTCATGTCTAACTTTTCTACGAGATATGAGGAAGCTATAGCTCCTACAAGCCCTACATCCGGCAGGCAGTTGATTAATATAGAATTTTTTGGTATTTTTTCTTCCTCAACAATGAGGATTTTTTCCATACAATTGTACACTAGTTGAGAGATAATAAAACTTTTTGTTGAAATCTTTTGGTACGCTTAAGATTTTTTCTTATCCGTTAGATACCCGTCGATTCCGGGATACTTTGTGTCTAAGATTTCTATAATTTTCTTAATTCTCTCTGAACCGAGGCCTACTTTTCTAAGTTCATAAGGATGAGCTGTGAAAAATTTTCTTGGACAACCAAAAAACTCAAGGATTCTTTCAGCTAATGCCGGCCCTATTCCAGGAATAGCTGTAAGTAGGCCTATTTGGGCGTCCTTTACAGTTTTGTATATTTTAATATGTTTAGTTTTAACTGATATCGCTTTGACCGAATTTTTCTGTTTTTTCTGAGCTTTACGTAATAGGGATAGAATTACGTAAGCTGTTTCTTCTTGGTCACTAGTGTACACCACAGGAACTTTTAGCAGAGCAAGCGAAGCTAAAGCACCTAAAATCTGTTGTTTTTTCACGAGGCGGTCTTCTAGAACTGAATCTATGTTTCCCTCTATAATTACTATTGGATTTTCGTAATACTTTTTCATATATGTTATTTGTTTGAATAAACGTTTATCTATTATTGAGTTTATAAAGTCGTTGGCAGTTTTTCTTTCTACTATAATGTCGTCTGAAATTAAGTAATCTCCTACGGGTAGTCTTTTGACTTCTACATATACTTTCATTTTTCTAAGATAGTCTATAACTCCACTACTCTCCTCTCTGTCGTCAGCTATGACTTTCATAGGATTACGCCTTAGCTCTGTTGTTTTTTACCTCTTCCTAGTCTTATGTGTGACTCAGCGAGCTGTCTTGTAGCTAGAACCGCTAATAAGTTTAGTTCGCCTGCCAGAACCGCCGAAGCTATAATCTCGGCTAACTTAATAGCATTTGTTCCAGGAGGGTCTCCGGAGCCTTCACAGCCTAATAGTCGAAGAGCCTCTCTTTGAGTAGGAAGTCTTGTACCTCCACCCACTGTTCCTACTTCAAGCGAGGGAAGAGTTACACTGATGTAGAGACTTTTGCCCCGCACTTCTGTCCACGTTATACCCATAGAGCTTTCAACTATTTGGGCGCAGTCTTGTCCTGTTGCTATATAAATAGCGGCGATAATATTGGCTATATGTGCATTAAAGCCTAATGATACTGCTCTCGCGGAGCCTAGGAGATTTTTCCTAACGTTTACTTCGTGTATGGCTTCAGCTGTAGTGTGTAAAACCTTATTTAGCACATCTTCACTTATTTCTGCCTCAGCGACTACAGTTTTGCCTCTTCCCAGAAGAAAGTTTACTGCGCATGGTTTTTTGTCTACACACATATTTCCACTTATTGCTATGCATTCTGCACCCGGATAGTGTTCCTCTATGTACTTTACTGCTTGAGTTGTAGCTATAGTGACCATGTTCATGCCCATGGCGTCTCCTGTCTTAAACTTGAATCTAAGCCAAACATTGTTGCCTGCTATGAAGGGCTCTATACCTATAAGTTTCCCATGCCTAGTTGTGCGCTCAGCTTCGTGTTTTATTTCCTCGAAATGCTCATTAATCCAGTTAATGAAGTCTATCGCTTTGACAACTGAAGATAGCTTAAAAAGAGGAGCTCGAGTCATGTTGTCGCTAATCACTCTCGCCCGCGCTCCTCCAGAGAGAGTTATAGCTTTGCATCCTCTATTGATCGAAGCTATTAAAGCTCCTTCGGTTGTTGCAAGGGGTATATAGTACTCTCCTTTAGCATATTCACCCTTTACGAGAAGAGGTCCTGCTACCCCTAAAGGTATTTGAGTTACTCCTATTGTATTTTCGCAATTTCTGCCTACTACTGTATTAAAGTCTATGGAGTATGTACCTATATTAGTGAGGTCTACCGAAAGCTTTATTTCGAGAAATTTTTTTCGATACTTTGTTGCTTTGTTGGAGTCCCCAAGTATTTTATCTAGTTCATGAAGTTTAATAGTGCCGGTCAATAACTTGTTCAATATCTCGTCTGTCATTATAGAAAATCACAACTATAGTAGATTTAAGTTTTTTTAGCTATTTTTATAAGGCATAGAGAAGCATGAATAGTGATGTCATCTCTTAAGGTGGCTATACTTGGCGCAGGATATATGGGGCAAGTTCACGCCAAGAGCTGGAGCAAGATACCGTACATTGAAGTAAAACTAGTTTATTCTCGAACACTAGAGAAAGCGAAAAAACTAGCAGAGAAATATAGTGCTGAATACACTGCGTCTTGGAAAGAGGCGGTTAGTCGAAGTGACATAGATATAGTCGACATATGTCTTCCTACATTTTTACACAAAGATGTGGCTATCGAGGCTCTTTCTCGGGAGAAGCATGTGTTGCTTGAAAAACCTATGGCTGTAAACTTGGAAGAAGCCTATGAAATAATCGAGGCTGCTAAAAGATCTAAGGCAAAGATAATGGTAGCACACTGTCTACGCTTTTTTCCAGAATACTCTAAGATAAAAAGAAAGGTAGATGAAGGAGTTCTCGGAGAAGTTTTCTCAGTCAGAGCATTTAGGCAGAGCTCTTTCCCAGCTTGGGGAAGCGAAGCATGGTTTAAAGACCCCGAGAAAAGTGCTACGTTTTTTGCAGATTTACTGATACATGATTTCGATTACATTAGATGGCTTATTTCAGCAGAGCCTAAAAGAATTGTAGCCCGATTTATTCCTCGGCCTGTTCACAGTTTTGTCAGGCCAGCAGACTATGGCGTAGCGAAAATATTCTTTGAAAATAAGGTAGTAGCTCACGTAGAAGGTGGATGGGCCATGCCAAATTCGTGGATATTTACGATGGCTATTGAAGTTTACGGAGAGAAAGGAGTTCTCGAGTATAACAGCGTTTCATCTCTTCCACTACTGATATATAAGCATGAGGGTATAGAACCTGCAAGACCTGATTTAAGTCTAGGCTACGAACTTGAAATAAAGCACTTCGCAGAATGTGTAGACAAAAATAAAGAGCCTGCAGTAACGTTATTCGATGCATATAAGGCTTTAGAAATGTCTCTGGCAGCCTATAAATCTGCTTTAATGAGAGAACCTGTATCATTACCCTTGCGTGAGGTGAAAGAATGAGAATGAAAGTAGGAGTATTTTCGTTTAACAGAAGTCCTGCGGAAGAAATAGTTAATGGACTTATTGCTAGAAACGATGTATCAGAAATTCATATGCTTAAAGAAGACTACATTAAGGGAAGAAACAGTATATCTGATGTAACTAAGATTAATGTTCATGAAGACTATGATAGCCTATTAAGAAAAGTAGACGTTGTTGTTGCGATTTTAGCTAAATTAAAAGACTATGAAATATTATCAGAGGCACTAAGTCGCGGCAAACTAGCATTAATTGAAGGACCCTTAGCTTTAGATAGAGACAAATTTGAAGAAATCGCTAAAAGGAGGGAGTTGATATATATTCCTAGGGTATTGGACTTCAATCCCTACTTAAAAGAATTAGTAAATGTTAAGCGGAATATAGGGGAAATTCTTTCAGTGTCTATTTTAACGAGGGTAAAAATACTTGATGAAGGGAGTTCGGCAGAATTAGCACTGAGTGCGTTATATAGAAGTCTCGAAGCGGTCTACGCTTTTCTTGAAACTGAAATAAGGGATGTAGTATGTGCAGAGAAAACTAAAGACGAGTCGCTTATGGTTCTTCTTGAGAGTAGTACTGGAACTGTAGTAAGCATCGATGTTTTCTTAACAAAAATGATTAGCGATATGAAAGTAGTTGTAGTAGGGTCGGAGGGCTCTGCTACTTTAGATACATCAAAGCAAATTTTCAAAATTTGTACAGAGAAAGAGACACAAAGTGAGTTCTTTGGCCCCGAAGTATACAGTAATTTTCTTGAATACTTCTTTGGGGCAGTTTCTAGAGGTAGTAAACCGAAAATAGACATAGATTACGTGAAGAGAGTTAATGAAATAATATTTAGGGTTAGAGAATTACTTAAAAGAATCTAAAGGAACAGTTTTGTCAGCTAATGCACAAAGGTCCCTTAGAGTTAGTGCTTTATTTAATTTATCTAAAGTTACTTTGTAGCTTTCAGGAGTCTCTTCTAGATCCTCGACTCTTATAAATCTCCATTTTTTATTAGCTTTTGTTCTAATGGCTATTAATGCATACCCACCGGCTCTTTCAGCGAAGTCTTTTAATTTAGAAATTTTGTCTTTCTCTAAGTATATTGTTCTATCTCCTTTTCTATACTTTATCTCAAATATAAATATTATCCTATTCTTTAGAGCTACAAGATCCGGGCAAAACCTTTTCCTTAATCTAGCTCCGCTAGCAGGGCCTCTTATACAGGCAAATCCTCTATCCCAGAGTATTTGTGCAAGTTCTCTTTCAGCCCTTATTCCCTTTCCTCGTGGCATGTTATTCAAATAACTTTTTTATGTTTTCTTCGTAAGGAGGATACACTATGCCTTTCTCTGTAATTATAGCTGAAACTTTATCTGGCGGAGTTATGTCAAATGCTGGGTTAAGAACTTTTACTCCCTCTGGAGCTATTCTTACTCCGCGTATTGTAGTTACTTCTGAGGGATCTCTATTTTCTATAACTACGTTCTCTACGCTAGTTTTTAGATCGAATGTTGACAAAGGAGCTGCCACATAGAAGGGTATTTTGTGTATCGAGGCGACACATGCTATGGTGTATGTGCCTATTTTATTTATTACATGGCCGTCACGAAGAATTCTATCGGCTCCCACGATTATTTTGTCGACTAAACCTTTGCTAATAACGTATCCTACCATGTTATCTGTTATTAAGGTGACGTCTATACCTTCGTATACTAGCTCAAAGCAAGTTAATCTTGCTCCTTGAAGTAGTGGTCTAGTCTCTGTGGCAATAACTTTAATTTTTTTGCCTTCTTCTACTGCAGCCCTAATTACACCTAGAGCTGTGCCGTAGCCGGCTGTTGCTAATGCTCCTGCATTACAGTGAGTCAGAATAGTGTCTCCGTCCTCAATTAATTGTGCTCCATTTCTGCCTATTTTTTTATTTATTTCAATATCTTCTTCTAGTATTTTTAGTGCTTCGTTTATAACAGCAGTTTTCAGAGAATCTACGTCAGGAAAGTCTCTTAGGAATATACTTTTCATACGCTCTATTGCCCAGAATAGATTCCTAGCTGTAGGTCTAGTTTTCCATAGAATATCTGATGCCTTTAAAAGTTCTTTTCTTAATTCATTTACGCTAGATGCTTTACTGTGATAAGCTGCTAACGCGATACCAAGAGCTGCTGCAACACCTATAGCGGGAGCGCCCCTTATTTCCATTTTCTTAATTGCTTCCGCGACTCTTTCGGGAGAGGTAGCTTCTATATATTCGAGACGGTCTGGTAGAAGTGTTTGGTTTAAAATAAGTACTACTCCTTCTTTCCACGCTATAGGGGATAATTCTGCTTTCTTCACACATTGACTACTCGAAGAAGTTTTATAAACATTTAGCTAAATAGTAGTCGAATGAAGAAAAATGCCGTATGGGTAGATTCTTTAACACCAAAGCAAGCCAGAATCGCTGTTGAGATATATAATAGTTTATCTAAATTATATAATGTTATCATTACAGCTAGAAAATATGATTATACACTAAAAATATTCGATCTATTCGATGTACCCTATACAGCTATAGGAAGACATGGAGGAGGAACGCTCGAAGGAAAACTTTTGGCAAGCACTGAAAGAGCACATAATTTAGCTAAGTTCATTTCCAGTAGAGGTTATGAGATTAAATGTTTAATTTCATATCCTTCTCCCGAAGCAGTTAGAGTAGCTTTTGGTCTAGGAATTCCTATAATAATACTCACGGATACTCCCCATGCACGTCATGCTTCACTACTTACTCTTCCCTTTGCAGATAAAATAATAGTGCCCAAGTGTATTAAGCCGGAAACTTTTTCGTACGCAACACCAAATTTTGCTGAAAAAATTGTACGCTTCGAAGGAATTTTTGAAAAAATCTGGATTCATAAGCTTCCACCGCCTAAAGAGTCTATAGAAGAACTAGGACTTGAAATAGGAAAATATATTGTAATAAGACTAGAAGAATCTAAGGCCGCGTATTATCAATGGAGAGAAAAGTCTCCCTCTATGATCTTGGCTAGGAAAATTCAGTCAAAGATTAAGGATATTGACATAGTTTTTATGCCCAGATATGAAGACCAAAAAAGAGTCCTTAGAAAAGAGTTTCCTTACTCTGTTATTTTAGAAAAAGCTGTAGATTCATTGCCGCTTGTATACTATGCTAAAGCTGTTATAACGGGAGGAGGGACTCTTGCGCATGAAGCGGGTCTCGTAGGGACACCAGCCATAACTCTCTTCCCTAAGCACTATGAGGTAGAAGAATACTTACAGAAGAAAGGTTTTCCACTATTACATGTTTTGTGTGTCGACAATAAGTCAGTTGAAAAGATATTGCAGTTTATTGAAACTAAGGGAAGCGCTAGAGATAGATATTTATCGATTTTGAATACACTAGAAGATCCTATGAGGGTCATTATTGAGTGTCTTAAGTTGTTGGAAAGATAAATTTTTAAGCTACTATTAGTGTTGATAAGAGGGGTTAAGTAATGGAATATGTGTATGCATCTCTACTATTACATTACGCGAAAAAACCGATAACTGAAGAAAACGTGAAAAAGGTACTAGAAGCCGTGGGAGTGTCAGTAGACGAAGTAAAACTTAAGGCACTAGTTGCTGCACTTAAAGAAGTAGATATCGAAGAAGCTATTAAATCTGCAGCTGTTCCTGTAGCTGCTCCAGCAGCGGCTGCTGCGGCTGCTCCGGCAGCTGCTCCAGCTACAGAAGAGAAGAAGGAAGAAGAGAAGGAGGAAGAGAAGAAGGAGGTATCAGAAGAAGAGATCGCTGAGGGTCTAGCTTCGCTCTTCGGATGAACAGCTATACTTGCCGCAAGTATTTTCTCAGCAATTCAGCTAGCTTTTTTGGTTCATCGCAGTATAGTCTTATTATTATTTCTCTATCGCTTCCCATTGGATTAGGTATTCCTTTAACACCTACTATGTCAACGATTTTTCTTGAACCCTGAGATTTAACAGCTTTGGCCTTTAAAGGAAACTTGAGAGGAGTCGTTCGGTTGATTATAATTCCTCTGTCTGTCACTATGTAGTGAGAAGGAATTAAGTAGTAAGGTTTTCCTTGAGACTTATAGCAGATATTGACTATCTTTGAGGGTACGTATGAAACTACTACAAATAGCCCGAAGAATGCTAAAAAGGCAAAGAATCTCGCTAAATTGATGTCGTGTATACGTGGTTCTAGGAAACTTACAATCGAGTAAAGGAAAGTGTTTCTTAATGATGGTATGAAAAATAGGATGACTAGTATTATTAATGGAAGAAATAGTGCAGCCGAAGCAATCCATTCTGAGCCCACTTCTTTCTTTAAAAAGATTTTGTCTCTCTCCTTAAGCTTGAGTATTTTAGTGGAACCTACTTCGAATAATTTTTTTCCATTCAGAATGTATTCTATGTCTTTTAACGTTTTTCCTGTCTGTTTGCCTGTAAAGATCATAGTTAATCCCATTACTAGTACTATGTAAGCTATTACTAGCTGTGTAGAGTACTGTGGGTAATACGCCGAAATATATGCGAAAAGAACAAGTGAACATAGACTCACTAATGTGATAAGCCTACGATTTCCGTTCATATTTATCTCCTCAGCTGATTTAAGTAAAAGCCATTTAAATACTTGACTTAGCTCTCCCAAAACATTCTAGTTTTCACATATTTACGTTCAGCCTCCATTACTTTCCGAACAATATCTTCTTCACTGAGTGATGAAGATAAAATTCTTGTAGCTGTTGCGACACCAACTCCTCTACCAGCTAAAGCCAGTGCAGCTTTTCTGCCATAAGATAAGTATAGAAGGGCAGACTTTTGCAAATAGTTAAGAGTGTTTTTCTCTTCTTCTGTAAGTCTTTTTCTTGCTCTAGCTTTTTTAGCTACTGCTATAGCTGTACTTAAGTCTCCTGGAACAATAGCTATAATAGAAGACTTACATACTGGGCACACTATTTTATTGGGAAGAGACTTAACTCTAAATGATGCATACCATTTAAGACAATGAAGACACACTAAGTTCACTTTCTTATTTAGAAGTCTATTTTTGACTATATCTAATACAGCCTTGGAGGGTATTATTTCGTATGAATGCTCGTATCTTATATATGATTTAAGTATACCTTGTGCTATTGGAGAAAATGAAGAGCTTTTAACTTTCTTATAAACTATTTTAATAGAATTATTCCTTATCAAGTTTAATACATTCAATGTATCCTCTAAGTCGAATTTTGATAAGAGTGCTTCTTTGAGGGCTTCCTCACTTAATGGAGTGTTATCATATATTTCGATAAGTTTTCTTAAAGACTTTAAGGAAGCATCTTTCTTTATTATACCGAACCTTCTGGCAGTGTGAAGGAATTTAATTCTATAGACTGTGCTTTTTTTGATAGCGTTTAGTATTATTTTCTTAGCTTTATTGGCATCTAAAAGCAGTGCATCTTTTAGATCATTAATATTAAGACTTACAGGACAGTATATCATTATCCTATATGGATCGCTATAATGTTTTACTGAAGACGATGTTCTCATAGAAATATATTCTGCTAAGAGAACTGCTAGAGTGTTATTTATTCTTGAGCCGAAACACCCGTGAACTACTGCTGTATCTTCACTATATTCAATATATATGGTTTTGTCGTCGGGTACTATGTGTCCACTATCTATTTGTTTTTTGATGTAGTTTAATAAATCGTTAAAAATATTGTCGTCTATCCTGTACTGAGCTTTTATTTTTTCTTTGATTCTATTATTGTTCGTCAATATATACTGCGTGATAAGTCGCCTCAAAGCGCCTACTTCTCTCGCAGCCTTATGTGATACAGGGATCATTTCGCCGATCCATGAAGGTACTGCTCCTACAGATGTTTCAGACGGAGTTACTTCGATTATTCCTGCAGCTTCATCTATATGCTCGATTCTCCATACTCTGCCTGCCAGAATGAAGTCGTATCCTTCTTCACAGAAGCCTGCGACATATTCTTCGTCGAGTTCTCCGATGAATTTTCCCGAGGCCATGTCTCTAACTTTGTACTTCCTAACGTCGGGTATGGTTGAAGCATGTTCAAAGTAATACTCGTAGATTCCTCGCCTGCCTTTAAGATATTTTTCGTCGATTTTTCTTAGGTATCCTAGATCTTGAAGGAAGTCTATAAGCCGGTTAAGCTCGTTGCGCGAGAGATCACTATAGTATGTGGACCTAGAAACTACTCTATAAATATCGTTGAGAGAGATTTCTCTGTACTCAATTAGCAGCCCTATTATCTGGTGAGCTAGCACATCGTATGGTTTAGGTGGTATAGTTGGGGCTTCATAGTCACCAGCTATAGCTCTTCTCGCAAGCACGATAGATTCGAATAGATCATCATCGTCTACTACAAGAACAATTCCCCGAGAAACTTTCTCTATTTTATGTCCTGCTCGGCCGACGCGCTGCGCTAGCTTAATTGCTTGGCGAGGAGACATATACTGGACGACAAGGTCTATATGACCTATGTCTATACCCAGTTCAAGAGATGATGTGCATACAATGGCCTTGATTTCTCCTCTCTTGAATTTGTTTTCTACAAAAACTCTCTCTTCTTTTGAGAGAGATCCGTGGTGAACAAATACTACAGTGTTGTCTCCGGCTATTATTTTAAGTCTTGTAGCAAGTCTTTCAGCTAAATCTCGAGTATTTGTGAAGATTAAAACGCCTTTATGTCTTTTTAAAATTTCTAGTAGAATTTTTGCCCTTGCTACAGCGTCAGGAGGAGCTCCTATTTCAAGAGAGAGTTTTTCATCGTCAGGTGAAGGCTTGGGGTATACTACCTTTATGTCTAGTTTCTTTGTTTCCTCTACATTTACATCGTAAACAATCCCGTTTACTCCTCCTAGAATTCTTTTTGCAAGCTGAATGTCGCCAATAGTTGCAGAGAGCCCTATGCGCTGTATCTTGTTTTCAGAAATTTCTTTTAAACGTTCTAAAGCTAGTGAGAGCTGCACGCCGCGTTTGTCGTCTATAAGTTCGTGGAGTTCGTCTATAATGACCCATCTAAGTTTCCTAAGTGCTGACCTTAATCTCTTTCCTACAAGTAAAAACTGCAGAGTTTCAGGTGTTGTTATGAGTATGTGAGGTGGGTAAAGGGAAAGCCGTCTTCTTTCGGCTTCAGTAGTATCGCCGTGTCTTACAGCTACGGAAAGCCCTATTTCTTCGGCAAGAGTTTTCATGCGCCGTAAAATATCCCTATTTAAAGCCCTTAAAGGGGTTATGTATAATGCATTTATTCCTTCGGTTGGTTTTTCTAAAATCATTGAATATACTGGAAATATAGCAGCTTCAGTTTTTCCGGAGCCTGTTGGAGCTATTATTAAGGTATTTAACCTTCTCAAAATTAGAGGGATAGCTACTTTTTGAACTTTTGTAGGCGAAATATATCCATATTTTTTCAAGACACCTGCAAGCTTAGGATGTAGTACATCGAATACCATGGATGAACCCTTAGAATTGAGGCGTTAAAGTATAATAGTGAGGTAAGTAAAATACTTTCTGGGAAGGAAGCATGCCTCAGAAAGTTCCACCACATAAACACTGTAAAGTATGTGGTAAAGTAATACCTCCTGACCAGGACTACTGCAGCAGTAAATGTGAAGCAATAGACCTAAAACAGAAAAAGGAAGCAGAGTTTGTGAGAAAGGTCAGTCTAATCGTAATAATATTCTTCTTCATAGCCATGGTTCTCTCATTAATAAGAAGCCTTTTCGGAGGATAACGAAGCCGTCCAAAAGGCATGTGTAATTGTTTCTGCGCTATGTTTTGTATCGCAGTAAACCTAAGTCCAGCACCTAGTAATATTCGTTTAAAAGGATATTCGGCCGTGGAATATAGTCTTGTGATGCAGAAACCAGTGATATTAGAATATTATTTCGGTAATACTTTTTAAAATTGAATGATAGTTCCCTTTTATTGCTAGTGGGGGGTAATCTGTGGTCATGGGAAAGCCTCTTAAAATAGAGTTCTTTAAGTCAAAGACATGTGTAGTGTGTCCTAAAGTAAGAGAGCTGTTAAAGAAAATTCTGGCCGAGAAAGGCTTACGCTACGAGGAAGTAGTTATTGAACGCGATATTTCAGAGGATCCTGAAGCTTTAACAGACCTTTTAATGCTTAATGCTTTGTCAGTACCTGTAGTTAAAATAAAGGATACAATATTATACGAGCAAGATGCAGTAAAAGAAGACAAGCTAAGAGAAGCTGTAGAGAAATTTTTATATCAAGAAAATTAGAGCAATTATTAAAATAGTCTGGACACTATAATAGATAATAGTAAATGGTGGGTGTGATTGATGAAAGCTAGAGGGGAGGTAGTAGCTGGGGAAAAAGGAGAGAACGAGAATAGACTTTATGTAAGAAGATCGGATGGCGTAATGATACCATTTGATAGAGAATACATAGTTCAGAGCCTCGTTAAGGAAACTAGGCTAGCCAAAATTTTGTTTGGAGTAGAGCCTATGAGTAGAGAGGAAGCTGAGTTCATAGCGCAAGAAGTTGAGAAAGAAATTAAGCGCATGAAACTCAAGTTCTTAAGCGGACCGCTTATAAGAGAATTAGTGTGTGTTAAACTTCTTGAGCACGGTTATCACATTTATCGTAACGTATACACCAGAGTAGGATGTCCTCTTTACGAAGTATATGAAATTGATAGAGGAACAGGGTTTGAGGCACGTGAAAATGCAAATCTCCAACTAAACCCAGAGACTTTTCATAAAAAGAAAGCTGACAGAATGTGTAAAGAAGCATACTTATTAATGATGCCTCCATATATGGCTGACGCTCACTTGAAGGGAGATATACATATACACGACTTAGAATATTTCTTCACAAGACCTTTCTGCCAGGATCATGATTTGAGATTCTTCTTCTACTATGGGCTCATGCCCGATGGAACAGGGACACATACAGCCGTGGCTGGCCCTGCTAAACATCCAGAAGTAGCTATTCTTCATGCAGCCAAAGTTTTAGGCAGTGCGCAGGTAAACTTCTCTGGAGGACAGGGCTTCTTTAATTTCACAGTATTTTTGGCGCCCTATCTTCAAGGCCTCAGCAAGCGTAGAATAAGGCAGCTGGCTCAAATGTTTCTCTACGAAATGATGCAGGCTTATGTCGCGCGTGGAGGGCAGCCGGTATTCAGTTCTATTCAAATAGAGGCTGGAGTACCAAAAGTTTGGAGAGAAGCACCAGTAGTTTACGCAGGAAAAATATGGAAAGGACTAACGTATGGTGATCTGGAAGAAGAAGTGAAGACATTTGCATTATCGCTATTAGAAGAGTACATTAAGGGGGACTACAAAGGAAAGATGTTTAACTTTCCCAAGCCTGAAGTAGTTCAACGCAGAGATTACTGGACAAAAAGTGAATATGAAGAAATCATGTATAAGGCGGCCGAGTTAAGCGCTAAGTTCGGGTCTACTTATTATGACAACGTAATACCGCCTTATAGAGGAGGGGAAGATGGAGTTTCATGCTACCAGTGTTGTGCTTACTCCTTCTCAGAGGGTCCTGAAAGCGAGGGCTTCTGGGATAAAGTATACTTTGTTGACGGGGCCCATTTTGCTATGGGTGGATTACAAGTAATTACTATAAATATGCCCAGACTTGCGTATAAGGCTAAAGGTGATGATGATAAGCTTTTTGAAGAGCTGGAGCGAGTAATGGAGATCGCGAGAGATGTACTGCTGTATAAGTACGAGGTCATGAAGAGGCAGTACGAAGCAGGGTTAATACCTTTTGCTTCACAAAAACCTAAGGGAAGCAAGTATCCACTAGTGGATCTAGATGAATTAGTGCTCACGATAGGTGTCGTGGGAGTAAATGAAATGGTTCAGTGTCATACAGGCTATCAGCTCCACGAGCACAGAGAAGCAGTGCGTTTTGCCTTGAGAACAATAATAGAAATGGAGAGAATAAAAGAGGAATTTGAAAAAGAAACAGGAAGAAAGTTTGCCATAGCCAGAACTCCTGCTGAAAGCTGTGCTCAAAGACTTGCTGTATGTGATTTAATACACTACAGAGAGTATGCTATTAAATATGCTAAAGGAGATGTGAAAGCAGCATGCGAGAAGATCAAGTATACTAGAGACCTTCCAGTTTACTACACTAATGGAACGCATGTAAATGTATCTGCGAAAATACCGCTTTGGGCTAGACTCGACATAGAGCAGAAATTCTTCCCAATACTCTCCGGAGGAAACATATTCCACATATGGCTTGGCGAGGCAAATCCTGATCCAGAGGCTATATTTAAGCTCAACAAAAAGATAGCTCTCAACACTTGGATAGGATACTGGAGCTACACTAAGGACTTAACAGTATGCAGGTCATGTGACTATACCATTGGGGGTCTCTTAGATAAATGTCCGCGCTGTGGGTCTGTAGCTGTAAGCTGGTACAGTAGGATAACAGGATATTACCAAGAAGTTAGTGGATGGAATGAAGGTAAGAAGCAGGAATTAAGAGATAGATATCGCATAAGAATTAGCTGAGATCATTCAATAATCTTTTGGAGCTTTTCTGCTTTTTCCTTATTGATTTCTTTTAATCGATTAATTTCGCTTTCTAATATTTTCTTTAGTTTATTTTTCCATTCATCGGGGGCTTCTTTGTATATTCTCTCAGCTTTTTCCAGCTTATCTTTAAGAAGTAGTGTTAAAAAGTAGTCTTCTAGAGGAATAGTAGTTATTTTGTTCCTTTTCATTATAATAACGTATCCTACTTCATAATCTACTCCCTCTTTAGTTTCCTCTTCTTCTAGCTCTTTTAGTAAGGAAACATCTAGAACTTTGCTTCCGTATATCTCTGTTGCTTTAGCTATTTTATCTAAAGCAGCCTCTCCCAAACTGCTTATTTCTTTAACAGCTTCTTTAGTAAGCGGTAATGGATATCTTCGGGAACCTACTGTAATATATCCTGGAAGTCCTTCAACATTTGCAGTGGGTATTTTTGCATCAAGAAAAGAATCGCATACGAATATTTCTACTACTTCTTTTTCTCCTGAAGGATAGTGTATCTTAATTGCTTCGCTCCATAGTTTTGCGCTAACTTCACCCAGGACAAGTGGGCCTTCGAAGAACGGAGTATTAAATTTAGATGATAAGAATTCAGCTAAGCCTTCACTTGATCCAAGTATTTCATAATAGGTCGCTTCCAACCAACCTTTTTTAGTTTTTATTTTTATTGTTTTTCTAGTAACAATATTAATTCCAAGTTTACGAAGTTCTTTAACTACTTTATTTTCGTCAAATTCTTTTTCCCGAATAAATCCTAGGATACCCAAATTATTGCACCCCCTGGTTTATATTTATATTTCAGCAAGATATTTTTATCTGCTGGTAAAAATCGATGATGAACGCGTTGGAGGGTGATCTGTGAGCTCAGATGGGCGGACTGAGGGTCTTAAATACCTGGGTATACTTTCAGATATCTTCCCGAAACTAACTATTTCTCTAAAGAAGAAAAACATTATATATTTAAAGAAAGCAAAAATACTGATGTTTCATAGTGCTACAAGGGCTTCAGCAGTTTTCCTACTATTAATTGTCTTCCTGAGTTTCCTACCTGTGTCACTGTATGAAAAGCCTGAAAATACAACTATGAAAGTAAATGTTGAAGTGTATCCGCTCAAGGACGAAGTAGTATATAAAGTGTTGAATGTACCTGAGCTGAATTTTGTTTATGTAATTACTAGAGCTGTAGGAAATTACAGGGTTCATGTATTTAATAAAAATGGAGAAGTCAATACATCAAGGCCTTATAGGAAGCTCATAGCTTACTCATCAGTCCTCAGGTCTATAATAAGTTTAGCTTATAATAACAGTAAAATATTGTTGCTTAATCCTCTTAATCTTTCAGTAGATAAAAGTTTAGAGAAAATATCTCCTCCATCAAGAGCATCAACAGCTATCGATATGGTGTGTAAAGGTGATAAAGTTATAGTACAGTATACAGGGGCCATAGAGGACGGTGGAGGCAGACGTGGTACAATGATTCAAGTGTTCTCACTGACTTTAGGCGAAACTCTCTGGTATACTAGGCTGAAAGTAGGTGAATATGTAGAGATATTTTCATATGAATTTTCTCCTGACGGCGAGTATATTGTGATATATGCAGCAGACACTCTTTGTACAGTTTGTCGTGAATGGAGCAACTTTATAGAAATTATAAAAGCTTCTACGGGAGAAAAAGTTACTCAGAGAGAAGAGTTTAGACTGGGTAAGAGCTGGTGTAAAGCGCTTTCGGGAGGAGTACTAATAAGTGTTGAAAACGAGCGAAATTTTAAATTTCGAGGAAAAACTCTTTTTGTTCAATATGATGGAACTATCAAGTGGACTTTTGCTAAAGATGATCCTAAAGAAAAGTACTATGATGCAGTGGAAGTAGGCAATGTAATTATTATATCAATTATGACGAGTACTGGTGAAGCACTAGAAGCAGTGGATTCACGTAGTGGTAGCAAGCTTTGGAGAATAGAGGCAGTAAATACTCCGGCCTACAAGCTGGCTGCTTATGGCAATTTGATTTTAGCAGCAAATAGTGGCAAAGTAATGCTGCTGACTACTGATGGCAAAGAAATATGGGAATATGAGTTCGGCGATGGTTTCTCGGTAGCTGACTGCTTATGGATTGATGAAAATACATTTATGGTTGCCAAAACGAGTGTTATCTATCTATTTAAGATAGAGAAGAAAGAGAAGTATACACTGAGTATTAAAGTCGCGTCTAAAAGTGGTGAGGCGATACTAGGGGCCGAGGTCTTAATATATAATGCTTCAAATTCCATGCTCATTAAAAGAATGCTGCTAGTGTCAAACAGTAGTGCAAATATAGTTTTAGTTAAAGGCGAGTATATAATTCAAGTAAAGAGAGAAGGGTATGTCGATGTAACCCAAAGAGTAGCGCTTACTAAAAATATAACTCTGCAGATATCATTGACGAAAGCAAGCGGAGTCTATAGCGGAGTATCTAGTAAACTCAAGGAGGTGAAAATAAGAATAATAGACCTTTATGGTAAACCCTTAGTTAATATGATAGTTAATATATTTAAAAAAGTTAATAATAATTACTACAAGTTTTATATGAGTACAAAAACAGATCAAAATGGTTTCATAGTATGGCAGCTTGATGAGAAGGATATCGGAACTTATAGGATAGTAATTCCCGAACTTAATTGGAGTAAAGAGATAACAGTTCCTTTTCTTCCTTATTCTAATGAACTCCAAGTAATTTTTTCAGAAAAGTATCCAGTTGTTTTCGAGGCAGTAGTTCCACAAAGGGTGCGTTTAGAAATATTCAACAAGAATGGAATAAAAGTTTGTTCGCTGACTGTAAATGAGACAGCTGTTGTAGAACTGAAGGCAGGAATATATACGATTAAAGCCTACGTTCCAGGCTATAGGCAGTTTATCAAGAAAATAAAAGTTCCTGAGGTATCAAAAATACCCATATATCTGGAGAAAATAATTATTGATAAAAGCAAAAACATAATCGAAATAAATCGCATAATAGCTTTCCTCAAATCACACACAGTTCAACATACAGTGTTTGGAAAAAAGGTGCTGGCACCAGATTTTAAGATAAGAGACATTGAAGGAAGGCCTTTAAGCCTTAAAACATTTAGAAACGAGATTGTAATACTAGATTTCTTTTACATAGGATGTCATGGGTGTGAAGATTTAATACCGTTGCTCAGGAATCTATCAAAGTACGACAACGTGGTAATAATATCAATAGATGTGAGGCCTAGTATTGATACAAGAGATAAGTTAATGAACTACATGGATAGATTCAATATATCTTGGCATATCGTAGTAGATACACTAAACTTAGCCGACAGATATAGAGTTACTGCGACACCTACTGTCTTTGTTATAAAAGATGGCTATATCGTAGCATCTTTTGTAGGATATAAAGAAAATATAATTACTCAGGGACCTGGCTTATCTAAGATAGTGATAAAAGCGAAAATAACTTACTTAATAGTAGCTATTGCTGTATTACTGCTACTTTACATTATATACGAGGAGACTAGAGAATAATTTGTGGGATATTGTTTAGAAAATTTTTTAACTTATATATTGGGACTATAAAAGTATTACCAATTCTTGGAGAACCTGTATCCTTATATACAACTATTACAGGTACTATGGTAATGTTTTCTTTCCTTAAATATTTTCTTAGCATATAGCTTTTCTCCTCGTGTTTTTGAGCTGCGCTCGATAAATTGCTGTGCCTTGACCACTGTTTGCAGTCTATACTCAAAACAATATTTCCTTTTATTGCTACGATGTCTATTTCGTATCGCTTATTATTCAATTTGAATCTATAGTTTCTTTTTATCTCGTATGAAAAATTGGAAACTATTTGCGAACAAAGATCCTCGAATTCTTTCCACGTGAGGGCTTCAACTAAGTACTCAAGTGGACATCCATGAAGGAGACTTTTCTCTAGAAAGCCTAGCATATTTTTTATAATAATCTTTTCTTCCTTTAATTCTATTATGTTCAACTTAGCTAGTTCATCTATTAGTTTATTTAAATAACTAGTATCTATTGGCATTTCGCTTTTTTCTATAAAATCATTTATGAATATTTTATAGTTTTTTCTTTTTGAAGAATATAGTATAAGCAGGTAAGAGGCTGCTTTAATTCCTCTAGACATGGCAGTGGCTCTGATGCGCCAGTATAAAGGATTGTATTGCATAGAGTATACGAATAATTTTTAAGTGTATTGCGCTATAACCTTTACGTGAAGATAGTTAAAGTAGAGTGGACTACATATCAAGTTAAGAATAAAGAGCCGTTTAGGATAGCCTATGGAGTATCTCTAGGAAGCACTAATGTTTTTGTGAAAGTAGTGTTAGAAGACGGCACAATAGGATATGGAGAGGCTTGTGGATCTCGTAAAGTTACAGGAGAAACTGCACGTACGATAACTTGTTTCATGAAGGATGTGGCTAATTTACTGGTAGGCGAAGATATTTATAATCTAACGAAGATTATTGAGAAAGTATGTGGTTTTATGAAAGGAAATACTGCAGCTAAAGCCGCAATAGACCTTGCTCTACACGATGTTTGGGCCAAAGTGTATGGAGTGCCTCTCTTCAAAGCTCTAGGAGGTAAAGTTAAGAATGTTGAAACAGACTATACTATTGGTATAAAAGATATAAGTTCTATGTGTAAAGAAGCAAAAGATTTTGTTGAAAAGGGATTCACTAAATTAAAAATAAAAGTAGGTGTTACTCCTCAAGAAGATATAGAAATAGTCAAGAAAATTAGAGAAGAAGTAGGTTATGATATCGAACTTAGGGTAGACGCAAATCAAGCATGGGATCCTAAAACAGCTGTAAAAGTAATCAATGCGATTACACGCTATGAGATAGAGTTTGTAGAACAACCAGTTCCATGGTGGGATTTAAATGGATTAAAATATGTTAAAGATCATGTAGATGTAAAAATTATGGCAGACGAATCTGTCTTAACATCCAAAGATGCTTTAAAAGTAGTGAAAATGGAAGCAGTAGATCTAATTAATATAAAGTTAATGAAGTGTGGAGGACTAAGAGAAGCTATGAAAATAACTAGTATTGCTGAAGCAGCAGGTGTCAAGTGTATGGTAGGCTGTATGAATGAAACATCACTTTCAATAGCAGCCGCGGCTCACTTAGCTGCAGCTACACCGAATATAGTGTATTGTGATTTAGATTCACCTCTCATGATAGTAAATGATCCTGCTAAACCTCCACTAAAGTACATTAAAGGAGTTATAGAGCTCCCTGAAAATAAGGGTATAGGAATTGATGTAGAAAATGTCTTCAAAAAACAGTAAAGTAAACAGAATAATTATTACGGGAACACCTGGAGTTGGAAAAACCTCCGTATCCAAGAAAGTTGCGTCTATTTTAAATGCAAAATATGTCAACTTGGCAGAATTTGTTAAAAGTAATAAATTGTTTTTAGAGTATGATAATGAATTAAACAGTTACATTATAGATGAGGAAAAGACGCGAAAAACATTAAGGAGGCTACTAAGAG
The DNA here is from genome assembly GCA_965367815.1 of uncultured Thermoprotei archaeon. GTDB lineage: Archaea > Thermoproteota > Thermoprotei > Thermofilales > B15-G2 > B15-G2. The sequence continues at coordinate 110,676 of CBDUKN010000004.1, forward strand.
AATATAGTCGTGTAGTAGTAGACACACATATACTCACCGTTTTCGACCCCAATGCAGTAGATTTAGCTATAGTTCTTAGATTGAATCCTAAAATCCTTTTAAAGAGACTAAAGGAGAGAAACTATTCCTTAAGCAAAATTAAGGTTAATATACAGGCTGAAATGCTCGGAGTATGTCTTAGCGAAGCTGTAGAAATATTCGGCTTAGATAAAGTAGCCGAAGTAGATACTACAGCGAGAAACTTGGAAGAAGTAGTGCGAGAAGTTCTTAATGCTATTGATCATCCAAATAAATATAGGCCAGGAAAGGTAGACTGGTCCCAGTTAATATACGATGATGAATTAATGAAGTATCTAGTTTAACGTTCTTCAGGCTTAGGCATAATAAATGCAACTAGTCTTCTTTGAGCTAACATATTTAGATATGTTATTAGCGAGACTTCTGCTTCGCGGGGCCTTAGCTTGTACTTCTTGCAAAGCTCGTTAATTATGTCCTCGATTGTATGCTTTCCATCGCACAGTTCCCATACAAAGCTTCCAACTTTGTCTAAGACTATTTTTCTTTCTCTAGATGTCTTAAAGAATTTACTGAGCCATGTTTCTTTCATTTTAATTATTAATGCTATTTCTCCACTCTCATATTTTTTCCACTCTACAAGAGGATTTCGTATAGGTTTACTTTTTAATATTACTTCTTTGCTTGGTTGCAAAGGTTTTTTCTCTTCTTTTTCTTTTTTCTTAAAGAAAGGTAGTTTAACCATTATCTCTCATCACTAATAGTCATTGGCAGATTTATAGTTATCTATTTGGTAACTCTTAAGACAGTTCTTGCATATGTAAATATGCTCGTCTACTTCTTCACAGCAATATTCACATACTTGTTTTTCACATTTTTCACATAGAGCGATCGCTAAGTTAGTCTTACATATGCTACATAAAGTGGAGCTGCATATTTTACATAAATTCTTTTTTCTATCAAAATCTTCTTCACAGACTAATCTGCCGCACTTAATGCACCTTAGAGTTCCCTGTTTCTCTAAACATATTTCACAGACGCTCATATACAAGTCTAGAAAAATGAGGAGAAGTAATATTTAAATTCGCTGTTTACTTTTCTTAAGCATGATTAAAACAACATATGTAGGAAGTTTTCCTTTAGACTACTCCGAAGAAAACATTGTTAGAATACTAAAGGATATTGAGCAAATACCTATAGACTATCCATGTTACCCGCAGCTGGTTGATTTTATTAAACAGTTCTTAGAACCTCTTGCCTCAGAAAATATAGGTATAGAGTACAAAGAAGACAAGTTCTTTATGGCAGGTGAACTAAAAACCTTAGATAAACCAATTGCCACAAAAGCTTTAGAAATTACAGTAAACTACTTTAAAGGCAAAGCAGCTGTAGAAGGAGTTAGAGCATGTGTTACAGGTCCTTTCACCTTAGCTTCGCAGATAATAGTGCCGGGCAAGAAGCGTGGATTAGGTTTTGAGAATACTGTATTAACTAAGCCAGAAACTGTAGGAAAATTGGCAGAAATAGTAGCCAACATATGCAAATATTATGCAGAGCTAGGCGCGGCGTGGATTAATATAGATGAACCAGTGTTGTCTGTAATAGTTGGAAGAAGAAAAATATTATATGGATATACTGAAGATCAAATAGTAGAAATTCTCAATAAAGTAATAAGTAAAGTACAGAATAAAATTACAGGGATTCATGTCTGTGGAGCAATATCGCCACTTCTAAGAGATATACTCTTGAAAACAGAGTTTAAAATACTAGATCATGAGTTTAAAGGAACTCCCTCAAATATAGATATATTCGAAAGAAGAGTTATAGAAAAATACGATAAGAAGTTGTCTTTCGGATGCGTGTCGTCTAAGGATATTAATATAGAAAAAATAGATGAAGTATTAAATCTACTCGAAAAAGCCTTCGAGAAAATAGGCTTAGAAAACATAGAGTTTATAAAGCCCGACTGTGGGTTCAGAGGCCTTAGGACAGCTTGCGCGTCACCCGAAGAAGCCTATAAAATAGCTCTAGAGAAATTAAGAGTACTTAAGAAAGTAAGAGATCTTGCAAATAATAAGTATAGAGAATAGTCAGCTGGAATGCTCTTCATCATTTTCAGCGAAGGACGCGCTCATCATATTAACTAGTTTTTTCATATAGTTCCTCATATACAGCATTTATATTTTTCTTTTTGTCTTCAGAAATAGTGTCTTCTATTTTCTTTAAATACATTTTTCCTCTTTTTGAAATAACTAATATTTTTGTGAAAGGAGTAATGTAGTTTGCTGTAACGTAACCATATGCTATAAGGCCTCTATCTAGTAATTTTTTAATAGCGTTAAGAGTTTTTGGACCCATGGCGTAGGTTCCATCAATACTTATTAGGTCTATTTCGTTAGATATTGCTCCTTTCTCTTTTAGCTTTGCTAAAAACTTTTCAAAAGAAGTTTCGTCAACGCCTTTTTTAAATAGCGAGAGCACGTAGAGAAGGAGTTTCTCTGTTGTACTGAGCTTAGCCATAAAAATCACTTTGGTTTCACTCTTTCATAAATATATTTTTTACGCATAACACTGAAAAAGCGTTTATATGACAATCCACATAAGTTCTGTGAAATGAGTAGAGGTAGTTGGACTAAAATTAAGATAGGAACTTCTGGGTACAGTTATGATGACTGGGTAGGTGTTCTTTACGAAAAACAAGAGAGTAGACTCAAAAAGTATTCATCTGTTTTTACTTTAGTAGAAATAGACTCTACTTTTTATTCTGAGCCTAAGCCTGAAGTAGTTAGATACTGGGTAACAGTAACTCCGATAGGATTTACTTTTACTGCTAAGATTTCTAGAGAAATTACCCATAAGCGAAAGCTAGATCCTAGACGTGGAGCTATAAAAGAGCTTACTAGGTTTATTGAACTTTTAAAACCGCTTATATCGTCAAAGAAACTCGGCTGTCTAGTAGTGCAGCTGCCTCCTTCTTTTACTTATAGTGATGTAAAGTACTTAGAGAATTTCTTAAAAGAGTCGCCTAGAGAAGTTCGTTTCGCCGTAGAGTTTCGTCATCCGAGTCTACTAAGAAGCGATGTCTATAAAATTCTTGAGCGATATGATGCAGCATATGTAATAGTTGATGAACCACTTTTACCCTCAGATGTAATTGTAACAACAGACTTTAGCTACATCAGGTGGCATGGAAGAGGTAAGGCTCCCTGGTACAATTACCATTACTCGATAAATGAGCTTAAAGAGTGGGTACCTAAAGTAAATGAAGTAGCCGATAAAACTGATGTTGTGTACGGACTTTTCAACAACCATTTCTATGGGTATGCAGTTCATAATGCTCTGCAAATGATAGTGCTTTTAGGAATAGCTAATCAGTATCAAAGAGAGCTTTTGAAAAAACTGGATGAGTATTTCTTGAGAAGAGAGGCTGGAATAAGGCCTCCTATTAAGGAGAAAAAACCTGTTTTATTATGTGCGCTCAGCGTAAAAGAACTACTCGAGTATTTAATGGATAAACATAGATATCGCAGAATGTTTGACATTAATATAGCCGACGTAAAGATCATAGAGGCTTCTAGTAAAATTGTAAAAGCAAAAGTAAAAGATTATAACGTTATAATCGATGTAGAAAATAAGGTTATTCTTCACGATTGTCCTGACTGGAGTAGAGTTCTTGTAGCTAAACAGTTCTGCAAACACGTAGGCAGACTCTTTTTAGTGCTTAAGCCAGAATTAGCAAAAAGTATTCTGTGTGATATTATAGAAAATAAAGAGACTTGGAGTTTCAAGCCTCTTACTCAATATTAGCGTGTAGCTTCTTTAGATCTTCTTCTTCTTTCCCGAGGCGGTTCATTAGTTCAACTATAATTCCGTCAAGTAATGCCATTACAGTATCTTCAAATAGAGTTCCTAAAGGCGCTAGAGGCTCGTGTATACCCAGTATTTGTCTAGCAAAGTAGTCTTTCTCTTTAGCTACTTTAGTTCTACCTGGGACGAATACTACGTGGTCAGATATTTTTCCGAGTGGAGAGTCAGGATATGTTGTTATTGCGATTACTTTTGCTCCAACGGTTTTTGCTGTCTCGGCGGCTGTAACTATGAGCTTAGTAGATCCCGAACCTGATATTGCTATAACTATGTCTCCTTCGCCTATACTGGGTGTAATAGTTTCACCTAGAACATATACGTTAAATCCTAAGTGCATAAGTCTCATCGCGAAAGCTTTTCCCACAAGCCCTGAGCGACCTGCACCAATTACTAATATTTTCTTGGATTTTTCGTAGGCTTCTGTAAGCATATCTACCATTTTCTCTATTTGAGCGTCGTCGATAAGGTCTATTGATTTCAAAATGAAAGTTGCTATTTCTCTCATCGCAGACTTAACGTAAGAGTTTAGTCTTCTCACGTAAGCTACACTCACTTTCACTTAAATATTTTCTTTAACTAAAAGTAAACTCGGAGCTTCATTTTTATAATCTTTTTAGAAAAAGTAAATGTTAAATAAAATGCCCGCTATACATACCAGTGGAGCCGTTTATTGACGGATTTATTTTTGGAATAGCTTTTGCTCTTCTTTGTCTGCCTTCATGTGGAGTCCTTCTTTTATCTACAGTGCTCTTAACTAAAAGAATAAAAGTGAAAGAAAATATTTCGAGTATTCTTGTATTTATTTTAGGGAAGATTTTCTCAATAATAATTCTCTTTTTACTGATCTTTATTTTTGGTAAAGTTTTGCTTAAAGAAGAAATGAGCTATACCTTACGATTATGTTCAAGTCTCGCTTTAATTATCATAGGACTTTTAATGCTGAAATCTAGATCTGAACTCAACTCAACTAAATGTTTTGCGGTAGGCTTATGTTCTTCTATCAGAATATGTCCTCTTCACACTATAGTAATACTGAAAGCTTTTTCGCTGATATTTGACACCGATATAGTGCTGTTTACAGCGGGTTTTATCTTAGGAAATAGTTTGCTCTTCTTCTTGACGGGTATTTTTATGGCGTTTTTGAAGAAGTTGACTTTAACTTATAGTAGGCTTGAATATTTAAGGCGTGTAGGTGCAAGCATATTGGTGATAGAAGCTCTGCTTATAGCTGTTTACGGAATATAGCCATAGAGTACATACGGCTTTATATTTATCACAATAAATATAGTATAAATGTGAAAAAACTTGTAGTGGCGCTGGGGGAATGCTCTTCTTAAAAAGGGAGAAAAGGGAACGCTTGAAGAGCAGTTTGCTAATGCTAAGATCACTGCAAAAGAAATCACGGACCTAGTTGCTCGAGGCTATAGAGTTATTGTTACTCATGGTAATGGGCCTCAAGTAGGCAATATATATCTGCAGCAGGAATTAGCATCTAGTAAAATTCCCCCTATGAGTCTCGATACATGTGGGGCTATGAGCCAAGGACTTATAGGATTTATTTTAACACTATCGCTTTTAAATGAGTTTAATAGAAGGGGGCTCGGTTATTCTGTTGTAACGATCTTGACTCATGTTCTTATTGACACAGAGGATCCAGCTTTCAGTGAACCGACGAAGCCTATAGGACCATTTTATTCAGAAAAAGATGCTTTTAAGGTTAATAGATGAGAAAGGATGGACTATGAAGAGGGATCCGAGAGGAGGCTGGCGAAGAGTTGTTCCTTCGCCAAAGCCTATTAAAATACTGGAGGGCCCTATAATTAACTACTTAATTGATCAGGAAAAACTGTTGTTATCGCTTGTGGCGGCGGAGGAATACCTGTAGTTTTTAAAGAGGGTGAGTATAAAGGAGTGGAGGCTGTTATAGACAAAGATCTAACAGCAGCTAAGCTAGCTATCGATATTGGAGCGGATATACTGTTGATATTAACAGATGTAGAGAAAGTTGCCTTATATTTTGGGACTCTAAAACAAAAGTGGATAGATAAAATGACTATAGAGGAGGCGGAGAAGTATATTGAAGAGGACCACTTTGCTCCAGGAAGTATGTTGCCGAAAGTCCTTGCAGCAATAGAGTTTATCAAGAATGGTGGAGAAAAAGCGATTATAGCGAAGTTAGGAAAGACGATGGAAGCCCTTTCCGGGAAAACTGGGACCTGTATTCTTAGAGCTTGATCTGATATAGTTTAAGTAATTTAAAGCCGCTTTATGTGAAGTGAAAACAGAATATATTTTGGCGTATCTAAATGGGATTCTACGACCACAGTATCTGCACTGTATACATGTAAACGGGTAAGATACGCACATAAAGTTGCCACATGAATTGCATTTAATTACAGCATATTTTCTCATCGAAATGGGAGTATTTAGGAAAAGTATAAATTTATTTTCTCAAAAATATGCACAAGATGATTAGAGAGATCCGCTCTGAGAAGTGATGAGCTCCGACCTCAATGATTCTTTTCTGACTCGATTATGTTTAGCCAACTTTTTGGTACATATCCTTTGGCTACAACTTTTGCTAGAAGTAAGTCTAGTCTTTTTATGATAATAGCTTTCCTACTATTAATTAGTTCTACTAGCTGATTAAAGTTAGTAAATAGTATATTTCTATTTGTAATGTCATTTAAGACTATATACCTATAAATAAAGCTACTAGGGTCGTGTGATTCGTATTTGTCGCATTTAGAGAAGACTATGAGGTAAAATCCTGCTCTAGGAGGATATATTTCGGAGTTAATAATGTATGATACTGGAATTTTTTCTTCTGGAGGACCTATTAAGTCAATGCACTCTTCGCATGCAATAGCATATTTGCTTGTATCGGAAAGGTCTAATGAAAATATTCTGTTGTCTTCTTTTATGAGGCCTATTTTCTTCCCTTTAAGCAATATGCCTCGTATTTTAATGGGCATCAAATATATTATAGAGGAAGTATAAATGAAAATTGTTGATGAATCCTGGCCTTACTGAGGTCAGGATGATGCTTTTGGCTACCGGCTGAAAACTTACTATTACGTAGTAAACTATACTACTATATTTAGTTCGTATTAAGTTAAATACAATAGGTTGAAAGCAGGTGCATAATATTTAAAAGAATGTTTGCTCAAAAACCCTTTTTTACTTTTAGGTAAAGCTTATAAAAACTGACGAAGGAGGGTAGTTAGTAAAATGAATCGTGGGTTAAATATGAGTATTGCTTTAGAAAGAATGGTTATAGACATAGTAAAAGAGATTATTGACCAGAACAAAGGTAATGTCGTCTGCGTTAAAACAAGAGATGTTGCAAAGAAGCTTGAGAGACGAGGAATCAAGGCTTTTAGATCCAAAGCTGTTTACCGTATTATAGCCAAAGTTCTCATCGAGGTATTTCATGCAAAGGCTGTTAAAAGAGGGAGAATATATAAATACTTTATATATAAGAGGCCTGTTAAGGAAGTAATATAAAGTGACAATGATGAAAGTCATGCCTGCGGAGCTATGAAGAGTTCTGGGGTAGCTGAGGCCCTTACTCATTTTTAATTTTTTATTATAATTCTATTAAATACTTGCTATAGGTTATGTAAAGTATATAAGTGATTGTAAGAAAAATAACCTAATTTGTGGGAGATTTAGTGTTTTTCCAGTAAATAATAATACTGAAAATTAGATTGCATAAAAATTAAATAGATTTTTGAAAGTAGGTAGGTATATGGAGCATCTGAGGGGAGTAGTTGATGAAATTAAAAGTCTTTACGAGGAGCTTAATAATGCTGTTTCTCAAGGCGAAGTAGATAAGGGAATAGAGATAGGACTAAAACTTTTTTCTAAATTAACTGAGATATCTAGAACGTATGTTTTATTAAATATTCTTGATGAAAATGTTAGAGAAACAGTTGACGATATTATTAGGGACTATGAGCAGGCGCTCTGTTATCTTAAAGGAGCTAATGATGCTTTAAAGGGCTTTTCAAACGGCGAAATAGTGAAGACTCGTAAGGAAATTCTAAGAATTTTAATAGCGTATGTTCAGGGAATGATAGGGTTTGTTTTAGGTGCGTTAGCCATACTAATGGACTGCGGTAGAGTATTGGCTCCAGTAAAAAACGGTATTGAGAGGCAGTCTGGTAGAAAGAGTAATGTTTTGTTGCATATTATTTAGGCTTCAAAAGCGGGCCCGCCGGGATTTGAACCCGGGACCTACGGCTGCCTCCCCTTAAGTTAGGAGGCCGCCGCTCTATCCTGGCTGAGCTACGGGCCCAATCTAAACATTTAGCTGGCATTTATAAACTTAGTCTCAAAATAACTATTATTTACGTAGAAGATTATCAAGTTCTTCTTCGTTTAATACTCTTATTACTTTCCAGTAGCTTATTCTTCCTCTGGCTTTCTGCTCTACTAGTCCCTTGGATTTGAGGAATCGTAGTATTTGGTACAAGATAGAGTATGTTATTCTTGGATTACTTTGAGAGATTTTTTGATAAAGAGCAGGTGTAGAAGTCTCTCCTAATTGCTGTAATGTCTTGTATACTTCTTTTGCTCTAGCTATAGTTAATGGGGATCTGCGGCGACCCATGGTTAAACTTAAACATACATAAAAATAAAGCTTTTAGTGTCTCTTTTGAGCAAAATACTTAGGTTGGTCTCATAATTAGTATCTCTTCTCCTTTTTTAACGTATTCTCCTTCTTTTGTTTTAATTTTAAGTATAATTCCGTTGATAGGAGAGACAATAGGTATATACGTTTTCATGCTTTCTATTACTGCCAGTATTTTTCCCTTGAATACTGTATCTTTTTCAGATATATGCAGTGATAGTATTTTTCCAGTTATTGGAGAGCGTATTGTGACATTATTATTTTTTGTAATGTCTAGTGTTTTCTCTGAGTGTACGGGGTTGTTGTTATTGTATATAATGGTTTTTACTTCAATAATAATTGTTACGCGCTCATTATTTATACTAGTACTTATAATTGTTCTTTTCATAGCTATAATGTGTAGAAAATTTTTGTTATTTGCCAATATTCTATATTTTTCACTACGTATACTATTACCTTTATTTTTATATTTTTGTTGCGTTTAGTATATTTATTGTTAGATATTATTGTTTTAGGTCGGTGGAATGCCATGTTTCTTAGGGATCTTGACATAGGGTCTTTTTGTAAGTAGGGTCTCTAGACACTTTATTAAGTATGGTCTTGTTGCATGAGGTTCGATTATGTCATCTATATATCCTCTTGAAGCGGCTACAAGTGGTGTTGTTATTTTAGCTCTGTACTCTTGTGTAAATTTCGCTACAAGTTCTTGTGGATTTTCTGCTTTTTGAAGCTCTTTCTTGTATATGATCTCTACAGCTGCTTCGGGACCCATGACTGCTATTTCTGCAGTAGGCCATGCAACAACTATATCTGCTCTCAAGTGCTTACTAGACATTGCTATGTAGGCTCCGCCATAGGCTTTCCTTACGATTACAGTTATTTTCGGTACTGTGGCTACCGAGTAAGCATAGATTATTTTTGCTCCGTGTCGAATTACTCCTCCGTGTTCTTGGTCTATTCCAGGTAAAAATCCGGGTGTGTCTACAAATGTAATTATGGGTATATTGAATGCGTCGCAGAATAGTATGAATCTAGATATTTTGTCAGCGGAGTTTATGTCTAAGCATCCAGCGTAGAACATTGGTTGATTAGCTACTATACCTACGGTTCTTCCATTTAATCTAGCGAAACCTACTATTGCATTACGAGCATAGTTTCCTTGGATTTCGAAGAATGAATCTCTGTCTACTACTCTATTTATGATTTCGTACATATCGTATGGTTCTTTGGGATCTAGAGGAACAATACTATCTAGTTCGAGGTCTTCTCGATGAGGATTGTCGTCAGTGGGTTCTATTGGAGGATCTTCCATGTTGTTTGAGGGTAAGTAGCTTAGCAGAGTCTTTATCATCGCTATTGCTTCTTCGTCGTCTTCTGCAAGCAAATGTGCTACACCGCTAATAGATGTGTGGACTTCTGCTCCTCCGAGTTCTTCGAAAGTTACATCTTCTCCTGTAGCAGCTTTCACTACTCGAGGACCCGTAATGAACATGAAGCTCTTCTTGGTCATAATAATGAAGTCAGCTAGAGCTGGAGAGTAAACAGCACCTCCGGCGCAGGGACCCATTATTGCTACTATCTGAGGAATTACTCCTGAAGCTAAAACATTTCTATAGAAGATTTCTCCATAGCCCTTAAGCGAGTCTACACCTTCCTGTATTCTCGCGCCACCAGAGTCGTTTAAACCTATAACTGGGATACCGAGCTCAAGTGCAAGGTCATAAAGTTGTGCTATTTTAGCTGCATGCATTTCTCCAACGCTTCCTCCCATTACTGTGAAGTCTTGAGCATAGACTGCCACTTTTCTACCATTTATTTCTCCTAAACCTACTACAACACCGTCTCCTGGTACTCTTTTTTCGGCCATACCAAACTCAGTGCAACGTGATAAAACCAATGTGGATAATTCTACAAAAGAATCTTCGTCGAGTAATAATTCAAGGCGCTCACGAGCTGTTAATTTACCCTTAGCGTGCTGTTTTTCAATAGCTTGAGGGCCTCCCCCTAGTTTAGCTTTTTCTTTGAATTCTTTTATCAGACTCCACGACATTAAGGCACCTAAAATAAAGAAGGAACTACTTATTTTAACTTAGCTTTACACCACCTACATTCTCTTGAAGCTATTGGTATTTCTCTACTACAATAAACGCATATCTTTAGTCCGTGGTATAGGTACTCTCTACTAGTCTTGATAGTAGTTTTTGACAATAAAAGCCAGGATAGGAAGGATCCTGTCGAAAAAAGTATTTTAGGGCTAAAGGGTTCGCTTACATAAAGTGATGCATAAGTAAACATTATGAGTATTAGTAAAGCTAAAATAACATCAGGAACTATTCTCACAAAGTATTTGCTAAAGTCTCTATGAAATCGCTTTGCGCCCTCATATATAGCGTCAAAGCCGCTGTAGCCAGCTATTACATTAGATGCTAGTCCTAGAAAGTAGAGTGGTGATAAAATAATAGTAAAAAGTGCTATAGATCCTGTAAAGCCTATGATTAGATAATCTAAGAATTTTGGAGCTATTCTTGCTACGCAGCGCTTAATTGAGGTCTTCAAGTATAGTTCTTCTTCCTTAACGTACTCTACTATTATAGCCATTAAAATAGAAGAAAATAGTAGTTCTATGAATAATATTATAAACATAAGGATTAATGCATTATGTAGTGTATCTGTATGTATCCATAAGTTATAGCTAATAATATAGTTTATTAATGCTATGAAAGTCACTAGGAGCAGTATTTGCATGCTAATATTTCTTCGATACTCAGTATTTATTTTTTGTGAGAACAAGAGCTACAGTAGTGTAGGTAAATTTTTTGTTAAATATAATTGTTTTAAATAATATGTATCAATAGGTTGTGAAAATATATGTTCTTAGAAAATAAACTATACGTTATAAAAGTATATGGAAGATATAGGCGGTATATATTTAAAGATGACTCTCTTCGAAATGTTTGATGGAAGTCAGAAAGTACAGGCGCTTTGAAAGAGTGGGGGCTCACAGCCATATTAAAGGACTAGGACTAGATGAAAAAGGTAAAGCAAAGCCCGTAGCAGACGGATTAGTAGGTCAAATAACAGCGAGAGAAGCTGCTGGAATAATAGTTAAAATGATTAAAAGTGGAAAAATGGCGGGAAGAGCTGTTCTACTAGCAGGGCCTCCTGGGACAGGAAAAACAGCAATTGCTGTGGCTATAGCAAAAGAACTAGGCGAGGACACTCCTTTTGTAGCAATAAGTGGTGCTGAGATTTATTCAAGCGAAATTAAGAAAACAGAAGTTCTCATGCAGGCTATGAGAAAAGCTATAGGAGTTCGTATACATGAATACAGGAAGATATATGAAGGTCTTGTAACAGACCTTGAAATAAAGACCGATAGACACCCGTACAATCCTTACGCGCAAATACCTGTAAGTGCAAGAATTCGTCTTAAAACAAAAGAAGAGGAGAAGACTTTCGATGTAGATCAAGACATAACATATGAGCTTTTAAGCAAAGGAGTTAGAGTAGGTGATGTAATATGGATAGATGCTGAAACAGGAAGAGTGACTGTAGTCGGTAGAGGAGAAAGTGGAGCCAAGTACGACATATCGACATTCAGGAAAGTTCCTCTACCTGAAGGAAAGATACTTAAGGAAAAAGAGTTTGTACACACTGTTACTTTACATGACTTAGATGTACTAAATGCTCGTCGAACAAGCATAATTTCGTTAATATTCGGTGGAGCGGAAGAAAAAGAAATACCCCCAGATGTTAGAGCACAAGTAGACGAGCAGGTCAAAAAGCTAGTAGATGAAGGAAGAGCAGAAATTTTGCCAGGAGTACTCTTCATAGACGACGTTCACATGTTAGACATAGAGGCCTTTAGTTTCTTATCCCGTGCTCTCGAAAGTGAGCTTGCGCCAATAATAATACTAGCTAGTAACAGAGGATTTACACGGATACGTGGAACAGATATTGTCGCGCCTCATGGAATACCACTAGATTTGCTAGACAGGCTACTGATTATAGAGACTAGAGCCTATTCTTCAGAAGAAATAAAAGAAATTATTAAAATAAGAGCTCAAGAAGAAGGAGTAAAGTTAACAGAAGAAGCTCTCGAGATATTGACGAAAATAGGTGCTGAAAGAAGCCTTAGATATGCTGTTCAGCTATTAACACCAGCCAGTATCGCAGCGAAGCAAGAGGAAAGAGACGTTGTTGAAAAAGTAGACGTTGAAAGAGTGCAACAGTTATTTAGTGATGTGAAAGAATCTGCAAAGTACTTGAAAGAATACGAAGAGAAGTTCTTGAAGTAGCTATTTCTTATGAGCATTTTTTCTTATTTTTAATATAACTACTATTAATATAGAAATAATTGATAATTGTCCCCAGTCTAAGTACATTACTTTTCTGTAAATATAGAATATTGGGTAAAATGATGCGTTAAATAAGATTCCTATAGTGGCTAAAAGGCTATAATGTGAAATTGTGAAAAGAAGCGAGGAGAAAAATACCATTAGGAAGGTGCGGTTGCTTTCAGCTGAATAAATCATTACTGAGAAAAGCCAGTACAAGAACGATAACACAGCGAGTCTCCAGAGAGGATACCAAGGATAGCGTTTGAGATATCCTAAGTAGTAAGGATATGTTGATAGGTATTGCTCTAAAGGAATTGCTTGAGAGAAAAGTATTATTGCTATAGTTATTAGGAGTGCTAATAAAAGATCGTAGTAAGTTTTCTTCATATTATCTCACCATAGAAAATGCAATATTAGCTCCTAAAAGTACGAAAAAGTATGCCGAGATAGCGATTTGCATTATTTTCTTTAATTTATCTTCTTTAGCTATTTTCTCGATTAATGCTTCAACTATTCTTTCTCCATCAAACATTATTATTGGTAACATGTTTAGAGTAGCTACGCTGAAGTTTATTACGTATATCCATTCAGCAAATAATATAAGATTTTCCGGAAGTGGTCTTAAATAGTTTTGAGATATTTCAATGCCTATGAATGCTTTTCCTCCTCTATTTCCTAAAACTAGCTCGGCAAAAACTACTTTATTATTTCTTAGAACCTTAATGGTTATTTTTTCTCCTGGTTTATATTGAGAAAGAACCCTAGATAAATCTGATATAGTGTTTATTGTGTGGTTATCGATGCTTAAGATAATATCTCCTGGAAGAAGGTGTTCTTCAGCAGGGTATCCCTTAATAGTATTTACAACTAGAACTCCTCTAGGCGACTGATACCACATTGCTGTGAGAAGAAAGATCCACGTTATAATAACTACTAAAAAGTTTGCAAAAGACCCTGCAGAAAGTATTCTGAGTTTTTTCCTTGTGCTAAGTAGCTTAAGTTTATTCTCATCTAATTCAACGAAACCTGCTAATAAAAATAATATTACAGCGAAACCCGAAGAAACTATGGGGATATCTTCACTGGCAGCGGCAATTCCGTGAGCTAGCTCATGGACAATAAAAGCTATTATAATGGCTATTATTAAGTAGGGTATCATGTTCCATCCTATAGTTACTCCAGGTATTATTAGGATCATTTCCTGGGCTTTGGCAGGCTTATATATGAATGAATAAAGATTCACGTGTAGAAAATATATTATAAATACCATTAAAAAGAAGCCAATTAATATTGATATATCAAAAAATATATGCCAGTATTTTGAGTATCTGCGACCTATTTTATATATTATTTCATTAAATTTTGATGTTCTGAAGAAAAGTCCTAGAGGGTATACTTCAATACCTTTTTTGCGTAGTTTTTCGAGGTGCCGAAGAGATAAAATATAGACAATAAGCCAGAAACATGCTACTGAAAGTATTATGGGCAGTATGTTGCTGGAGAGGGCTAGCACAGTAAGCTAATTCGATAGAATGCTTAAAAATTTATCTTGAGACAAGATTCTCCGTATCCGCGAAAAGCTTATTTATTTCTAAAGGAAGTTAAAACGGGCCCGTAGTCTAGGGGTTAGGATGCCGCCCTTACGAGGCGGTGGTCCCGGGTTCGAATCCCGGCGGGCCCATTTTTCCCGAAAAGAGAATTCTTCTAATGATGTTTTCTGAGTGTTGCCAAAATGAAGAGTACTCTGGCAACTACTCTTATATACAGGAGAGAAGCTACTATAGTAATGGTAGGAAAAGCTTCTTCCTGGAGAGACCGTGTTGCCTACTCTGGCATCACTGAAGAAGACAGGAGGAGGATACTGAACTATGTTCTTGAAGTCAAAAAAGTCAAGTACAAGGACCTAGGCTTTGACAGAACCTTTGTTTATAGGCTCAGGAAAGGAGAGAGGAGGATAACTGATAGAGTTTTGAGGAGGCTCTTAGACTTTTTGACAAAGGAAGAGCTCACCAGGCTGCTTGGAGTAGAGAAGAAGCTTGAAGCCTTAGGCATTATGAGGAACGGAGTACTAGACTACGGCCTAGTAATAGATATTCTAGAAGCTGCTAAAAGAGACAATTATTTGAAGAATCTTATTGCGAAATGGTTTTACGAGAACCTAGCACATGAAATACCTCATGTAGTTAAAGTCACAGAGGAGCACGTAAAGAAATTTGAGAAAAGGCTCTCCGCAAAATCGAAGAAAACCAGAGAAGATAGACTCAGATATCTGCTTAAAGCACTAGAGGACCTTGAGTGGGAGCTAGCACCAGATAAACTTGAAGAATACATATACGAGCTCCAGGCAGAGTCACCGCACAAAGCAGCACACATAGCCAAAGCCCTAAAACTCTTCATTAAGACAGTTCTAAAAGACAAAGCTCTCTACTACAGCTTCAAAGTACCCAGGCCTGGAGAAAAACTCGTAGCAGAGCCACTCACACTAGAAGAAGTAGTAAAAGTAGCCAAGAAAATAAAGCACCCTGGAGCACAAGCCTACTTCATTCTACTAGCCGAGACAGGTCTACGGCCTGGAGAAGTCCTCTCACTAACCCTCTCCTCACTAGACCTAAATAATAGAAAAATAAGGATAGGAAAAATATCTGAGACAAAAAGAAGCTACATCACCTTCTTGCACAAAAACACTGCTAACTATCTTAAAGAACGATATCTGCCTTTCAGAGAAGAATTTGTAGAAAAATACAGACCTATCCTAGCTAGACTAAACATAGATATTAAAGCCTGGGAAGCCAAGCTATTTCCCTTCAAAGACTACGAGCTAAGAAAAGAAATCTACACAGCTATGAAGAAAGCACTAAACCGGCAATTCAGACTATATGATTTGAGAGCATTTTTCGCAGCCTACATGTCTACCAGAGGAGTCTCCCCGCTAATCATAAACATACTACAAGGAAGACTGCCTCCCCGTGAATTCAAAATACTCCAATTCCACTACCTTCCTTTTACAGAAAAAGACCTGAGAAAAATCTATGAGAAAAACGCACCATGCATAACAAAACAGATACTTTAGTTCATAAAGGTTTTTCCTATAAATCAGGGCTCTGTCTCAAAAACTCTAGGTGGTGTACAAAGTTCTTTCTTTATTTGCTCAATAATTTGTATTGCTTCTTTCGCTATCTTCTTCTCACTTTCTGTTAAAACTTCTAATTTTACTTCCTTTATATTAGATATTGTGTTTTCAGCATACGTAAGTAGTCTTTCTAAGCTTTTTGAAGCTTATTGAATTATGCTGTAAGTGTATAGATATGTATGAGTATTAAAGACTTAGCTAAAGAATATTTTCCTTAAATTAGAATATATAAGTTAGTCTTTTAAAATATTTTGTTTTGATATAAGAGATATTAATTATAACTTATTGTTATTTAGTTATTTCTTTTATTTTTGTCTTAATTTTGTTTATCATATTTGAAAGAATATTTATTATTTCTTCATTATTATCCTCAAAAAGTATGGCTCCGCATTCAGGGCATGAGAAGTCTAGATCATATGCTTCCTCTATGGTAAATCGTCTTAGACACTGTACGCAGACATAGAAACTGTTGTTTTGTTCATACTCCATTTTTCTTTCGAGAACTTTAATTACAGCCTTGATTCTCCGCGTAAGAACGTTTATTATATTTTCGTCCTTGAGTCTCCAGTAGTACGTATACCAGCCTATGTTTTCATCACGCTCTCGCCTGTATGTTAAGATGTCAGCTTCATGCAGTTTAATTAAAATTTTTCGGACTTCACTTGGATTATCTATTTTTAATTTGGCAGATATCTCTTCATCTGTGGCTTCGCCTTTATCTATAATTATTGAGAGTACCTTTGCTGCCAGTGGACCACTTAAGTCGCTTGCATATTCTAGTAGCAGCTTACGCTTAAGTGGTGTTATGTACGTTTTTCATCACCTCGAACTACCTTTTTACCTCTTTTCTGCGGTATTATCTTTAGTTTTGCTGACTTATATTCTTTCAGCAGACATTTTCCTTCGAAGAATTTGTATAAAAACACGGCCAGTGCTGCTACTTCGCTATGAGGTTGATTTCCTATAGCAACATTGTAGTCTGCAATCTCGTAAAACTCGGGAGGTACTTTTTGCGAACCTACTATTACTAGAATGTCCTTGTTTTCTTGTTTTATTCGATCTATAACGTCGCTAGATTCTATATTCTCGCCATACATTGTTAAATGCACTATTATCCCTCCTCGATCTTTCCACTCTTTTACAACTTTTCTCCAGGGAGTGCCCATTTCTATGAAAAAGTCTCCTCCCCACAATTCAATTACTTTCTTTATACTTTTTTCTATTTTTTCATCGACAACATCGGAAAGGATTATTCCATCCGCACCGAAAGCTCTAGCAACAAGGGCTACATGTGTGCTAATACGCTTATCTCTTTGAGGTCTATGTCCATATCTTAATACAACTACTTTCATTATCGTGTCTTTTCTTTAGGCTTTTTAATTTCAACAATATCTCCTAGGGTTAATTCATATGTATGATGTGGAGTCTCATATGTATATAGTTCTTCTTCGGTTGTTTCCTCTATGACTAAGTTTATTTTAAGTACTCTCTCAAGTTTTCTTGCAAGGTCTATTGAGGGTATAAGTCTTCCGTCTTCTATCTTTTTAATGACAGATTCTTTTTCGCCCACCATTCTAGCCAGTACTTCTCTTGTTAAGCCGAGCATTTCTCTAGCTTCTCTTATTAATTGGGCGTAATCATCGACTACGGTATACCTTAGTTCTCTAGGAGGGCGGACAGTAGGTGTGAATATTCTCTGTTTTATTGGAAGAGATCTGGGAGTACTTTTTCTTAATGGTTGTGCATCTTTATACTTGTTTGCACAAGACTTACAAACTATTACTTTAACATGATCTATAGTAAGTGAATAAGGTACACCTTTTATTTCTCTGCCACAGAGTTCGCAAGTTGTTGTCACAAAATAATATGTACTTGAGCAGATTTTTACTTTTTGGCTACTTTAAATTTATTAAGCTCGTTTAGTTAGGTGCATAGAGATGAAAGAAAAAGCTAGTATTGAAGATCTGGTTAGAATAGAAAGAATCATAAACTATCAATATGGTCATAATCTTGGAACAAAATTGTTAGAGATAGGTAGCGGAGATATTTATTTAGTGAAATCTGCTACAGGAAGACTACGTTATATGTATTTTAGAGATTATCTAATAGCTGTTTTTCGTGCGTCAGATTTCTCTGTACTGTTTACCATTAGGGGTGCGCAGGTCTTAAAGGAGCTTGTGGCTTTTCCTCACTTAAGGGTCGTTGTTGAAAATAAAGTATCTAAGTTTATTGCTGAAGGAAGAAACGTGTTCGCAAAACATGTAATAATAGTTGATCTTGATTTAAGAGCAGGTGATGAAGTAATAGTAGTTAATCAAAGGGACGACCTATTGGCTGTAGGGAAACTAGTCTTGAGTCCTTTCGAAATATTTTCATTTAGAAGAGGTATTGCTGTTAAAGTACGCAGAGGAGTTGGAGTAGATGAGGTCTCTGAGGACAGTAGGTAGCTCTCCTATTTTTACTCTGATTTGCTTGCGTGTATCTCTATCTCTTATGGTGACAGTATTGTCTTGAAGTGTTTGCGAATCTATTGTTATTGCATAAGGAACACCTATTTCATCGTATTTTACATAGCGCTTACCTATGCTGCCTTCTTCATCGTACATTACGGTGAATTTTTCTTTGACAAGCATATTGTAGACTTTGCGCGCAACTTCAGGTAAATTATCTTTTTTGACTAGTGGGAGAACTACGACATTTATTGGAGCTATATCTTTGGGTAGTGCTAAAATTATTCTTCCTTTTTCCTCTTTGTAAGCGTATTCTAAGGTAGCGTAAAGAAGGCGTTCTGCTCCGAAAGACGGTTCACTTACATGAGGTATGAATCTCTCGTAGTATTTTTTCTCTTCAATTATTTGAACATCTTTCTTCTCTATTTTTACGCCGTCTATTTCTATAAATCCTCTTTCTGACAGCTCCTTTTCTATTTCGTTAGGATCTTTTAACAGTAATTGATGAACTATCCGCGGTGGAATAGATTTATTAACTACATTTATTTTCTTTACAATTATTGGCTCTGGTAATTTTCTGTAGGCTCTTAAATCTTCATTACTATATTTCATATGCTGTTTTAAATCGTAGTCTGTTCTATAAGAATGACCCGAGACTTCTGTCCATCCCCATCTTTCTAGGTATACAAGTTGGTCGAATGTTTGCACAGAATAATGAGCTTTTTCTGCAGGACCCTTTTCGACGAAAAGTTGCTTTTCGAAGGGAATTCCAAGAGCTTTTAAGAAATCTACACTAAGCGCCATAAAGTATGCGAGCCACTCATTTGAGATAAGGTTTTTTCGAACAGCTTCTCCTACAAGGAGAGTCACTACTTTTTCCTCGAGAGGTTTTTCTTCTTCGCTATATGGGACTATTCTTATCTCTTTGTCGCGTATATTTTCTAAGAGAGGACATCGAGGGTTCTTAGGATCGAAGAAGAGCTCTATCTCCATTATTGTAAATTCTCTTAATCTTATTGGTCCTTGGCGGGGTGATATCTCATTTCGCATTACATGTCCTATTTGTGCTATTCCTAGAGGCAGCTTTCTCCCTTTTAGTTCGTATATTCTCTTAAATGTCAAGAACATTCCTTGGGCAGCTTCAGGCCTAGCATAACCTACATTGTGGCTGTAGGGACCTATTGTTGTTTTGAATAGTAAGTTAAATTTGCTTACATGTGATAATTCTCCTCCACACTCAGGGCATCTAATGTTGTTTACAGCTATTATTTTTGATAACTCTTCTTCATTCATACCTTCCGCATTAATGCCTAATTTTTCTTCAACTAAGTGATCTGCTCTAAATTTTCTTCCACATGCTTTGCATTGGGTTATATAGTCTGTAAAGTGCTCTACGTGGCCAGAGGCTATGAATACTTTTTCTGGTGCTATGATAGGGGTCGTTATTTCGACAATAAAGTCTTGGTGTGGGATAATGAAAAATTCTCTCCATTTTCTCATTATATTCTGTAGTAGAAGAGTTCCTAGTGGTCCTAAATCTATAAAACCTCCTACTCCACCGTAAATTTCGTAGGACTGCCAGAAAAATCCTCGTCTTTTTGCTAGCTCTACAAGTTTTTCGTATTTATCTACTTTTGTCATTTTAACCGGGTGATAAAGTATCTACAATTTATAAATACTTTTACTTAATCTCTTTGATGAAAACAGCGTGTCGGCCGAGCTATTGTGAAAAGCTATATGTCCCACACCGAATATTTCCAACTAAATTATATTTTTGTGTATACTTTTCGACGACTACAGTTGAAGTATCGTTGTCTAATAAATATTTAAGCGAATTGTTTTCAGTGATATTCTGTGAGTACATTAGATCTTTACTTAAAAGAACCGCAGATAACTTTTTTCGATAAAAAGGGAAGAATAGAGACATCAGAGTACGCGGTTATAGGCTGTCCATATGATTCAACGACTTCAAGAAGACCTGGAACTAGATTTGCTCCTTTAGCTATAAGATTAGCTTCCTATGAAATAGAATCCTTTAGCCTAAGGGCGCTTAAAGATTTCGAAGATGTAGAGCTGGTAGATTTAGGTGATATAGTTCCTCTCTACGGTAATGTGGAGAAGTACTTGGCAAGAATTGAGGCAGTTATAAAAGATTTAAAGAAATACAATTCACGTTTAAAGGCCGTGATTATTGGAGGAGAGCATACAATATCTTTAGCTGGAGTTAAAGCTTGCGGAGACATAGGTGTAGTAGTTTTCGATGCTCATATGGATCTTAGAGACGAATATCCTTTAGGAGACAAGGTATCTCATGCTACTGTCAGTAGAAGAATAAGTGAAGTAGTAGGAGAATCTAACGTGCTTTTATTAGGGGTTCGTGCATTTTGTAAAGATGAGTATCAATATGCTAAAGACAATAAAATAAAGTTTATTACTTCACTGCAAATAATTAGAGATAAAAACAATGTAATTAAAAAAATAAGTGATTATGTATCTGTATATGATAGTATCTACCTGTCGATAGACATCGACGTCCTAGATCCTGCTTTTGCGCCTGGCGTAACTACACCCGAGCCTGAAGGTATTTCAGCTACGGATCTGCTTGATGTAATTTACCAAATTTCAGAAACAGGGGTCAAGCTTAACGCAGTAGATTTAGTTGAAGTGGCACCTCCTTACGATCATTCAGAAGTAACTTCTTCGCTAGCAGCGAAAGTATTAATGGAAACTATGCTTGCTTTTCGCTAAGTCTCCTCTATTGGTTCTAAGGCAGAGGCTGGGGCTCTTATTTTTTTAACTATTGGCGGCCTTACTTTGATTATAATTTTATAGCCGCAATAAGGACAGTGAACGCCTGGCAAAATGCTCATTTCTTCTTGATCAAAAGTTTTTCCGCATTTCATGCATTTGTACTTTTTCCATGCTAGTTCAGACACAAGTGTTATGACACGAAGTTATATAAAAAGTTTATTAAGGCTATATATAGGTTAAAGAGTAAAACTTATTACCCGAGAAGTATAATATGGTAATGGCTCTGGGAAGAAAATGAGCGAGATATGCCCTATATGTGGATTACCCAAAGACCTCTGCGTATGTGAAGCGATATCAAAAGAAGAGCAGCAAATAAGAATACGCCTAGAGCGTAGAAAAGGCAGAAGAGAAGTAACCATAATTGAAGGCATAGATGAAAAAGATTTTGACTTGTTTTCGCTTGCTGCGCAACTAAAGTCTAGGCTTGCCTGTGGAGGAACAGCAAAGAAAGGCAGAATAGAGCTACAAGGAGATCATCGAGAAAAAGTGAAAAACATATTAGTTGAAATGGGATTTCCTGTAGAAAATATTATAGTCGAATAGAATTTACTACTGTTTTTGAATTTCAAAAATTTTTCTAAGTCTTTTCTCGCCTCCTATTTCTTTAATAATATTTTTTACAGGATCTGGAACAAGGCTTTCCCATAAAGGATTGCCTTCAGCTAATAATCTTCTTATGAATGTTCCTTGAAGCTTTTCTCTATTGAAAAAGGGAATGCTGTATACAGGTATACCTTCTTCTTCAAAAAGTAGTCTAGTTAGAGGATCATTTGAGTATACTCGAGAAAAAGGAGGAGCGCAGTACTGAACTACTTTAACCCAAAATGCATGCTTTGAGTCTGTATCAGGTATGGGTACAAGAATGCACCTATCGCAGAGATTTTCTGATTTTAGTGTTAACCATATCATGAGCATTCGTTCACCTAAAGTGAAAGGATTTTTTATACTATGGGAGTACTGACAACTACCTATGCCTATTACTAGTTCTTTCTCTTTTTCTAGTATCCATTTAATTGCCATTAAGTGACCCTTATGAAACGGCTGAAATCTGCCTATATAAAGTGCTCGAGACACATTTTTGAATACATGTTAAGCCTAAATAAATTGTCTGCGAAATACTTTGAGTCCTTGTGTTATATTAACATAATTTTGAAGCAGTTAAATACCATATATAATATTTTCAAGAAAAGAAAATATAATGTAACAAATAATACTGAACATAAAAGAGCAGCTTTTTCATCGATCTTACTTAAAAATAAATATAAAATGAAAGGATATATTGAAAATAAAAATGAATTTTCTGAAATAACATATTTTGAATGAAAAAGAACATAGGGAAATATTGTAATCATAGAGCTAGTAAGTGAAAGTAAAATTGAAAGTATTCTAGATCTATAAAAGAATACATGAGTTTTTATGCTGAGGAAACTGACATTTTCTCTTAATTGTGTAGCAATATCTATTAGTTCATTTACAAATAATAAACACGATTTAAAACTCTTTTTATAAATTTTTATTAGTATTCTTAGTGAAATATCCACTAATTTTGACAGTGAAAAAATGTATTTATAATGTGAATTTGAAGTATGCAAACACATACTTTTTATTAATTTAATTATTATAGTGTATATTTCTTGTTCAGATTTTTTAGCTGAAATAAAAGAGAACATTGCTCTTTCTAAATTTATTTTTGATTCCATCTTACTTTTTACATAATACAATAGTGTTATGAAGGTTTCTAACTCATTTAACTCTAAATCTATTAAATATTTTAGCGACAAAGTTTTTTTAATGATATAGAATAGCACTATGAAGTCAACAATTAAACAATACTCAATATTATATACAATAAATAGTAATAAATTAATATACAGTAGGAGGTAAGTTAATATAATACAGATAATATTATTATTTTTCATAGTATTATCTTGCTTAATACTACTATTATAAGCATTATTGTTAATCCTATAAATGTTAAATAAATAATTTTAGTGAAAAATGGTATGTTAAATATAATCGCTGGTAGTATCAAGGGAATGTAAAATAGAAACGATACTGCTAAAAGCATTGTTAGAGTATCTTCATATTTTTCGAGAAGTGTTTTGAGTACTCTGTTTACAAATAGAAGAAGTGTATCTTCATCAGCATTTTCTGCAAAGTACTTGTTAAAGGTTTTTCTCAGTATATTATTGTACTTACGTACCCTAATAAAAGAATTAAGTATTTTTAACAACGAGACATTATTTACATCTTTTATACTAATATTTACATTATAGTATTCACTTAATAAATGTATAAAGAATATTAATGATACTTTTTTATCTCGATAAATATTTCTAATGACATTGTATATAAGTAATAAAATATTTATTTCGAGAAAATCATAAATTAAAGGCATACTTCTCACTTTTAGCTTTCCTTATAAAGGGTGTTGGATAAATAAGTAGGTTATTAGAAAGATTTCTATCATATATCTTTATAAAGCGAAAGGAATTATTCGTGTCTAATGGTTCGTAAACTTTATCAACATATCTTATTACTTTGTTTTTATAATATGATTTTTTAGTAAAAATTATAATATCTATTAAGAATAACATATTATGACTTATATTGTAGTTATTTACAATTCTATTTAAAAGTTTCTTAAGTGAATCTGAATGGCATGTAAATGCACATTTGAGGCCTGCTGAAAGAGCCAAAAATAGTGCTTTAAACTGGTCTTTGGATTGAATTTCTCCTAAAATTATGTAATCGGGATTTCTGTGAAGAAGTTTAGTTACCTCTATCTCTTTGCCTTTGTACTTTGGGCTATCTATAGGGTATACTTTATATCGTGCTTGATGAGCTTTGCCAGTGATATCTCTTATACTTTCGACTACATCTTCAATGTATAGTTTACGATAAAACGAGGGAATTTCTCTATCTAGTGCATTTAAAAGCGTAGTTTTCCCTGTGCCAGGTTCTCCTACAATCATCAGGTTAGGGCGATATTTCATGCAAAGTCTAAGATAATTTACAAGAGTATGTGGTAGCATATTTATTTGTGCAAGTTTTTCTAATGAACATAAATAGATATTATGTTTTCTTATATTCAATATTATATCGTCAACTGCTAGAGGACTTATATCTACACTAACTCTTACAGCGAAAAATTTTGTTATGAGTTCTGTTTTTAGTGAGGGATTTGTTTCATCTATGATATCTCCAGTTTCTATTTTAAGTCTAGTGATTATATTATCTATATCATCTTTGTTCAATTTAATATTTGTTAGGCACCTGCCATATTTTATATGGTCTAGGTAGATGTGAGAATTCACTCCGTCGAGATATATCTCCTGTATGTTTCTATCTAATAGAAATGCCATGAGTTTATGTAAGCCCAATATTTTATGACATAAGTATTTGCTTGTGTTTGTAATAAAATTCTTATAATTAATATTAAAGTCTATAAAATCTAGTAAGAGCTTGTCTACGCAAATTTTACTTAGACATAAAATTAATTTATTTAGATTGTATGATAAAATATTCGCAGATATTATTTCGCTAAATTTTGCATATAAATAATTTAGAAGAAGGATGCTGATATTGTTAACTATAATACTAGGTTTAACAATATAGTAACTTTCTTTTTCTCCTAAAATAATGTTAATTGTGTACGGTGGGATATCATAAACAGTTACTTCCTTATGCCTAAGTGCTATATCTCTGTTTGGTGGTGAAAAGTACTCTGTTAAAGATAGAGGTTGAGTTTTTATACTTTTATATGTCTTTAATATTCTATAAATTTTTGTCAATATTTTGTAGACTTCTTTACTTGATTTTTTAAGCTGCTTTTTATATGAATCTATAATATTAAGTGATGTTTCTAAATCATTTCTTGCCAAAAATCCGGGAAATGGAAAGACTGAAAAAACTTCTGATAAGTCTTGTAGTACATCGTAGTCAATGTTTGAGTGTAGTTTTTCACTGTTTGAAATAATACTGTTTCTTAGCTTTCTTATTAAATTTGATAGTAGTATTATGTTTTGATCCGTCACTTCGTTCGATAGGCTTTCAGATAGTGATAGTATGTATGCACTTATGTATATATTATTTGGCATCGGCATTCTTTGCAATGCTTATAATTGTTGGTAAACGTTTTCTTATACTACTTTCATTTACATCTAAAATATCTGCTATAGCTTTAATGCTAACCTTTTCTCCTCTATTGATTACCTTTGAGACAGAATAGTAGACTATTGTGGCAGCTAATACCCGTGGACTTTTTCCTTGTATTATGCGTGAGTCAAGATGCTTGAGTATTAAATTACATTCTCTTAGACATAGTCTTCTTTCCTTTACTGAAAGATTTAGAGTATTCATTACCTTATTCAGAAAACGCATAGTGTATTCCTTTACTCCGGGTCTACTGTAAACGATTCCCTTTTTGGAAAGCATTTGCATGATTTCCCATATGTTGCTTAGCGATGTTCTATGGCCTCTTTCAGCGTATGCTTTTACTATTTTATTTATATTGTACCCATATTTCTTAGCGGCATATATCAGGCAGGCAGCTGCTATTCGATGATAGAAAGGTCTTCTTCTGTTTAATGTTGGCACTATGTGCTGACATGCAAATATGTAGAGTTTTTTAGCTTCATTTACAACATAGTTTGGTAAACCTAATTTAAATGCAATAAAGTTAAGTTCTTTAAATACTCTTAAATGCGTGGATCTATTGCCATATTTAATGTGAATATGGTACTCTCTAAGTTTTCTATAGAAGATATTCGCCGGTCTTTTAAGAAAATCTCTCATAGGACGTGGAATGAAAGACCCATCTTCAGCATCAGTTGTTAACACTTTTTTTGAAATAGTGTCGTCGGCTACAGTTAATGGAGTGTCCCAGTATCTATATCCGTGTACTGTTCCACACTGACTGCACACTATTTCTCCTTCGGGAGTCTCCACTAATGGTCCTTGACATTTAGTGCACCTATTATACATCAACACTAATAGCAGTTTTTCCCTTTATATTCATTGTAGGAAAATTTTTACCATAAGAAAGCAGAAAAAAGTTTCAGTCTACTCTCAAGTAAATTTTATTGAAGTGATAAAGGAATATGTGCTTATGGAATGCCGTAGAATAGAGAATATTATTTTTTCTAAAATTGCTATGAAAATACTTATAGCATTATATCTTTCTAAAAAGCCTATGACGAAGTATCAGTTAATGAAAAAAGTTAATGTTAATTACAAGATATTAGTTGACAGACTTAATAAGCTGATAGAAATAGGTCTTATCGAAGTACATTATTATAAACCGCTACGCTATAGTTTATCTAAAAGGATTTTCATCAATAAGGAGTATGAGCCTATATTGAAATATATTGAGGCTATGTCTAATATCATAAGGCTTTAATAGCTTCGTAATATGAGATATTCCCATCCTTATCTACTATTGCTAATATTGGTATTCGCTTATTTTTTAAAGCTTTTTCGATGATATCTACTAGTTCCGTTATAGATATTGGCTTACCTTCAGATAAAATAAAAACAGAATACTTTATTTCACCTTCTTTTCCTCTTGAGAACAGGATAGTAGGTGGTGTAGCTTCATGGACTATTCGAGGGATGTATCCTCTTTTTCTAAGATCTCTATAGACTATGTATAAATCCCATATTTCTGGATTGCTACTCCAGCAGAAAATAAAGACATCTTCTTTATTGAGTATTTTGTCCTTAATTTTAACAATATACTTACCGCTCTCTAGCAGGTAGAGTATCTCGGCTAAATGAAGTAAGTATTCATCGCCATAACTTATTCCGATTCCGCGGTCTTTTAAAACAGAAATTTTTTCTCTATTGACCAGTGCAAAGTAATCTTCCTTAGGCTCTACTATAAGTTCGATAATCGACTGTTTTTCTTGCTTCATACTCGTCTCAATATTCTGACTAGAGCAAATATATAAGTGAAAATTAGGTGGGGCCGGTGGGATTTGAACCCACGTCCTTCCGGTATCTTCCCGGAAGGATCTGGAGCCGGACTCTGGCCGGTGGAGGCCCGGTCGCCATACCTGGCTAGGCTACGGCCCCAGCTACTACTTCTATTCAGTCAAAAATAAACTTTTCTTCGTTAAGTGGAGGCATGTACTTGCGTAAAAACAGAAAACTTATATAATCTCATGGAAGAAGAAATCATGCCGGCGTAGCTTAGCCTGGTAGAGCACCCGGCTGTTAACCGGGTGGCCGTGGGTTCAAATCCCACCGCCGGCGCCACTAAGAGCTTGCTTAACCTCCCATTTTCTCCTTAGATCTCTGTTGTTATAGCTCATTATTCTTCAGATTATCGATATTATTTAAACTAAAGCCTTAGACTGTGACCTTTTTTGTATTGTTTTGAATCTTTTTTGTTTTATTCTTGTTTTGCGCTGATTGATGTGGTGCTCTATAAAGTGATGAGAGTACTACTCTGGACTCTACAGGGCTTTTTCATGTAGATGAGAGGCTGTGTCGTTGGACTCAACAGTTGTTCATGATCTCGTAACTTTGTCCGAGGACTAATGGAGAGCTAGAGCCCATAAACTTAATATTCTTGAGTACGGATTCTACACGCAAATGTATACTGTAGTCGATCTCTTTTGTGGAGCAGGAGGATTTTCTAGGGGCTTTCACCTTGAAGGGTTTGAAGTAGTGTTGGGTATAGACAACTCTCCTCAAGCCTCTAAAACTTTTTCAAAAAATTTCAAGAAAGCTATAGTTATTTGCTCTGATATAAAAGAAGTGTCAGGGCTAGATATTTTAAGGGAACTTGGATATAGGCCCGATGTAGTTATTGGAGGACCACCTTGTGAAGCATTTACTCGGACAAATCCTCTTAGAATGCCTAATCCTATTGACCGGCTATACTTAGACTCAGTAGGACAGTTAACCCTGCATTTCATAAGAATAGTGGGAGAACTAAAACCTAAGGTATTCGTTATGGAAAATGTTCCGAGTATTATTGAAGGAGAATTAAAACAAGCTTTACGTGAAGAGTTCGCGAAAGCAGGGTATAAGAAAATATACTTTAACATACTCAGAGCAGAAGACTACGGAAATCCTTCAATCAGGAGAAGAATATTTATATCGAATATCAAGCTGTCTCCTCCTAAATTAAGGAAGAAAACTACGGTGGCTGAAGCTATAGGAGACTTACCTGAACCCGGAGTATCGTCGGATATACCTAATCACGAGTATACTCCTTTTTCTCCGAGAAAATTAAGAAAAATATCTAGATTAAAGTGGGGTCAAGCACTTATAATCTACAAGGGTGCTGAAGGTCGATACTACAAAAACTATATAAGGTTACATCCAAATAAGCTTGCACCGACAGTAATGGGGTCTTCTCGCTTTGTTCACCCCTATAGCGATAGGCTACTTACTGTTCGCGAACAAGCCAGACTCATGGGGTTCCCCGATTATCATGTCTTTTACGGTGGAAGAGATTCTCAGTACAATCAAGTAGGAGAAGCAGTTCCAGTACCGCTAGCTAAGGCTATAGCGAGAGAAGTATATAAGGTACTCGAAAACCTACTATAGTGCAGTCATGGTGAAAAATATGAGAATGCCTATTGTCGGAATACATGGAATATTTTCTGTTCAGAGATTAGTAGACTTCGTGAAAACTGCTATAGCGCTGGGGTGCTCCACAATAGTGGTATCTAAAGCAGTGGGTGCAGCTGCACAAAACGGTGTTCCCGAAGCTCAGAAAGTAGTATTTAAGAGTGGAAGAAATATGCTTGTAGTCGCAGACTTAGTAGATATTAAAGAACTACTTGACCCTGATAAACTCATTTTAATAACAACTGAAAAAAGAGAAGATATACCAGAAGTAGCTTTCGAAGAAATAGTCAACATACTAAGAGAAAATAAGAATATTATCTTGGTGTATCCAGGCTCAGATACAGGATTTACTAGAGGTGAATTAGAGCTAGGTGAAGCATACAGAATACCGCTGGTGGAGGGAGCACAATTAAGTCCAGTAGCGGCTCTTGCTATAAGTATTTTCGAGATAAAAAGATTACAACAATGTTAAATCAAACTAGACACTAGTATTCTGAGGTCATCAGTTGTATAGAATATGGTGTCTGAAAGTTCTTCTAGCATGTCGACAATATCTTTAACGATTATTGCTGCTCTGCTATCGAGATTACTCTCAACTATCATGAATAAAAGTTCTCTATATTTTTTGTCGAGTTTTCTTTCCATATCCTCTATTTTCTCACAGTAGTTAAGAGTGTGGCTAGGTTCTGTATTAACGTTGACAAATGCCTTGTATAGGCTCTGTGACATTTCCTCAAGTATTTCTGTAAATGATTTCATGTTTTCTCTGATAACTCTCGGGGGCTCCCATTCGCGTATTCTCATTTGTTCGAATCTGTAAGCAACACCCATAATTTTATCTGCGACACTTGAGATTTTTGAGGCAAGTCTTATCCATTCGTCTTTATAGGATAATGAAACAGCGACTCTGGAGATATACGAGAATATTTCTTTCTTTAATTCTTCTATATCATTTTTCTCTCTTCTGAGTTTATTTATAACTTCTTCCTCGGACTCGGTTTTGTTGAGCAGTAGTTCGAGTTCTCTGAACATAGAAATTACTTTATGGGCGGCCTCTGAAAGTAGATCCACTAATTTCTGTTGTGCTAGCGATGAAGGTATAGCTGATATTTCCAAATCTTTTCGGCTCATGACCATTCTCACACCACTATTAAACAGCCTTGAAGAGCTCGTGAATGAAACTAGTAGTCACTTATATAGTTCACTGTCTAGCCTTAAGAGGAGCTCGGCAAGTAGCTATCGAGTTATCAGCTATACCATACTCCCTTAATTCATCCTCATTGCACCATACTTCATTCTCTGGAACGTCTTCGGATACTAGAACTCTAAAATATAGTCTTTTCTTACCTGCAATAACCACTTCTAATGAATCTTTTATGCCGAGAAATTCCGCAGCCTTAGAATTCATCTTAGCTAAGCCTCTTGAGACATTATCTTTTCTTCTCAATCTAAGCCTTTTTTCTCTTCGTTCCGACACATCTAGATAATGACCGGATATATTTAAGCTTAAACTCTAACTGTTGATGGTAAAAAATATACTTGTGATACTTAGTAAAAGTTGTATAGGTATGGAGCATAAAGCTTACTTAATTGGACGTAAAGTAGTAGTATTTGACTATGAGTTAGGAAGACAGCTTTACAAAGAAGGATTTTATGGAAAATTTACATATGTGCCAAAAGTCAAGGATTTAGCTCAGTGCGATGAAATCGAAAGTCCTCTTGAATTATCTTTAGTTGAAGCTCTCTACTTAATGAAAAGAGGTAGAATTAAGATAGTCACGAGAGAAGGCAAAGAAATAAGCATAAATGAGTTCATAGAGTTAGCACGCAAATATATTGACCTCTTCGACGAATTATATTCGGTGTACGAAGACCTTCGAAGTAGAGGATATATTGTAAAATCAGGCATGAAATTTGGAGCAACATACGCTGTGTACAAGTATGGTCCCGGCATTGACCACGCTCCCTTTTTAGTACAGGTTTCAACAAAAAATACGAAAATGGATCCCATAGAGATTGTTCGAGCAGGAAGATTGTCGCACTCAGTAAGAAAGAAATTTGTAATTGCAGTAAGAGATGTTACGTCAGGTAAAATAAAATATTACGCTTTTAAGTGGTTCGGATGACCAAGAAATTATTAATAATAATCATTATTTTATCACTAACATTACCTATTCAAGTAAGTAAAGTTAAAGGAGAACAAAACACTTATACTCTTCAAGTAATAATAAACGACTATTTTAACGAAAGCCTAGCAGGATATCCTCTTGATGTGGTTCTAAAAAGCAATATAACAGAAATAAAGTTGCAAAAGGTCACTACTGGGCAAGTAATATTTAATAATTTATCTGAAGGAATCTATATACTTACAGTATATTCTAGAGCTCCTATAAGCAACAAGGTAGTATACAATGGTACGATAACAATTACTGGTAATTTAACAACATACATTAAATGTAAAGTGATGAGAGTGAAGATAGTAGTAAAGACTATTGATAATGTAGTCTTATCGAGCTATGCATTAGAAATAAATAATCATATATATGGTAATGATAATATAATATTACCTATAAATGAAACATATAAAATAAAAGTTTATTATAATAATAAAGAAATACCACTACTAATGGACACAATAAAGGTTACACCTAACAATAAAATTTACTACTTAACATGTAATGCTAGACTAAAAACAGTATTCAAGTTTAATTACTACGATGGGTCTTCAATACCGGAATCTACTTTAGAAACTATTTCGGTAACTATTTTATATGATGGAGAAGAACTTCCTTTAATCTACAATAGTTCTAGCGGTAAATTCTACTTAAATAATTTAATTATTCTCGGTAAATATGACATTAAAATATTCTATAGGGGAGAGTATTTAGGTACTTTTAGTGTCGAGGTATCTTCCGCAGATTTAATTACTTTAAATATTCCTCTATTAAAGGAAGTCGAAATAAAGATAAGTGATAGTCAGGGAAAAGGTATTCCTTATGCCCATATTAAAATAGAATGGGCGAATAAAGTAATATGGGAAGGAGTAACTGATTCTTTAGGAAAAATTACTTTCAATAACATACCTAAAGGCAAGGAGTTGAAAGTAACTATTAAGGTAGGCGACAGAGAATATATTTTCTGGAAATCATTCAATACTTTTCAAGAAAAGATTTTTATAAATCTATTTTCGCTTAAGCTGACTTTCACAACACCTGAAAAAACAAAAATACCTCCCGGCTCAAAAGTCGTAATAAAATACAATGGAAAAACACTCTTCTGCTACGAATATACCTCAGGTTACTTAGTTCTAGATTATTTACCTCCTGGAGTATATGAAGTAGCAGTCTACTGGAGAAATACTCTAGTTGCATACGATAAAATAACCTTAAATACTAATATAGAGAAAAATATAGTATGTAAAATATATAATTTAACAATTATTGTAAAAAACATCCCAGATAAATATCTTAATAGAATAAAAATAAAAATAAGTGAAGATAATGATGTATATCAAGAAATAGTGCCTTCACAGAGAGTAGTGTTCTTGCCTTGGCTTCCTTATGGAAAGTATAATATCAGTATAGTTTACTTAGGAAACTTTTCTAAGGTTCCTCTTATAAATGAAAGTATTTTACTCCAGTCTACTCAAGTAGTTTCCTTTATCTTACCAGTTTCATCTTTAGCTATAAGTGCGGTCAACTATTGGGGAGAAAAATTAAGTAAAGTAAATGTAGTTGTTTTAGTTACCTACAATGGATCACTAGTAGATAAGTACAATTTAACATCAGTTTTTCTTCCAATCTACTTAGATATTGTGCCGAGAGTAAAAGGTGTTGCATTAAACATTACAGTAATGTATAAGAGATTCAAAAAGAGTACATTGGTTGATACAGTAAGCATTAAATCTGATGAAATAACTATGAGAATGAATGAAGTGTTTGTAGAAATCCTGGGATATCCTTTGACTTTAATTGAAACCGTTTTCTTAATAATTGGTGTGTTAGTCCTCATTGCTGGAATATGCTGGTTTATTTATAACTACTACTATTTGGGCGAATATGAAGAAGTAGAACTGATTGAAGAAGAGGAGGAATCTTACGAGGAGGAAGAGGAAAGTGAGTATGAATATTAAAGTCATCGATGTTCACTGCCACTTAACTCATTGTGCATTTAAGGAAGATCTAGATAGAGTTATTTATCGTGCTCAATTAGCAGGAATAGAGTGCTTAATTACATCTACATTGAGATTAAGTGAAATAAAGTGCGCATTAGAAATAAAGTCAACGTATTCGAACAAAGTTTATCTTTCTATAGGATGCAGTCCTACTCTATTTGACTTTAAGGAAATTGAAAATATAAGAAAATTTATTGAAAAAAATGTGAATGAGATTGTCGGAATAGGTGAAGTTGGATTAGATTATAGTGTAGTTAAAGACAATATCTTAAGAAGTGTTCAAGTGGAGAACTTTTCTTCGTGGATAACTTTAGCTCAGAAATTAAACTTACCTATAATAGTTCACGTCCGGAAAGCCGAGAAAATTATCCTCCAGCTAATTAAAGAATATAATAATGTAGAAGTTCCTGTCATACTCCACGCGTATAGCGGACCCCTAACATTAGCGAGGGAGTTTATGAAACTTAAAAACGTTTACTTTTCAATACCTCCTTCCGTGTGCAAATCTACTTTGAAACAGAAATTAGTTGAAATTCTTCCACTAGAAAAAATTTTGCTTGAATCAGATGCTCCTTATCTGCATCCGTTTTCGTTCGAAAGAAATGAACCGTCGTTCATTATGCATTCATTAGTAAAAATCGCTAAGATAAAAAATGTGTCTATAGAGGAAGTAGCTTCAATTTCATATAAAACCTCTAAGAAGATATTCGGGCTAGAGTAAAATTATTTCTATGCAGTTTCGTGAATAATAGTGACTAAAATGACGATAGAAGCTATTGCTCCGGGTAAAGTTATAATAGCTGGTGAACATTTTGTAGTAGAAAATGAGCCTGGAATAGCTGCAGCCATTTCTCTCTATGCTAAAGTAAAGTTAGAGCCGAGGTCTGAAAAAGAGGTTATTGAATTGTATTCAGTGAATTATAATGTTTTAAATAAAATAAAAATAAGTGAAATAAATAAGGAGCGTATCGAATGCGATGCAATTTTTTATCCCTTCATTCGAGTAATGCAAATAGTACTCGAGGAGTACGGTAAGTTGCCTTCATGTAAAATCGAAATATCTTCTCAGATACCTCCTAAAGCAGGATTAGGTTCCTCAGCTGCGACAGCGGTAGCTTTTTCCGCCGCGCTACTTAAAGCGATAGGAGCTGAAGTAGACTTAGATGAAGTATCTGAACTGGCCTATGAAGCAGAGAAAATTTCTCATGGCAAGCCAAGTGGAATAGACAATACTGTTTCTACGTACGGGGGAGTAATAGTATTTAAAAAAAGTGAAGGTTTTGTGAAATTGGATGAAGTGAAATACGATGAATTTAAACTAGTTTTAGCAGATACGGGCAGCCGTGAATCTACAAAAAAACTTGTAGAAAAAGTAAGGAGGCTGAAAAATGAATACGACGAAGTCTTTATGCCCTTTTATCATGCAGCAGGGCACCTCACAATAGAGCTCGCTAAAAAGCTGTCAGAAGGCGACTTAGTCGCTGTTGGAGAACTGATGAATGTTGCTCACGGTATGTTGTACTCGCTTGGATTATCGACGGAAACTGTAGAAAAACTAGTTTTTACTGCAAGAAAAGCAGGGGCTCTAGGAGCTAAAATTACTGGTGCAGGTGGAGGAGGCATGATAATTGCGCTTACTACTCCTGAATTGGCTGAAAAGGTAAGCAGTAAGTTACTTAATGCTGGCGCGGCTTGGGTAAAAATAGTTAATGTCATAGAAGAGGGTGTTGCCGTAGATGAAATTTAGAAAGTTTCCCCTACTAATGCTGTTAACAATAGTGTTATCTAGCTTATTAATTATCGTAAACTCCGTTAGTTTACCCGAGAACAATAACGAGATTTTAAAAGCAAAACTAGTACTGTGTAGCAGATATACCATGAGTAGAGGCGAGGTAGTACCTCTAGATACACGCGAAGACTTTATAATTTCTGAAAGAGATTTCATAGCGATAATAGTATTTTATAATATTTCTGAGAAAATAGCAATAAATGTAAAATGTTTTGCTCCGACTAATAAAAAAATCTTTGAAATATCTTTCACAGTAAATCCTTTAGTAAACTTCTCTGTAAATAGAGTACCTAAATTCTATATAGTTATGACTGTTCCTTTGAGCGAAGGAGAATACATAGATGTTTTTTGTAAAGCGTTTGCTTTCATGCCAATAATTAAAAGTCAGCCATTTCGCTTAGATACAATCTATAAAATAGGACTGTGGCGAATCGATATTAGTGCTAATGGTAAGCTACTTATATCAAGAAATTTCACTGTAAGAAAGCCTCTAGTTAAGATAATTACAACTGATATAAACAATAATATATTAAATAATACACTAATAACAATATTGGGATTATCGAGTGGTTTTCAGAAAACGTTTAAAGGTCCAATAGCTACACTAGAAGTTATGCCTGCAAGCTATATAGCAATAGTTAAGTATATGGGCATAATTGTTGCTAATAAAACAATAGATGTTACAACCGATACAATAATAAGAATACCATGTCAAGTATTTGATGTAAAAATAAAGGTTTTAGATGATGAAGGGGGATGTCCTGTATCTAATGCTGTGGTCTCGATAACTATTTTAAATAGAGTGATATCTAATACTACATCTTCAAATGGCATTACAGTGTTAAGTAAAATACCATTGGGAAAACATATAATAAAAATATACTTAAATAAAAGTGTTATATATAGCGATATTATCGAAGTTAGCAAATGGTCTTATGAGTTTAAGCTGTTAACAAAGACTGCTGTTGTTCAGCTGTCAATTAAGGGGACTAGTGGGCAACCTTTAAGAGGAGCTAAAATATACTGTTTGAATTTATCTAAAGTATTTTTATCTGACGAAAATGGAACTGTTGTATTTGGTCCAGTTCCTTACGGCAGATATATCTTTAAAATAGTTTACAAGGATATAAAGAGGCTAATAGCGATTAATGTTCCACCGAAATATCATAAAATAGTACTTGATGTGTTTGTTGAAGTTAACGGAATAACATTCTCTAAAGAAATGTTTTATGCGCTTCTTCTAGGATCTCTAAGCGTAATTGCAATGGTTATTTCAGTAGTTTTTGTTAAAAGAACATTTTTTAAGCAACAGAAGTAGGGTAGCTAGGATACTCTAGTATATCGAGACCACAGGTGTATGTAGAACTTGGCGACTTCCCTTATATTCTTAGCTTTATTTACTCCGAGACATAGGCTGTCTACATATACATAAAGTATTTCATCGCCGTATTCGAATTCTGCTTCACTTGCTCTGCCATAAGTAGGTGTTTTGCTTACGTAAAATGGGTAAAGTCTACATACAGTTGGTCTATCATAATATATTTTGCAATACGCTATGGGGCCTATGTACGTTAAGAAGGGGCATTTACCATCAATACGCGGCATTAAATAGTATTTGTTATCTATTTTTATAATCGGGGCACTGTATTTTAGTGAAAGCATTAAGGCTTCACTATAAGATACTGAAACTAGGTATTCTCTGCAGCATCGTCCGCATCTTACACATTTCCAGCCAGATACTTTTCTCCAAGGGACATAATTGTGTCCTTTATGTTCCACTGCGTGAGAGATATTAAAAACCGATTTATATGTCTTACAACTAACTTTGATTAAGTGATGAAGGTCTCCTCTCAGATAGATGAAGAAAAGGAGGTGAACTGATTTAATTAATTAGAGTTTTTAAAGTGTTAAAGAAATGCCGTCTCGAGGACCTTTTCGCAATTGCAGTGTCTTTCTTCAGGAACCTTGGGTAAGACCTCGTAGAGTAGTTTCTTAGCGTTTTCTATGTTCTTTTTCATTACTTCAACTACCATTTTAGCATCTACTACGTGACCAAACCATATGTCGTAGTCAGTTACTAGTGCTATTGTAGCATAGCACATTCCTAATTCTCTAGCTAGGTTTATTTCAGGTACTAGTGTCATTCCGATGATATCGCATTTGAATACTTCTTTCCATATCCATGATTCAGCCTTAGTGGAGAACCTGGGGCCCTCAATGCATATGTACGTGCCCTTTGGATGTATTTTAATACCTAGTTTTTCTCCTTCAGACTTTATTAGTTCTCTGAGCTCGGGGCAGAAGGGTTCAAGTCCTATCTGAATGTGAGCTACTCTTGGACCATCGTAAAATGAGTATACTCTGGTTTTAGTCATATCGACAAATTGGTCAGGTAGAACGAAGTCTCCAGGCTCATAGTCTTTTCTTAAACTTCCGCATGCAGAAACCGCTATTATTCTTTTTACACCTAGGGAGTGAAGTGCCCATACGTTAGCTCTGTAGTTTATTTTATGTGGAGGGATCTTGTGCCCCCTTCCATGTCTAGGGAGAAACGCTATCCATCTGTCCTTAATTCTTCCCAAGACAATATTGTCTGAAGGAGGTCCGTATGGGGTATGCACTTTAATTTCTTTTGTTTCCTCGAAGAATTCAGGGTCATAAAGCCCTGATCCACCTATAACTCCTATAAACGGTTTTTCTGAGGCCGACACAGTATCCACCACTACATATTTCCGAGCGGGTGTTTTAAATATTTAGGAACCTATTTATCGAAGAACTATTTCTTTAAAGTGATAAGCTATGGAGAAGTATTTAGTAAAAGACATTGGATTATGGAAAAAAGGAGAGGAACTTATATACTGGGCAGAAAGACACATGCCTGTTTTAATGAAAATTAGAGAGCGCTTTGCTAAGGAAAAGCCTTTAAAGGGATTGAAGATAAGTGCATCCTTGCATGTTACAAAAGAAACAGCTGTTTTAGTGAGAACTCTTGTAGCAGGAGGCGCCGAAGTGTATCTAGCTCCATGTAATCCTTTATCTACTCAAGACGAAGTTGCTGCTGCACTAGCTAATGAAGGAATACATGTTTATGCGTGGAGAGGAATGAACTTTGAAGAATACTATAGCGCAATAGGTAAAGTTATGGGAATTAAACCTAATATAACTATGGATGATGGAGCAGACTTAGTTACAACAATTCACAAAATTTACTGGAATACTAAGGATAAAGATGCTGAAATAGCCTTTAAGGCAAGCGGGAATGTGGACGCAAAGTCTCTTGTAAAGAAAATTAAAGGAGGTACAGAGGAGACTACAACTGGAGTAAATAGGCTTAAAGCCATGGAAAGAGAAGGAGTTTTACTCTATCCAATAATAGCGGTTAACGAATCTTACACGAAGTATCTTTTCGATAATAGATACGGTACAGGACAAAGCACTCTTGACGGCATAATAAGGGCGACTAATGTCCTTATAGCTGGGAAAACAGTAGTTGTCTGCGGCTACGGCTGGTGTGGAAGAGGTATAGCGAGAAGAGCTAGAGGACTCGGAGCCCACGTGGTAGTCACTGAAGTAGATCCAATTAAGGCTCTAGAAGCTGTTTTCGACGGTTTTACAGTAATGCCTCTCGAGAAAGCAGCTGAAATAGGCGACATATTCATTACAGCTACAGGCAATATCAACGTGATTAGAGGCGAACACATTATCAAAATGAAAGACGGAGCTATTCTAGCTAACGCAGGCCACTTTAATGTCGAGATCTCTCTCAAAGACCTAGAAGAGCTCTCTGTGAGGAGAAGAAGAATAAGAAACTATATTGAAGAATATGAGCTCAAGAACGGAAGAAAAGTCTACTTGCTCTGTGAGGGGCGATTAGTTAATCTAGTAGCTGCCGAGGGGCACCCAAGCGAAGTCATGGATATGAGTTTCTCTAATCAAGCTCTGGCAGTCGAGTATATAGTAAAAAATGAAGGCAAGCTCGAACCGAGAGTATATAAGATACCAGATGAGTTAGACGTTAAGGTAGCTGAACTAAAACTAGAATCCATGGGTATAGAAATAGACAAGCTGACAGAAGAACAAGAAAGATATTTAAGTTCCTGGAAAGCTGGAACCTAATTACTGTCAGTAATATATAGAAAAATTTAAATGCAAAATAATGACCTTTCTTGAGGGGAGAAGAACGTGGGGAAGTGGCTCATATGTGCGGCGTGGCCTTATATTAATGCAGTCCCCCACCTAGGTACACTGATAGGTAGCGTATTATCAGCTGATGTAGTTGCAAGATTTTTGCGGTTAAAAGGAGAGGATGTTGTCTTTGTTAGCGGATCAGATGAACATGGAACACCTATAGAAGTTGAGGCAATAAAACAGAATATTAGCCCAAAGGAGCTCACCGATAAATATCACGAATTAGTTAAAAAACTATTCAACCAGTGGAACATTTCATTCGATAACTACACTAGAACAGAAAACCCTATTCATATAGATTTTGTTAGAAAATTCTACTTAAATCTCTACAAGCGAGGATACATATATGAGCAAGAAATAGAGATGCCCTATTGTCCTAAATGCAACATGTTTCTACCAGATAGATTTATTGAAGGTGAGTGTCCTTACTGTCACTACGAAAAAGCACGTGGAGACCAATGTGACAAGTGTGGTAGACTATTAGAGCCCATTAAGCTAATTAATCCTCGATGTAATATCTGCGGAGAGCGGCCAGTAATAAAGAAAACTAAGCACTGGTTCTTCGACTTACCTAAATTAACGGACAAGATTCGAGACTATATAGAAAAAAATACCAATTTACCTCCAAATGCCCGCAACATGAGTTTATCAATGCTTAAGGAGGGACTAAAGCCCAGAGCTATAACCCGTGATAATAAATGGGGCATACCAGCACCTTTCCCCGGGGCTGAGGGGAAAACAATATACGTATGGATGGAGGCAGTACTAGGCTATATTACAGCTACAATAGAGTACTTTACTAAAAAAGGCGAGCCAGAAAAATGGAAAGAATTCTGGTTTGACAGCAACACTAAAAGCGTATACTTCATAGGGAAAGATAATATACCCTTCCACACAATAATCTTCCCCGCATTGCTCATTGCATCAGGCAAAAACTATGTTTTACCTTGGACAGTTTCATCAACAGAGTACCTACTCTTCAAAGGCGAGAAGTTTTCAAAAAGCAGAAGAATAGGAATATGGATAGACGAAGCACTAAAACTGTTTCCTGTAGACTACTGGAGATTCTCACTTCTTATAAATAGGCCAGAGAACAAAGATTTCAACTTTACATGGGAGATATTCAGAGATAATATCAATTCACTATTAAATGACACTATAGGAAACTTTGTTCACAGAACTCTTACTTTCATCTACAAGAACTTTGATGCAAAAATACCTCAGCCCAAAGAACTTTCGGACGAGGATATAAAAACTATCGAAGAAGCTAAAGCTCTCGTAAAGAAAGTAGAAAGTCTGTTAAGTGAATTTAAGATAAGAGATGCCTTAATGACGGCAATTTCGCTAGCGTCTCTCGGAAATAGATACTTGAACGACAAAGCTCCGTGGGAGCTTATAAAGAAAGATAAAGAAAAAGCAGCAGCAGTAATGTATGTAGCAGCCTACATAGTGAAAGCTCTTGCCATAGTACTCTACCCGTTTATTCCATCAAGTGCACAGAAAATATGGAATCTGCTAGGCTTTAAAGGTAATATTAGTAGCTGGGACGAAGCCTATGTTCTTCTCCCGAAGGCCCAGCAGATAATGAAACCTGAGCCTTTATTTAAGAAAGTATCTTCGAAGGATCTTGATGAAGCACTGAAGAAGCTAGAGGAACTTAGATCTACTGCCTAAGTTCACCGACTAAGTAAAATGGATTAACGTATTTTACTTTAACTAGAACTCTATCTCCTACCTTTATTTTAGAATTGCCTTTAAATACAACAGGTTTAAATGTGATAGTTCTTCCAGAGAAGTAGTCTTTTTTATGGTGCTTGGTTACGAGTACCTGTACTTCTTCTCCTAAGTAGTTCAGGTTTTTCTCTAAAGTGATTTTATTAACTAATTTAACCAACCTGCGGCTTCTAGCTTTTTTAATAGGTTCTGGTACTTGCTTCATGGCGGGCGCTAAAGTAAACGGTCTTATAGTATATCTAGCTACATGTACTTTATCTGGTTTAAGTCTATTTAGGAGTCGACATGTGTTTTTAAAAGCTGTTTCATCTTCTCCCGGAAAGCCTACTATTATATCTGTAGCAAATGTTATTTTCTCAAAGGAATTTAAGAATTTATATATTAGCTTGCAGTATTGTTCAACAGTATATTTTCTTCTCATTAACTTGAGTACATTGTCGTCACCAGATTGGACTGGTACATGAATATATTTATATACATGATTATCTTTCATAACAGTAATTAATTCATCTAAAATTCTCATAGCTGTTGATGGTTCCATCATACTTATTTTAAGCCAATAATCGCCTTTAACATTATTTAATATCATTTTAATTAATTTAGGAAGTGAATAGCCAATGTCTAGACCGTATGCAGCGGCGTCCTGTGCTGTTAAATGAATGTCTTTGCAGCCTTTTTCAACAGCCTTTTTCACAGCAGCTACTACTTTTTCTGGAGGACAGCTAGTAACTCTGCCCCGAGTATAAGGCATTATGCAGTAAGCGCAGGAACCAGTGCATCCTACTTCTATGGGAACAAAATATGTTATGTCGTGTGGTTCAGGGAGAATAGAGAAGTTTCTGACAAATCCTCTAAGTAAAAGTTCTCTTGAGGCGGACTCTACGACTTCGCCTATTTTTTCAACAGCACTAGGTTCTACGAGCGATGCTGAAGGGCATATTTCTGAAATAGTAGCAGGTCTCGCTTTGGCTAAACAGCCCGCTACTACTATTTTAGCTTTAGGTGCTTTTTCTGAAAGTTCTTTTAATCTCCTAAGTATTTTTCTTTCTGTGTCCTCTCGTACTGCGCAGGTATTTACTATAATTACATCGGCTTTTCTCCAGTCGTCTATAAAAATAGCTCCTAGTCTCGACAAAATAGTCTTAATTACTTCAGTATCTGCTTTGTTTAACCAGCAGCCATAAGTTTCTATGTAAACTTTCATAGTCTAAGCAGGTATAGAGTTAGCAAGAAAATATATATTTAGTTCTGCTAGATGCCTAGTGATAGTTATGAGAACATCAACATATAAACTACTATCTATGCTACTTATTGTAGCATTAACACTAATGCTGAATATAGGTCAAGGCAAAGCTGTTATAAAAATATCTAAGAACATCTACTTAAAGGGAGGATATACAGTTATAGAGGATACAATAGTTTTTTCAGAGAGCTATACTGGAAGCCTTACTTTTAAGTATCCTAAAGGGTGGGTGAAGCACATAAATTACACCAAAGTAGTGGTAGTAGATGGAGAGTACGCCAACGTAGTGAGTGTTAGCGAAGACTATGTAAAGTTAGAAGTAAGAGACTGTAAACAAATAAAATTTTACACAGTATTCTCTGGAATCTACGTATTTAGAAACCGATATGCTTTGACTTTCATCCCCTTAGCGTTAGCACCTTTAGAGCTGCCAGCCGAGGTAAGCGTTACTTTACATTATCCCACGACAAACATCGAATCAGCACCTTATGGATTCAATGTTTCTGGGTCTCAGGCTACAGCTTATTACGGTACAGTAAGCGAAGGAACAAATATTCTTCTAAACACTAGCTTTTCATACACTGATGTAACATGGATTATATGTTATAATTTGCACAGAACAATTGAGCTTGCAGACTATTCTAAGGCAGTAATAAAGGATACGTATGTCCTAACGAACATAGGGCCTCGAAGTGAGAGTAAGATAGAGTTTAAGCTACCCAAGTCTGCGAAAGTAGTGAAAGTAGCGGGTGTACTAGGAGAGTATTTCAGAGGCGCTAACCAGGGTAGTTTTACCACTAGAAATACATCTGATTTCCTCATATTAGAAGTAAGATTCAGGCATTCTACTAGAGGAGGAGAAAAAATAATATTGACGATAGTCTACGAAGTGCCGCTAATAAAGGAAAATGACAAGTATGTAGTCAAAGGAGCATTTTCTTCAAACGGAGTCTACGTCATAAAGAGTACAGTAATAGTGAAGGTAGAAGGCAGCCTAAATACAATTGAGCCTGAACCCTCATATAAATCTGCAGGCGAAGCTAAGTACTTCAACAAAATAGTGCCTATAGCTGAATTAATGAATGAAAATCTCGATATTGCTCTAAAGTTTTCTATAAATATGCTAAAAATATACTTACCGTTCATAATATTAGCAGTGTTTATAGTAGTATTATCAGCTATAGGAGTGGCTTATGTAAAACTAATGGGAGTCAAAAAACCGATTAAAAGGCCTCTATTTGATCAAAGATCTTCAATACTGTCCGATGTAAAAGAAGATGTAGAGAAACTGTACAATGTTGTAGAAAGAGTAGAAAGCCTCTCGAGAGCTGTGCGAGACAAGAAGATAAGTAGAAGAGCATTCCAGCTACAGAAAAGAAATATCGAAAAGGATATCGATAGTCTATCAGAAGAAATTAAGAATAAAGTAAAAAGTCTGAGTGAGCTAGACTCAAGATTTTCGACACCCGCTACTAGACTCTATGAAAGAGTAAATGAAATGCTTAAACTCTGCAAAGATACTCTATCGCTAATAGATAGCTATACTACGAAGCGAATAAAACTAAAAGAACTAACAAGTACAGTCGAGATCAACGTTAGCAAAATGAAACGAGTTCTTTCGACAATAGAGGAAATAGTGTTAGACATGGAAGATATGCTTTAACTATCTCGATAATAAGTTTAGTTGAATAGTTTTATAAGCCTCCTCGTTTACTAGTAATGAGACTATGCCAAAGCCTATAGTAGACGAGGAAAAGTGTACAGGTTGCGGTACATGCGTTTCAGTATGTCCAGTAGGCGTCTATGAAATCTCTGAAGGAAAAGCAAAAGTAGTAAATCCTGATGCATGCATCGGTTGCAGAGCCTGCGAGGCCCAGTGTCCTGCTGGCGCAATTAAAATAGAGGAATAAGGTCATGGGTAAGATAGGAATAATTTTTCTTAACCCTTCTTCTATTAAGCACGAACTTAAGGAAGGTAAAATAGTATTCTCTATTTACGGATTAGGATACGTCGGCCTGACTTTAGCTGCTGTATGGCTACGCGCCGGAGCAAAGGTAATAGGCGTTGATATAGACCTTGAAAAACTCGAGAAAATAAATAAATTGAAGTATA
This sequence comes from uncultured Thermoprotei archaeon, assembly GCA_965367815.1. Classification (GTDB taxonomy): domain Archaea; phylum Thermoproteota; class Thermoprotei; order Thermofilales; family B15-G2; genus B15-G2. Next base: position 154,750 of record CBDUKN010000004.1, read on the forward strand.
ATTTTTCCGAAAAAGAAATAGAAGATGCTGTTAAAACAGGTTTTTCTGAAGGGAGATTCTCTATAACAAATAATGGTATTGAGGCATCAAAAGAAAGTGATGTTAAAATTATAACTGTGCCTATTTATTTAGAAAACGGTAAACCTGTTTTAAAGGCTATTGAAAGCGTAGCTTGTACTATTGCTAAGGGGTTATGCAGAGGCGATTTAGTAATTGTGGAGTCTTCAGTTCCTCCTGGAACAACTTTTTATGTCAAACAGCTTCTTGAGAAGTATTCAGGTTTAAGTGCCGAGAAAGACTTCGGGCTGGGATATAGTCCTGAGAGAATATATGTTGGAAGAGGAGTTAAAGACATTGAAGAAAGATATCCCAAAATAGTTAGTGGTGTAGGTGAAAGAAGCGTTAAGGTAATAAAGGCTCTTTATGAGGCAGTATGTAGAAAAGGTGTAATAGTAGCTAGTAGTCCAGTAGTAGCAGAAGTAGAAAAACTCTTCGAAGGAATATATCGTGACGTAAATATAGCTCTAGCGAACGAGCTTGCTAGACTATGCCGTAAACTCGAGATTGATTACCGAGAAGTTAGGGCTCTTTCAAATAGTCAGCCCTACTGTCATTTACATTTGCCAGGAACAGGTGTAGGAGGAGCATGTATTCCAGTATATCCGCTATTTATTCTAAGTACTGCTAAAAAATACGGCGAAGAATTAATCCTAGTTAAATTAGCGAGAAAAATTAACTCTGAGCAACCATATAAAATAGTGGAGCTGTGTATAGAAGCCTGCAAAGAAATAGGTGTATTGAAGCCAAAAATATGTGTGCTTGGATTAGCTTTTAGAGGAGATGTTGATGATACGAGACTTTCTCCAACATACTTTCTCATTGAGTCTCTTTTGTCGAAATTAGAGGGCTGTACAATAGTGGTTCACGATCCCTTTGTAATAAAAGATAAATTTATTGAAAGTAGGGGGCTCGAGCTGACGTCTGAGCTTAATTATGCTTTAAGTGGTGCTGATATAATTATACTGGCAACAGATCATAGTCTCTATAAAAAATTGACGTTAAAGGATATTAAAAATATTTCAGGAAAAGAAAAGGTTGCCGTTATTGACGCCCATAATGTATTTCTTGATTGGCGTAATCCTCCTAAAGGAGTGATATATGTAGGTAGTGGGAGACCATGGGTGAAAAATCTCTAAAAAAGGTATTTATTCATCCTACAGCTGTAGTTGAGGAGGGAGCAGAGATAGGCGAAGGTACTAGAATATGGCACTTTGTACATGTTAGAAGTGGAGCAAAAATAGGGAAAAATTGCAATATCGGAAAGGACTGCTACATAGATGTTGGAGCAGTTATAGGAAATAATGTGAAAATACAGAATGGGGTATCAATATATAGAGGAGTAATTCTAGAAGATGATGTCTTCGTAGGACCTTATGCAGTGTTTACAAACGATCTCTATCCTCGGTCTTTTGTAAAGGACTGGAAGTTAGTTAAAACTTTAGTGAAAAAAGGTGCTAGCATAGGAGCTAACGCGACTATAGTATGTGGTGTGGTTATAGGCGAGTACGCTATGGTCGGTGCGGGATCAGTTGTAACAAAAGATATTCCTCCTCATGGTCTTGTATACGGGAACCCAGCTCGGCTTAGAGGATTTGTATGCTTCTGCGGAAGACCTCTAAGAAATATTATTTCTATAAATGATAAAGAAGTAGTTTATTTATGTGAATACTGTAAAAAAGAAGTACATATTAAAAGAGAACACTATGATAGGATGCTTAAAGAAAGAAACCTATGAAAGCAGTTTTTAGACAAATGTATTAAAATTTAAATTTAAGTGTGACTATGTGGCGTGAGTACTATGAGAATAGTATTGCTCGGGCCTCCAGGTATAGGTAAGGGATCTTATGCAAAAGAATTGTCTAAACGGCTAGGTATACCACATATTTCTACAGGAGACATTTTCAGGGAAGAAATAAAGAAAGAAACCGAGCTTGGTAAGAAGGTTAAGGAATATGTAGAAAAAGGAGAGCTGGTTCCCGACGAAATAGTAATAGAGGTAGTTAGAAATAGGCTTTCTCAGCCTGATTGCCAAAAAGGGTTTATCTTAGATGGTTTTCCGAGAACACTGAATCAAGCAAAAGCTTTAGATGAAATTACAAAGATAGACATAGTGTTTAATTTTGAAGCACCAATTGAAGTTATAATAGATAGAGTTAGCGGAAGAAGAATTTGTAAAAAATGTGGAGCTATTTATCACATAAAGTATAATCCTCCCAAAAAAGATGGTATTTGCGACATTTGTGAAGGCGAGCTTTATCAAAGAGAGGACGACAAGCCGGAAATAGTTAAGCACAGACTTGAAGTATATAATAAGCAATTTAAGCCGATCGTAGAATATTATAAAGAAAAAGGAATTTTAGTTACAGTCAACGCAGCTAGAAAAATAAATAAAGTAGTTGACGAGTGTATTGCAATACTGAAGAGAAAGCTAAATATTGACTAGCTTTAATGCGTTTTCATATAGTATATTTTTCAATGCTATTTTGCTCAAATTAAGTTCTTTTAGTGCGTTTAAATGCTTGCCATTTACTCCGAATTGTGAAGCATCTGTATCTATACATGGAAAGTCTGTACCAAAAAGTACTTTATTAGAGAATTTTTCTAGAAAGTCTTTTGCATAACTAGTATCGCGAGTAATAGCGTTAAGACCTGATTTAGCAGAAAGGTCTGCGTATATGTTATCGTATTTAGAGAGTAGTTTCTCTACGTATCCTCCGGGCTTTATCTTTCCTGCAGGATAGTCTACGTCCTGTGGAACTTCTGCTGAAATGTGTTTCCACCATCCTGGTCCGTGAAGTATAAAAATTGTATGAGGACATTTCTCTAATACTTCGACTAGCTTATAAATATCAGGGTTGAATTTATTGTTCATATGAATTAATACGGGCATTTCAAAATCACCCGCTTTTTCATATAGTTTTACTGAACGAGGGTCGTTTACTGGAAGATTTACCTTAAATTCTCCTAATCCTTTACATCCTTTTCTATGGTATTTTTCAAGAATACTTGTAGCACTAGGTACTCGAGGGTCTATTGCACAGAAGGGAATTAGTCTATGAGGATATTTTTTACATAGTCTAAGCACAGTTTCTGTAGAAACAATGTTGCTATCAGGTTCTACTTTGCCAGGAAGTGGCAGTAACCATACTGCTGCTATTTGTTTTTCAGTCATGTAGTCGAGTAAGTCATTTAACGTGACTTTGATAAATCCTTTTACTAAAGGAGACCATGCTTTTATGCTGCCTATGTGTGTATGGATATCTATTATCCTGTCTTCTGCCATATTTACACTAATACTCAGTAAAGAAGAACTCAAATATAATATTAGTGTATGTAGCTATATTTTCGATGCTTTGAAGAAGTATATGGGTCCTGCTTTTTGAATGGAAACTTTATGAAAGCCTTCTCGTTCAATGATCCAGCGAATTTTTGTTTTATTAGGAGGAGTTATTCCTCCAAAGAGTTTGAGTATAGGTTCTATTAAATTGGGATAATCGTTTTTTTCTCTTAAGGGGTAGCTTCCGTAAAGAGTTCCTCCAAATTCTAGCAAGCTATAGGCTTTTGACACTAGGGACTCAATGTCGTAAAGCCATGTTATCGGCGATGTTAGTAATATGGCAAAGATAGGTTCACTTACATATCTTCCTGCTCTCAGAGGATCTCCATGAATGAATACAACGTTATTTACTTTTTCTAGCTCCATGTAGTCTTTAGCGATTTCAACGTTCTTTTCATCCGCTTCTATGCCAATAACTTTTCTTCCAGTAACTTTTGCTACTTCTAATGATCCTCTTCCGGTACCGCTATTTAACTCTAGAATTGAGCCTATTTCAGGAATCTTTATTTTTCTTCCAATTTCCCGCATTGTTTCGCTGTATACAGGGCTTTCTAAGAGGAATTCTATAAGCATGCGTACACAGCCCATATTTTCTCTGGAAAAGTCCTCCACGATTGACAGTATATCCTCTATTATTAGCTGAATAGCTTTCTGGAATAGACTCTCCCATGCATTTGATATAAAAGGCACAAAGGGTTGCTTCGGTAAAACGTAATCTAATGCTTTCAGTATTGAATCCTTATTTTCGAATTTAATGTCTAGGTTTTCTAAAGTCTCTTTAAGCTTAGGTAGTAGCGAAGCAGCTATTGTAGCTAAGTTCTCGTATTCTCTAACTAAACTACCTGCGATTATCGTCATGTTATCTCCTCAAAGTGTATAACTTCTCTTTTTTCTAATGCCAGTAAAAATTCTATAGATTCTTTAAGTGCAAAGGGATCTTTAAGCCGTAGAATTTCATATAAAGGCTTTCCTTGAAGGTCTTCTATTTCCTTAATATTAGACCAGGGGTAATTTTTCTCTAGAAGTGGTCTTACTAGCTCGTAGTATTTTCTAGCTCTCTCATCAACTTTGTACGTGATTTTCATGGATGAAAGCACCAGTGTAAGTAAATTTTCCATTTTTTCTGAGGGCTCTGTTTCGCAGAATGAATCTATAAGCTGTAAAGCTTTATATAAAGTTTCTATTTTTATTTTATCTCTAGATTTATCTATGCTTCTTAGAAACATGTTAAACCATTTATATATTTGGCTTGGAAGTTTAGAAAATGCTATTTCGAGGTCAACTTTATTTAAAACTCCTTTCATCATAATATTTGGTCTTTCTTTATATCCTTCTATCACTAGATCCTTATCTTTTAGAATTAGCTTAAATGCTTTTATATTCTTGAAAGAGGTCATATACTTAAAAGGAATAGTAAAAGATTTTCCAGTTTCGAGGGGGGCTATTAAGCTGTAAACTCTAGATCCTCTCTCATGTCCTTGAGCATCGATGTATATTACAAGTGCGTGGTCTCTGTGTATATCTACTACGCCAGTCATTCCTATGGGACTATTTTTAGCAGAGATCAGTATGCTTTCATCTATTTCTATTGGAACCCGAGTTTTGCAGGCGGGACAGTACACGTGGATAACTCTTTTCACATAGATCCCCCTCATTAGTACTATATCATAGAGCAAATATAAAGTATTTCAGCGCACTACAGACCATTGGATTGGTGTCTCAGATGGTTGATCCTTCATCAACAGTCAGGCTGGAGAGTATTCATCATAGACATAGTGTTTATGGTGAAAAAACTTAAATAGCTTCTCATTATAATTCATCTCAGCCCGGTGGTGTAGCGGTCAAGCATGGGGGGCTCTGGACCCCCAGATCCCGGGTTCGAATCCCGGCCGGGCTACCAATTAAGCACACTTTTATTAACTAGTATTTTTGACAGAAGATGTGTCTGGCGAAGTACATGCAGGAGATTTCCTAATGGTGGGTTTTAGTGGAACTTATTTAACGCGCAATTTAAGGGAGTTCTTCGAGGAAATTAAGCCTAAAGGAGTAATTTTATTTAAAAGAAATATTGAAAATGAAAACCAACTTAAGAGGCTTATAAGTGATCTAAGAGAGATACTTGGCGAGCCAATAATCGCCATAGATGAAGAGGGTGGAGATGTATCTCGTATAGACTTTATAGTACCTACGCCGAGTCATATGGGATTAGCTGCCACAAGAGATCCTTCTTCCGCCTACAGAATAGCGCGAATAATAGGGAGGGAACTTAAGAGACTTGGTATAAATAGTGATTTGGCTCCAGTTCTAGATGTAAACATTAATCCAGACAACCCTATTATTGGAAATCGGTCTTTCGGAGAAGATCCCGATGAAGTAGCACTTTATGGTGAAAACTATATTAAAGGGCTTCTTGAGAGCGGTGTTATTGCTACAGCAAAACATTTTCCCGGCCATGGCGATACCTCAACAGATTCACACTATGATCTACCTATTATACCGCATAATTACGAAAGACTAGTTAAGGTTGAAATAAAGCCTTTTCAGAGAGCAATTCGATGTGGCTGTCCAATGATAATGGTGGGGCATCTGTATGTACCAGCACTAGATCCTGAGAAAATACCTGCTTCTTTATCTTCGAGAGTAATTAATGGCTTCTTGAGAGAGACTTTAGGGTTTGAAGGAGTAGTTATCACAGATGACTTAGAAATGAAAGCTGTTTCATCGCAATTTGAGGTCAGAAAAGCAGCGGTCAAGGCATTAAGTAGTGGTGCAGATATTGTTTTAATTTGTCATACACGTGAATATCAAGAGGAAGCATATGAAGCTATAGAGGAAGCTCTCAAAGACCCTAGTTTTAGGAAAGAAGCTCTGTTAAAGAAAGAGAGAATAGAGAAAAATCTTGGAGTATTTCTCAAGACTAGTGTTAAAGAGAAGGATTTAGATAGAGAACATTATTTCGAAGAAGCTTTAAAAATAGCTAAAAGTGCAGTAACTGTTGTTAAGTGGAATAACTTGCCTAAAGAAGATTTTAAGAAATGTATTGTCTTTTACCCAAATAAAATAAAAGAAAGAGTAAGTTACTTCGTATACAAATTGAGCGAGAAGAAAAAGGATCTCGAAATAATAGCTGTTCCATACTGTGGGTCTAAAGCAGAGAAATACTTTGAATTAACAAAAATTATTGAACAGAAAAAAACTATATGTATAGTGTTTACATGGAAGGCAGATAGAGATCCTTGTCAAAAAGAATTCGTCGAGAAGATAGTAAAGTGTGAGAACACAATAATTGTATCGACGAGTACTCCCTATGACATCAGAAGTTTCCTTGAAGCTGAGAGGTATATAGCGCTGTATGCAGCCTCTCCGATTATGATGGATGCATTAATAGACCTTATTACTAGTAGCGAGAAAACTAGAGGAAAACTGCCTGTAACAATACCTAACGTGGCTCAGAAAGGACAGGGACTTGAAGTAGTTATCAAGATACTCTAACCAGTAAAATTAAGTCAGTGGTACTCCCTTTCTTCATCCGTAGTAGTCTGAAGGCGCATTTTCATCATATCTAGCTTTCGAGACGACACCTTTCCGAGATAGATATAAAGGGATTAAATAATTATTTTCTCCTATGAAAAACCTATGGGCTCCCTGGAGAGTAAAGTATGTGAGATATAAGGCCATAGAAAAACAAAAAGGATGTTTTCTATGTGAAATACCTAAAGAGAATAAAGACAAAGAAAACTTTATTGTTTATAGAAGTAAACACGTCTATATTGTATTGAATATTTTTCCTTATAACAATGGCCATGTATTAGTTGCACCATATAGGCACGTAAAGTACTTAAATGAACTTAATCAAGAGGAGATGCTTGATTTAATGCAGACAGTCAACTTAGTAACTGATGCTTTACTTAGAGCATATAGACCAGACGGCTTTAATATAGGAATAAATATTGGCAGAGCTGCCGGAGCAGGAGAAGAACACTTACATGTTCACGTGGTTCCTCGATGGAATGGAGATACGAACTTTATGGCAGTACTAGCAGAAACTAAAGTTATACCAGAGGGGCTTTATGAGACTTACAAGAATTTGAAGAAGGCTATAGAAGAGATTTTATCTCATCGGTAACTTGATGTTGAGTTTCTTTGCTAGTTCTTTGTATCTATTTCTTACAGTTACTTCTGTCACTTGGGCTGCTTGAGCGACTTCTTTCTGTGTTCTAACTTCTCCTGAAAGAAGTGACGCTACATATATTGCGGCGGCTGCTAGACCAGCAGGATCCTTTCCTGCTGTAATACCGAGTTTCTTGGCTTCTTTGAGTATTTCTATTGCTTTTCTAATAGTAGTTGCGCTAAGCTTTAATGTTTCACCTATTTTTGGAGCAAAGTCGACTGGGTCAGGTAAAGGAACTCTAATTGTGGCTTCGCGAAGTAGTAGTCTATAGCATCTAGCGACATCTTTTCGTCCAGCTCTAGTATATTTCGCTATCTCATCCAGTGTTCTGGGCATTTTGAGTTGTCGACAAGCAGCGTAAATAGATGCGGCCATTACAGACTCTATTGATCGGCCTCTAACGAGACCTGACTCAAGTGCTCGACGATATATTTCAAGTGCCTGTTCCTTTATTGTCTTAGGTAGCCCTAGCTGAGCCGCTAGCCTCTCTAGTTCCTGAGCTGCTTGCTGAAGATTCCTCTCTATTGAGGACTGACTTCTTGCTCTAATTTGCCATTTTCTAAGGCGTAGTATCTCTATTTTGCGCTTGAGGTTTAGTTCTCTACCCGATGCATCTCGTGCTCTCCAGTCGATGACGGTTACTAAGCTGTCTGGAGTTACTCTTGACATCGGAGCACCAACTCTGCTTCTTCTTTCTCTCTCTTCTGGAGTAAATGCTCTCCATTCAGGTCCTCTGTCAATAGACCTGTCTGTAATTACGAGTCCACAGACTGCGCAGATTAGCTCGCCTCGTGTGTAGTCCAATATTAGCTTGTCGCTACCGCACGCTGGGCACTTCTTTACATATTCCCCCGTTTCAATAACTTCCTCCCTACTCATACAATCACCCTTACCGAATGCTTAAATAAGGGCGTTTCACCAATATATAAACTTACCGGTTTATTAATTTTTTCTGTATCTATAGGAGAAGCTAAATTAATAGTAGACTAAATAGTACAAACTAGTATTGATATTGTATTTCGAAAATATTTACTATATCTAGAGAAAATGTAACATAAGTAAAGAAGTAGCGACAATATTAATTAAGAGAAAATCAGCAAGGGAGCATCTATCATCAATCAATCTTCACCTCCATCATCATCTATTCCTCTAGAAACACAAGACTAAAATATATATTGCTGCCTAAGTACTATCTCTGTAAGTGATGACCACAGGGATATGCTGAAAAATGATGAATAGTCATGCTGAGATAACTTTTAGACCAAAGAGGCTTTTGAATGAAAGGGATTTCGCAGAGTACTTAAGTCTTGTAAGACAAATCGCAGACTTTGATTCAGAAAATAAACGCTGGGTATATAATCCTATCAAAACAGTACTAACTATAAATTCTTTTGAAGAATTGTTAAAACTACTAGGAAAATTAATAAAATACGTCAAACTATCTCAAACTGATGTATATATCATAAAAAAATCTTATCTAGAACTTAAGGAGACGGCGGACGTGTTAATAAATATAGATAAAAGAGGAGTGACGCTGATATTCAATAAGTCTTTAAGTAATGATGCTGTCTCTTATACACATCTCCGAGCCCACGAGACCTCTCTACATCTCGTATGCCGTCTTCTGCTTGAAA
>CBDUKN010000005.1:0-149332 GCA_965367815.1 uncultured Thermoprotei archaeon
TACCTCAAAATATATCCTACACTTGTCATACCTTCATCGAAGTTATATGAGCTGTGGAAAAGAGGTCTATACAAGCCCTACGACGACAAAGAGTATATCGAGCTTCTAGCCAAAGTCCTCGCGATGGTTCCGCGCTACGTGAGAGTCATAAGAGTGGGAAGAGATATTCCCGTGAAGTGGATTGCCGCTGGCCTGAAGTACGGAAACTTAAGGCAAGTGGTCTTAGATAAAATGAAAGAGCTTGGCCTCAAGTGCCGCTGCATAAGATGTAGAGAAGTAGGCCACTACATACTTGAGCACGCAGAAATACCAGATATGAGCAATGTTTCTCTGTGTCGAATAGACTATGAGGCTAGCGGAGGCCACGAGATTTTCTTGAGTATAGAGGACTTGAAGCGAGACATACTATACGCGCTCCTGAGGCTGAGAATACCGTCTGAAAAGGCTCATAGAAGAGAAATTCGAGCAGGGAGATCTGCGCTTATTAGAGAGCTTCATGTCTACGGGCCATCTGTTCCAGTTGGAGAAAAGAGCTTCTGGTGGCAGCATAGAGGCTTGGGAAAATACTTAATGGCTTGCGCGGAGAGAATAGCTTACGAAGAATTCGGAGTATATCGTATTTTCGTGATCTCAGGAGTAGGTGTGAGAAATTATTATCGGAGACTAGGCTACAAGAAATATCCCTTAGCTTTCTACATGTTTAAAAACCTCAAAAAGCAGCCTTTTGTCCCACTAGAGCTCGATCTGCCTCTTGTAAAGCTACCCGAACATAGCTGAAGAGTTAATAAGAGTTGAGTCGAATAAATTCTGTGGTTAGAGAAACTGGTGTATCCTATTATGGAGTAGCGTATCCTGATAGAGCTATATACGATTTTAGAGAACTGCTGGACTACGGGTGTAATGCTGTTCTTTTCGGTGTATCTGAGTTCGACTACTGGTTCTGGCATGATAACACACTAAAGTTAATAGAGGAAGCGAAACTTAGAGGATTCACAGTGTACATAGACCTGTGGGGATGGGGTAAAGTCTTTGGAGGAGAGCCGCCTAGCATTTTTCTACAGAAACACCACGACTGCAGACAAGTTACAGCGAAAGGCGTAGTCTATCCTGCGGCATGCTTCAATACAGAGGAGTTCAGAAACTATGTAATCGAGCGTGTAGAGAAGCTAGCTAAAGAAAGTGACGCAGACTACTTTTTCTGGGACGAACCCCACTATGCGTGGCTTAAAGACGACTGGACTTGCCGTTGCCCCACATGTCTTAAGCTATTTAAAGAAGAGTACGGCTACGAAATGCCTAAGGAGCTCACTAAAGATGTAATAGAATTCAGGCAGAAGAAAATAGTGGAGTTTCTTAAGGTTCTGTCAGAAACCGTAAAGAAAGCTGACTCGAGCAAGAAGATCTGTGTATGTCTTCTGCCAACTACTGAGGCTGTAGTAGGTATATCTGACTGGGAAACCATAGCTAAAATACCTGAAGTAGACATGGTAGCTACAGATCCCTACTGGATAGGAAGCGGCATGAGCCGTGAGGAAGGATTAAAGTGGTTCACAGAGCTGGGAATAAAGATAGTTGAACTAGGCAAGAAGTACGGTAAAGAAACTCAGCTATGGGTTCAGGCTTTCAGAATACCTAAAAATAGAGTAGATGAAGTAGTAGACGGTATTCTTAAGGCAGGAGAGCTGGGAGTAGACTCGATTTTCGTTTGGTGCTATAGAGCGGGGCAAGGAAGTATTCTAGCTTCAGAAGATTCTAACTACACGTGGAGAAAAATAGCCTATGCATTTAAGAAAGTAAGAGCTAAAGCGAGGTAAGTATGGAGTACGCTATTGAAGTCATAGAAGCACGAGGACATATTAACATTAAAGGAGAACATGAAACTACATTTGAAATAACTAAGGAGTCTGAGGTCACTCCAAGAGGAGACTGCATAATTGGAGTTTCGGCCACTAAGGCGGCAGCAGACTTAAGCCAAAAGTTTAAAGAAATAGCGGCTAGCAAGAATTCTATTATAGTGGTTTTTCTGACGGCTGGAGGCGAAACCGATGTAGTAGTAGGCAGAGGAGACCCGAAGCTTACTTTCACAAATGAAGTATCAATGGTTTTCAGGAAAAGCAACTATGTTTGCGGCAGAACTGTGATGGTTAAAGGCGATAAGGCTGCAGTTAATATTAATAGAAGACTAATAAACTTATTGAAAGATCCAAATACTATATTAAAAGTTGTTTTAGTGGCTTTAAAACCTTAAATTTATTTTATTAAAGTTAAGCGTAAAATTTTTACACGAGGTAGTTAAAGAGAGATAGACCTGTTATGGCAAAAGACATCATAGTGTGTCCTAAATGTGGATTTAGGTTTAGTCTAAGCTATGCTAGAGCTTTTGCGTGCTCAGGTTGCCCATATTCAAGTCTAGGTGATTGCAAGTACGTGCGGTGCCCCAAGTGCGGTCACGAGTTTCCGCTTTATTCTTCTAGGAGGAGTTCCATCTGAGCATTTAATGGACATGAAATAAAGTTTATATAATCTGTCTAAACTGATTCAAGCAGTTGTCGGAGGGGTCACATATGCAACAGCTTACACTCACGTCCTCGCTGAACTATCTGCTGAAAAAAGAAAACCTTTGGAGACCTAGAGAGAAGTTCGAGCCTTTTCTCGAGGAAATAATTTTGAGAATGCATAGATTTTATTACGAAAGAAGTGCTATTTACAGGAGGGTATGTGAAATAGAGAATGTTTCAGAGAGAGCTAAAATTGATGACTTGTTTAAAGTAATGCTCGTAGACAAAATCTTTAAGTCTTATCCTACAGAGTATCCCGAAAAAGAGCCGGAAAAGTTTCTGTCATGGCTCAATAAAATAATGACAAGGCCTTTGAAAGTAAGAATAGAGCCGCAGAAGTCTCTGCAAAGCTTCTTAAATAAGTTAAGCGGATATATTTGGCTCAGCTACAGTAGCGGCACTACTGGAAGATTCTCGTTCATACCGAGAGATGAGAAAACAGTAGAATACTGTATAAAGTCGTACTCTGAAGCAGCTGTAGCTATTTCAGGCGACTATGTCAGAAAAATGCATTTCATTTTAGCATTACCTAAGAAAACACACTTGTTCATTAGCTGGATACCTAAAGAAGTTGCCGAAAGAATTTCAGGCAAAGTAACTGTTCTGCTGAACCGAGTCTCGGCAGATATTGTTAGAGCTAGAACTAAGCCTCCTACATGTTTCTCTGAAAAAATGAAAGCCTCGCTTATAGGAGTACTCGGCAATATTATGAAAAGCCAGCTTATCAAGAAGCTTTACCGCGAAGTCAAGAAAGCTGTAGAGAAAGGAGAGGAAGTAATAGTTTTTGGCTCAATGCCAGTAATGTATGCTTTCTGCAAGAAATTGTTAGAGAGAGGAGAGCGACTAGAGCTTCCTGGAAGAAGCATTGTAGTGACAGGCGGAGGATTCAAGCTAGAAAAGGGAGTATCGCTTGAAGACTTCCGCAGAATGCTTAATGAAGCGCTTGGAATACCTGCTCCTGAAAGACATGTAGATGGCTATGGCATGTGTGAATGCAATGTACTGTTTTATTCCTGTGTAGAAGGCGGAGAAAAGCATATACCTCCATGGATTAAACCTGTGCTTCTCGACGAAGAGTTTAATCCTCTACCAGAGCACGGTAGACAAACAGGGCGCTTCGCGTTCTTCGACCCGCTAGCTCAATCATATCCAGGCTTCATAATCACAGGAGATAAAGTGACAATAAATTGGAATGGGTGCTCCAAGTGTAGTAGAGAAGGGCCTGTAATAGAGAGCATTGAGAGAGTAGAGTCTGAAGAAGGAAGAGGATGTGCGCTAGTTCTCGGTAAAGTTCTGGGAGAATAATGTTAAAGGGATATTTTCTTCCAAAAGAGCTTCAAGATAGTTTTGATACTATCATAAGAGAGGTAAGCGGCTTTGAAATAGAGTATCTAAAGCTCAAGGAGGGCGATGCGGAGAAAATCTCAAAGTTTCTTAAAGAGGAGCGAAGAAAAGCGCTCAGTGAAGTAGGTATTTCTGAAAAAACTATGAGAGCGGCAGATAAGCTCGCCGAGTTATGGAGCAATAGCAACTATACTAAAAGGAAAATTGCTTTAGAAGTACTTCCCGAGCTTACGGGTTATCCCTCTAAAATGATTGAAGTACTGTCCTTCAGTACTTTGATAAAAGTTAGGGGAAACTATCTTAAAGTGCTTAAAAGTCCTTCAGTTGGAAAAGAAGTATTCAAAAAGTTTACTGAAATTCTTGGACTTAATGTAAGAATAAAGGGATATGGGTCTTTCTTCGAGAAAATAAAGTTTGCAAAGAGTTTGTCTAGCTTGCCTGAAGTAGAGCTTATTTTACATATTTGTCCAGGAAATATTCCTGGCTTAGTTGAATCCTATGTAATGCTACTTTCGTTGCTTTTAAATGCTGCAGCAATAATAAAGCCTCCAACTAGGCAGCCTGTATTTGCTGCTCTTTTTGCGGAGTCTTTAAGTGAAGTAGATGGAGATCTAGCTAACTTAGTTGCAGTAGTGAACTGGAGTAGGGGAGACGTTATTGAAAACGAGTTTTACTCGCATATTGATGTAGTCAATGTAGTTGGAGGAGAAGAAGCTGTAAGAAGTGTAAAAGAGAAAGTAGAGGAGTTTAGACAGAAAGGCAGGGATATTAGGGGATGCTACCATGGAGCAAAATTTGGAATCGAAATAGTTGCTAAAGAATATGCTTTACCTGAAGTAGCGGAACTAGTTGCTTTCGATATAATCGGCTATGAACAGGAAATGTGTTCTTCTCCCAGAGAAGTTAGAGTGGAGGAAGGAGGCAAGTTGTCTCCAAGAGAATTTGCAGAGAAAATAGCTGAAGCTATGAACTGGCTGTCAAGAATTTTTCCTCAATCAGAGAAATATCGAGCTAAAGCTAAGCCAATGATACTTAAATTAATAGCTGAAGGAGAGGCGTCAGACAAAATTGAAGTATTTGTTGTCAATAAAGGCCAAGGAGCAGTTGCATATGATGAAGAAAAGGTAAGGATCTTTGAGCCTATCTACTCTTATCGAGTCATCAAAGTCAAGCCTGTGAAAAATATACTCGATGTAAGCAAAATCATTAAGCCCTATAAGGAGTTCATGCAGACAGCAGGTGTTGCTGTACCAGAAGCACGAATCATAGAATTGGCTGAGGCTCTAGCTCAATCAGGTATAGTAAACATCAGAGTAGCGGGGTCTGTTCCAATGCCTGAGCCTGGAGAGAGTTGGGATGGAAAGCTTCCGGGCTTAGAGTTTCTGTTCGATTCCAATATTCAGTGGGTAACTATAGCATCAAAGAATTTAGATGAGAGCATAAAGCAGAATATCGAGTTCTTAGCCGAGCTAAAGAAACTAAATTTTTCTTCTAGCAATTAAATACAATAGAGCGGCTGAGAGAAAAGATAAGAGCAGTATGATCGTTATCTTAGTGTACTTTTCTGGCGCACCAAAAGCTCTTTTACCTCCTTCTACAGCAGTAGTTTTCTGAAGAGATATTGGGCTTATTCTTTCAAGAACTATAGTCAATTTATTAGGAACACTTCTTGTAATAGTAATTGATTTATGTGCTAGAGCACCTGTGGTAGCTGCTTCTAAGCGGTGTGACTGCTGAGGCATAGGTGTTGAATTCAGTGAATATACTTCAATATTCAAGTAAGGTAAATTAGGTACCTCTAGAAGAAGTTCCCCCTTTAAGGTAATACCGAAGGCTATTGTTTTATTTAAAATCTTTACAGCTATTAGGCATGAGTTTATTTTCCTGCCTTGAGTATCTAGCACTTCTATTTTGACGAGTTTTTTGGGATAGGAATTTATGTTAGTAACATTAATTGTTACTGAAGTATTAGATAATATCTTTAAATCAGTATAACCCAAGAAAATATCATTGCCTCTAATAAAGCCTGCTATAATAAAGTACCTGCCAGTTAAGGGCAGTGCAGCCGAAACATCTCCTGTTGTTGTTTCGATGAGTACTCTACTACCTTTTTCTGAAAAGAAGTAAAAGAAGACTCTAGCTCCCGGATCCGGCTTAGGTTTAATACTAATGTTGACTAGTACTGGCTTAGCGGCAACTAGAGTACATGATAGCAAGGCTAAGATTGCTGCCAGATAGACGGACTTGAGTAGCATATCTCCGACTATTCTCTCGCGTAATGTGAATTTAAATGCTACTGCTGACCTACGCTGTACAATGCTTTTGAACAAAAAAAGTTTATTTAAAATATAACTTCTTTTAAATCAGTTATGGAAGTAGCCTCGCGAGAAAAGCTTGAAGCTGAGCTCAAGGGAACAACGCTTAAGGTCTATGTAATGTTGCTTAAGTTAAATAGGCCTGTAGGTGTTAGGGAGCTTCAGCGAATAATGGGTTTTAGAAGTCCTAATACGGCACTTTATCACTTAGAAAAGTTGAGGAGGTTAGGTTTATTAGAAAAAAATATTGAGGGAGAGTATTTTGTGGCCAGAGAAGCCAAAGTAGGAGCTCTGATTTTTTTCACTAGAATAGGTTCTCTCCTTGTTCCTCGCTTTCTATTTTATGCTGTTTTCTTTACTGTTTTCTTGATAGTCTATCTTGTTTTAGAAAAGCCCAATATTTACGTTGTTTTGGTTACTTCTCTAGCGTCTATTTTCTTTTGGATAGAGACCTTGAGGGCTTGGTTAAATAAAGTGTTTTAAAGTAAAGCTAAAACTCTTCCTTTATAGTCTACTACTTTTATTAGTGGAGCAGAAGTTTCTGTATGTGTAGCGCACGATAAGCATGGATCATAAGATCTCACGGCGAGACCTATGAAATACTTCAGTTTTTCTTTATCTATGTTCCCGTTCTTAATGCATCTAGCTGAGACGATTTTTATGGATTCTTCAATAGAAGGAGCGTTTATTGTAGTCGGGACAATAATATTGGCTTTTGTTATTAAGCCCTTTTCGTCGCAGCGGTAGTGGTGAATAAGTAGGCCTCGAGGAGCTTCTACGACTCCTACTCCTTCTCCTTCATGGAAAGTTATTGCCGTATAAGGTTTTTCCTTAAAAGGTCTATCCACCAGCTTTTCTATTTCTTCGGCTAGTTGCAAGCATTCTTTAAGTCTCGAAATATTGTAATAGAGCATATTATTTTCAGTCTTTATATTCGAGACATTATATCTCGCTAAAGGCCCTACCCTAGTCAATTCTTCTTTAGCAGCTGTTTTAACATAAGGGTATTTAATGTAAGTATGCTTAATTGTTTTTTCAGTTAGTATTGAAGAGTATTTATCTGGAGGAATTTTTTCTAAAATATTACTATTTTTGATGCATAGTTCTCCCTCATAAAAGTCCACATTATTCTTGTTGACTAAAGCTATATATAGCGTGTTCATTTCAAATATTTCTCTTAATTCTTCAGCCTTTTTATAGAAGATTTCTTCAGTTTTTTCAACTATTTCATTAAGTATTTTTACCAAGTTCTTTGCTTTAATTACTAGCTTTCTATATTTTTCGTTATCTGGGGAATTAAGTACTCCACCTACAGCGTTCAGTACGGGGTGTATCGATTTTCCTCCAGTTAGCTCAACTATTTCCTGTGAAAGCGTTCTCGCGGTAATAGTTGACTTGACTATCTCCGGTTTCTCTTTTAGCAGCATTTCGAGCGGATTATATGCTTTAAATTCAAGGTAGTCCGGTAAGGCTAGGAAAATTAAGTGCAGTAAGTGACTTTGAATTATTCCGGCATAGTGCATAATTCTCCTAAGTCTGATAGCGTCTTCAGGTGACGTTATCTGTAAAGCATTTTCAGCTGCTTTTGCCGAAGCCATGGAGTGGGCTACTTGGCATATTCCACATATTCTGCTAGCTATTCGCGGAGCTTCCTCAATAGGCCTACCTACTAGTATTTTCTCGAAGCCTCGGAACCCTAGAACCATGAATTTAGCTGACTCTATTTGTCCTCTTTCATCGAGCTTTATTATTACTTTAGCATGTCCTTCGAGTCTAGTAAGAGGACTAATCTCGATCTTCATGCTTGACCCTCCTAAGTACTTCTACATTATACGGTATTGTTCCCGAAGGTAAAGTAAATCTATAAAAATATCCTGCAGGGTCAGGTATTTTCTCAAGGAGCTGCTGGGGATCTATTCTAGAAAATACGCTGGCTATTGCTGAAAGTAAGCGTTCTCCTTGATCTGAAATAGAGGGTGGAGGGCCTCTACATCCTCTGCACGGCGCTCCTCGAGAAGGACAGTGAGCTTTGCAGCCTGCTACTGTAGCTATGCCCATACAGAGTATTCCTTGTTCAAGAAGGCATCTAGAAGGATCTATTTCTATTTCTCCAAGCCTATAGACTTTAGAAGAAAACTCGTCCTTTTTCTCTAATGGGCATTCATCGCAGACTGTTTTAAAAGGAGGTTTAGGGAAAGTGTTCTTCTCTACGATTGAGAGAAGCGTGTCTCGAAGAAGCTTATAAGGCGGCGGACACCCTGGAATCATATAATCTACTTCAATATATTCGCTTACAGGAGCTGCTGCTCGAGTTAGCTTAAGTACCTCTACTGGAAGTACTTTCTCTCCATATACCTCCTTCAGCATATCTCTTACCACGTATAAGTTAGCTAGACCGGGAATTCCTCCAAATGAAGCGCATGTACCTAACGCAATTACCTTGCTGCTTTTTTCTCTAATCTCTTTCAAAATCTCTATATCGTGTTCGGTGCGAACGGCCCCGCTCACGAGACTCAAGTCGATATTCGAGGGAATTTCTTCATAATCGGCTACTAGCGTTGAGTACACTATGTTTACTTTAGTTAAAATTTCTTGGCCGAGATCTATTAGTGCTACTTCGCATCCAGAACAGTAGCCTGAAAGACCCACAAGGGCTACTTTAATCATATTCTTCAACCCCAAGGTCTCTAATTCTAACTATTTTGGGCAAAGGTTTCATTTCTTCAAGCTCCTCTGTGAACTCGGATATTACTCGAGCAAATTTCTCTCCTTCTGAAGCGGAAATCCACTCTAATTTTACTCTGTTTTTTTCTACTCCGAGTTGAGATAGCAGTTTTTTGAGGAGAGCTACACGGGCTCTAGCTTTATAGTTTCCGCTGATGAAGTGGCAGTCTGCGGGCAAATGGCATCCTGAGAAAAGTACTCCGTCAAATCCGCTTTTAAGGGCAGTGAGTGCAAATAGGGCTTCTTCTCTGCCTGAACATATAAGCCTCACTATGTAAGCTGAAGGAGGATACTGTATTTTAGATACTCCAGCCATGTCAGCCCCAGCGTAGCTACAGTAAGTGCAGGTAAGGACAAGTATTTTCGGTTTCATGTAGATCACTCCGCTAGAGCTTTGATCATAGCTAATATTTGTTCTCTAGTAAAATGTATTTGCTCAATAGCTCCAGAGGGACAGGCTGCTGCACAAGATCCACATCCTTTGCAGAGAGCAGTATTTACTTTAGCTCTTCTCTCGCCGTTTTCCTCTACAATCTCGATCGCTCCAAATTCGCAGACTGTAGTGCATATTCCGCATCCACTGCATAGTTCTTTATCTACTTTTGCCACATAGGGCACGGTCTCTACGTATCCTTTACTTAGAAGCTCTACAGCTTTCATTGCAGCAGATGAAGCTTGGGCTACAGTATCTGGTATGTCTTTAGGGCCTTGAGCGCAGCCGCATATAAAGACTCCTTCTACGGAGGTTTCTGCAGGTCTGAGCTTGGGGTGTACTTCTAGGAAGAAGCCATCGGGGCTCTGAGATAACTTTAATATGTCTCTTATCGCCTTAGAGCCGGGATTGGGTATAATACCCATCTCCAGTACCACTAAATCGACTTTAAGCACTACAACTTCGTCTAAAGAGGGGTCGTAGACATATACTTCGAGTTTTCCGTCAGAGGATTTATGGACTTCTGATGCTCTGCCCCTAATGACTATTACTCCTTCAGACCTTATTCTCCTATAGAACTCTTCATAGCCTTTTCCGAAAGACCTTATTTCAGGAGCAATTACATAAATTTTCACATCGCCTACGCTGTGCCTTATGTACCACGCATGTTTAAGCGCGTTCATGCATCCTATGCGACAACAGTAGGGTAGATGTTTTTCGTCTCTTGAACCCGAGCAGGCAATAATAGCTACGCTCTCGGGCTCCTTATTTTTCCCTGGAACAAGTATTTTTCCTCGCGTAGGACCAAAAGAACTAGCTAATCTCTCTAGCTGGAGTCCTGTAATTACTTCAGGGAAGATTCCGTACCCGTATTCGGGGAGATTCCTAGGATCGTATTCTTCGTACCCTGTTGCAACTATTATTGCGCCTACTTCAAGCCCTACTATTTCGTCTTCCTGCTCGTAGTTTATCGCTCCAACAGGACATACTTTTTCACAGATTCTACAAATTCCTTTAGTGAAGTATAAGCAGTGTTTAGTGTCAATAACGGGGACTCGGGGAACTGCTTGAGGAAACGGGACATATATTGCTTTTCGTACACCTAGACCTCTTTCGAATTCACTCGGAACTCTAGTAGGGCACTTCTCCATACAGAGAAGACATCCTGTGCACTTACTTTCATCTACTTTTCTAGCTTTTTTGCGTACTTTTACTTTAAAGTTTCCGACATATCCCTCTATGTCGATTACTTCAGAGTAAGTAAGTAAAGTGATGTTAGGATGATTAGCTACTTCGACCATGAGCGGGCCTAAAATACATATAGAGCAATCAAGTGTCGGGAACGTTTTATCTAGCTGCGCCATATGCCCTCCGAGCGAGGGCTCTTTCTCAACGAGATATACTTTGAATTCTGCTTTAGCTATGTCAAGCGCAGCAGTTATACCAGCGATACCTCCACCTATTACAAGAACAGCTTTTTTAACAGGTATTCTCTCGACTTCAACTTCCTCATAGAGCCTTACTTTAGCTACAGCAGCTTTAATTAGTCTTATTGCCTTAAGTGTAGCTTCCTCTTTTTCGTGCTCATGCACCCACGAACACTGGTCCCTAATATTGGCCATTTCGAGCTGAAAGGGATTCAGACCAGCTCTCTTCAATGCTTCCTGGAAAATAGGTTCGTGAGTTCTAGGAGAACATGCTGCTACTACAACTCTGTCAAGATTATATTTCTTGATGTCTTCTATTATTAACTGCTGGCCTTCGCTGGAACACATAAAAGGATAGTCTCTGCAGACGACTACGTCCTCTAGCTTCGATATTTCACTCACTACTTTCTTCACGTCGATTACTCCAGCTATATTTTTGCCACAATGACAAACATATACTCCTATTCTTAGCACTGCTAAACTTAATGAACTTAAGTATTAAATACTTGTTACAGATCTCAAGAGGCTAAAGGTAGTATACTGTGACAGAATTTAAGTAGGTCTCAATACTACAAAATATGTGTTAAAAGTATACAATACGCTAAGCAAAAAACTTGAGGAATTCAAGCCCCTAGAAGATAATTTAGTCAAAATATATGTCTGTGGTCCAACAGTGTATGACTACACACACATAGGTCATGCTCGAACTTACATTTCATTTGATGTAATAGTTCGATACCTTAAGTACAAGGGATACAACGTCAAGTACGTAGTCAACATAACAGACATTGACGACAAGATTATAAGGAGAGCAAGAGAGCTAGGAATTTCTCCACAAGAATTAGCCAGAAAATTCGAGAAAGAGTTTTTTGAAGATATGGAAGCCTTAGGTCTACTTAAAGCAGACTACTATCCCAGGGTAACAGACCACATAGAGGACATAATTAAGGTAGTTGAAAAATTGATTGAAAAAGGATACGCGTATGTAGTAAACGGCAATGTCTACTACGATGTCACAAAGTTCCCTGACTACGGAAAATTATCAGGACAGACACTCGATCAAATAAAAGCTGGTGCAAGAATAGAGCCTGACCTGAATAAAAAGCATCCAGCAGACTTTGCGCTCTGGAAAAAGGCTAAAGAAGGAGAGCCTTACTGGAATAGCCCGTGGGGACCAGGTAGACCTGGCTGGCATATAGAGTGTACTGTTATGTCTATGAAGTATTTAGGCGAGCAAATAGATATTCATGGAGGAGGAACAGATCTTATTTTCCCGCACCATGAAAATGAAATAGCTCAATCTGAAGCTTACTCCGGCAAAAAACCTTTCGTAAAGTACTGGCTTCACACAGGATACTTAATGATTAAAGGAGAAAAAATGTCTAAATCGCTGGGCAATATCATACCTGTCAAAGATTTCTTATCGAAATATGAGCCCGATGTCCTGAGACTCCTTGTTCTCTCAGCCCACTATAGAAGCCCTATAAACTTTACTTGGGAAAAGGCCGAGCAAGCTAAAAGTTCTTTAGAAAGAATAAAAAGAACTATTGAGCGTTTAAGAAGAATAATGACGTATGAAAAGCTGCACATAGAAAATCTTTCTCTCGACGAGAAAGAAGTATATGAAAGGGTATGTGAACTTCGAAGAAAGTTTGAAGAAGCTATGGACGAAGACTTTAATACACCTAAAGCGCTAGCAGAAATCTTTGAGTTTATATCATATATTAATAGGAAAATAAATGAAAATAAAGTGCCGGGGCCTCTGGCAAGGTATGTTCACGACGTACTAATGGAGCTTCTAAACGTCTTTGGTCTTCTTCAGAAATTTGAGATAACTGGAGTTTCAGCTGAAGTAAAACCGTTTATAGAACTTTTAGTAAAAATTAGAGATAAGGCTAGGAAAAGGAAAGATTGGGAAACAGCCGACTATATTAGAGATGAACTCAGAAAACTAGGGGTTATTCTAGAAGACACACCTAAGGGAACTATCTGGAGACTATCCAAATAGATTCGTGTTATAGCTGAAAAAACTATTTATAAAAATTTTCATTGAAGAAAAATTTCTTTTTGTTAAAAACGATGTAAATAAATTTGTGCAATCGCAGAAAAATATATATAGTTTTTCCCTAGATAGGTATCTTGGAATGAGAGTATGTGGAGCCCAGGATGGGGTAGAGGATGGGGTAGAGGGGGTTGGTGGGGCCCATGGCCAGGTAGAGGCCCCTTCAGTCACTTACCGCCCTGGCTAAGGCCAGGCTGGCTATTTGGTAGAGGCGCCTGCAGATGGCTATTTCCATGGCTATTCGGCTACGGCTGGTACCCCTACTACTTCCCAGCACCATACTACTATCCATACTACATACCACAGTACTATTACATGTACTACTATGTTCCATGGGCATATTACTACCCTTGGTGGTGATGCAGTATGTTCCCCTACTACTGGTACAGTAGATACTATTACCCATTTCCAGTGATGCCAGCGATTCCACCAGATCCTATGGCCTTACTTTACATGTGGCCATATCTATGGCTATGGTACATGTCAATGATGTACTACATAGAGCTATATAAAATAACAATAGACATGTGGAGAAAGTGGGCTGAATCAGCGTTTAAATACATGTCTCCAACTACAAGTGGAACCAGCTAGCATTTCATTTAAATGTTTTTAAAAGAAAATATTTTTTAGCATATACACAAAATTTATTTTCCTCTTAACACCTTATATATAGTGGTTAGTATGCAGTGGAGACGTAGAATATGGAGATACTGGAGATATTTCCCGCCCCCTATGCCAATGTACTACTACTATCCGCCGCCCCCACCGCCTCAACAGCAGGCTCAAACACAGCCTCAGCAGGCTCAACAAACTTCAGCTCCGCAGACCCCGCCATACTATCCTCCGCCCTACTTTATGTTTCCGCCTCCGCCTTCACCATATCCAATGACTCCTGAGGAAGAGCTAGAGTTCCTAGAAGAATACAGGAAAGCACTAGAGGAAGATCTAAGAGATCTTCAAGAAGAGCTAGAAAGCGTTAACGCTAGAATAAGAGAATTGAGGGAGAAGTTAGGTAAATAATATTATTAGAGGTGATTTTTTGTCTTCTGAAGTCAAGAGATTTAAGTGTTTTGCTTGTGGACGTGAAATAACAGTACCTTATGGTGTCCCTAAGCCTGCTTACTGTCCTTATTGTGGAGCCCCGGAAGCAATGATACACAGACTTGATAAGGGACCGCACAGAAGAGGTAGAGGCAGAGGGGGGCCTCCTTGGGCGAAGAAGGGAGAAGAGTTTTAGATGAAATAGAAAAGAAATTGAGCAATATAACCTATAAAGTAATGGTTATAAGCGGAAAGGGAGGGGTGGGTAAAAGTTTCATTACAGCAAACCTCGCGCTCTGCACTGCGCTCATGGGCTACAAAGTTGCTGTTCTTGACGCTGATATACATGGACCGTCGATACCTAAAATACTAGGAGTCCACGGTAAGCGGTTCTCTGTAATATCTTCGGGAATAGTGCCTGTGCCAGGGCCTATGGGCATTAAAGTTGTCTCAATGGACTTTCTCCTTCCTTCAGAAGAAACTCCTGTCATTTGGAGAGGCCCGCTCAAATTCGCCGCCATTAGAGATTTTCTTTCTAAAGTAGAGTGGGGATACGCCGATTTCCTTTATATAGACCTTCCTCCAGGAACAGGTGACGAGCCGCTTTCAGTAGCTCAGCTAATTGGAAGCTTAAATGGCGCTGTCGTTGTAACAATGCCATCAGACTTGAGCCTACTAGTAGTAAAGAAGGCCGTGTCCTTTGCTCAGAAAGTAGGTGTAAGAGTATTGGGCATTGTAGAAAATATGAGCGGTTTTACTTGTCCTTCATGCGGAAAAACATACTATGTTTTCGGAAAAGGTGCCGGAGAGAAAATAGCTAAGGAAATGAATGTACCTTATCTAGGTTCAGTACCCATCGACCCGAGGATCTCTGAGGCATGCGACAGGGGAGAACCCTTTGTCATAAAGTATTCTGATGCACCTGCAGCTAAAGCGCTAATGGATATTACGAGAAAAATTATTGAGTCTTTGAAAAAGTCTGTCTAATTGTTTCAGTTAAAGTCTTTTTCTTGAAATTTATTATACTTAGATTTTTATACGAGATACGAGATTTTAGTTACTTGTAGTTATTCGCTATCAGCGATTACTGAGGGATAATTATGTGGTGCTGGCGTCACGGAAGAAGAGGACCTGGAAGACCAATGAAGCCTCGGTTCATTTCAACTTACCTAGGCGGCGTGAAATTTGTTCCAATTAGAGAAGACGGATGTATTGTTGAAGCTCCTCCGATAGTAATGCTTCCTGACGAACTAGAAGCCTTTAAACTAGTCTACTTAGACGGCTTATCGCAGGAGGAAGCAGCCAAAAGAATGGGTGTCTCTAGAGGGACTCTCTGGAGATGCTTAAGTAACGCTAGAAGAAAACTCGCTAGAATGCTTGTCGAAATGCGGCCCCTAGTAATTACTTGGAGCGGTGAGGAGTATGGAAGAGACTCTGCTGGGCAGTATTGAGTGGAGTCTGCTACTAAAACTCATAATAGCTTTTGCTACTGGAGCACTTATAGGAACAGAGAGAGAAAAAGCTAGGCTTGAGAAAAAGGAAGAAGATACAGCTGTTTTTCCTGGAGTCCGAAGCTTTGGTCTAATGAGTATTCTTGGTGCACTATCAATATGTCTCGTAAAGTTCTTTCCTAATGAAGGATTATCTCTAGTTGTAGTAGGTTCTATGTTTATTGTCTCTATATTGATTTTAGCTAGCTTTACTCTCTACAGGATATATCATGCTAAAGAACATGGTATAACCACGCCTATAGCTCTCGCCTTAGCTTATTTACTGGGAGTTCTTGTCGGAATAGGTCTTTTGCTCGAAGCAATAGCTATATCCATATTTGTTACCTTTGTTTTAGCAATAAAGCTTAGTGTAGAGAGAGCGCTACGCGGAATAACTTACAAAGAGCTTTTATCAGCACTACAAATAGGTATAATGGTGTTCCTACTCGGCCCCTTTGTTTTTACACAAGAGCTAACAGACCCTGTTTTTCACGTAATTAGCTTTAGAACGCTCTACATATTCTTCGTAGTTATTCTCTGTATATCATATTTAAGTTACATGGTACTCAAGCTCAAGAGAAAAGGAGGGCTCGAAATAGTTTCTTTCTTTGGAGGGCTAGTCAACAGCGAAGCTACAATAGTTTCTTTCACTAGACTTTGCTTTAAGCTATCTGTAGAAAATACTCTGCCTATAGTAGCTAAAGGTGTTGTTTTAGCTAACTTGGCTATGGTTGCGAGAAACCTCTTTCTCCTAATAATATTCTACTCTATTCTAAAGGTAGGTGTCAGCGATATATGGTACTTCACTTTCCTCGGGTTTTTGGCATCACTTCTGACAGGATATGCTACGATAGCTCTAGTGTCTAGAAAGGAAAGTGAGATAGAGCTTGAAGAAGCTCTTGAATCTCCACTAAGCTATAGAATTGCATTTAAAGCATGTGTTATTTTCTTAGTAGTACTGACTGCTACAACTTTGGCTGTAAAACACTTAGGTGAAATAGGAGTGCTTGCAATGGGAGGTCTTGGAGGAATAGCTAGCACTACAGCCGTGATATTTACTATACTTTCGCTAATAGAGAGCAAGAGCATAGACTTGTCTGCAGGGCTTGCAGCAATACTGCTGTCTACAGCTACTGCTATATTAAACAAGTTTATCTACTTGAAAGCTCTAAGAGCGCCTAAAGTACTTATAAAGGATCTAGGCTGGAGGCTCCTATTTATGTCTATACCGCTATTCTTGACAAGTATACTGCTAGTTATGGGGACTTAGAAATATCTCTGCCGCTTATCATTAAGATCTCGTTGAATAATTCTCTTAATACACTCTGGTAGTCTTTTTCTCCTTTTTCAATGAGATCCATTAATTCTTCTAATTTACGTGTCCTTTCTTCACAAACTAGTGGGCCGTAGTTTTTCATTAAGTAGTCATATACGTCTCTTCCAAGCTTTGTGATAATGAGGTATCCTCTTTTCATTGATTTAACGTACTTCCTCTCGACAAGTGTCTGCACTATTTTAGCATATGTTGAGGGTCGTCCAATACCTCTTTCTTTCATCAATCTTACTATATCTCCTTGAGTATACAGTGGTACTAGGTACTTGGAGTAAGTTTTAATGTCTACTATCGAGTATTCTCCTGGCTCAATTCTGCTCTCTGGGTAAATAGGAAGTATTTCGGTGAATCCTTTCTCCTTTACTTCAATTATTCTCTCTAGCTCTCTTTGAGCTCCAGCAAACTTTACTCTAATTTTCTGTTTCACTACACGAGCTGGAATCATTTGGCTCGCGATAAATCTTCTGAAGATTAAGTTGTATAAGGCTAAGTGTCTACGAGTTATCCTAATAGGTGTAAAGATAGCCTCCTCTGCTAATAGTTCTCTTAGTCTCTCAGCATCTATAGGTCTAGTAGGTCTAATACACTCGTGTGCTCCTGCTTTACCCCAAGTTCTCGGTTTATAGAGTTTTCCTCCTCTTTCTCCAAATTCTTCTACAAGATACTCTTTTGCTATAGCTTGGCCTACAGCAGATACTCTTGTACTGTCTGTTCTGTGGTAAGTTATTAGACCGCTTTCGAAAAGTTCTTGAGCTAACTGCATTGTTTGAGGTGCAGTAAAGCCTAGTTGCCTTGAAGCTTCAGTTATAAGAGAATCTGTGGTGAATGGGGGAGGGGGCTGTAGCTCTACTTCACTTACTTCTATTTCTTCTATTGAAGCCTTTTCTTTCTTTAACTGTTCTACGCGTACAAGTATTTCGTTTTTAGCAAACTCTAGTCTTAGTCCGTTCTCAAGGGTTATTGCATATACTCTTGTGTAGCTCTTGTTGTGTTCTTCAGTACGCTCTTTAATCCAGCCTAGTACAGGAGTCTGTACTCTTCCTGCAGAAAGCCACTTCAGCTTGAAGTGTTCCCAGAGCTTAGGGCTTAACTCGTATCCTATCCATCTGTCTTCTATTCTACGTACTAACTGTGCTCTAACTAAGTGGATGTTGAGGTCTCTCGGATTCTTTATAGCTTCCTCGATAGCTCTTCGAGTTACTTCATGGAATTCTATTCTCTTGACTACTTTAGCGTAGGGAGCGAGCACTGCTGATAGATCCCATGCTATTTTTTCTCCTTCTGTATCGGGGTCTGTTCCCACTAGAACTAAGTCGACTTCTCTAGCAATATCTCTCAATATATTGACTATAGTTATTTTGTCTAGTGCCTCTCCGCCACAGTGGGGGCAGCGCGCATCTTTCCTCGGGTCTACGAACTGGAAACCGCACTTAGTGCACTTCTTTAATGTAGCGTAGTAGGGGTAGAAGAATTTCTCTCCATTTACTTCCTCGATTAGTATTCCGTGGAAGTGATACCTGTCTCCTAGAACTGCCTCAGGAATTGACAGTAAGTCGAATACGTGACCCATAGAGGAAGCTATCATGAGAGTCCACGGTCCTGTAGATACTTCATATACCTTGAGTCCCTTGTAGACTCTCGCGGAAGGCCTTCCGAAGAAGTTTGCTATAGTTTTGGCTTTTGTAGGCGACTCTACTACAAGCAATGCTGTTTTAGACAAGTCTTTGAGCTCTCCTCTTATTTTGCCTTCTCTAATGAGCTTTACTTGAAGCCTATCCTTGTCTATTTCCTCTATCAATTCATCTACATCTATTTCGTCTAAAGAAGCCCATGTAGTTTCAGCTATCCAGCGGCTTCTCTTAATTAGTCCATTCAATAGAGGCTTATAGTCGACAACTACTATTGATGCACCCTTAGTTAGTCCGCCTACGAAGAGCCTAGAAGTTCTACCACTTGCTTGAAGATAAGTCATTATGTCCGGTATAAGTACGTACTTTCTTCCGTTCTCCTCTATGAAAACTACTTCTCCGCTTTCTTTCAGCCTTTCGACAACATCAGGTCTAGAGAGCAGAGATTTAGTGTACTCTAGGGCTTTCATGAATTCTTTCTCTAGGAAAGTTTCCACTGGTTTTTCTCCTGAAAGTGCTTTCTGAAGCTGAGTGAGAGCAGCTATGCTGCTTGTCTGTAGTCTACGCCTAAGTCTAGCTAAGAGAGCTTCTACTTCTTGCCGCTCTTTTTCCTCTACGGCGTCTCTCAAGTAAGCTAGAAGCCTGAGTATGCCTATAGCTGAGACTTCTTCAAGCATTGAGCTGAACTTAAATCTAGGTACTCCGGCGAAAACAGCATATCTAATTATTTCAGGTAAATCGAGTCCTCTTACGAGTATACCGTAGTATGTGGCTACACCTACTAGCACGTCTAGTTCTCCTTTCATGAATTTCTCTAGAGCGCCTCGCGCCTTAGCGTGAGCTGCTGCAGCCTTAATGCCGTTTTCCGAAAGATACTCTGCCAGCTTCTCAGCATACTCTATACCCTTATCTACTGGTACGTAAACTAGACCTCCTTTACCGAACTTCTTTACTATTTCTAGGACTTTTTTCTCAACAGAGTTTTCTGGGAAAACATAAATATCTTGAATATTCCTTAGAGTCTCTGATCTACTACCTATATCAAATGATAGGAGTTCTCTGAAGAGCTTTACTCTAAGTCCTCTAGGCCTACCAGTAGCCGTCGAAACTACTAAAACTCCTCTAACTTTCTTCTTTTCTTTCTCAATTATTTTCTCTACTTCTTCGAGCTCTTTAAGCACCTTTTCTATTTCCTCTCTATTCCTGTACACGTAGAGTCTCGCTAGCCTTATTTTCAGCTTGACAGCATTCATTGCTGCCTGAACAGCTTCTTCGCTGAAACCTAGTAGCATTAGCACTCTGTCGACGTTCTTCGAGCTCTTTATAATCGAGTCAACGTCGTCTGCAAAAATAAAAGCAAATTTATGGTGCTTAATTATATCAAATCTAGATGAGATAAACTTAGACGTTACTATAAGGATATCGAAGTCTCCTTCCTCTATTCTAGACACTAGTTCTTTCTTCTTAGCTGTCGATAGAGTTCCGTAAAACGCTATTACTCTAAGCTTCAGTTTTTCCGCGAAAGGCTTGAGTCTCTCATAGACCTGTTTTACTAAAGGAACTGTGGGCTCTATTATCAGACACTTCTTGTTCTTTGACGCTAAATAAGCGGACATCGTTACTCCGAAAACAGTTTTACCGACACCCGTAGGCGCTAGTGCAGTGAAGCTCTTACCCAAAAGAACTCTCTTGACCCAGGTTCTCTGAATACTCCAAAGATGGCTACCTGTAACTTCATGAAATATCTTGTCTACTTCCTCCAGCTTTTTGTCTACTTCAACTACTTCCTTATATTTCTTTAAATTGCCTATCTCTTTTAACATCCTATATACTTTCTCCTTTATCTCAGAAGGAGAGCTTTTTTCAAAATCACTCACTTCTATTGGAAGACAAGCTTCACAGGGTAAGGAGTAAAGCAGTCTTTCATCCTTAATTTCTCCCCCGCAATTAGGGCATAGATCTGCGTAAACTGTGTGAAAAAGCTTCCTCATATAGCTCACTGGGTCTACGGTAAAAGTGATTTAAAAATCTTTTGCAAAAAACACGCGAGGTATGAGAGAAATATTCGACGGGTATTTAAGGTTTTCGTTAAACCTTATAAAATTTTCATGCGAGTAAAAAATGTGAGCTCGGAAGCTAAAACTGAGGAGAAAAAAGTAGAGTATCAAAAGGGACTAACTCCTTTAGCCCTAGGTCTAGGTATAATTCTGGTAATAATAGGTACATATATAAACACGATGTGCTGGCTGGGCGCTCGAGTAACATTAGAGCCATGGTTCGCTGGACGAATCGGCTCAGCGCTCTACCCGCCATTTGCCCTAGCGTTCCTCTTGGCCATACTAGCATACTTCATGCGAGGTAAACTATCAGCACAAGAAATCGCCATAATATCAGCAATGGTTTTCATAACAATGGACGCTCCATTTGTCATAATGACATTCCTTGAAATACCAATCGCAGCAACCTATCAAGCCCTGAAGAACCCTCAAGTCGAAGAGCTATGGGAATTAATGCCAGACTACTGGACACCTAAAGACCCAAGCTTAGTAGAGCCGCTTTATACAGGCGGAGGAGTAAATTTCGGCCCATTAATGCCTTACGTAAGCTTGGCGATATTTACATTACTGCTCTACCTACTACTGGTGTTCTTCATAGCAACTATTATTAGAGAATATCACATTAAAGTAGAAAAAATACCCTTCCCCAACGTACTACCACTAGTAGAAGTGGTCAAGTACGGAGTAGTCGAAAAATCACTGTTCCAAGTAAGTAAAATGATACCATTCTACGTAGGCTTCATTATAGGCTTAATTGTAGCTGGAATCTCCGTAATGAACTACATCGCACCAATTTTCCCAATCTTCTTCGCCTGGGGCCAGTATTATCTAGGTCCCACCCTCGGAAGCTTTCTGCAAAGTGTATGCCCCTCTATCCAGGGATGGTGGATGTTTATTCCCGCTGACGTGGCAGTGTTCTATTTGGCTCCTCTCGATATCTTATTCACTGGAACTCTCTGGACATTCTTATGTGCAATAATCTTACCGATAGCCTTCGTATCGGCAGGAATTGTTCCAGCAGGTACAAATATTGGTTCGAGCGGACCATTCCAGTGGAGTAGAATCGCCAGATATAATGTGCCAATAGCAATAGGTGTCTTCGCAATAATCTTCGGATTAAAGACCTATAAAGAAAGCTTAGTGAAAGCTATCAGAGGAGAAAAACCCGAGCCAGGTGAAATACCGCCGCTGCTAATGTGGGGCGGCTTTATAGCAGTATTTATTATCTACCTTGCTTTCTGGAGCTACGTTGGTGTTCCAGCAATAGTAGCTTTCGTGGCGCTACTAGTCTGGATAATAGACAGCATTGGTTCAGCTAAGATTGTAGGAGAGTCAGGTACATGGCCGTCACTAGGTGGCAGCTGGATATACATGCAGTCTATCGCTTACCAGACAGGAATGGCTCTAGGAATTTACCCAAGCAACCCATACAAGTCAACAAGTAGCTGGGCTCTAGGCGCCATGGTGTCTTACACACTGCCAGGCCTCGCGTACCAGTCATCAGGAACAGTATGGGGCTTCCTCTCAAGCTATGCCATAGCAGAACACCTCAAAGTAAGAGGCAAAGACATATTCTTAGCGATGCTCATCGCACTTCTAGTAATGACCTTTATAGGTCCATGGGAGGTACTAGGTTACGCAAGCAGTGTAGGAATTAATAAATTGGGCCTAGCTTGGGGTATGGGCGACGGCAGATTCGTTACAAGCAAGCAGATGTCCTATGTCCTTAGAGCAGGCTATACAGTCACGGAAGAACATGCAGGATTCCTTGTATTAACGTTCATAATAGTAGGCGTACTGTGGTTCCTAAGAACTAAGTTCCCATGGTTCATACTGAACCCAGTAGGTCTCTTCTTCTATGACGGAATGTGGCTGATTAACGTAGGTATAGCATTTATACTTAAAGTAATCACAATTAAAGTCTTCGGAGCTAGAGCTTATGAGAGAGTAGGAGTGCCTCTAGCAGTAGGATTCGTAACAGGCCTAGGCCTAGGAGCGTTCCTAGGAATGACAGGATATACACTAATGAAAGCTCCATAAATTTCTTAAGATTTTTTACATTTATTCAAAATACTATTTTACTTCATCTCTCGAGAGTAGTTTTCTGAATTTTTCTCTATTCAGGAAATTTTCTTCTTCCAAAGATAATATTTATATTAAAACCTCGGATAAGTATTTCGGTGTCTCTCTATGTCGAATAAATTAGTATTAATACTAGCTTTGCTGCTAACATTCCCATATATAATCTGTTTTACTGCAACAATGGCTCCTCAAATAACAACAGAAATAAGCATTGAGAATATAGCTAAACACATAGAATTCTTCGTGAGCCTGGAGTCGCGATTTGTTGGAACTGAAGGATACTACAAGGCTGCAGAATATATTGAAAAGTATTTAAGTGGTCTTGGCTTAAAGCCGAAAATACAGGAATTTAAAGTCCTTGTCCCGGTGGAGAGCAACACTCGATTAACTGTAGGCGGCGAGGCATATGAACTATATTCAGTTTACCCGAACTTAGTGGCGCCATCAAAAGCACCGCCTGAAGGAATCACAGGCAAGTTAGTTTATGTAGGCAGGGGCTCACTCGAAGAAATGAGCGGAAAAGATATCTTTGGATCAATAGTTCTCATAGATATTGATGGATGTGACAAGTGGATTAATGCAATGAAGCTAGGTGCTAAAGCTATAATTATTCTCGAGACAAAAGAAGTAGATAGACTACGACTAGAAAGAAGTCTGACTATAGGTGCTCCAATACCTTTTCCAAGATTCTACGCTAAAGGTGATGTAGCGCTTAAGTTAATAGAGCTAGCTAAGAAAGGAGTTACAGCAACAATTTATGGAGGTCATATATGGAAAGAAGTAAAGGGAATAAACATTATTGCCACAGTTGAGGGAAGCGAATACACCAATAAAGTAATTTACCTGCTAGCACACTATGACTCATTTTCGTATGTTCCAGCACTAAGCCCTGGAGCAGACGAAGCATGCGGAATAGCTACTCTCCTTGAGCTAGCTCGAATAATAAAAGAGCTTAAACCTAAATTCACAGTATGTATAGTCGCTATAGGAAGCCACTGGCAAGGGCTAGCTGGAGCAAGATACTTTGTAGAAGAATACTTGTTCAGCGAAGAAGTAGGCACTAAAATACAGCCTTACTTAGCTATAGGCTTAGACCTATCAACTAGCACTAATAAAGTATGTTTCGCGGTCACAGGCTACATGTACGCTATGGCTCATTCAAATCTTTACGATAGACTCCTCACATCAATATTTATGTTCTCCAGAGAAGTCTTAAACGAATTCCAGCAAGAATACAGTGATGTATACTCAAGAATAGAAAGCAATGAGCTCAAAAACTTACTAGGACTTACTGCAAGTAATTGGGGCTCTGGATATGTAATGCCTTATATTCTTGACACAGAACCATTTAATGTTGCAGGACTCCCTGCTTTTACTTTTTTGACTCTTTATGACATGAGAGGCTTCTGGTTGACGCCGTTTGATACCTTCGACAAAGTAAACTTAAATAATTTAAGAGATCAAGTGATTTTTATAAGCTACTATTTAAAGAAGCTAGTAACAGAGGCCACTCCAGACAATATATATAGAGGCTCTTGGAGTGATATAAAGCCTTCTAGATTAAAACTAATAGCGACGGGAGCAAACTTCGGCTATGATAGACTGATAGTAGAAGTAGTTAGATACGACCCGACAACACCAAAGCTCTATAGACCAGTGCCAAATGCTATTGTTGTAGTATCAAAGAG
Source organism: uncultured Thermoprotei archaeon (assembly GCA_965367815.1). Taxonomy (GTDB): domain Archaea; phylum Thermoproteota; class Thermoprotei; order Thermofilales; family B15-G2; genus B15-G2. The sequence goes on from CBDUKN010000005.1 coordinate 24,183, forward strand.
AACAGGCTGGTACTCTATCGCTGCAGCATACAATAGATACAATATGTTTGCTTGGATTTTAGCGAGAGCTGACGAAAATGGAACGGCTCTCATAGTAGGTGCTCCTTCAACCCACGCAGCATGCGGCAACGTATATGTGGAGGCCTATGTAGTAAGCGACGAGACAGGAAGACTAACATATGCTCCTGACGAAGGAAGTTACGGGACGAGTGTATACCCGCATGTAATAGAAGTAAAAGAAGATCTGCAGAGGAGTAGAACAGTGGTTTTTGAGTGCTCTACTCTAGTAGTATCTGATGTAATATATCCGTATACTTTGCAGAAAAACATTTATTTGTCACCATTTAAGTCGCCCACTAATCCGATACCTTATGCATCGTACGACACCCAGGTCTCAGCAGAAGTTCTTCAAGCAGAAGCCTTCAATCCGCTAATGTCTTATGGCTGGACGTATGACCCATTAACTTCTACTTTATTAGTATTTGCTCCACCCAACATACGCTTCGTAACTATCATTAAGTTCACGGGCCAAGCCTTCATAGGAGCAATAGTCTGTAACTCTACTCCAGAAGAACCTTTAGGTAAAGGCTACAGCTTCAATAAAATAGGAGAAGTAAAGTACATTACTATAGCTCCTCACCTCTACACCAAAGAGTTACTCTCAATTACCCAGCCAAGATATCATATAGCTTCTGTCTACAAGATACTTGATCCAGCGCTAACTAACTACTTTACTTTAGCTAATTCATTCCTAGCCGAAAGTGAGGCGAGCATTAAGAGCAAAGAGTATGCTAAGGCATACTATCAGTCGCTACTAGCATGGGGCTACGCGCTAAAAGCCTATGAGCGATCAAGAGACGTATACCTTGACGCTGCTTTCAGCATAACATTCGCTCTCCTAATAATTCTACCCTCAATAGTGCTCATGGAGAAGCTCATAGGCAAAATGAAGGGCTTCAGCAGAATAACAATACTTGTGGCGATAGGTATCATATTCTTCACTATTCTATGGGCTCTACACCCCGGTTTCAGCATTATAGGAAGTGTTCCTGCTCTGATCACGGGAACAGTAGTACTAGTACTCGTCGCACCAGTACTAGTACTAGTTATTTCCCAAGCGTCCTTCGGAGTAAGCGAAATTAGAAAGAGTCAGATAGGACTCCACTTCCTAGAGCGCTCGAGACTAGAGATGATTGTCTCAGCCTTATTAATAGGCATTGAGCATATGAAGAGAAGAAAGCTGAGAACTTTGCTAACACTATTCACAGTCATAGCTGTTACATTCTCGCTAGTATCGCTAACTTCAGTTACTCCTGTGGTCGTACTCAAAGGAAACGTCCGTCCAGGAAAGCCACTATACAAAGGTATTCTAATAGAGTCAGTAGGATTCACTCCAATAGAAGAAAATGTTATCTACATAGCTAAAGAGCTATTCCCCAACGCAATTGTATGCGAGAGAGTATGGGTATACCCCGAGCTAGGACAGAGAGAAGTTTCTCAAAGTACATTCTCGCTCTTCGCTAAAAACCAGACAATGTATCTGAGAGCAATAGTTGGAGTATCAGTCAACGAAAAGTATGCTCTAGGAGACTTCCTACTAACGAAAGCTTGGCTCGGAGGAAGCTGGTTTGACAGCGACTACGAGTACGCGTGTATCGTACCCAAGAGTGTAGCCAGCGCACTAGGACTGCACATTGGAGACACAGTCTGGCTAAACGGTATAAGATTCATTGTGAAAGGAATATTCGACGATATAGCTTTAAGCGAAGGCTTAATAGACTTAGACGGCTACTGCTCACTCCAGCCAATTTTCAGAGAAGAGCTGACAGTACTACAGGTATTCGACCCTGAAGTGAGAGTAAAGTGGAGCTCTCTTGTCTTGATACCTGTAGGCATAGCTAAAGCCATGCCAGGATCCTACCTAGCCTCAGTAGCAGTAGTTACCTCTGCACCTGACTCTGAGATAGTAAAGAAGGCTGAAATGATGTATTCCTGCATGGACGGACTAATAGTCCACGCAGGACTCTCGGATAGGGTACAAGTATACGCTAAAGCCTACGTGCAAGTAGTAAGCGGCTTCTCGATGGTTATTCCACTAATAGTCATTGGAGGCCTAGTAATTCTGACAACAATCCTTGGAAACACTTACGAGAGAATGAAAGAAGCAGGAATACTCAGCGCTCTAGGTCTATCGCCAATACATGTTTCAGGAATGTTCTTCGCAGAAAACGTCGTATATGCTCTCGTAGGAGCATCGATAGGATACGCTCTAGGACTAATAGGCGCTAGATTCTTCGCGGCATACCACATTCTGCCAGAGTACGTCGGAGTAAACTACACTTCAACAAGCGTGATCTTCTCGATAGGCATGGTTATAATCATGGTTCTATCGGCTTCACTCTATCCATTCTATAAGGTGTCCAAGCTAGTTACACCAAGCCTAGAGAGACGCTGGAAGCCTCCGACAAAGCCTAAAGGAGATGAGTGGGAAATACCACTACCATTCACTTACTTAGACTTCAATGAAGTACTGGGTCTAGTCTACTACCTCTCAGAAATATACAGAGAGCACACCATTGAGAGAGCAGGAGCATATACTGTAGTGAAGCACAGAATGTTTAAGGAGCAGGAGAAAGCCGGAATAGAGTCGATAATATGGCTGCCGCCCTACGAGCTGAACATTAGGCAGAAATCGCTACTAGTACTATATAGAAGCAAGACTGAAGGAAAGTACGTGACCACATTAGTCTTAAAGAGACTGAGCGGACCTTACGTAAACTGGGTCAACTCCAACCTAGGCTATATAGACGAGCTACGCAAGCAGTTCTTGACATGGCGTCTCCTAAGGCCTGAGGAGAGGCGCAAGTATATAGAGAAGGCTTTATCTACTCTGAGGTGAGGAGAATGGCCGAGGCCGGCGGAAAAGAAATAGAAGAATTTAAGCCCGGCCTAACGCCAGTATCGCTCTTCGCCATACTCTACGCAACAGTTGTAATGACTCCAGTAGTCATCTTCTTGCAGATAGTAGCCGGTGTCAGCGACGTAGTGAGATTCATACCTGTTTTCATAACTCTACTTCTATTTACTGAGGTAGGACGATTCGCCTACCGATATGTCACAAGCCAGGAAGCCTTCATTATATACTTCATGGCCGAAATGGTAGCATTCGACGCGCCCTACTTTGGCGGATTAATATACAATCTGTATTTGAGAGAAGCACCCTACACTAAGCTATTCGGGCTGGCCGACAAGATACCTACATGGGCTGCTCCACCGCTGACAAGCTACGGAGCAGTATTCAGAACATTTATTGCTCTTGAGTGGGCCATGCCTATAGCAGTATCACTAATAGGCTTTGCCGCAGGAACGCTTATAGACTTCGCGTTATCATTCATACTTATTCAGCTGTTCATCGAAATAGAGAACTTGCCATACCCAGTAGCTCCAATCGACGCTCAGGCAATAACGACACTAACAGAGAGAACACCTGAGAAAATAACTTGGTTCTCGGTAGCAGCAGTTATTGGATTTATCTACGAATTCATACTGTACGGAATACCCAGCATAACTGAAACATTTCTCAAGACGAAGATATACTTCATACCCTACCCCTGGATAGACCTAACGTACCTCATAGAGAAAGTACTGCCAGGAGCAATGTTCGGCTTAGCTACAGACATTTCAATGTTCGTAGTAGGCTGGGTAGTGCCATTCGACGCCGCTATGTGGATTTTCATCGGAAGCTTAACAACCTTCGTTATAGGAAACTTCCTGGCACTAAAGCTACCGCTACCAGCTTTCGCTGAGTGGCAGAGAGAGTGGACACCAGGGCTAAGCATAAGCTGGCTATGGCAGAGAAGCATGTACAATATATGGGCTAGCCCGCTCATAGGACTCTCGCTAGGCGCATCGCTGTATATCTTCGCAAGATCGCTCAAGTACATGGGTAAAGCTCTCGAAAGCTTAAGGAGACTAACAGAGGTTTCTAGAGCCAAAGGATACCTTTCACTGAAGTACGTTTTAGCGATGTGGATCACAGGTATAGTTTTAGGAATAGCGATAGACTGTCTGCTAGTGCCGCAGATATGGTACGTATGGGTCTTCATATGGGCAGTAGTACCATTCCTCCAGGCAATACTAGTAGGAAGAATGGTTGCTGAAATAGGAATAGGTACAGGTATCCCTTATATACGTGAAGCACTTCTGCTGGCTACAACACCTCCAGGTTTCGTAGACCCCTGGATGGCTCCATGTAAGACAACTACAGCGGCTGGTATAATAGCACACAGGATTAAAGTAGCTCTGCTAACTAAGACAAAGCCTATTGACTACTACAAGGCATCAGTAATAGCCATACCGATAATAATCTTCGCGAGCTTCGTGTTCTGGAGCTTATTCTGGTCAATGGCTCCTATACCTTCAGCAATGTATCCGTGGACAGCTATTTCATGGCCAGTGCAGTCTCTAAACTTCGCTCTCTGGGTCTCGAGATCATTTCAGATATTCAAGCCTGACCAGATACTTGGAGCAACAGTACTGATATTCGTTGTAAGCGCTATTGCAGAGAAATTCAAGCTGCCGTTCAACTACTTAGGCTTCGTAGCTGGCGCAGGCATGGTCCCGCCATTCGCTCTAAACTACTTCCTTGGAGCACTTGTAGGGAGATACATTGAGAAGAAAGTAGGTAAAGAGCGCTGGGAAGTACTGAGATCAGTAATAATAGCTGGACTGTTCTGTGGTACAGGACTAGCAGTAGGTCTCTCAGTAGCAATACTGCTCATAGGCAGAAGCATTTGGGGAGCGCCCTACTAAAATATTTAGAGAATATTTTAGCATTTCACTTTTCTTTATTTTGATTTAATATTTACTTGATATGATTAGCGTAACGCATATTAGTTCTCTCAGATAGGTAGAGGGGGAATGTCTTCGATTAAATGGTTTAAACTTACAGTGGAAGATGTACTAGAAAAATTGAACACTTGTTTGAAGGGCCTTAGCGAAGAGGAGGCTAAGAGAAGACTAGAGCTATACGGGTTCAATGAAATTCCTGAGCGCAGGAAAAGGGGCCCTCTCGACATATTCATTGACCAGTTTAAGAGCATACTTGTTTTGCTTTTAGTAGTAACTACTATAGTATCGTTTCTTTTAGGCGAAGTAAAGGATGCATTCGCTATTCTGGCGATAGTGATAATCAATACTATTCTCGGCTTTATTCAAGAGTATCGTGCAGAGAAATCTGTTGAAATGCTCAAAAAACTAGCGGCGCCGAAAGCCACTGTTATTAGAAATGGTATAGAGAAAATTATACCTGCACGCGAAATAGTTCCCGGAGACATAATAGTTCTCAAAGCCGGAGATAGAGTGCCCGCAGACGCTAGAGTAATCGAGGCGATGAACCTGCGCGTAGACGAGTCTATATTGACAGGTGAGTCTGTTCCAATAGACAAGACCTCTGAGCCAATTGAAGCAGAAAGCCTGCAGATAGCGGATATGAAAAACATGGTTTTCATGGGGACACTGGTCACCTACGGTAGGGGAAAAGCTGTAGTTACAGCTACAGGGTCTAAGACAGTTTTTGGAAAAATAGCTGAAGCTGTTCAAAAAGAGGAAAAAGAAGTAACTCCTCTGCAACGTAAAATGGAGCACTTAGGTAGAGTCCTAGTAGCTGTTGTCACTATTTTGACAGTAATAGTATTTCTCGACGAGTATTTCTTTGGAACAGACCCCTTTGAAGCATTTATGACATCTGTTAGCCTAGCTGTTTCAGCTGTTCCTGAAGGTCTTCCCGCAGTAGTTACGGTAACTTTAGCCTTGGGTGTCCAAAGAATGGCTAAGCGAAACGCTATAGTCAGGAGATTATCGGCAGTAGAAGGACTTGGCAGTGTTACTGTAATCTGTACAGACAAAACCGGTACAATAACAAAAAACGAGATGACAGTAGTTAGAGTCTACGCTGACTTCAAGGAAATCGAAGTAACGGGAGCAGGATATGTTCCTGAAGGAAAGTTTGTCTACAAGGGATCTCAGATAGATCCTCTGTCGAGTAGAACTCTTCGAAAGCTTCTCGAAGTATGTCTTCTATGCAACGACTCAAAACTCATTAAAGAAAACGGCGAGTGGAAAATAATAGGAGATCCTACTGAAGGATCCCTAATAGTTCTCGCCGCGAAAACAGGCCTCGATAAGAGCAATCTTGAGAAAAAGTGGCCTAGAGTAGATGAAGTACCTTTTGATTCCGAAAGAAAAAGAATGACTACAATACACTTAGTCGACGGGAAGAAAGAGGCGTTTATGAAAGGAGCACCCGAAGTAGTGCTTTCTTTGTGCGACAGAATAATGGTTAATGGCGAGATAAGGAAAATGACTCAAGACGATGTAGAGAAAATACTGAAGAAAGCATCAGAGCTAGCGAATAACGCACTCAGAGTTCTCGCCATAGCCTATAGAGAGCTCAGCGAAAATACGCCTAAAAACGAAGTAGAGTCCCACATGATTTTCTTAGGCTTAGTCGGCATGATAGATCCGCCGAGACCTGAAGTAAAGAGAGCCGTTGTGCTAGCAAAGCAAGCTGGAATCAAGGTAATAATGGTTACAGGAGACCACAAGTCGACGGCAGTAGCTATAGCTAAAGAAGTCGGAATAATAGAAGGAGACGATTTTCTAGCTCTCACAGGAGAAGACTTAGATAAAATGAGCGACGATGAGCTCTACGAAATAGTAGATAAAGTCAGTGTATACGCTAGAGTATCGCCTGAACACAAGCTAAGAATAGTGAAGCTTCTCAAAAAGAAGGGACACATAGTAGCTATGACTGGCGACGGAGTAAATGACGCGCCTTCAGTCAAGCTAGCAGACATAGGAATAGCTATGGGGCAGAGAGGATCCGATGTAACTAGAGAAGTAGCAGACATAGTGCTAGCAGACGACAATTTCGTCACAATAGTCGCGGCAATAGAGGAAGGAAGAGGAATCTACGAAAATATAAGGAAGTTCCTCCGCCTACTGCTCTCCGCTAACTGGGACGAAATACTAGTAGTTTTCACGTGCTCTACGATGGATCTGCCTATACCTTTTACACCTATACAAATACTGTGGATTAATCTCTTAACGGATGGTCTGCCAGCCCTTGCGCTTGGCTTAGATCCGCCTGAACCAGGAATTATGAAAAGACCTCCTCGCGACCCTAATGAACCTGTGTACAAAGACATGGAGCTATTCATAGCTGTATCGGTTTTAGTAGCTCTCTTCGCGTGGATTACACCGTTCTGGCTAGCATTGATAACTGGAAGAAATCTAGATGAAGCTAGGAGCATAGCTTTCACTCAGGCTGTTCTATTCGAGTTAATACTTTCCTTCAACTGTAGATCTGATACTCAATATGTCTTTAAGAATATCAAGCTTTTGTTTGCAAACAAGTACCTTGTTCTAGCAGTTATTTTATCGCTAATACTCCAGCTAGCAGTAATATATGTGCCGTTTCTACGCTATATTTTCAAGACATGGCCTTTAACTCTAAGTGACTGGGTTATGGTAACGTGCTTTGCTCTCACAAGTCTACTGCTATACCCTGGGCTCTTTAAGACTAGCAGATTTATTCGTAAAAAGAGTAAAGCTGTCGTCAAAATGTAAATAGAGTTTTGTGTTTTTAAGAAATCTAGCTAAATATTCTAATACTTCAATAGAATCATCGTGAACTTCTAAAACATTTTTGAGAGACTTTATTATCTCAAACTTTACTTCATAATCTTTTCTAAAATCTTCTCTTCTTCTAAAAAAGAAGGATATTTTAGATACAGGCACGCCGTAATCTTTCAGCTCTCTTAAAGTAGCCCTCTTAAGACTAGCTGGTCTACCGGTAACTATAGCTACATGCCCCTTCTCTATTCTATCTAAAAGGAGGTCTATTCCAACCTGTCTAGGCTTATCGTATATAATGTACTCTTCTGACAAAAACAGCTTCCAAAACTTAGACCGTGTTTTGATATCAAGGTCTCGAGGATCTTTTGCGTAAACACCTAACTCTTCCATAACTGCTCTTATTTTATCTCTTACATCTACTAGCACGCCGTCTATGTCGAAAACATATACTCTACTGTACTCGAACAGCATTACATTAGTGTTAGCGATTAAGATTTAATAAACTCTGAGACAATACTTACCTATGATTACAGGAGTAGCATCTGATTCTCACGATAACTTAAGTAAAGTATCTAGAGCAGTTGAAGTTTTTAAAGAGCATGGAGTTGAACTAATACTGCATGCTGGAGACTATATAGCTCCCTTTACTTTGAAGAAGTTCTCAGAAGCTGGAGTAAAGCTAATAGGAGTTTTCGGGAACAACGACTGCGAAAAACCAGTCTTGTATAAAATAGCTATGTCTTACGGATTTGAGTTACATGGACAGCCACTAGAGCTGGAGCTCAGTGGAAGAAAAATCGTTCTCCTTCATGGCTGTGGAAATAAAAAGTTCACGAGAATATTCGTTGACGCTATTGCTGACACAGGTGAATACGATTTAGTTGTCTACGGACACACTCATGAAAAAGACTATAGGGTACTAGAGAAAAATGGAAAAAAAGTAATTATACTCAACCCCGGGGAAGTCTTCGGAGGACTTACGGGAATATCGTCGGTAGCTATTGTTGACTTAAAGACGCTCGATGTGAAGATTATCGATATTTAGCTTTCTTTGTAGGCAATGAAGCTTATTTCAATTAACGCGCCTTTAGGTAAGTTAGATACTTCAACAGTGGTTCTCGCTGGAGGTTTTTCTTTAAAGAACTTAGAATATTCTTCATTAAACTCGGGAAAATCTTTTAAGTCTTTCAAGTAAACAAAGGTAGCTACAACATCTTCGAAAGTATAGCCAGCTGCTTCAAGAATACTCTTTATGTTCTCTAGAACTCTTCTTGTCTGCTCTCTAATGTTTTCTCCAACAAGTTTCCCTGTTTCAGGGTCAATTGCTATTTGTCCTGCACCGAAAAGAAATGGTCCTGCTTTTATTGCCTGAGAGTAAGGGCCTATTGGCTTAGGAGCCTTCTCTGTAAAAACTACTTCTTTCACATGTAGTATTCTTCTGAGAAGTAAATAAAACTTAGGAAGTAAGCGCTACATTTAAGGACTCTGAGAGAAAGTAGTTCAAGTGAATTTAGGAATATCTACGTGGGGTATTGAAGGAAAACTGATTGATGCTGCAAGAATTGCGGCAAAGTACTTCAATGTAGTAGAAATATTTATTAGAAGCTACGAAGAGCTGAAGACAGTAAACGTACAGGGGCTCAAAAAACTTAATGTAGTTTTTACAGTACATGCGCCTGAACAAGCTAGCTTAACTCTACCTAATTTGCAAGAATTAAAAAAGAGTATAGAAATAGTTAAATCGAGTATAGATTTAGCATATTCTCTAGACTCAGATATAGTTGTAGTTCATTCGGGAAGAAAATACGATGAGCAGAGCACCGATAGACTTGTTTATGCTCTTCGAGAATGTTCTTCTTACGCGGAAGCTCTTGGAGTGTACTTATGTTTAGAAAACGGCTGGGGCAGAGGGTTAATTCACACACTGAGTCAGATAAGAGAAGTGATATCTAAAGTAGGCTCAGATTACTTAAAGGCTACACTCGATATAGGTCACTACTTTATAGTAGGCATGGATCCTGTAGACGAGTACCAAAAGAACTACGATATAGTTTTTCAAATTCATCTTCATAGCAACTACGGTAATAAGGATGAACACTTGCCGCCATATGTAGGACTACTAGACCTACGTAGATTTGTTAAAGTCTTAAAGGAGAGAATGTACAATAGATGTATTGTTCTTGAAGTAAAGTGCGGCAAAAAACCCGAAGACTTTATTTCCGATATGAAAAAAGAGCTAGAGAGATACTTCATATAATATTACTCTATCTACTTCTAGGTTCACTCCAAGGTCTTTGCTGTAAGTAGGATCTATTGATTCAACGTATATCAGGTATCTTTCTTCAAATGGGTCGTAAACTATGTCTACATAGCTGTGTATTGGATAGTCTCTGCGCTCAAAAGGAGACATAGGCTTCCATTCTCCTATGAAAACTGTCTCTAAGTTCAATGACCTGTAGTCTATAATATAGGATTCGAAGTGTTTTGCTACAGCAGCACCGTTTATAACAGTACGGCTTGCTACACCAACAAACATTGGTCCTAGTCCTGTCGAGAAAATATTTCCGTAAAGAAGAAGATAATCTGGTTGAGAATCGCCGTCTATTTTTAATACACCAAGCTTACTCCAATGTATTCCGTCGCTACTAACAGCAAGAGCTACATTTACTTTCTTACCGTTATTAGCTTTATATAGGGCAAAGTACTTTCCGTCAACAAAACTTATTGTAGCGTCTCTGGCTTCAAGGGAGTCGTACTCGGTTCCCCTCTCTAAAACTACTCCGAGAGAAGTCCAAGGGCCTCTAGGGTCGTCTGCAGCTAAGAGTAAAGTGCACCAGCCTTTTCTTTCAGCATCGTCTATTGCTAAGTAAAGGTAATATTTTCCTGTTAGAGGGTCTCGGAGGAGCTGCTGTCCCTCAATACTATTTATTTTAATTCCGCAGAGTTCGGATACTTCTTCTTTACTAATGTAGGCTACTAGACTGTAGTCTTCGCCGTTAGTAGACCTGTATATTTCAACAGCATAGCCTCTCACGCCTACTTTTCTAGGTCTAGTGGTCATCCAAAATTCGTGTGAATCATAGTCTACTACCACGTTTCCTGCGCCTCGCCAAGACCCTGGCTCAAAGGAAGGAGGGTCTAAAACTACTTTAAGGAACTTTCTTTGAGACAAAAGGTACTGCGGAGGAATTGCTCCATGTATTCTCCAGCCTTCAAGCTTATTTTTCATACTCACACTTAATATTCGGGGCTAGGAATATATTATATTAAGTAAGACCGTATTTTCTGTAAACGTCCAGTTTTCTTTGATAAATTGCTGGAACTATTTTCCTAACTTCTTCTACTCTATTTAAATCTAAGTCTATTACAGCTACTTTTTCACCTATACCTAAATCTATTATAACATAGCCTAGAGGGTCTACGGCAATACTTCTTCCTATAAAATCTTCTCCTGCATGACAGCAAGCAGCAACAAAAACTCCATTTTCATGAGCTCTCGCTTTGAGTAAAGTAAACCACTGTTCTTCTTTGAGAAGACCTCTGTACCATCCGGCACTTACTGCTATTACTTTAGCTCCTTTAAGTGCTAAAATTCTAGCTAATTCTGGGAAACGAATATCGTAGCATATTTCAAAACCTACAGGAGCTCCACGTACATCAGCTATAACTATTTCTTCTCCTGGAGAGAAGACCTTAGATTCTCTGTATTTAAATGCGTCAAAAAGATGTATTTTCCTATATATAGCCTTTATTTCACCTTTATCGCTAATAAGTACTGTAGAATTAAATATTTTATCATTTCTTTTTTCATGAACATTTACAGCTACATAGACCTCTTTTCCTTTGGCTGTTTCTTTAACTTTGCTCAAGAACGGGCCATCGAGCGGCTCTGCTATTTTTTCTACAAATTTTCTATTAAAAGGCTTTGAGTAAGCCATAGAATACTCTGGAAATAATATTAAATCAGATAGTTTACTATAATTTTCTATTATTTTGCAGATTTTATTTAAATTATCTTCTTTGTTCTCTACAGAAGCTATTTGAGCGAGCGCTACTTTAAACACAGTTTAAAATACTTTCCTCCTACTTAAACAGTTTCACAACATCCTCAGTCGAGGCTTTGACGCCTTTAGAAAGGATTGCCTTAAAGCAGTACATGTAAATAGGAGCTTGCCAAGCAGCTTTTTCGCCAATCCACTTCTCTTTAGTTATTTCTGAAAGTCTCCTTCCTTCAGGAATACTTATAGTAAAGTAGTGCTGTTCAAGTATTTTCCATAAATCTTTTTCAGCTAAAATATCTACTTCTTCTGCTTCCTTCATTTCACTCAAAATATCTGCTAAAGATCGTCTTCTATTCAATGAATACTTCTCTATAGCTCTCTTCACATACTCGAGATTCTGCTCGATAAAGGCTTCGAGATTCCACTTTAAGTTAAGGAGCTCTACTGTTAACCCCAAGTTTCCTCCACATAAAGTCCATAATTCGCTGAAGTCAAGGGGGCAAGATACTTCGCTCAGAAACTTTTCATAAGTGCTCTTATCGAAGTTCCATAAAATATTTAGTTCTATTTTTGGTAAACCTAAAATATTTCTTGAAAATACGGCTAGTATTTTTATAGTGCCACCCGCTTTCTTAATGGATTCAGAGAGTTTGCCGCGTAGTTCCTGACCAAGCTTATTGACGACCTTAATTGTATTCTGGTCACTTAGTACTTCGTCCAGGCCGTCGACAATAATTATGTGCTTTAATTTAAGTCTTTTCTTAAATATGAACTTTATTTTAGTTGATATTCTTAAAGGCGCATAGGGGTCTATAAATCCCAGTAGTTCTAAGCCTTTAGCTGGATATGAAAATCTATCGACTACTCTGAAGTATTTTTTGGACCATTTAGCTATATCCTTAGATATTCCAGAGTTTGTTGAATATATTTGAGTATACAAGTTGAGTCCTCTTCTCATATAGCCTATGTATGTTACTTGAGTATCTCCTTTTTCTTTAAGTAAATATGATATAACGTGCATCAAGTTAGTTTTTCCACAGCCTCTGGGACCTATTATAGCATGAGTCTGGAAATCCTCTAGAGCCAGTATACTGGAGATTTCTTTTTCTCTATCGATAAAGTGTATCCCTATATTGGGTAGTCGATATTTTTTTAGTATTGGAGCTGATAGCTCCATGTGCTACAGATATTACTCGAATTTAGCTATAAATATATAATTGTCATGGTTAACAGGGCTCAATAGTTGAAGGAGGCTTAGGAGTTATTGCGTAAGTTACCATGGTGACATCATCTATTTCGTTGTAAATTCTGCTGGCTATTTTCTCGAGAATACTATAAGGTAGTTTTGCATAATCTGCGGTCATACCGTCTATGCTTTCTACAATTCTTATTGTGACAATGTATCCTTCAGCACGCTTATCGCCTTTAACTCCTACCCATTTATCTTCTCCTACTACAGCGAAAGCTTGCCACACTTTATCATAGATTCCGTTTTTCTTCAGCTCTTCTTCAACTATTTTAGAGGCTTTTCTAACAATTTCTAGTTTTTTCTCATTTACTTCACCTATTATGCGGACAGCGAGTCCTGGTCCGGGGAAAGGATGCTTCTTTATGAGAGAATCCGGCAGATCCAATGCTTTAGCTATTTGCCGTACTTCATCTTTATAGAAGTATTTTAAAGGCTCTATAAGCTTTAAATTAAACCATTTCGGTAAACCTGCTACATTGTGGTGGCTTTTAATTCTGGCTGAGTGCTTTACTTTGCCGCTCTCAATTACATCGGGGTAAATTGTGCCTTGAGCTAGCCACTTAATGGAAGAATCTCTTTCGACAATTTCCTTAAATATCTTAGCAAATTCTTCTCCTATAATTTTCCTCTTTTCTTCGGGATCTTTTACGCCTTTCAGTCTAAAGAGAAATCTTTCCTTTGCATTTACGAAGATATAGTTTACTTTAAGCCTCTTTAGCAAATTAAGAGTGATCTCTACTTCTCCTTCTCTCAGCAGTCCGTGGTCTACAAAAACTGCTACTAGTCTGTCTCCTATAGCTCTTTGAACTAATGCTGCTGTTACTGTAGAATCTACTCCTCCGCTAACTGCACAGAGAACCTTTTCTTTACTGCCTACTTTTGCTTTAATTTCACTCACAAGTTTTTCTATCACTTGCTGAGGATTCCAGGAGGCTTTGCACTTCGCTATAGTGTAGAGAAAATTTTTGAGTAGGAGAAGACCTTTAGGTGTATGAGAAACTTCGGGATGAAACTGAACTCCATATATGGGTTTGTTTTTCACTTTGAATGCTGCAATAACATTATTTACTGAAACTGCTAAAATTTCAAGTGCTTCGGGTAGCGATTTGACTTGGTCTCGGTGGCTCATCCAGACTACTTCTTCTTGATTCCAGTTCTCGAAAAGAGCATTTCTTTTAACAATTTTTACTAAAGTTTTTCCATATTCTCCAGGACCTTTAGCTATAGTTCCTCCAAGCATGTAGGCTAACAGCTGATGCCCATAGCATATCCCGAGAACTGGTATTTCTCCGCGGAGAACTACTTTCAGTTTACTGGGATCAATGTCTGGAGGGCTCAGTGGGCTTCCTGAAAGTATTATTGCTTTAGGCTTTATTTCACGTAAAGTTTCCTCAGAGAAGTCAGCGTAATGGATTATCTCAGAGTATACTTTGAGTTCTCTTACTCTACGGGCTATCAGGTGAGCGTATTGTCCTCCAAAGTTAATTACAAGAGTTGTGTCGTGTGTAAAGTAAGGTCTCCAGTTATTCTGCATAGTTATAGGCTAGTTAAAATGTCATGTGGAAGTACTTCTCTACGCCCTATTGGAGTTAATTTAGCGAACTTGGCTTTTAACCAGAGTTCCTTAATGTTGCGTGCTCCAACATACCCTAGTGCGGCTTGTAGACCTCCTTTAAATTCTTCTACGACGCTCGCTACAGAACCTCTGTAAGGTACTAATCCCTCTACTCCTTCCGCTATTTTCTTTGAAGGCAAAGAATATCTATCCATAGAGTACCTTTTTGCTAAGGCACTTTTACTACCCATTCCTCTGTAAAGCTTGTATAGACGCGAGCCGACCGGTATTAGCGGACTACAGGCTTCATCTGTACCTGCGAGGGCTCGACCCAGCATTACAGCAGAGGCACCTGCAGCAAGCGCTTTAGCTGCGTCACCCGGTGTCTTTATTCCACCGTCAGCTATTATCGGTATATGCGCTACCCCATAGTCTTCAAGAGCATCTCTGACGTTAGCTACTGCAAAGAGTGTTGGAGCAGCTACACCAGTAGCTATTCCAGTTGAGCATATGCTTCCGCTGGCTATTCCTACTCTCAGCCCCGCTACGTTCTCAAGCATGGTTAGTATATCTTCGCATGCTTCATATGTTCCAATATTGCCTACGACAATGTCTACGCTTATTTCACGAAGAAGTTTCTTAGTAGCCTTAATGCAGTTGAGGTTATGGAAGTGCGCTACATCTACTACCAGTACATCTACCCATTTTTCAAGCATTTTTGCTCTTTTCAAGTCATAGGGAGAGATGGCTGCACCGGCCATTAGTCTTCCCTTTTCGTCTACTAAAGGCGTTATTTCGCCGTTAAGGCCGTTATCTAGTGTTCCCCAGTATCTTCCGTTACTGTCTACTATAGCTAGAAAGCTCTTCAAGTGAATTTTGTCTGCTCTGAGTATTTCTTCCTTTCTGAGAACGTCATCTTTGACAACGTACTTAGCTACAGGATCTTTGCTTTCAGCTTTTCTTATACAGCTGTACTTAAAATACCCTAGGAATAAACCGTTGGAGTCGACTACAGGTAGAACTTCGGTATTCAGCTCTACAAGCTTTCTGTATGCTTCCTCAACAGTAGAGGTGGCTTCTAGGTAAACGTACTTTATAGGGAATACAGGAGCTTCTTTAACTTTTTTAACTAATTCAACTTGATTTTCTCTAGAACAGTTTCTATGAATTATGCCTAGTCCGCCTAGCCTCGCTAAAGCTATTGCCATTTCTGCTTCGGTAACGGTATCCATGGGAGAGGAAACTATCGGTATATGTGCCTTAATATTTACAGTTATATTAGTGGATAAGTCTACTTCTCGAGGCTCTACACTACTTCTCGAAGGAAGTAATACTATGTCTTCGAAGGTGAGAGCTATGGGCGCGTTAACAAGTTTATCTATAAATTTTCCCACAGCCGACACCCTTTTGGGAGCTATTATTTAAGTAAAATATTTAAATTTTTCTCATAATAGAGGAATAGATTTTCATCATTTAATTGAAGACCAGTCTATGCGAAAACTATATCAGAGTAGAGCGCAATATCCTCTTAGATGATGAGCCATTGCAGATAGGAGCGGTGACTTGAGGTTTCCGGGCTGATTAAGAGCTTAATTATTTACAGAACTGAAGTAGAGCCGTAAAATTACATCTATTCTGAAGAGATAAGTTTTATATTTAGTGGCTTAGAGAAAGCCCTACGTCTAAGATGAAGGAATTATACAGAGCTCTAGTGCTACTGATGATACTTCTAGTATTTCTTCAGCCCGAAGTACTGGGCAAAGAAAATCCTTTTGATCTTAGAAGCTTTATTTCTTCAATAGACTTCAATAGAGTGTGGAATTATACTAAAGTACTCTCTAGCTATAGATCTCGTGTACCAGGTTATCCAGGCTACTATAAGGCAATTAGATTTATAGCTGAATACTTTAGGAAAATCGGCGTAGGGTATATTCTAGAGAATTTTTCTGTAACTTCTCCTATAGAAGAAAAAGTATATATAAAGGTTATTGAGACAGGCGAAGTTTTAGAGGCTCATGCGCTTTGGCCCAACATGATTGTGACGTCTAATATTGATTACAAGGGGAGAATCGTTTACGGAGGTAAAGGAAAGCTTCTTGATTTCAACGGAAGAGATTTAGAGGGATCTATTGTTTTACTGGATTTCAACTGTAGATGGTTCTGGACGAATGCTTTTTCCTTGGGTGCTAAAGCTGTAGTTTTCATAGAGAATAAGTCTACTTTGAGGTTCGATGCCTGGCTCAAAGTCTTTCATATGCCAGCATATTTTCCTAGACTATATGTTGATAAAGAAGTGGGAGAAAAATTAATTGAGTACGCTGAAAAGGGGTATCATGTAAAAATATATTCTAAGGTCGAGTGGCGTGAAGTAACTGCTACAAATATTGTGGCCATGATTCCGGGAACAGATGTAATTTTGTCTAAGGAGGCTGTGTGTATAGTAGCTCATGTAGACTCTCTTTCTCCAGTTCCAGCAAAAGCTCCGGGGGCTTCAGAAGCATTTAACGTAGCTCTTGTACTTGAACTAGCTAGACTCTTCCTTAAGTTAAAGCCTAAGAGAAGTATAGCAATTTTGATTACTGGGGCTCATGGCTTGGCTTTGGCTGGGGCTAGAGAATATGTTTCAGTGCATTTTAACGAACTTGGAGTTAGAATAAGGCTTGTAGTAGAGCTTGATTTAGATTGGACAGGCTCAGAGCTAGCTGCACAGTACTATGGTTTGTTTTATAACTTGTTGGCCTTTGTTCCAGGCTATGAGGCTAGATATAGGTGGGTAAGAGACCGTATGATCAGATACATGGATTCGATAGATGAGGCTCTTGGAGAAAAAGTATTTGTATACGATACATTGTCGCTTACGTACTTCTTTTACGAGCCAATTCCCTGTTTCTTAGACAGCGAAGTATTCGCTTTAACAGGCATACCTGCTTTCACTTTAAGAACATTTTACAGCTTTAGACCATGGCTATACACGCCATATGATACTTTAGAGCATGCAGACATAGATTTTGCGGAAAAACAAGCTAAAATAGCTCTCTCTATCATCTATTGTTTTACAAAGGATTCAGAGAAAATGCCTTCCTCAACCCCTACTACAAGAGGTGTAGGATACGGATTTTCGTACATAAAGGGAAGAGTGTATAGGTACAATAGAACAAAGGGGTGGTTTGAACCAGTTTCAGCTATAGTGGCTTTACCTATGTGGCCTTATCACATAGGAGTGCTAACAGACTCTAATGGGACTTTCATAATTAAGGGAGTGAGATACAGTGGATACTACTGGCTTTTAGGATTTAGGCTAAATGAAGAAGGAACTGTTGAAGCAGCTAATGAGTATGGTGGATTAGGGCCTGTACTGCCCATGCTTTTCGGTGTTAGTGTCTATAAGACTATTTCTGAAGTAAACATTAGAATAACTGACTGTGGCTCACTTGTTATTACTAATGCATATGATCCTAGGTTCTTTATTCCAGGATATTTGTCTTTCTCGGTTCTTAATGCTACTTATCATACGGCGCTGATAAGCCGGGGGCCTCAATACTGGTACTGGTATTCTCAAGTACTTATTCTTCCAGCTGGCACAAGAATAGAAGTAGTTATGAAAAGAGGACTCGATGTAGTCGCAGTAATAAATAATGCTTCTCCCGAGAATCCTTTAGGAAAGGGCTACTCTATTGAGAAAGGTAAGCAAATTTTGTTAGAGAACTTTCCTCTTGTGGCAGCAAGTACTCTTTATACAATACTAGACTATAGGATAAAGACGCTCAGAGTATACAGCTATAGAGTTCTAGACTATCACAAAGAAGCAGGAGTCTTAATAAATGAAAGCAGAAGACTTCTAAGAGAGAAAAAGTATGGAGTAGCCTATGCGTCGATGTTAAGAGCGTGGGCTATGGAGGCCCATGCGTATAATTCTTTCCAGTTTCTGTTAGGAGACATAGGTTTTGCACTAATAGTTATTGTTGTACTGCTTTTCATAGCTTCTATGAGATTGAAGCTTTTGTTTAGAAAGTCGTCTAATACTGTTGCATTTACTTGTTTTGCTTTATCGCTATTCGTAATTTCGCTATGTCACCCGTCTGTAAGAGCATGCTCTTTAGGCCTCTTTATAGTTCCTTCAGCTGGAGCTCTGTTAGTAATAATAGTTGTTGTCATATCGCTACTTAAGACTTTTCTTTCTCAAATAATGAAGATTAAAAGAAAGCCTCCTAGAGTATTTTCTCGCAGAGTTTTTGCAGAAATACTTCTCTTATCTCTTGCCACTTCAGTAAGTTTCTTTATGTCTGGTAATCTTACATATGTAACTCATATAAGTGAAGCTAGGCTAGGGGCCAAAGGGTCTTATAGCGGCATAATGATAAGGACTTTTCCGTGGAGTGTTCTATGTGAGGCTGAATACGATATAATCAGGAGCGAAGTCAAAGCTCTCGGCGGGTACTCTTCTATGAGAGTATGGGCTTATCCTCACTATGGTGAAGTTCGAGTAAGCAATATGACTATTCTCAAAGCGTTCTTAGGGCTGGGATTAGAGGAAGTGAAGATATCGAACATAAAAAAAGCTATAGTCAAGGGAGGCTGGTTTAGTAGTGAATTCGCGAAGGAGTGTATAGTTAGCTCTTTCTTAGCTAAAACACTAAATATTAGTGTTGGAGACGAAGTTGTACTATATGGACTTAGGCTGAAAGTGGTAGGGATATTTAATGAAAGCATGTTGAGTGTATTTAAAGACCTAGACGGAGAGCTAATAACTCCGAGAGACATAATGATTCCTAGGAGTGAGGAAATTCCGGTACATACAGCTCCCAAGTACATAGTTATAGTGCCGGATGAACTAGCCCGCGAAATGGACGGCAATATTTATAGTGTAGCTATATCGTTTAACAACAGTAAGCTTTTAGTAGAGTACGCACGTCGTCTAGCTTATATCTTTGATGGAGTCTACGTTTATTTGTCAGTAGACGGTGAAAGATATATTGTCGCAGCTCATCATGCACTCGGATTCAAGATAATAAATCGGTTCTTCTTAATACTTGTACTTTTCTTTTCGTCAATTATTCTTATAGTCGCATCGGTAGAAAAGGAGTTTACTACATCTGATGCTCTTCAAGCAAGCTTCATAGGAGGAATCCTAGGCTATGTAGTACACTTAGCTTTAGCTGAACTTGGTTTATGTGAGCCTAGTGTCATAACTTTGGCGCCTATAGTTAGCTGTCTTATAGGCTTTGTTCCAGTTTCACTGTCGACGGCTTTCTCGAGGAAAGTAAGAGAATTAAGAGAAGCTGCTATAGAGGCAGTTCCAGTCGAATATAGGATTAAAATAGAAGAGCCTTTACCTAGAGCTCTTGATTTCATCGAAGAGGTCGTCAAAGAGGCTTTGACAGAAGAACACGGGTATTTGATTAAACGTAGAAAAAGAACAGGCGAGTATCTTGCTCTATTAGTTCAAATACTGCCTAGAGAACTTTTCCTCTTCTATAAAATAGTATTTAAGCCAATTACAGTAGATGGAGAAACATATATAGTCTTAGAGATAGCAGGCAAAGGCCTAGGTGCTAAGAAAATTAAAAGACGTATTGTACCCGATATAGTTGAGCTTATTGAAAACAAGTTGAGGGAAAAAGAGGGTGAGAAGCTTGAGGAGTAGTGCAGTTTTTCTTATTCTCTTTATTCTCTCAGCGATAATTATTCCTCTAATACTTTACTCGAATCTAATAGGAGCGGGATTTTCACAAATAAACGCTTGGCTTATAGTAATAGCTGTTTCAGAAATAGCTCTTTGGCTAGGGAAAAGGCTTACTCGAAGTGAAGCATTCTTAATACAGGTACTATTGCCTGTTATTACTGGTCAAGCTCTTCTATTCTACAATATTCTCTACTACAGCTATATAGTGTGGAGCCCTTTCTCGAAAGAGTTCAGTTTCACCAAAATTATATGGTGGTTTCCCCAAGAGCCATTAGTAGCTTTGAATATAAGAAGTTTCATTCAGCCTACTTTTGCTCCTATAGTAGCGATTTTTGTTACAACATCTCTTATTAGTACTGTATCGGGACTTGCTTTAGGTTATATAGGATATGAATTACTGGTAGTCAAAGAGAAGCTTGACTTTCCTATGCAAGTAGCTGTAGCTGATGGTCTTTCAGCAGTAGTAGGAGAAGACCCCGTTAAAGTCAAGTTTTTCTCTATATCAGCCATTATAGGTATACTTTATGCAACATTAACTACACTAATACCTATTCTTGCTATGCGCCAAGTGCCTGCTCTGCTACCAATATTTACCTACGACTTGACTCTAGTGGTAGAACATTTTCTTCCCGGAGCTACTTTAGGCATAGACTTTAATCTGCTTACATTCTCTTCAGGTCTAGTTATTCCTATTAAAAGAGCTTTATGCCTGCTCATAGGCTCTCTCTTAGTATATGTAATCGGGAATCATTTGCTCGTAGTGACAGGCTACTGGACTAGTAGCCCTATAGGCAGATGGATGCCTGGGTCAAATATTTCCTACTGTATTAGATGGTCGTCGTTCAATTTCTGGACAAGCTTCAACATAGGTGTGGCTCTCTCTGCTGCACTAATACCGCTTATTTTGAAGAGAGAAGTTGTCAAAGAAGTGTTCTCTACTATAGCTCAAGTAACTAAAGGTAAGGGAGGGTATGCTTCAAGAGCTCTTTTACTGTTTATAGCTCTTTCTTTCTTAAATATCATGCTACTAGTGTTAGCTTTACCGGAGTTTCCCGTGTATTTAGTGGCATGTTTCATGCTACTATGGCCACTAGTCTCTACACTAGTATCAGCTAGCTCTATAGGTGCCTCAGTCTACAGCTTTAACATACCTTATGTCAAAGAAGGACTCATAATAGCGTCGAAGTATAAGGGTCTTGACGTGTGGATTTATCCGCTATACCTTGATCCAGGAGGAGCAGGATATACTGCTAACATGAAGACTTCTGTACTCTGTGGAGTAAAGCCAGGAGACTACATCAAGTACACAGTGTTAGCAGTAATTATGGGCATAGCTCTCAGCTTTATTTTTACTACAATCCTGTGGTATATACATCCTATTCCATCATGGAGCTACCCTGCTACAGCATATAACTGGCAGATATCGGCCTATAATTTCCTCTTAAACATCTCGTGGATGAGTCACGGCGAGATCATTAAGCCGCATATAATACTACTGGGAGTAATTATAGGAGGCATAGGCTATATTACAGCATATATCTTCAAAAAGGAAGCCCTTTTCTTCTCACTAGTAGCAGGTCTATCGCTAGCTCCTTCAGCTGCTCTAACAACATTCATAGGATCTCTAGTCAGTAGCCAGCTAATGTCGAGAATATATAAAGATAAGTGGCAAGAATATGTAGGAAGCGTGACTTCAGGTTTAACTGCGGGCTGGGGAGCTGTTAGTTCATTTGCTTCAATAATAGCTTTTATCCAGAGGGGAGTATGGGTACTGCCATATTAAAGCAAGACAGGATAAGAATATTGAGGAATTACGCACTGGTAGTGTTTATTTCAGCGACTTTATCCTCTATTTCAGTTAGAATGATATGTATTAGAGGTGCGGGACTAGGATTAATGCTGCCTGTATACTTAAATTCATCAGCTATATTGCTGTTCTTCCTTCTGGCTATTCTCTCTGATCTTTTGCTAGAGCTAGGCTTTAAGCCCAGCAAATTCGATGTAGCTTTAGTCTATATATCAATATATGTGTCTACTTCTATTGGAGGAATATGGCTTCTAGCGGGATCTATCGGCAGAGCAATGTTTCTTTCTTATCAAGAACCCTTTAGATCGCTTACAGCTGAATATAGGCCGTACTTCTGGGCACCGCCCGGAAAGTACTTAGCTAAACTCATGGCATCTCCTATGTCTATTGACTGGAGCGTATGGACTGTACCTCTTCTTTACTGGTTTTCGTTAGCTTTCTTAGCATGCTTACTAGCTATTTCGGCAGGCCGTATTCTAGCACCAGTATTGGTAGATTTAGAGGAAATGCCGTTCCCTACAATTACATTATACAGAGGAATTAGAGATTCTTTCAAGAGGGATGGACTCATAAGAAGAATTTTCCTATACTCTGCGCTAGTGTCATTTTTGATAAACTTGCCGGCTTTAATTCGACTAGCAGTACCATGGTTCCCCCTGTTTCCGTTCCCTCAGGCCTATGGATATACTATGACCATAGATTTAGCGGCCGTAAGAGAGCTCAGAGTATTTATTGCGCAAAACGCGGTTTTAGTTTTATCAATTAATCCGCTGTGGATTGCTGCATGCTATTTGCTTCCACTGGATACTCTGCTAACGTGGTGGATTTTTTACATAATTTTTAATGTTGTGTACCCGCTACTAGCTGTTTACTCGAATCTGCTCCCTCCACTAACACTACCCTTTGGAGCTCGACGAATATGGGTCTTGCAAAACTTTCGATATGGATTGTTCATGCCGTATATAGCTATTACAGTCGGAGGACTTATTTCCTTAGGAGTAGTCTCTATAGCAAAACTATTCTTATTAGCTAAAAGAACTACACGGAAATTTCTCCTTTTAATTGCTTTAGCTATAGCGGGACTCTCAGTACTATCCGCTGTAAACAGATTTTCTCTAGGGCTTATTGTGTTCTCGCTACTTTCTACAATACTTGCTATGGCCATTTACTTAGGCATTCTTTCACTTGTAGGAGAGAGCTTTATATTACCTGTAATGCTTGCAAGACCATTTAACGCGGCACTAGGACAGTACTTGAGCGAATACATAGGTTTATCTACGTCGCAGGCTTTCGTGCCAGTACATGTTCTCGGAGTACTGCTTCTCGGCGAAGCCTCCTACTCTATTCTGGCTCCGGGAGTAGCTCTACTTGAAAGCTATCGACTAATAGCGTCGCCAAGGTATAGGCCTAGAGAAGTCAGAGTACTTAGAAATAGTCTAGCTAAGCTAACTATATTGTCGGTGGCAGTTTCGCTTTTCTCAGCGTACTATACTATGATTTCAACAGCACATGAATACAGTATAGGGAGCTTACCCGGCCTTAAGACAATAGTCTTCGAGTACGGTAAAGCTGAAGCAGACTTCTTAATGGACGCCGCTAAAATAATGGTCAGCGAAAATTGGTGGACAAGTCTAGTACTCGGTATGCTGTTCTTATCTATAGTCTCGCTGATAAGGCTTAAAATACTCGCTTTCCCCATATGCCCTGTAGGACTAGTTTTATCTACTTCAGAGTTATCGCTTTACGGAATGTGGTTTTCAGCTCTGCTTGCTTACATACTCAAGAGAACTACTCTGGCTTTAGGAGGACCAAGGCTTTATATGAGAGAAGGTAGGGCTATTGCAGTAGGAGTAATTTTAGGTTACTCATTAAGCTACATAGCGTCGTCTGCACTCAGTTTCGCTTTATACTTTATTCACTAGTGCTTGGATACTAATGCTGAAGTCTTCTTCTCAGTATAGTGCTACTAGTCATAAAGAAAATTAGTGTTGTGTATAGTAAACAAATAAATATTTGTTAAAATAAAAATGCCTGTGGAAATACCTCAGCAGGTACTCTCAAGAATGCAGCAACATATTAGGAAAGAAATAGTAGATTTATGTAAAAAAGAAGGAGTAACTAATATTCTCTACACAAAAGTAGGTATAGTTGAGAGAGATGGCAGAATGATGCTTTATGTTAAAATAAAGCCGAAAGGCAAAATACCTTATGAGCTCTTAGATAAAATAGCTAAGTTAATGAGGATGAAGTACACAAGAAAAATACTCGTTGATTCTCCTCACTTATATGCAATAAGGCTTAGTGGAGAGTTAAGAAAAGAAGTATTTAAAAGATTTAAAAAATAGAGATGTGCTTGCAGTCACTTTAAATACTTTAACACTATTTCGCCTTCTTTGAGAAATACTTGTATCTTAGATCCTGCTTTTAAGCCGAGTTTTACTCTGATATCTTTAGGAATTACTATACGTCCTTTTGAATCCATTTTGACGACGTAGACATCTTCGTCCATTTAAATCCCACGCACATTAACTAGCCATCTAAATATTTTTTCCTACTCTTTTCAAGAGGGCTTCTAAAGATCTCTACATGGAACACATTTATTACTCCGCTGAGAAAAACTCTAGCAGAGATTATGAGAAATAAAGCCGCTATTGTTATTATTGTCTGGCTAGTTCTACTACCAGTCTTCTCAAAATTTATAGCTCATCCCTCCTCATCTACTATTAAAATTACTTTCATAGATGAGGACTCAGAAAACCCTGTTGTTGGAGTTTTCTTGATGAAGAGCGGAAATAAATGGTTATATGTTAAGACAAATAATAGAGGTGAAATAATTGTTAACAAGAACAGTTTAATTTATGGCCCAAGAATATCTCCTAAACCATATTTTCCAATAAAGATAATAGCCTTAAAGAACACTACTATAAAACTAAAGAAAGCATACTTCATTGTAATGAAAAAATACTTAGCTCTATATAATCCATATGAAAAAATAGAAAAAATTTCTCCTATTGGAGCTATCTCCTTTGAAGTAAATAATATGAGATTTGGCTATAAGAGCGACGCAAGATATCTTGGACTTAACTCTTCAACAGTACTAGTTCCAGTAAGCGGGGAAATCATATTAATAAAAACGAATAACTTTATATTAAGTATAAATGCCACTCAAGCAAAATGGGGTGATTATATTGAATTAGATTTAGGGAAAGTCAGCTGCAAATATAACAAGATATTCTTAGATAACTCTATAGCCAAGCTAAAAGAACAAATGAGTATACTAGAAAGAAAAGGTATTTACGTGGGGTTCTGTAAAACACTATTTGAACAGCTGATTGAACTTAAAAATAAAGCTGAAGAATTCTATAAACGCGGAAACTGGGAAGAAGCCCTTGTCGCCTATAAGAAAGCTTTTCTAATATATGGCGATATAGTAAACAGAATTAATGTTCTTAGTACTAGATCAACTTTAACTGTTCCTACTATATCATTAGTTCTAGTTTTTCTTTCATACTTCTTGGCTTCATTTATAACTGACAAGAAGTTCAAGAAAATATTATTATATTCTTGCATATACTTTATATTACTGTTAATTATATTTGCAGTATATCCTATTTTACTTGAAGGAAATCCCTATCTTACGATATCTCCTTTATTCATATACCTATTCTCTCTGATAATCTTTATATTATCTGAAAAGATACCTGACCATTATATCAGAGAAGGATTTTCTTTCGCCGCTGCTACTTCAGCTTCTCTATCAATAGTTTTAAGGGAGAATAGGAGACGTAAATTGAGGTTAACCTTAACTTTGTTAACTATAGCTCTTGTAGCGTTTGCTGTACATACTTTAAACACTTTAACTATTATTCAGTGGTTCTATGAAAAGGAAGTAGCTTATGTATCTTCAGCATACAATGGAAGTATCTTAGTGACAAAACTTAAAGAAAGTGTATTTCCATATTATTCTCTTTCAATAGTATTTGTAAGAACTATTTCGAATATAGATTCTCCTCAAATAATTTGTATTAAACGTGAATCTTCGCCTTATTCTAAAGAGTTTAAAATAAGTTATGGCGAAAAAGAAGTATATGCACTAGGAGCTATAAGCTTTACATCCGAAGTAAAGTATTTTCTCCCTCTAAAAGAAGCCGTAATAGAGGGTAAAATTCCAAGTCAGGAAAGTGAAGTTCTCTTAAGTCAAACAATGGCGAGTGCCCTTGGAGCAAAGTGCGGAGATAAAGTATCTATTAATGGTATTGAGGCCACTGTTGTAGGAATATTTGATGAAGATAAACTTAGTGAAATAAGAGACCTTGATGGAGGAAAGATATTGCCAGTAATGATAACTCGGGAAGAAGGGTCATGGAGACTTGAAGTAATTCCTGCCAAATACACTATTATCTGTTCCGAGTTACTAGGAGAACGCCTTAAACTGCCGCGCTACAAAATCTACGTAAAAGTTTTGGGAAATCCAGAAGACTACGCAAGAAAAGCCGCTATTTTAACCGGTTCGTTGGTTTTCATAAACATGGGAGGAAAAGTAAAGTACTATACTGTATCTACAGTTATTGTAGTTAAGGGAGAGTCTCTTATTATTCCGATAGTGATTGCTCTTCTAACAGTATTTGTTTCAATAATGGAGAATGTATATGAAAGAAAAAGAGAAATAAGTATACTAGCATCCTTAGGTCTAAATCCATCGAATATAGCTTATCTCTTTTCGCTCGAAGGAGCAGTCTTGGGTTTTGTGGGATCTGCTCTCGGAATGTTTGCAGGATTTATTGCATTTAAAGCATTTAGTTTAGCGGAAGTACTTGTTCCAGTAGACTTTAAGTTATCTCCAGTAGAACTATTGTTTACAGTAGTTGCAGCAACGCTAGTATCGATTACTGCGTCTCTTCCTCCGGCGCTAAAAGCGTCGGTCATGGTTACTCCTAGTCTTGAAAGACGTTGGAAACTAGAAGAACAGAAAGATTTCATTGAAAGAGGATTGACACAAACACTTCCAATAAGAATACCAGCAAATAGAGTAGAAGACTTTGTGAACTATGTAGTAAGCAAGTTCAGAGAACTGAGTACAGGTCTTTTGCAGAAAGTAGACTTAATTTCTGTGGAAAAAATAGGTGAAGAATACAGAATATTATTCAAGTACTACAAGGGAAGCGATATTAGCTATAAGTCGTGTTTTACTGAGAATACTTTAATATTATATAAGATCAGTGATAATGTCTACGGAGCTAAGGCTACATCAAAGCCTGTTACCCAGCACAGTAAGCTGGGACTCTACTATGTTCATGAAACACTATCTTTTCTACGTAAAATAGCCTTGGAGTGGAGTTCGAGAGCCACACGAATACTCGTGGCTCTAGGAGAAAACCCTGCAGTACTATACACTATAGTGAAAAAATATGACCCGTATGAAGTAATAGTTCTAACTACTCCTGAGCGCATAGAAACAGTATCAAATGCTAAGAAAATTCTTGTAAAAGAAAAAATTCGAGTACCTGCTATTAGAGTCTATTCATTATCTTCCCTAAGCGAGTTATTTAAACTAAAGGAAGACTTAAGAATTTTACTAAGTGAAGTGCAGTACATCGCAGTAGGCTACGACTCGGGTCTAGCTGGAGTAATTTTGACTATTCTTTCATCTAAAGCAGGGAAGAAAATACTGCTCATAGAAGACAAGAGGAGCAAAACTAAGAAAGAAGAGAGGTCTTTTGCTAAGCTAGAGGTAACAGAAGTTTCTCCCAGTGAGTTAAAGAGAATATTTGGCTACAGAGAGTCATTAGAATAATTTAAATAAATAGTGTAAATTGAAATATATGACAGTATGAGTAAAAACATAACCTACATGAAGTTCAAGTCGCTCGAAGACTTAGTAAGACTGATAGTGACAAGCCAAAGACCACTACTTTTTCACAGCACTTACGGAGAAAATAAACACGTTTACTATATCTATGGTACTGCTGGCCAAAAACTTATAGTATACTATGTTATCTTAGATAAGCCTATAAACAAGAAATATATTCATTACAATGTTTTAGAAGGAAGAATATCGTATGGTAATGAAGTAAACAGAGATACCCGTTTCGTGAATATACCAGTAATTGAAGTGGATGAAGAAAATATAACTAGAGAATTAATTGAATGAATGTTAAAATAATGATGAATATGCAGCCCTCTGATCTTGATGAAGAGGTTACTAGGGTCTGATAAACTTTATTGTTATTGATTAGTATACTATGCTTTTAAAATTATGTAATTATTTCTTAAAGTTAAATATGTGTTACTGTATAGTTCACTATTTATTACTTTTTTAAAAAGATTCTTTTCTATTCCTACTAGCTTCTAGTTTTGTCTAGATCTTTGCCGAAACTCTCACTATTTTGCTCTTTCAATCTCGTAAATGCTCTTGCACGGTATTCTCTAAGAATTCTAGCACTCGCAATCCTTAAGTGTATTATACTGTTCATGAGGTTCTTCAAAAATGACGGGGATTTAAGTCTGAACTTATATTATTTTCGCGCCGAGCTAGCATTTAAGCTCTAAAGGCTTAAATTTCTTCTAAAAGAATTATTTTTGTGAAGCCTCTTAAACTAGGTCTCGTTGGAGCCGGTGTAGGAGCAGACTTTGTTGCTAGGGCAGTTTCCGTAATAAAAGAAGAAAATGTAGTAGAGCTAATAGCCGTAGCGAGCGCTCGTCCTGAAAGAGCTAAAGCTTTTGCCGAAAAACATGGTATTTCACAGTGGTACTCAGACTACAAGGAAATGTTTAGGAAGGCAGGTATAGAGGCTGTAGCAATATGTACTCCACACTACCTGCACTTCCCTATTGCCATAGATGCTATTGACGAGGGGCTACATGTTCTTGTAGATAAACCTATGGCTATAAGCATTAGAGAAGCCGATGAAATGATAAGAAGAGCCGAAAAGAAGGGAGTTAAGCTAGGAGTAATTCTTCAGAGTAGATTTGACCCTAAGTTCAGAAAAATGAAGAAATTGATAGATGCAGGAGAGCTCGGCAAGATAATATTAGGGGAAGCTGTAGTTAAGTGGCATAGAACTCAAGAATACTATGATAAAAGTCGCTGGAGAGGAAGATGGGCTACTGAAGGAGGAGGAGCTTTAATAAACCAAGCAATACACACTATAGATCTTCTAGTATGGATGCTAGGCGAGCCAGATTATCTCTGGGCTCAAATAGACACAGTGGCACATAACATTGAAGTAGAAGATCTTGCTGCAGCAGTAATAAGATTCAAGAACGGAGCTATAGGAGTAATTGAAGGAAGCACTGCAACATATCCAGGCTTCCCGACGAGACTTGAAATTCACGGCACTGAAGGAGCTATACTGATTGAAGGAGAAACAGTGAAGTTTGCTGAAGCAGAAGGCAAGAAACTCAAAATAGAGGAAGAAAAGACAGGTAAGTTAGCCTCCTGGGCCCGGCCAGAGCTAGTTCCACCCGAGAATCATGCTAGACTTATTAAAGACTTTGCTCAGGCAGTAAGAGAAGATAGAAAACCCTATGTAGACGGATACGAGGGCAAGCGTTCTATTGAAGTAATACTAGCAATATATGCTTCAGGCAAGAAAAATGAAGTAGTTAAGTTCCCCTACAAAGATTATTAAAAATAAATAATTTTTAATTTGAATTAATTGTTTTTTACGGTGGAAGATATTCTCTGCAGTTATAGCAGTACCAGCGCTTGTACTGCTCTATCCAAGTAGCTGGTTTACCGCACTTAGGACATATGCGCTCTTCTTTCTTCTTAAAGAAGGGTAGCGATATTTTGCCTTTTCCCTCAACCGTGGGTGTGGGAGCTGGTGCAACAGGAGCAGCTGGCGGAGTAGGTGGTGACGGTATTTCTACTTTTTCTTTAAGAATAATTATGTCTCCTACTTTCTCAACGGTTTTCCAGGGAACTTCTATTGTGGCGCCTGTTTTAGCCTGAATAATAAGTGTAAATTCAGCTGTTTCTCCCGGCACAAGTCCTACATCTTTTACAGTGCCTACGTAGTAAGCTTCAGGGTCATACACTTGCATGCCTATAATCTTAGATCTTGGAATGCTTTTCTTTTCACTCATACTCTCGTATATTTTTAGAAGCGTAGAATTTAAACTTATTGAGTTCTAAGTATACTAGTGATAAGTTCTAGAGAATGGTTCAAACGCAAAAGAAATCGCTTAAAGAGAATAGAGAGAGATAAAAGAATAGGATATTTTGACGAAAAAATAGATGAACTTGTAAACCATATAAACAGGCTGCCAGACTATAGTACGACGAGTAGCTGTAGTGGGAGAATAATTTTCTACGACTCAGATGCGCCTTGGGGCTTTGACCACGGAGATGTTTTAGCTAAGACTCACGACCTTGTAGCAGAAGAATATCTTAGACAAATTTTACAAAAAGAGGCAAAAAGAATTCTTTGGGCTTCTGCCCAAGGGCCTATAGTGCATGTAGCTTGTAGAGATATTTCATCAGCTAACTGGTTAAATAAAATGGCTAGGAGAGTAGGATTTAAGCATGGAGGAGTTATTTCTTTAGAAGAAGAAGTAGTTGTTGAGCTGAGGGCAGTAGATAGAGTCGACATACCCCTGAAGCGCGGAGATATAGTCATAGTAAATGACCTAAAGATAGTGGCTGAGATTTTGAACAGTGTCTTAATTAAAGGATGGAATATAATGAGTAGATTCTGCGATATTTTAGCAAAAATAGACGAATACGAATATCTGAGGGAAAAATAGTTAAGAACTTTTCTCGATTACTCTATTAGCATAATTCAACGCTCTATCAATTAATCTTGAATATTCTCCGAGAAAGTTCTCTGGTTTTAAAGCCTCCTCAATTTCGTTTGGCGATAGATATTTTCTTATAAAGTTGTCTGTCATCAACACTTCTTTGAAACTTTTCTTTTCTAGTAATGATTTTTCTACAAGTTTTTTCACTCGATAGTAAGCTTCTCTTCTACTGACACCTTTCGAAAATAACTTCATGACTATAGCCTCTGACATAGCTCTGCCTTGAGTTAGCTCCAGGTTTCTTTTAATGTTTTCTGGAAATACTACAAGAGTTTCAATAACTTCAATCATAGTTCTAAGCATTTCATCCAAAATAATGAGTGCAAGAGGTATAGTGAATCTCTCGCTAGATGAGTTTGTTAAGTCTCTTTCATGCCACAGAGGAATATTTTCTAACGCTGGTACAACAAGTCCTCTCATCACTTTAGCTAATCCTGATACTTTTTCTGATTTAATTGGATTGGCTTTATGTGGCATAGAGCTGCTACCTACTTGAACTCCATACTTAAATCCTTCTGCTAATT
The DNA here is from genome assembly GCA_965367815.1 of uncultured Thermoprotei archaeon. GTDB lineage: Archaea > Thermoproteota > Thermoprotei > Thermofilales > B15-G2 > B15-G2. The sequence continues at coordinate 55,442 of CBDUKN010000005.1, forward strand.
CCATTATTTCTGTTCGCTGAAGATTTCTTATTTCAGTGGCTATTTTATCTAGGCTGGACGCTAGTAGAGAACACCACAAAATAAGCTCAGCGTACCTATCTCTGTCAAGAACTTGTGTGTATATTTCAGCTGGAGGCAGACCTACGTATTCTGAGAACTTTTTCTCAACTAAAAATCCTTTATCTCCGTATGCAGCCATAGTTCCTACAGGGCCTCCTAATTTGCATACAAGGACTCTTTTCTTTGACTCTTGGAGTCTCTCGAGATTTCTAGCCATCTCACATGCATAGACAGCGAACTTAAAACCGAGAGTTACTGGTGATGCATGCTGGCCGTGAGTTCTACCGACCATTACTAGGTCTCTGTACTTCTTTGCTTTGTCGCGCAAAAGAGTGATTAGTTTTACAAGTTTCTTTTCGATAATATTCAAGGCATCTTTCAGCTGGAGACTTGTAGCGGTGTCGAGTATATCGTTGCTAGTAGCACCTACGTGTATATACTTTGCGTAGTCTCCGCATGCTTCACATAAAGCTTCAACAACTGCCATTAGCTCGTGCCCAATTTTTTTCTCTATTTCTTTCACTCGGCTAAGCTTTACTTTGTTCAAGTTCTCTTCGATCTTGCCGGGAACATTTTCTGGAATAAAACCTGTATCAGTTAAAGCTTTAACTAAAGCTAGCTCCACGCGCAGTAAATATTTTAGCCTGGTTTTTTCCTCAAAAATTTCTTTTATCTCAGGACTACCGTATCTGGATGTGTCTATAGGACATATAGGCACGAACTACATAGAGTTTAAGCAATATAAGGTATTTTCCCTCTGACATGAGGTAATAAAAGCAATATAGCTATCTTTTCTTGTGGCATTAAATTCTCAGTTCTGCATTTATTGAGAAAGAACATGATAGGATGAGAGCTAGTTCTCTCAGAATCTGCTAATTAATAGCATATATTCGATAATAAAGCACAGAAACTTAACAATCTTTTATTCATCGGATTCTCGTGAAAAATCGTGTGGAAAACCATATTTTTCATTGTGAAATCGAATAGTGGGAATGAGAGTTAGTGTACTAGGCGGGAGCGAGGCCGGAGCAACATCTATTTTAGTAGAAGATAATAGAGGAAGAGCTATTTTAGTAGATTTTGGCTTGAAGGTATTTGAAGACGACGAAATTGTTCCAAAGAAGTTTCCCGTAGAGTTAAAAAATCTAGTCAATAGAATTGAAGCAGTATTCATTACTCATGCACATTTAGACCATGTGGGGGCTCTCCCCTACTTGCTTAAATGGGGATACTCGGGACCAATATATTCTACAGAGCCTACAAGACCTTTAGTAAAAAGAGTCTTACTTAATAGTGTTAAAGTGCTTGGAGAAAACTCAGCTTATAGCGTAAAAGATGTTCTAGAAACTAGGAAAGGAATGAAAGCACTGAAGTTTTTTGAAGAAATTAATGTAGGAGATTTTACAGTAAGCTTCTATAGCTCAGAACATATAATCGGCTCAGCAATGGTACTTATACGAGGAGAGAAAACGATTCTGATAACTAGCGACTTTAAGTGGGAAAAAAGTATGCTCCACTACGGTGTTCAAAGCAAAATAGCTGGGTCTTTGCTTTACGAAGAATTCGAGAGATGCGATTTAATGATAATGGAGTCTAGCTACGGCAATAGGGAAGTAGTAAATTTTAAAGATCTTTTAAAGATTTTATCAAATAAAATAAATAAAACTGTAAAAAGAAAAGGTAAAGTACTAATAGTTACAGGTGCAATAAACAAGCCGGGGGAAATAGCACTTATGATAGATAAATGCAAAAAAGAGGGGTTAATTCCCTGGAATTTAGAAGTATACATAGACGGTCTTGCAGCAAAACTCTATGATACACTGATAACTTTTAGAAAATTTACTAGAGTGAAAAACGCTAGGGTGCTTTCTAAGGCAGTAAAGAAAGTCGATTCTATTACAAGAGAAAAATTAGTTGAAGAAAATGAGCCATGCGTAATAATTTCTAGTGGAGAGTACTTAAGCGGTATTACGAGTCTCTTTTACTTTAAGAAAATAGCACCTTCAGAGAAAAATGCCGTAATTTTTGCTACAACAAATATTCCCGAAGGAACACTGGCATACAATGTAGTGCGAGGAGAGCGATTACTGGAGATGGGTGGCAGTAAAGTAGAAGTTAAAGCAGAAGTAAGTATATTGCCGCTATCACTTCATAGTGACAAAAGAGGACTACTTCAATTTGCTAGACTAGTAAAGCCTAAAAGAATACTCCTTATTCACGGAAGCAGAGAATCAAAAGAAGCTTTGGCTAAGCACCTACACGCATACAATCCAATAATTTCGTCTGAAAATATGAGGCTGAAACTATGAATATGATTATTGACCCTTATTCTTTATCACTTCTTGAGAGAAAATTCCGAATTACAACAAAAAGGAGCAAATCTCCTAGAATAAGCGGAAATAAATACTTTATAGAGAATTCTAGCTCAGCTGACGCGCTTAGGGAAGCAATACTAAACGACAGTAAAGTGGCATGTATTACTTTAAGTATTAGGAAAGACAAAGTTAAAGTAAAACTCAAAACAATTGAAGGAGAGCTAGTAGTTATTCCAGGAGACCTTTCAGTATACGAAGTAAATACAATATTGTCGATGTGTAAACTGCCGTTGAGACTTCATAGAAGACCAGGGCCTCTTTTAACTAGAGTTATTAAAGGAATATCGTATGATGTGTTCTACTTAAGTAAAATTAAGCCGAGTATAATTAAATTAATAGCGAAGTGGGCTGAATCACATCCCGGTCACCGGGTAAGAGTATACTGTCCTTCAAGAAAATATGTCAGAATCATGAAATATGTTTTCAGCAACAGAAGGAACATTAAAGTGATTTTAGCTAGAAGGAGGCGCTATAGAGGCAGATTTAAAGGCAGGTGAGGCTTTTCTAAAAATACTTCTCCTTTACTATTCATAACTATATTAAAGGCGTATGCTTCAACACCTCTACTTAAGGCTTCTCTAAGTAGCTTTGCGTACTCTGGAGAAATGTCTGCATGCGGAGAAAATGCTTTTACTCCTGGATATGATGCTACAAAAACAATGATACTTCTGTAACCTAGTTCTTTCAACTTAATTAGAGTTTTTAAATGTCTTATTCCACGAGGAGAAGGAGCATCAGGGTACATCGCATAAATGCCGCTGGAGTGTACGGCGCTTTTAATTTCTAGAAAACCTATTTTGTCACTTGATTTAATTAAGTAATCTAGAACAGAGTCATATGCCCTAGGATTTCTTTTTTCTATAGACCAGTCTTTAATCCAAGGGAATATGTCTGACTTAGCTAAGGTTTCAAATACCTTCATGTGGTAATTTGTGTCGAGAATAGAGCATAAGTTTCCTTTAATTTCGACGCCGAGCAATACATATTCTGTCTTACCATGAGATTTCGGTATACAAATTGCTTTAGAATTTCTTTTAATTAGGTTGATTAATCTACCGGTATTTCTTAAAAGAGCCCTGTATATCCTATTTTCTACTTCAATCAGTACTGTGAAGAGAGTTTCACGCCTAATGATTTTACATTCAACTACTTTCGGTACTTGAATTATTTTTAACATTACCTTCTCTGTTAGCGGTACATATATTTAAGTATTCGCAGTAACTACATAGCTTAGATTCTTCGGGCTCTGGAATACATCCTTTACATAAGGCTTCTGAAAACATTTTTACTCTCTTCAAGAGTTTCTCTATTTCTTCTTCATTTCTATTTACTTCGAAGACTTTTACTTTACCATTACTTCTACTCACGTAGACTATGTAGGCTTTAGGTTTATCGAAAAGCCACATATATAGCTGTGACTGCGCTACATGAGAGTCATAAGGTTTATGAGGTATTTTGGCTACTGTCTTAAACTCTATTATAGCGTCTTCAAGTAGTCTATCAACTCTTCCTCGTATTTTTACTCCTTCGTATTCTTTTTCTTTAAGTTCTTCTCCAGCACCTAGTGGAAAACTTTCTTTAAGCAGGAAGTGTGCGCCGTCACCCATAACCATTAGTACTACTTTTTCATCACTCGGCGGCTCAGCTAAAGTACGCTGATACCAGCTTTTGCGCAGACATTGAGTGATTTCAGTTACGTAGACTATATTGCTTGGCGGAGGAAAGCCTCCTCTATCTTCTTCCCATGCTCTCCGAAAAGAAGTGTAAACAATTTTCTCTAAGAGCTCACTACTTGCCACAGAATATTTTCTACTGAGATGATATTAGTGTTTTTATAAAGATTAATGAAACTATTTATTTCACACAGATATTGACTCAAATCCTTTTTCAAATGCTAGTAAATTTAAGTCTATGTATTTTTTCTTAATATTTCGGCGTAAAGACTCTATGAGATCTTCTTTGCTTAAAGGAAATACCTTTAGCCTAGCGACGGCGCCTAGTATAACTGTATTTGCTATGAGTCTTGATCCTAGAGAATCAGCTATCTGGTTAGCTGGTACTACATAAATGTTCTTAGAGACTTTGTCTAAATACTTTAGAATGTAGTCTTTCGAAGGAACTTTTACTCCTGGAATATTGGGTGGATATATCCAGTCGTTAACTACTATAGTTCCGTTCTTCTTAAGGAAGTAGAGGGATCTTAAGCACTCAAGCATTTCTAGCGAAATTACTGCGTCGGCCATGCCGTAGGAGGGCCTAGGGCAGTCGATATTACCGTATCTCACGTAAGTAACGACACTGCCTCCTCTCTGAGCCATACCATGTACTTCGGCAACTCTTACTCGAAGGCCTTTCTTTACTAAAGCGTCCCCTATGATTTTGGCTAAAGTGAGAATACCTTGACCACCTACACCTGCAATAATAATAGTGCTCATTTTCTCACCTTAATTGTTCCAAAAGGACATATTTGTGTACATACCATACAGCCGAAACACAAACCTTCATCTATCTTAACTTTTCCTTCCTCGACTATGAGCGCTGGACAAGCGAAAGTATTTATGCAGACCATACATCCGCGGCAGTCTTCTACAGTAGGTGGAGTTCCTCTAAGACCTTTTCTAGCTGCTACAAGAGCACAAAGCCTTCTCGCAACAACAACTGCAGGCTTTTTCTCGCGCCGAACGTACTCGAGAGCATCTTTGATCGCTTGCTTTGTTTCTCCTACATTGTAGGGATCGACTACTTTAACGAACTCTACTCCACAGGCTTTCGCGATGTCTTCGATTTTAATTATTTTAGCGGGCTTGCCTGTAGCAGTAATACCTGTGCCTGGATGGGGCTGGTGTCCTGTCATAGCGGTTACACTATTGTCCATAACTACTACGAGGAGCGGTGCGCTAGTGTAAACTGCGTTAATTAGTCCAGGTATTCCTGCGTGATAGAAAGTAGAGTCTCCAATAACAGCTACAACTGGTTTGTCTGTAAATCTAGCTATAGCTGCTCCCTCACCTAAGCTAGCGCCCATGCATGTGGAAGTGTCTTGTAGCTGGAAAGGCGGATTATATCCCAGAGTGTAGCATCCAATGTCGCCTGTGCAGGGAATCTTTAAGCCAAGTTCTCTTAAAGCCTGTTTAAGAGAATAGTAAGTAGCTCTGTGAGGGCATCCTGGACAAAGCGTAGGTGGGCGTACTGGAATAGCTTTCTCTAATTCTTCTTTAAGTTTAATAGATTCGATTGGCTCAGGTACTGTTTTCTCACATATTTTAGCTACAGCTCTCATTACTGTCAGTAAATCTAATTCTCCTGCAAGAGGCAGTAAGTCACCTTTTCCGTAAATAGGTATTCTGAGGTCGAAGTCGTAGAGTTTCTCTTTAACTCTTCGCAGAAGGAACAAGTCGCCTTCCTCTACCACTAGAATTTTCTCTAACCCATCAGTAAATTTCTCTAGAAGCTTGGTTGGAAGCGGATGAGGAGTAGAGAGTTTAAGTACTTTCACTTTTCCGCAAAGATCGAGTTCTCTTAACGCGTCAATTGCATAAGCGTATCCTATGCCGGATGTTATAATACCTACTTTACCTTCTCCCTCTATCTTGTTGAACTTAAATTCAGTTAACTTTTCTTCTATCCTGTTCAATCTTTCTATTATCTTTACTCTAAGTTTTCTAGAATTAGCTGGCAGTAAGACCCATTTCGACGGATTGTACTCGAACACTGCTTTTCTTTCAATTTTCTTTATTTCACCTAAAACAACTTCTCCTCTAGTATGGCAGATTCTAGTTGTTACTCTAAAGAGGATAGCTGTACCGTTTTCTTCGGAGAAATCGTAGGCAGCTACTATAAGGTCTTTAGCTTCCTGCGGGCAGTAGGGCTCAAAGCACGGTATATATGAAGCTAAGCTGTAGTATCTGTTGTCTTGCTCATTTTGGCTACTATGGCAGCCAGGGTCGTCTGCAGATACTATTACGAGACCGCCTCTTACTCCGCTGTAGCCTATCGACATAAAGACATCGGCTGCTACGTTAAGTCCTACGTGCTTCATTGTAGCAAGAGCTCTCAGTCTGCACATTGATGCAGCGTAAGCTGTCTCTAGCGCTACTTTTTCGTTAGTACTCCAGTCTACGGTCATGCCGACTTTATCTGCTACTCCAGCTAGAGTATCGATAATTTCGGTGGAAGGTGTGCCAGGGTACCCTGCTGCTACGTGTACACCTGCTTCAATAGCGCCCCTTGCGATAGCTTCATTGCCTAGTAGAAGAAGTTTTTCTCCGGGAGCACCAAGTATCAAATCGACACCATTTACATAGCTACAGCAGAGCTAATTTAACTTATTACTAGAAATATGACTTCAAGAAATAGCCTCGTTTGACAGACTTCATTAAGTAAATTTACTAATGTAACTAGTATTATTGGTCGAGGTCAGAGCACCGACTTACCATCATCTCTCGGCTTTTTCGCCGCTCATCATTCCGCTATTTAGTGTATTATGGGGAAGACTATATTTAAATAATGCTTTGTTTCACTTTACTAGGTGAGTTCGCAGAAAGTATCTGTTTCAATAAGGCTTACATATATTCATGGAGAAAAGTTAGTTGAAGAAACACCTAAAGAGCTTCAAGTTCATCTTCAGGTAACTTTACCTAGCGGGGAAGTCATTTTAAAGAAGCAAGGGCTTGAGGTTCCTTACGTAGTGTCTCTTGCGACGAATCCTCCTGTAGCCAATATCACGGTGAAGGGTGTAGTAGTTATATCAGGAGATTCTTCGGAGCTTAAAAAGATAGAAAAGGATATCAAAAACAGGAGAGTGCCGCCGTTTATTATTAACTCTCTTATGCAGTTTGCTTTCTTTGAAGTAATGTTACTATCGAGAGAGCTGGGATTACCTCCTCCTGTGCCAATACCAGCTATTGCTCCACAGCAGCCTCAGTCTAAGTCAGGTAAGCCGCCCTATATAACTTAGGCAAACTCTTTTTTGAAACCTTTCTTTAAAGTGTTCTCGATAAAATTTTTAAGTAAAGGGCTCTCAGTTCTATAGGTGTCTTAATGACATTAGCGCTGGGCAAGGTCCCATACAACATACTCGAAGAAAAGGTCTTTACTAAGCTAGGTGCTAAGGACGAGGCAGTTCTCTACGGACCTGGAATAGGACTAGACTCAGCTGTAATAGATATAGGTCCCAGAGTTTTAGTGGTACACAGTGATCCTATAACTGAAGCTAGAAAGAGAATAGGATGGCTTTCTGTACACATATCTGCCAACGATGTTGCTGTGTGTGGAGCTAAGCCAAGATGGCTACTACCCGTTATCCTGTTACCTGAAGGTGCTGGTGAAGAAGTACTAGATGAGATTACAAGCGATATAGATCAAGCAGCCAAAGAAATAGAGGCAAGTATTGTTGGAGGACACACTGAAGTTACTCCAAGACTGGATAGGCCTATTGTCATCACGACGGCTGCTGGAGTAGTTTCTAAGAAACGTTTTGTGACAGCAGCTGGAGCAAAGCCTGGAGACCTTGTATTAGCAACTAAAAGTGTTGCGCTAGAAGGAACTGCTATTATAGCAGAAGACTTTGAGGAAGATTTGCGGGGAAAAGCTGTGCCTATAAGAATTATTGAGCGAGCAAAAACATTCATAGATGAAGTGAGCGTAGTAAAGGAAGCTTTAGCCGCTATTTCGACAGGTGGAGTCACTGCGGCTCATGACCCTACTGAAGGAGGCTTTCTCGGAGGACTAGTAGAGCTAGCGAAAGCATCTAATGTAATGATTGAAGCATATGAAGATAAAATACCTGTAAGAAGCGAAACTAGAGTTATATGCGACGCACTCAATATAGACCCACTTAAGTTAATAAGCTCAGGAAGCCTAATATTAACAGTTAAAGAAGAAATGTTTGAGTCGGTCATAAGCGCTATTAGGAGGGAAGGTGTTGAAGTGCGTATGATAGGCAAGGTAAGTGAAGGATCTGGCGTTAAAGTACATCGTAAAGATGGAAAAGTAGAAGTATATGAAGAAATGATTGTAGATGAGTTGACAAAACTATGGGAGAAAAAAGTATGACAATACCTACTGATGAAAACAAAAACAAAAGGGATATAGATAAACTGCAATTAATCAAGTGTATTTATAATTTAAATGACTTAGATATAAAAGTATATAAAGCTTTAACAGAGCTTAGGGGAGCTACAGTAAAGGAGCTAGCAGAGAAACTAAACTACAGCAGGTCTTCTATACAGAAATCGCTATACAAGTTAATATCACATAAACTAGTCGAGAGAAAGAAAATTCTAGGTAAGAGAAACTACAAGTATCTGTATTATCCCTTGCCCTTTACGATTTCTCCTGAAATAAAAAAGGCTGCTAAAGAGATCTTGGGAATAGAGCTTTAACTATTATATTTGGTTCGTAGTTTACGATTTTGTGTGGAAAATAGGAGTTAGTGAAGCCGATATTACTCCGCCTAAAGGCGTTGAATTGTGGGGCTATACAGGCAGAATTACTTTTGAAGCAGAAGGTATACATGATCCCTTAAAGGTGAAGGCAGCAGTCTTTTCAAATGGAGAAACTACTGCCATTGTTATTTCAGCAGATTTAGGGGCCATTCCTAGAAAAGTAGTAGAGAATGTAAAAAGAAGAATTTTTGAGAAATACGGAGTTCCTGCAGAAAACATTATCATAGCTGCGACACATACACACTCTGGGCCTGCCGTCGTTCCTCTGAGAAGGGCTGGCGAGAAAGTCGATGAAAAATATGTGTATTTAGTTGAAAGAAAAATTATTACTGTTATTGAAGAAGCGTTAAGTAATCTCTCTGAAGGTGAAGTGTTTTTCGCTAAAGGTTTTGCTGAAAAGCTGGCTTTCGATAGAAGAAGAAAGGGAAGCCCAGTAGACTCGGAGGTACCTCTTATAGCTCTCTTTAAGAAGAATGCTCTTCAAGGACTTATAGTAAACTATGCTTGCCATCCTGTTTGTCTTGGAGAAGAAAACTTGCTCGTCAGCGCGGATTATCCTTGCTATCTCTACGATACTTTAAGCAGAGTTTACGGAAAACAGCTTACTACAGTCTTCTTGACAGGTGCTTGCGGAAACATAGATCCTGTATGGAGAGGACGAGGCTACAAGTACGCTGAGAGAATGGGGAGAGCCTTAGCAGGAGAAGTCATAAGAGCTCTTGAAACTTCAAGAGAAGCTCTACTTGAAGAAATTAAATGCGTTAAGACTGTAGTTAAGCTCGAGACTGAGGAACTACCTAGCTTAAATGAATTACTTAGTGAAAAAGCTAGACTTGAAGAAGAATTAAGAAAATTGAGAAAAGAAATTCCGGTAATAGCCGATGTTCGTGAAGCAGTCGAAATACATTCCAGAGAAGCCTTTTTATCATGGACCATGGAGGCAATCGAGCTAGTTAAGCGCGGAGAAGTTAAGTCAGAATATGAGCTAGAAATACAGGTTCTTGAAATAGGCGACGTATTTATTGTAGGGCTGTCTGGAGAAATTTTCTCTGAGCTAGGGCTTGCTGTAAAGGAGCTCTGCAGAAAAAGAGCACTTGTAGTGGGATATGCTAACGGCGACATAGGATATATTCCAACAGACAAGGCTATAGATGAAGGAGGCTATGAGATAGAAAATGCTTTTAAGTACTATAAAGAATACCCGTATCCTCCCAAGAAAGGATGGGAGAAAATAATATTGAATGCAGTTAAGCGTCTACTTGCGGATCTTAAGTAGCTGTTCTGCGTACTCTCTACAAGTAATAATAGCGGCTTTTTCCATTTTCTTTGCTAGTTTCAATAGTTGTTCAAGTACTCTTGAGCGACTTCTTCTCCCTATGACTTGGGGATGCATAGTTAATACAAATGATACATTTTCTTCTAAGCTCCACTCTAAGTCGTATATCCATGTTCTTAATACAAGGTCAGGTGGATATTGATGATCCTCGAAAAGAACCCAGTCGTCTAGCTGATAGGATATAGGTATTTCTACGAGAGGTTTCCCCTCGATATCGACAATGTAGGCTTCATCAGAGTCCATCAGGCTGCTATCGTAGACTATTTTCTTTTCTACAAGTAGCTTAAGGAGCCATTTGTGTATTCTCCAGTAAGGGGCTCTAAATCCTTCTATAGGGTTCTGAATTTTACTTAAAATAGCTATACTTTTTTCGAGTACTTTATTTGCGTCGCTAGGCATAAGTTGAGAAAAGTCTTCGTGAAGATATCCATGCAAAGCGATCTCGTGACCACTATTAGCTATTTCTTTTACTTCATCGAAGTGCTTTTCGGCAACATAAGCTGCTACAAAGAATGTTGACTTAATGCCGTATTTGCTCAGTATGTTTAAGACCCGCTTAAGTCCAGTTTTTACTCCATATAGTCCTCTTGTTATTTGAACATAGTCTTCTCTTTTTCTAGTGAAAGATGACTCGCCGTCTAAGTCAAATGTAAAGAGAACGGGTATTTTCATAGCCATCACTTTTTAGTGAGGTCTTTTTCTCCTTGAAGAACTCTCTCTGTTTCTTCAGGCGTGAGTGTTACTCTAGCACCTATTTTGTAGTGCCAGTCGTAGCAACACCACCTAACTACGCGTACTTCAGCTCCTTTAAGGTCTTCCGGCAGTTTTTCGTCAGGTGTACGCTTGCTGAATCCAATTAGCTTCACTGTAAAGTGGCATTTTTCCCACTTTTCGCTATCATAGTCTTTATACTCGCTTGTTCTCTCGATTTTCGTAACTATTCCTTGAAGCTTTCTCACATAGTCTAAAAGACTTGAATATAAATAATACTACCTTTTTCAAGCCGATTTCGCGTAATTATTTTATTTCGTTGGGAGCAGTTATAGACGCGGTAAAATGAATAGACGAGAGCTAGTAGAGAGAGCTGTTGTTGGCGAGAACCTTGAAGCTGTTCCCGTGGCTCCATTAATAGGGGGGCACTCAGCTGTACTTTACGGTGCTTCTGTAGAAGAAGCCTACAGAAACTCTGAATTGATGGCGCGCCTTCAAATTAAGGCAGCTAAATTCTATGATGTAGACATGGTTTTTCACTACATGGACACTACAGTTGAAGCTGAGGCATTAGGAGCAAAAGCAAGTATTAAAAATGGTCTTCCAGCAATAGTTGAGCACTTACATGAATTACCTGAGCCTATTTTCAGCGAAAAGGGTAGAATTAAGGTGTTCGTAGACGCACTAGCTAAAATATCTAGAGAGTTATCGTCGACAAAAATCATAGGAGCCTATGTTCTAGGACCCTTTACTTTACTATGTCAGCTATTAGGATTAACCAGAGTATTTAGAGAAGTCATGAGAGGCGAGGCGACTTTTACGGAAGAATATTTAGTAAAGTTATCTGAGTACTCTAGAGGCTATGTAGACTTACTAGCAAGTGAAGGTAGAGTAGACTTAGTTATGGTGCTCGAGCCTTGCTTATCGCTGGTAAGGCCTGAAGTCTTTGAGAAATACTCGCGGAAAGCGCTAGAGACCCTGCTACACTACATCAAGAAAAAAGGTCTCTACTCAGCCCTGCATGTATGTGGAAGGTCTAACAAGATAATACCTCATCTCAAGTCACTTCCATTTGATATCATACAGTTGGACTACTATGTGAACATAAAGGAGGCAAAGAATATTTTAGTAGATAAATGCGTGCTAGGAAACCTCAATACAAAGCTCTTCGTAGACTCTACGCCGGATGAAGTATTTAATGAAGCTAAAAAGTGCATTGAAGACGGAGAGAGAAAGCTACATATACTAAGTGCTGGATGTGAAATTCCCTTACGTTCGCGACCAGAAAACATTAAAGCTTTAGTTAAAGCAGCGAGGGAGGAGTATGCCTAAAATATATGTAAAAAATATAGATAAAGTCATAGTCTGCAATGAAAATGAAGTTCTTTTAAATGTTTTAAGAAAACATAGAATACAAGTGCAGGCAGTTTGCGGAGGACTAGGCTTATGCGGACTCTGCAGAGTACTGGTTGCTAAAGGAAATGTTTCTGAGCCTACTGATGCGGAGAAAAAGGTTTTAGGAGGACTTGTTCAAGAAGGCTGGAGACTGGCTTGTCAAGTGAGAGTTCTAGGAGATATCGAGGTAATAATTCCTAAAGTGCGTAAATATATTTTAGAAAACTATAGAATTCGAGTTAAGTACGATAGGTGTCCTTTAGCTGAAGTTGTTGAAGTAAAATATATGAAAAGCGATTTATCTTGTTTAGATTACTTACTTAAGGAGCTTGGAGAGAGAAATATTTCTGCTGAGAAAGTATCGCTTTGCGCTCTATCTAAGTTACCGGAAATATTCTATAAAGAGAAGAAAGCTGCAGTGCTTGTTGACAGAGAATCGCATGAAGTACTGGACTTAATCAATGAGAGTGAAGTATATGGTATTGCAGTAGACTTAGGAACTACTACTGTTGTAGCTGGTCTCGTAGATTTGAGTAACTGTAAGCTTCTGAAAACAGCTTCGACGTATAATAAGCAGCTGAGTTTCGGAAATAACATTATCTCAAGAATTTCTTATGCAATTAAAGGCGAGAAAGAACTGAGAGAAGTTAGTAAAGCGGCTCTCGATACTATAGAAGAATTGATAGACGAGCTTGCTGGAAACAAAAGAGATAGAATATTCGAAGTAGTTGTTGCAGGAAATACTGCTATGACTTTACTTTTCTTGGGTATCTCTCCACATACTTTGGGATTCAAGCCCTTTACTCCACCTTTCACAGGCATGCTTACTATAAAAGCCAGAGAACTAGGCTTTAATCTTAATAAAGAGGCGATAGTGAGAACACTCCCTGTAGTGGGAGGGTATATTGGAGGCGATGTCATAGGAGATATTCTAGTTTCAGGAATGCTAGAAGATAAAACAGCTATTCTAGTAGACATCGGCACTAATGGAGAAATTGTATTGAAGAAAAACAATGAGCTCTACTCTACATCAGTTCCAGCAGGACCTTCTTTTGAAGGAGTAGGGTTAACTTCAGGAATGCTTGCTACTTATGGAGCTGTGCACAGAGTCTTTTCTACAAAAAGAGGCATACAGTACGTAGTAATAGGAGGAGGAAAGCCCAAAGGAATATGTGGATCGGGATACATCGACTTGCTTGCTGAACTCATAAGACACGGAATATTAAATAGAAAAGGCAGACTTCTCGAAAACTATAGTAGTGTTAGAAGAAAAAGTGGCGTACTTGAATATGTTTTAGACTATGAGGAAAACGTAGTCTTATCGCAGAAAGATATTAGAAAACTGCAGCTAGCAATAACCGCATTTAAAGTGGGATACAAAATATTATTATCGAAAGCTGGTATATCACCAGACAAAGTAGAGAAAATATATGTTGCAGGAAGCTTCGGTTTTCACGTAAATCCGGTAAACGCTATAGAAATAGGTCTTCTTCCTAAAGCGGATCCTTCACAAATAGAATTCATAGGCAACGGGTCTTTAGGAGGAGCAATACTATACTTAACTTCAAGTGAAGCTAGAAAACTTTGCAAAGATGTATTCAGAAAAATAAAGGTAATCGAAGCTCCGATGGAGAAAGAATTCCAGAAACTGTTTTTAAGTAACTTAACACTAGAGCCTGTTGCTTAATAAAACACACTTATATTTAACTGCAGGTAGTGAAACATGTGTTAAATAATCGCAAGCTTCTTCTATTGGCGCTAAGCCTGACAATAGTTAATCTAGTTTACATAAAAGTTGAAAGCTATCCAAATAAATTAAATGCAGTAGTAGGTGTATTGAGAGAAGGTAAAATCGAGCCAGCTCTCGTATTTTATCCCGGGAAAAATGTATACATTTACTGGAGCTATAGACCTAGCCTAAAAAATACTGGGAGCTACTATTTCTACAATTTTTCTTAAACAATAAAAATACTTGATTCACTTAACTATACTCTATATAGTCTGATGAAAACATACTCGAATAAAACAAAGTTCGCCAGTATCTCACTTGAATACTACTTAAGCTTACCTGTAAAAGAGTATTATTTAAATGGTATATACGAAGTTAAAATAGTTATTAAAGACTTTATTGAGAACAAGAAATATTCAGAAAATTTGTATTTCGTAGTAATTAATGCTACACCTAAGATACTTCATATTAAGTTAAAGCAAAAAGCATGTATTAAAAATATATCATTTAAACCTACAGAAATATCAAAAGTATATTTAGCTATAATATCAAATTCAACGTTTCAAATAGTAAGGAGACCCGTGTTCAGCATTAAGACCAAGAGAGTTCTCGAAGATAGCTATGGAAATAAGTATGCCCTCTTCGAAAATCTGCATATTCCACCTCGTAAAGAACTTCAGATAATAGTTGAATATGACGTTACTCTAAGAGCAAGACACATAGATCTGAATAAAAGCCTAAGTGAACTTAAGGAAGTGCCAGCTGATGTTAAAAAATACTTAATGCCAAGCACTCACATAGAATGCAATAACGAGCTTATTGCAAGGAAAGCTGTAGAACATTTGTCTGGTAAAAACAATTTGCTTTCAGTACTAGGGTCTTTCAGCAAATTTGTTAAAAATCACATAAAGTATAAGCCTATGGAAAAAGAGACCAGCGCGTTAACAGCTCATTTGACTAGAGAAGGCGACTGCAATGAGTATTCAATGTTTTTTACAGCGTTTGCGAGAGCAGTGGGCATACCGTGCAGAGTAGTTTCAGGATACGCTCACTTAACTTACTCTACAAAAAGACTAGAAGAAGAACATGCTTGGTGTGAAGTCTATGTACCTGAGTTAGGCTGGGTGCCTCTGGAGCCTCAAGCACCAGGTAACATAGGCTATACTTACTTCTACGCCAATGGATTCTATGTAGCTTTAGTTAGATGTCAGGGAGAAGAAACTACTTTAGCTAATGAAAAGATGAAAGTAAGCTTGATGACTGCTTACTACAAAGGAGGAGAAGTTTCGCTAAGTCAGTTTATCGAAGTATATTTGATAAAACCGAAAATAAATAAAATTATTTTAGATAAAATTATTTGTGAAGATAATAAAATAATTGTAAAAGGCCATTTATTAATGCCTGTAAACACTACTTTAAAAATAATAGTCTTATGGCCTAGCAACACGACAAGCCTCGCTGAAACATATGTCAGGAAAGGATTCTTCGAGAAGAGCATTCTGGTTAAAGAAAGAGGATTAATTAGGCTCTGCTTATATGCTCAGGGCACTGAATATTTGAAAGACTCGTATGCGGTAACTCAGGTATTCCTAGAAAAGAAGAAATCTAGCATAATCTTGGAGTATCCTGAGGAAGTTTATGCGGGAGATGAAGTAACCATATCAGGTCGTTTAGCTCCACCTTTAGCTTATCAAGTAATATCAATTACAGTCGAGGGCCCTCAGACAACTATATTGGACTACCAGGTGATAACAGGGCCTAATGGAGCCTTTGTCTTCAAAATAAAAGTACCTTACGCAGGCAAATGGACACTTAAGTTCACTTGGAAAGGAAACGAGTACTATTCTTCGGCAATATCCTCGATAACAATTAACGTAAAAAAGTTTCACTGGAAGTACTTGAATGAAAGAACAGCTATAGCATTGCTCATTGTCGTGATATTTGTTGCTCTAGTGTATTTACTTAAAAGGGAACGCTAATTAGAGTAAAATTGCTACTCAGATTATGTTACGGAGATTAATAGACGTGAATGCATGTGCTAAAGAGATTAGAGAAAAACGAAGACTGCTTATCTACGGTAAGTGCGTATACGATGAGTACCCCGAAATATTTCGCAAGTACTCTGAGAACAGAGTTTGCCTAGCAGTATGTCTTGAAGCAGAACACATGAATATAGTGGGATTTAAACTAGCATCTATAGTAGCTAGATTGTCTTTAGAGGAAATAGTAGTATTGACTGTTGATGGGTCACCTCATTGCGTACAACTTCACTTTATGGTAGAAGAAGTAAATAAAATATTCGGCGGAAATCTTCCAGTAAAACATTTAGTTATTGAGGGAGGAGAAATAGTTGAAGTGGACCAGCGAGTAGTCAAAACCGCTAGATATTTAACAAAAGTTAAAAAACTCTTATATCGAGAGTAAATGAGCGATCAAAAAAGACCAGAAATAAAGAAGAGATCAATAGTGCTTGCATCAAGGTCTAAAGCTAGAAGAAATTTACTTAGAATGCTCGGTTTTCGAGTACTGCTTGTAGTTCCTGTAATAGAAGAGATTATTGTGAGAAGAGGTTCGTTAAACTATGTTAAGAAAGTAGTTGAAGACAATGCTCTTAAGAAAGCTTGGAAAGTACACGAAGTCGCTAAAAACATGCCTGTAGTAGCTGCAGACACGCTGATCTACATA
This sequence comes from uncultured Thermoprotei archaeon, assembly GCA_965367815.1. Lineage (GTDB taxonomy): Archaea > Thermoproteota > Thermoprotei > Thermofilales > B15-G2 > B15-G2. Next base: position 72,179 of record CBDUKN010000005.1, read on the forward strand.
GACGGTGTAGTCTACGGGAAGCCTAGAGACGAAGATGAAGCGAGGAGAATATTAAATCACTTAAGAGGAAGAGAACATATAGTTGTAACAGGCTACGCGGTCATATACAAAGACGAAGTATTATCGGGCTACAGAAGAACAATAGTTAAAATGAGAAATTTCAGCGACAGAGAGCTTGAGTATTATTTATCAACAAAAGAGTATGTAGGAAAAGCTGGAGCTTATTCAATCCAAGGGCTTGGAGGAACTCTAGTCGAAGAAATTAGAGGATGCTATTTTAACGTAGTAGGATTGCCGCTACCAGACATTATTGAATGCTTTGTAAAACTGAAAATATGGCCTCCAATAGAATTTAAACGTACTCGTACATCTATTTTATAAGCAAAGGTACTAAAATAAAGGCATTTATATTTTACTAAGTCAAAATTTAGCGTTATTCTTCCATTTTATCTATAATCTTTCTAATTAGAAGAAGTTCATCTTCGTCTATAGTATTTGAGTCGAGAAGACCCCACTTCACAGCAGCATCAATGATTCTCCGATAGAACTGTCTATTTACATCAATATCTTCTGTTCTCCCTAAAAATACTTGAGGTCCTTGGCCTGGAATGTAAACAACATATATCTTTTCACCAGTCTCTCTATTTCGAAGAACCATAAAACCTTTTTCAACATTTATCTTAATAATATCTGAATTAAGTATATCTGAAAGCGAAAGAAATATTTGAGTAAGTTTAGCTCTAGCTTCTTTAAGCGCCTTACTTACAGCCTGCTTTGATATACCTAGTTCCTTAGCTATTTCCACTTCTTTTAGGCCACTTTCAGCTTTCTTAACTAGTATTTCTTCCATACGGGAAGGCAACTTAAGTATCAAATGCCATCACCTCTTTCACAACAATATTAACTAACTCTTGTGCAGTTTTCTCGTCAACAGCTACAATAGCGTAGTGTCTTCCCGCGCTATCTTCTATAACAATTAAGCGTCCTCTAGTCGAGAAGTAAAGTACCATTGCATAGAATACGAACGTTAATAGCATGCCTGTCATCAAGAAGGCTAGTGTACGTAAGTCGCTTGTAATAGGTCTGCCGAAGACTTTATTGTAGATTGATGCTACTTGGAAACATAGTATTGTAGAAATTGCTCCTAAAATGCTTCCCGTGTACTTAATGAATTTCATGAAATCAAAGTAAGTAAGCATGCATCTAACAGTTAAAATAAGTCCTGCAACTACTGGTGCTAGTAAGAAAGTCAAATACTCTATTGGGATAGATGGAGCAGTTAAAATCACGTAGATTACTGGAAGATGCATCATCATAGTTGAAGGAACTAAGTATAGCTTGAAGTACTTGAATATCTTTCCTCTACTAAGATTATCTAAAGCAGATATTTCTGTAATATTGGTGACAGAATACTTGAAAATGCTTACAGGGTAGCCGTACACAAGCACTAACCTTCCTTTCACTGCTAGTACTTCTTTCCCTACAGAAAGTAAAGCGAAGACTATACTAGCTAAGAATAGGCATAGGGTGTACGCACTGAGAGTGCTCCGTGTTATATTTAGTAAAAAAGCTACGATAATTAATATCATCGATAAGGCGAAGAGAGCCCCCGGAACTCCACTATACGGTGCAGGCCATGCTTCATGTGAACTAAATCGTCTACTCATATCAACTCCAGTAAACCTAGATAGGTTTACCTATATAAGTTTTTCTATTTTCTTAAACTATCTCCAAGTAAGTAAAACATATTTTCAGAGAGCAGTCAATTGTAGCTGAAGGTGATGAGTCTACCGAAAACCGATGGAAGTGAGGGAGGTCACCCTTACTGAATGTTACAGTCTTTTGCAAGTGAACTCGTTAGCAAATAGTTTAACGTAAGTCGGTAATCCATACTTAAAGCAGTCTATGAGTTAAATGTGCTGATTAAGTGTTACAGCATTTTGAGTCAAAGTACTTTTACTCTATAGTAGAGAAGCTAGCGCAAAGTTAAATTACTTCCTAAGCATAGTCGCTAATGTGGCATTGAAGAATACAAGTACTAAGAAAATAGTTTTTACTGCGATCGGCGCAGCTTTAGTTTTCCTAGGCACTGTTGCTATCTCAATATACATCCCTGAAACAAAAGGCTACTTTAACATAGGAGAATCTATGGTATATACTATTGCTTTGCTTTTCGGTCCTACTATAGGTGGAGTAGCTGGAGGACTAGGATCTGCTCTAGCTGATATAGCGTTAGGCTACTACCATTATGCTCCAGCTACATTTGTAATAAAGTTTATTGAAGGATTTTTAGCGGGATATATTTACTACAAGCTGAAAAGATATTCTGAAAAAAAGTTGACTATAATAGGTTTTATTATTCCAGTAGGCTTAGTTGCTTTAGGAACATACTACTATAGCGCATACGCTGAGCTCACTTTATTTGGTATAGCTACGCTAGGGCTTTATGTGGCGGCCTACCTATGGATAGCAGTTGCTGTAGCCGTTGCCTTAATTTTCATATATTTCATATATAAGAAAGAATATGAGCTTTCAATTAAAGTAATGGCTTTAGGAATTGCTGGACTAGAGATGGTTCTAGGATACTTTCTCTATGAATACTATGTGCTGGGTTTTGGTCCAGCAGCATTAGCTGAAGTACCATTTAATATAATGCAAGTGATAGTGGGAAGTACTATAGCGATACCGTTAGCTGTTCAATTAAAGAAAACTGTTAAGGAAATATTTTAATTTCTTTTAAAACAGTAGTTGTGTAGAATCCTGCTTTTATCTCTACTTTAGGTTTTTCTACTGTAGGTACACACATTACAGCTATTTTGTTTTCTTTCCTTACTAGAGGTTCTGGTACATAGAAGTCTTTTTGAGGGCCTTCGGGAACATATCTTCCTACTAGCTTTGAGTTAAAGTATATGAGGCATCTGCAGTTGCTGTCTATAGTTATTTTGAGGGGAGCTAGTATTTTCTGAGGAATATCTGTTTGAAGGGTCCAGTATTTCCAGAAACACTTTTCAATAGTCTTTACTGCAGTTGAAGGCTTTTCTTCGAACCACTTTTCTCTAATACCTTGAGTTCCCTCGATTATATGCCATGTTCCCTCGATTTTAATCTGATATACTTTAAGCAGTACTTTGTTCACACCTTTACCTTCGATAACTATTAACTCTATTTTGTTTTCTCCGCTTCTTAGGTATCTTGAGATATCGAAGCTATACTTCTTTCCTCTATCCCATGAAAGCCATGATCCGGCGTGTCTTCCGTTAACGAATATTAGTATAGCTCCTCTTCCTTCATGTATCTCGAGAATATAGTTGTGTCTAAGATCTTCTTCAGTTAACTTGAAGGTGTACTCGTATATGCCTGGACCACTGAACTCTTTTACTTCTTTGGGAGCTTTCTTCAATCTTAGTAGTTTATTAAATTCTTCGGTATCTAGTGGGTTATTTAAGAGCATTGAATAATCTATTCTTGAAACAATACCTTTGTCATATACTTCTTTAAGCGACGGTATCTCATAGTACTTCCACGAGGAAACTTCTTTTTCATCGATTTTACCCAAGTATATTCCATTGAGTACTCCGTTTAAAATCGGCAACATGCCATCATTGTTATGTCCTGTAGCCTCCAAGACTATGTATAGCTCGTTTTTGTTTTTCAAGTTTTCTGCCTTTAGCTCAAAGCATCTATAGCCGCATCCTATTTTCTTATTGTTTAAGAATACTACAGCATAGTCGTTTACTAAACTGAAGTACAGAGTATTATTAATGGGTTTTTCTTTAAGTTTAAACGAAATTAAGTACTCGTAGACCCCGTTTTTATAAAAGCCTACTTTTTCTAAAGGAGTATAGGGCTCGATTTCAGTCATAGCGTTCAACTGCGGTTTATTTTCATAGAATACTTCATTTAGTGGACTTAATTTGAGTGAAGGAAGCTTTTCTGCGTTAAACTCTATTTCAACGCTATACACTTTTTCTAATATTTCGTTGAAGTCTGCTAGTTTTATAGGAGATATTATAGTTGCTGTTCTCTTAGAGCTAATATAGTCTTCAAATACTACTTTGCTGTCCTCTGCTTCTCTCATAAAGTAGATATCTGATATAACAATGAATTTGCCTAAACTGTTTTCAAATATCCATGTTTTGCTTGCTCGCTCTTTTGTAGTAAACACTAGAAGTAGAGTTCTGCCACCTGAGGTAAGTTCCACTAAATAGTCTTTCTTACCTTGAATATGTCTAATTACTAGTGTTTTATCTTCTACATTAACGCTTATTTTCTCCGAGCTTACTGACTTGACTTTAATAGGAGTCTTACTCTCTAAAACTGTTTCATTTTCTTCGTTTTCATCACCGTAAAAAACTGCTACTATTCGATCACCTACTTTAGTTACTAGGAGTGGCTCGAAAGTAGAGTACTTCAATTTAAACAAGGTCTCAGGAAAAACATAGTTTACGAGAACTATTTTCATATACTTTGGAGGTACTGTGATCCGCGGGATCTCTATATCGCTTACTCTGATTTTAACGCAGGTACTTTCATCTCGAATATTTCGTATAAATACTAGAGCTGTGTCTCTGCTTTTTCTGCAGAAAACATCGGCGTCTCCTTCAAGTATCTCGACTTTACTTTCTTCAGCTTCTGTAAGTAGATCTTCAAAAGACTCAATGAATAAGCCGAGGCGCCTAATAGCATAGTATCTTGGCTTAAGTTCTCCCCACTCGCTTATAGCTGCATCATAGTCGTATGTAGTAGTAATGTACTTTGCGGTAAAGTACTCTGGATTTGTTCCGCCGTGAAACATGTAGAAGTTTATTGCTTTTACACCTCTGGCTATAGCAGTTTTGACAAGCATTTCTGTCCATCCTGCAGGAAAGCTTCCTCTCTCCGTAGGTAAAGGCTTGCCGAAGATACTAAACCATCCTCCTTCAAGCTCCATGAACATTAACGGCTTATCTTTCTGGCTCCTCTTAACTTCCTCTATTTTTCTCTCAAATTCACTTAATACCCATGGGTCAGGGTAGCTGTCAATAGTATCGATAATAGGTGTTGAGTGAACATATTTGTTTTCGTTAGTAACTATGGGAACATCTTCGCCTAAATACTCTCGAGCTTTCTCGTACAGCACGAAGTGTAGTGGAACATTACCCCAGAAGTACTCGTTTTCTATCTGAAACATTATTGTAGCTCCGCCTCGACTGCACAGAGTTCTCTTTATGATAGGCAGTATTGCGTCATACCACCTTAAAGCATAGCTCAGATAAGGCTCTCTAATGGTTCTGAATATATTTGTTTTAGCATACAGCCAGTTAGGATGACCACCGCTGTCCCATTCACTACAAATATAGGGACCTGGCCTAGCAATAAAGAAGAGTCCTAGCTCTTTACATAAATTAATATATGTTTCAATATCTCTATCGCCATTAAATCTAAATACTCCTTCCTCTTCTTCATGCCAGTTCCAAGCAATATAGCTTGCAATAGTATTCAAGTGAGCTCTCTTTGCTTTAAGAAGCCTATCGTACCATAGGCCCCTAGGAGTCCTAAAGTAGTGTATTTCGCCGCTGAAAATGAATTTCCTCTTGCCACCTATTTTAAACGACTTACTATCATAGCTAACTACACTCACGAAAATATCTAACTACATGAAAATAAATGACTACACAATTTTCTTCATATTGAGTATACTTAACTAAGATAGTTTAGTACGAGCATAGACTTAGTGGTCATTAACTTTAAAAGTACTTGCAGACATAAGTAAATATAGATGAAGGTAGTTAAATACATTGCAGCAGCTCTTCTTGCTATTCTTGGGATACTAATGGCATTTATAGTAAATATTCATTTTAGACAAAAAATAGAATACGAGTATACTCTAGAAGAGGGATTAATAGCACACTGGACTCTGGACAAAATAGTGGGCGGAAAAATACTTGATTCTATTGGAGAACTGCATGGAACAGTAGTTGGGTCAGTAAAAGTAGCTAAAGGTGTAATAGGTAACGCGGTATATTTCAATGGAAAGGGCTACATAAAATTCTCGAAGAAAACAATAGAAACATTAGGAAAACTAAAGAAAGGAAGTATTTCATTATGGTTTAAGTACATAGATGTTCTCAACAAACAAGAAATATTACCCATATTCTATCTAGGCATATCAAGCGAAAAAACAGATAACATGTTTATAATCGAAATAGGACACGCGAAACCCGGCAATAAAAAGCTCTATGTCACTTGGGTTATAAACGGTAAACCCGTACTCTGTTTCGACAGCCGGGTCAACTTAGAGTCAGGCAAATGGTATCATCTCGTAGTAGTTGTAAGTTATCGCGGAAACACAGCTTACTTGAATGAAGTTGAGCTAACTAATCGACACTACAACTTTGGGTTCCCTAAGATGAGATTATTTTTAGCAGATATACCTTCAAAAGAGCTACTAGCAATAGGATACGGTAAAACAGCCAAAAAGAAATCACCACATTTCCTCTACTTCTACGGAGCAGTAGACGATGTACGAATATATAGTAGAGCACTAACTGCAGATGAAGTGAAGAAGCTTTACGAAGAAGCAAAGGGATGAATAAATCCATTAGTTCATAATACTTCTTTATAAATATCTCTACTATCGTAAACTTTAATAATTTATATAAATATCTAGTATATTTCGAAGTCTCTTGGATACATGTATTTTAATTCTTTAACACCAGAATATTTTCTATCATAGCTGACTAAGATATCATTTTCTTCAATAGCGGCTGCTGCATGAAGACTATCAAAGTATGTAAGGCCATATTTCTGTCTTAGCTTCCATGCTTTTGTAAAATGTAATGCTCGCTGTGGTAGCACTGAGATATTATAGTACATAAGCAGATCGTTTAATCTCTCGTAAAAATCAGGAAGTTTTACTACTATTAGTTTCGATGAAATTAGTAAATCCAGCTCAATTAAGGCGTACGGCGACAGCTTAATAGATTTAAGTCTACTTACTATGTTTTTTGCTTCACTGTGATGTTTATCTGTCTTAGAGGCAAGCGCTACTAAAATATCGGTTTCAATTATAACCATCTTTCTCTAACCTTTTCTAAAGCCTCTTTTTCTACTACTTTCCTGTACTTCGACATTTCTTTCTCTATATCAGTTGAGCCCTTAATAACAGTCTCTGCTAGAGCCTCAATAGGGTCTTCTACAGCCTCAATAATTAATCGCTTCTCTTCAACACGTACTTTAACAACATTTCTTAAATTCAGTTTCCTTCTAATGTCAGCGGGTATAAGTATTCTACCTCTAGAGTCAATTTTTAACAATAATTCCATATTCCCACATATATAAATGTGGGTAACTCACCTATAAATCTCACCATATTCAGCTCTTTCTTACCAAAATATTGCTTAATACTGACAGTCATCAGAAAAGCCTACTCTAGATAATTGTCTTAAAGGGCTTTATTTAACTCAGAAAACTGCACGAAGTTCATCAGCGAGGGTGATAATCATCACTCGATCAGGCCGCTGAACAGATCATCACCTACTATACTCATTACTTAAGAACTCAGAGGTCACTTATATGTTCTGACCGTTTACTGTATATGTGCTGTAAACCCGGGTAATTGGCTGAGGTAGTAGTTTACTAAATGTTTCTACGGGGGTTTTAGGGGTATAAGTAGTCTTAAGTATGTTAAGATTTTATGAAGTGTACGAGCATTTGAGAGGTGGAGTTGAGTGAAACTTAAGTAACTTGTATCAACGGCTTTTCTAACCGCTGTCTTAGTTCACACGGCGCTCTGGAGCCTCGCTTCAAGTTCTATGCCCAGAAAACACTACGCGGCTAGCTACATCGCCCATGTTGCTACTCGCTATAGTTTCTTAGGACTAATAACAGTATTAGCATTGCATATAATTAAAAGAAAAAGGCAATAGAGTCTTAATAACAGCTATGCATCTATAGAGTATCTCCTAGGAAGTAGTATTATATTTTTGTTCAGATATCGCTTTCTTAAATGCAGATGAACTAGAAATAGCCATTAAACAGACCGCGGAATGAACCATCACTCTACCATACTATAATATACCGGCCTCATTTATCTTTCCTATGTGAAACGGATAGTCAAAGTAGGGTCTCGCAAAACTCCCGACGGATACTTTATCGCGGTGGCTCCAAGAGAAGCTAAATTGCATCTAGACGGCTTTTCAAATATTGAAGTCGAGGAAGCTGGAGCAGAAGTCATTATAAAGAGTCGAAGCAGAAGCACCTTAAAGAAAGCTATTCTTAAACTGAAGTCTAAAGGCTTCTATATTGAAGGGTATTTATAATTAAAGTATTTAACCTAACTGTAATATATTATATTTCATTGAGATCCTTTAATAATTCTTGTATTAATTCTGTTTTTATATAAAACCTTTTCTCATTAAAATTTTAATAAATGGTCTGACTTCAGATACTATTCCTTTAAGTTTCATTATCTTCAGTAAACCTAAAGTACCAATAACATTAATTCCAAGTCTTTTACTACTTTTCTACCCTTTAAATCATCTATTATTAATAACATATTATTTTCAATAGCCAATGCTATTGCCTCAGCTTCACCTTCATCTACTACGAGTTTTTAGTGCTGCAACTAATTGACGATTAATAGGATTCTCAATTTCTAAAAAATTCAGTTGCTTAAAGTAGTTTTCTTCTTTAATGCTGAGTTCTTTCATTAGAGCTGGTGGAATAATTATTTTACTAAAAAGTATTTCAAGTTTTTCAATAAGTTTAGCATGTTTTAAAGCTATGAGTGGAGAAGTATTCGAAACAGGCTTCATGTAAATACTAGTGTTAGAGTTGTCTTGCAAGTTTTTCAGCATTTTGAGCTCCTCTTTTAGCTCTTCGAGTGTCCAGTTTACAATGCTTATTTTTCTTTTTGAGAGCTCTTTCATAAAATCTTCTACACATAAATCCGCTAAAGAAGCTGCTTGTTTAATTGTTAGTCTACCTTCACGAAAGAGTTCTATAGCTAGAAGTACTTTAGCTTCATTTTCATCATATCCTCAGGGACGGTAATTCTTAATGTTCTAGTTGACTTCATGGTATTCTCATGAATTATACCAGCTTTGAAGCTAATATTTCTATCCTAAAATTAAGGTGAAAGATCTCTACTATGTAGTGTAAGCTCAGTTAAAGATTAATTTAATTTAAGGTATATTTAGAACATGCGTTATACAGGAGATTTAAGCGTAGATGAAGTTTATAATGCTTTAAAAGAGACCGATATTGCTTATATCCCTATAGGCTCTACTGAAGGACACGGCTACCATTTACCTATGAGCACCGATACTTATGTAGCTGAAGCAGTTTCTCTTTTAGCTTCTGAAAAAACAGGCGGTCTCGTGTATCCTCCAATACACTACTCTTTTGCTGGGGCTACTTCTTCCTTTAAAGGCACAGTAACTATACCGTTGAGGCTTCTTTCAGAGCTAGTTAAAGAAGTAGCTAAGTGTCTTTGGAGCCAAGGCTTCAGGAAAATATTTTTCGTAAGTATTCACGGTCCCAATGAAATTGCTTTAAAAACTGCTGTAAGAGAGCTTTACGAGTACGACGAAGTCTTGGCAGTATATTTTAACCCGTATTCAGTGATTAGAGAAAAAGTGCTGAGAGAAGGCTTTGATGAAGCGTGGCTTGAAGCCTCTGTTCTATACGCTGCACTTAAAGTCTTAGGAAAAAGTCATCTTATTAAGAAATACCTTGAGAAGAAATCCGAGGAAAAGAAAATTCAGATTCCTGGATTAGGCGAAATAGCTAAGAGAGGAGGATATACTGGCTTCAGATACGTAGATTTTACTCAACATTTACCTTGGAGACCTAACATCGACCCTGAGAAAGGATTAGAGCTATTAAAAGAAGCTGCAGACACATTAGTCGAGTTATCGATTTCACTAGAAAAATACATCAATTATTTAAAAGAAAAAAGCTTCAAGTACTATATTTAGATATCATCGCAAGCTACACTTTGTCGTATACTGATGGATTCCAGTCACGTATTTCATATTCTTCTTTTTTCAATATTATCTTGAAAGGCGGTAAATTATGCATTAGCATTACACCTGGACCCACTATGCTACAGGGACCTACTATTCTGCCCGGCATAAGTAATGCGCCGACTCCGGTGCGAGAGTAGTCTCCGAAGAAAATGCAGTTTCCTCGATAACCTGCGTTTCTAAATATCCCCTTGACTAGTACTTTAGCGGGCTCATCGTCGAACCTAAGAGTACCTGTTATTGTTCCCGCGCCTATCTCACTTCTTTCACCTAGTATACCGCAGATATGTGAGAAGTGTACTATCCAGCTGTAGTCTAGGACCACACCAAAGACCTCGGCACAGTGTCCTATCCTAACTCGATTACCTATACATCCGCTTACCTCGCAGTACGGACCTATTATACACTCCTCACCTATGACTGTAGGTCCATAGATATGCGCTCCATTGAGTATTCTCGTATTCTTGCCTAGCCACACTGGGCCTTCAATACGTACATTATCCTCTATAATTACCCCTTCGCTTATGTAGACTTTACCTTTAATTACAGCTTTTTCACTGACTTCGGCTTTTTCGTGTATATATGTTTCACTTAGCCTATTCTCCATCTCTTTAAAAACTGCATCATTTGCATCAAAAACCTGCCATGGCACATCTACATCGATCCAGTAATCATCAACTTCAATACACTTAACACACTCTCCTTCTCTTGCAGCAACATTTAGGCTATCAGCCAGATCGTATTCTTGTGGAGGAGCTACACCATTCTCTACTTCCAGAAAAATTTCTGATGCTCTATCTGCATAGCAATATATATCGGGGGAAAACACATAGACTCCGGTTAAGGCCTTTTTACTAGGAAAGTGTCCTATTCTAGCTTTCCATGCTGTTCTTTTTAGGATACCTTTATCGACAGCCACCGTAGTGTACTTCCACGGCTCATCTACTTCTTTAATCCAGGCGACTCCAAGTTCCTTACCTGTAAATGCCTTTAAAATGCTTGGAATAACTTTTTCGCCGAAAACAAGGTCTCCGTAAACAAGCACGAAGGGCTCATCTCTAGTAAAGTTTTCTGCTTTAAGAAGAGCGTCTGCCGTGCCGAGAAGTTCTTTTTGTTCAACATACGTTATGTTACAGTTGTGTCTTTTACCTGGGCCGAAGTAGTTCTTAATTCTGCCTTTTCTATAGCCTACAACAATGCATATCTCTTTTATTCCTGTCGAAACAAGTTTGTCCAATATATGTTCTAATATAGGCTTATTGCATACTGGAAACATGGGCTTAGGTCGAAAATAGCTAAATGGGTAGAATTTTTCTCCTTTTCCTGCAGCTAAGATAACCGCTTTACTCACTTCCATGAGTTAAAGTACTCTCGCGAATAATTAATAACTAATTCTCAAGAGATTCGGCTTGTTTAGAGAAGTACAGAAGGTTATTTAATATTTTAAAGAATAGTAGTGTTGATGGAAGTGGAAGTCTATGGTTTAGGTGAAGTGCTAGTAGATATTATTCCTGAGGAGCCGGGTAAATATCGTGAGGGAACTAGGCTTACTGTACATTTCGGCGGAGCGCCAGCAAATACTATTATAGGAGTATCTAGGCTTGGACATAAGGCGGGTTTAATAGCTGCTGTAGGCGAGGATCTTTTCGGAGAATTTATCTTGAGTACTCTTGAGAAAGAAGGTGTTTATATTAAGTGGGTTAAAGTCAAGAAAGCTAGAACAAGTTTAGCGTTTGTAGTGCTTGAGGAGAGTGGTGAGCGATCGTTTTTCTTCTATAGAAAACCTTGGGTCGAAACAGCTGACACGATGCTTGAGCCATCTGACGTTGATTTGAATGAAATACTAAAAGCTAAAGTAATACATGTATCAGGTGTTTCTACAGCGTATTCTCCTTTAAGCGATACCGTCTTCGAAATAATGAAGGCTGCTTACGAAAACGGCCTCGAAGTATCATTTGACCCTAACTACAGACCCGATATCTGGGGCTCTGGTGAAAAGGCTTTGAAAACTTTTGATAAGTACTTGAAGTATACTACTTTACTTACAATGGGTTTGGATGAACTTACAAGCCTCTTCAATACATCAGACTACAAAAAAGTATCAGAAAAAGTCCTAGAAAAATATCCTTCCTTAAAGTGGGTTGCTATAAGGCTTGGAGCGAAAGGAGCCTATGTTAAGACGAAGGAAGCTGAAGCATATCAGCCTGCCTTCAAGGTGAAAGTAGTGGATACTACTGGGGCGGGAGATGCTTGGACAGCAGGCTTTATTGTATTCCACATACTTGAAGGAAAAGACTTAGAGACCTCTATCAAGTACGCTAATGCAGTAGGAGGACTTACTTGCACAAAATACGGTGCTACAACAGCACTGCCTACTAGAAAAGAACTGGAAGATTTCCTAAAATCTGTAAAGTAGTTATTTAAGCGCATAATAGCTTAAAATAAATGGTTTCAATGATAGTTTCATGGGTTCATACACCTAAAGTACTAACTGAAGTAGGCGTAGATAGAGCAGTACGTGAATTAGTTGAATTAAAAGTAGAGAGAGCTCTACCGATTATAGTAGAAGGGTCTGGTGCGCTCTACGATACAAAGGTTTACGAGAAAAGCGAGCGAAGCTTAGGCGACGCTAAGATAGCTGAGTTCTTTATGAAACTACACGAAGCGGGTATAGAAGTACATCCATGGATAGTTTCACTCAATAGACCTCATGGAAAGTTTTCCCAAGAACACAGAGACTGGTATGTTGTAAATAAGAAGGGCGAAAGCTGCATAGATAAGCCTCCTTACATAGAGCACTATAAGTGGCTTTGTCCTACAAGAGAAGAAACAAGAAAATTCTTGGCGGATAACGCGCTTGAAATATTGGAGAAATTCGATGTAGATGGAATACACTTGGACTACATTAGGCTACCCGACATAAGGCTACCTATTCACTTCAGAAAACGCTATGGATTGCCTGAAGAAGACAAACTTTTCCCTGAATACGATTTCTGCTACTGTGAAGTCTGTAGAAGCAAGTACAGAGAGGAAACAGGTCTAGATCCCATAGAGATAGATTATTTAAATAAAAGAGATTACGAGAAATGGTTTAAGTGGAGAGCTAAACAAGTATCTAAAGTTGTTGAAATAGCATATAATGCTATCAAAAAATACGACCCTAAACTGAAGCTATCAGCAGCAGTATTTCCTACACCGCTTATAGCATACAGATATGTCTTCCAGCAGTGGGCTTCATGGAAAATAGACTTCTTGTGTCCAATGATATATCATAAGTACTACGAAAAGCCTGTAGAGTGGATAGGCAAAGCTACACTTGAATGCGTAGCCACAGGCAAAGAAATATACTCAGGAATACATGCTTATATGCTAGAAGAGAAAAAAGAAGTTGAAAAAGCAATACAGTATGCTCTAGAAAACGGGGCAGACGGAGTATGCTTTTTCCTATACCCCTTCCCTCATAAAAACCAGCTAGAATACTTTAAGGAAGCAGTCAAGAAATATTATTGTCAGTAAATTATTTTCTTAAACCCAAAGTATAGAAATTTGTTTTCTTTAATTGACTGTCTTACTACACTGCTTATAGCCTAATTTTTGAAAGATTCAGAATTGCTTACTTTTTACCTAAATTCACCTTAATTATTAGGTAAAAATATAGAAAAATTTATATAAGCTATAAAATTTAATATATACCTAGAGAAAAAAATAATATAGGTGAAGCATATAGGTGATACATGTGTGCATGAACCTAAGGATCTTCGTGAGTTGGCGAAAATACTCTCTATTTTATCAAATCCTATTCGCCTGAGGATGATAGCTATGTTATCTGAAAAGCCTATGTATATTTCGGAAATAGCGCGTCAATTGAATATTCCTTATCCGATAGCTCATCTCCATTTATCGGCTTTGGAGAGAGCAGGTTTCATTAAGGGAGAATACATAATGTACACAGGAAAACGAGCATACGTTAAAAAATACTACAGGGTTATTCCTTTTAAAATAACTATTACTCCTGATAAAATAAGAAAATTAGCTAGAGGTGAGGAATTATGACTCTCGATGAGGCTACTGCATTAATGGGTGCAGCGATATTTATTGCTGTTTTTGCAGTGCCTATAGCCATGTTTTACTATGTAGGTGAATTTGGATTAGATGTCTGGGTTGCGATAGGAGTTTCTGCGCTAGCTATAATTGTAGGAGGAGTTCTAGCTATGGTGACGATGGTGGTCGCTTATCAATCATTGAGTGAAAGAGGCGGCACTGTAAATAGAATAATGAAGAGAATATGGGAAGAATATGGAGAAAAGGGGCTGGCTTATAGTGCGCGGCAGAGAGCTATGCTCGAAGAATTAGATGAAATAGTTGAGCTACTTAGAGAGATTCGTGATTTACTTAAAGGTGAATATGATGAGACGAGAAAGTACTAAAGAGAAGAAGCTTAAGTACGCTGATTTAAGTGATAGTGAAGTAGAGGAGCTTATAATGAAGCGTCTTAGAGAAATGAAGGAGCTTTTGAAGGAAATAAGAGATATTCTGAAGGAGGCTGGTGGATATGAGTAATTTATTTGACGAGTACTATGCTTATCTTAGCGAGAAAAAGTCTAAGTTTAGGGGTCCTGTAAAAGTTACTTCAAATACTTTATCAGTAGCGGGGTCTCTTGTACTAAGAGAGGACACTAATATTCCTGCAATTAAAGTTGCTGGGAGCTTAAAGCATTTGGGGAGTATTAAGGCTGAAACCGTTAAGATTGCTGGTAGTCTTGAGGTGAAGAACGATCTTGAAGCTGAGAATGTAAGTGTTACCGGAAGTCTTTTTGTGGGAAATAATCTCACAGTAAATAATTTATTCAAAATTGCGGGTTCAGCTAACATAAAGGGAAATGTTAAAGGAGGCAGAGTAAAGATTGCGGGTAAACTCAAAGCTACTGACGTTGAATGCGATTACTTCAGGTCTAGCGGGAAAGTAATACTAAGGAAACTTAAAGCAGACGAAGTGTTTATTGAGCTTCACTCAAGTACATGTCACATAAATGTAATTGAAGGAAATGATATTGAAGTAAGGCTTCAGGAAGAATATGAGGAAGATACAGTTACTAGAATAATTTCTAGAGCACTCAGTATTTTATTTGAATGTTTTAGTCTAGAAACTCTAGAGAAAGAAGGAAAACTATATTCAAGTAAAATAAAAGGCAAAAACATTTACTTAGAAAATACTGTATGTGAGCTAGTTGAAGGGGATTTTGTTGAAATAGGCCCTGGCTGTGAAATCGATAAAGTTGTCTATAAGTATGAGTTAATTGGTCATCCAGAGTCGCGTGTAAAAGAATCTGTTAAAATAAGCTAAGGATATATTTTGGCTCCCATAACGCGTGGGTTGTTATCGTATATTTCTTTTATATGAAATATATAGACTGGTGTTTTGCTCCAGTCTCGTTGCTTTTTCCCACCATGATATAAATCGTGTACTGCATTGACGTACTTCCAGTATACGTCGTTTTCATGTATAGTTACAGTGCATCTTACTTCATACGTTATATTAGGAGGTATATAGAATAAGAGAGTTGCAGTAGGGTTTTTACGAACATTAGTCCATGTATGGCGTTTAGCTAATTCAATAGATGTTAATTTACTGAAATCTACTTTATTTTCATCATAAACGAGCTCTAAGAGTATTTTAAGAGCTTCTTTTGAGTCAATACCTTTCTCCAAGCATTCGAGTAATTTATTCGTAGTCTCTTCTAAGTACTCCTCCTTTAATATAAATCCAACACCCTTTATTGATGCATTGAGGCCTGCTGGACCATAGCTTACTACTGCTGGTGTATGCCTAAGAAAACCTATGAGAAAGTCTTCTCTAGTGCTTTTGCCTTTGAGGACACGCTGTATGAGTTCTTTTCTCTCAGTGAAGATATGTTTAATAAATTGAGCGGGAATACTGCTCATCAAAGAATATTGTAATTATGTTACTTAAATATATTTGAGAGCTTTTACAGGAATCTTGTATAGTTGGGTTAATTTATTTACTGTTGAACGCATAGCTACAAGAGCAAAAGCTCCTATAGGGTTTGCCTTAGCTATTTTACATGCATCAAGTAAAGCCGAAATTGTAGCCCCTGAGCGAATAATGTCGTCTACAACTAGTATTTTTTCATCTGGTTTAAGTATGTTCTTAGGTAAGTATAGGTACGAGTATAGTCCACTTGGAAAAACTCTTTTTATCTCAATAAAGTCTCTCACACCTATTTCTTTTCTATGTTTAGCTATAGCTATGTCGACTCCTATTTTCTCTGCTATAAGGACGGCTAGAGGTATGCCGTCTGTTTCTACAGTTAAAACTTTTTCTACTTCACTAAACTCTTCTACAACTACGCTTGCAACTAAACTTAAAAGCTGTGTATCACTAATGATTTTAGATACATCTACTACGCCATTAGTTAGTTTTAATTTTCTATCGAGTAATTTAGGCAGTAATGTTTCGTGAAATTTATTTATTATTTCTCTGGCTCTTTCTGTGCTTGGAAGTATTCTCCCATTGATATATTGGCTTAAAAGTGAGGGTGATAGATTAAATACTGGTGAAAGTTCATCATATGAGAATTCTTTCTTAAGTACCCTTAGTACTTCTACTGATATTAGCTTTAGTCTAAGAGAGTCTAGTTTTCCCGACATTCAAGTATATAATTGAGTGATAAGAGTTTAAAAATTTGTTTAACTTATTTTAGTACTAAGAGTTCTGTTAAACTTATCCTGCTCTCTTAAACAAGTTAGTACATTATATAGTAGTGGTAAATGATAAAGATTTGCAGAAAAATCTCGGGGAACAAGGTAAATAATTTTATTAAAAAATAACACAGAATATTTAGCCTGTTAATATTATCTTTTTAACGAAGTTTATTACTTCTGCTTGATCTCCTTTCTCTCTAATTGCTTCGAGTTCATCTTTTCTAGCGTATATTAAGAGCGCTTTCTTAAGGCAGTTTGCTATAAATTCTTTCGATAGTGCCATTGCTCTAACAGGATTCATCCTATAGGTAAACTGGTCTTCACCATACCAGCCGTCGTAACCTATGTCGATTGTCGCGTAAAGGAAGTCTACATAGCGCCAAATATCTCCTGTTCCGGCTACTCTATCTTCATCGTTGCTATGTAGCTTAGCTGTGTTTGAATGTATGTTAAGTAGAGGAACTCCAAGTACTTTTAGTGCATACACTGTTTGAGAAGGCTCTGACGCATACATTTGTTCGTGACCATAGTCAATACAGACTCCCATGTTATCTACTCCGCATTCTCTATTTACTTCTTTAGCAATGAACGCCGCTAAGTGCGTTGTCGGTATCACCATATTTCCTTCACGAGGCTCATGAAGTTTTGCTTCGACGCAGAACTTTAATCCATTTTTATGAGCTTCTTTATTTATTGTAATGCATGCATCTATAAACATTTCAAGCTGTTTACCGTAATTTACTTCAAAGTTGTAGTCCCAGCCATCAGAGCCAGGCCACAAGTTTACTGTTCCACAGCCTAATTTCTTAGCTATTTCAATAGCTTTAAGAGCTTGTTGTAGAGCTTCTTCTCTGATTTCTTTCTTTACATTGGTTACTCCACCCATTTTGTACTTAGGGTCCGTCCAGAGATTCATGTTCATGTTTGTTGCAACCATGTCGTGTTCTTTCAAGAACTCTTTTACTTCAGCTATTTTATCTTCATTTATTTCGCCTTTTTCATTTAAAAATAGTACATCGTGGAACTCTACTCCCTTGATGCCAGCTTTATATACTCGCTCAAGCTGAGAAATAATGTCGCTTTTAAGCTCAGGGAAGTATCCTTTGGTAGCAAATCTGTCCATGAAGTCTCCTGCTGCCCAGTGTCCAGCAGCTATTTTTATGTCAAAGTCCTTTATGAATTCTTCAAGTTTTTCTCCTTCAAGGTACCCTACATAGTATGTTTCAAGTTTGCTTAAATTCTCTCTAGTTATTTTCACATTTTTTTCTCAGCTACAAAATATTTAAAACTAAGTACCGAAGTATGATTTAAATCAGTTTGACAGAAACGTTTTCTAAATATCGAAGCTGTACCTCTGATTAAAGTAAAGAAGAAAAAATAATAGTTTAAAAATTATAGGTATTCTTTCCAATACTTTACGCTTTCAACTAAATCATTTATAACTGTTTCTTCTTTTGCTTCAAATGGATGAATTACTTCTAAGAACAAGTAGACTTTACTTGCTCCTCCTTTTTCTAAGGCTTTTATTACTTTATCTGGTTTGATTATTCCGATTTTATTATACTGTTCTGTGAATGGCCAGTGTCTGTCGGCTTTCCCGTCTGTTTGCTGTATATGCAGGCATGGCGTGTCTTTAGCAAGAGCTTTTAGCCATTCATAGGGATCAAGATCTTTCTTGGAAGCAGCTTTAGGATTACACGCATGTCCTACATCAATGCATAGCTTTACGGGTATCGCTGAATACTTGTTTACTTCTTTCAGTATATTTTTAGCTTCTTCGATGCTAGCTGGAGGTTCTCGGCTTATGGGCATCGGCTCCCATAGTATATTCTCTAAGCCATATGCCTTAGCATACCTTGTTAATTCAGATACCTCTTCTAAAAGCACTTTAAGTAGGAAGTTTCTTCTCTCCTCGTTTTCATAGTCGTGTACAGTCATAGCGCCAATATGTCCGCCTGTAGCTTTAGCTCCAAGAATAGAGGTTATTTTTACTGCTCTGCAGTACCAGTCTAGTGCATCGAGTCTGAACAAGGGATTTGGATGTAGAAGCATGTTGAAGCTGTATGCTGCTAAGCCTGTAAAAGTACTGTGAATTTCTACACCATATTCTTTGAGAGCATCTATGCATTCATTTAAGTATACTTCAATTGAGTTCCAGGAAGATTTAGGGTCGAGTAAGTCGAAGCTAAACTGGACATATTTTACTTCAAGCTTAGTTGCAGTAATTTCGATCCATGCTTTAGGTTCAACTAATCTTTTTACAGCCCAACAATTATTTACTCCTAATAGAAACTCTGTCACATTTCTTTATATTCTTAAAAAATATAAAAAACTAAGCGAGAGTAAATTCTGGTTAACAGCATTTATACTACCTCAAATATCTTTTTTGTCGTTGAACAGGTAATAATAGATGAAAAGAGATAAATAGAAATTGAGGAAAAGGTGAAGTGTCTAAAAAGGCTGAGGGTAAATACCAGAACATAATCAATGAAAAACCGATAAAGAATCTAAATAAACCAAATATTAATTTGGTTAAAATATTTAACAAATATCATAACACTAATATTTATTTACTAAAATTAAATGAAAAAATAAGAACCAGTATTGGTAGTAGTAAGGGAAAAAATTCCTGCTTTTTGATATCTAGTCTAAAGACCCCCTCGGTGAGAACGAAAAAGGTGCACTCTTTCATGAAAAAGGTGCACGAGGTGGCTATATTCGAGATAGTTTTAATAAATATGCTTATATTGGTGTTTTTTCTAGTATTATTAAAAAATAGTGTTGCAAAGGTGTAGACAAATGATGTTTGATAGCAAAACTTACAAAATATTAAGTACTCTACACTTGAATCCATTGAACTTAATGGAAATCTCAAGAGCTACAGGTATACCTTACTCTACGCTAAGGCGACGGATAAATAAGCTTAGAACACAGATCAGAGTCTTCGCTAGACCTAATTACTGGAGACTGGGCTTAGCCCCTATGGTATATCTTCTGCCTTTCAGTGAAAAAGACTTTGATGTCTTCAGTAAAGCATACTACACTAGAAGTTTAATTAAATTCTTCCATAGAGGAGGAAGAAAACTCTTCGTGTATTTGACAATACCAATGGAGTTTAAGAGCATAATAGATGTTGTACTAAGGTCTACTGCTGAAGTATATTTTGCTGATGAAGTAATAGAAATGACGTCTCCTAAGGAATTTAAGCCCGAGGTCGACTGGGAGGAGGTATTTAATATTGTTGTAAAAACAGAAGAAAAGAAGATAGAGATTGCAAAAGAAGAAGTATTTGATGTGAAAGATCTGCTTATTATAAGAGAGCTTGAAAAAGATTCACTAATAACATTCAAGAACATAGCTGAAACAGTTGGAATAAGTGAGGAACTTTGTCTTTACCACTATTACAGGCATATTATTGAGAGAAAATTGATAAAAGAGTTTACAGTAAGAGTGAAGATAAGTAAAGAAGAAATACCTTCATTGCTATTTATTATAGAAGCTAAAAGAAATATTACTGGTTTAATAAAAGGCTTTCAGAAAATACACTATGTAGAGGATATTTACTTAACGCGTAATAAGTATATTTTAGTTCAAATACAGCTTCCTTCAAGCTACTGGGTGAATTTATTCAGACTGCTAGATAGGCTACAAGAAGAAGACATAGTCAAGGAATATGATGTACTAGTACAAGACCCTAAGGTATGCCTAGAGCTTCCACTAAACGATAAGGCCTGGAATGAGACCCATAGACGCTGGATGATAGACCCTGTTCTAGAAGAAATCATTAGGAGTAGACGTAAAGCCTAGCTTCACTGTAGCTTATTTCATGTTGCTTTTTCTTCCAATAGTACTTGTAGTAGTCTTTTACAAATTTCTTAACAAGCTGCTCAAATCTAATAGGATCTCTTTTTCTCAGTTCTCTGAGCTCTTTCTCTAATTCAGGACAACTTAAGCCCCCATTAGGTTTAAGTAAAGTCTGAAACTGTTTTTCTACATAAAGAACTAGCGGATGATTTTCTCTAAGGCGCTCGACTTCAGTAGTTAAAGTGCTTTCACCTATTTCATCTAGTGTTCTTAAAATCAGTTCGCTTAAAAGAAACCATACAACTAGGTTACTCATCAAGTAAATAGGGGAAGAGTCTTTCATATCTTTTTCTTCGAGGCGATTTTCTCTTTGATTTTTTGCATTTTAAGTACTTGATATATGTTAACGTTGCTGTCTACTTCTAAGTACTTCTCTGCTACTTCTAGAGCTTTTAATCCATCATTACTTAAAACAAGTATTGTAGTTTCAGATGGAGAAGAGCCTGCGTTACCTAAAGCTATGTCTGCTTCAAAAGGTATAAAGCACTTGCAGCTAAGACACTTAGTGCTAGACTTAAGTTCTGAAAGCTTTATTGATACTATTGAGGAGCCGATATATATTTTTAAATCTTTTTTAACTACTTCCATTCTATTAATTTTTTCTACATTAATGTTATTTGATTCAAGAATATTTTTAATACTTGATAAATAGAAGTTTTTAAAGCAGAAAAGCCCTATTTTTAAGAACTTTACTCCCATTAACTTCTCTAAGTTAAATGCAGCTCTAATATGGCACGGCAAGCCTATAATGCAGACTTTCTTATCTTTGACTCTAGAGAAGTCTATTTCTTGAAGTATGGGTGTATAAAAGTACCTTGAACCAGATATTTTAACAGCGTCGCTGCTATTGGTAATTGAAATAGCTCGAGGTGCATTAAAGTCTCTCGCAGCTGCCACGGCTTCGTCCACAGCTTTTTCTTCAAGTAGCGCGTAGACAATGGTTGAAGCGACTCCTCCGTTTTGAGCAATCTGAGCTATGTTTTCTAGTCTTGTTTTGGCTTTAGCAGAGTATTTAATGTTTATGTCTTTAGTTAAAGTCATGTCAGGACATACTTTTTTACATATACTGCATCCTATGCATTTTTCTTTATTTAAGTGTATTTTTTCATCAATAATAGATAGAGCTTTTGTAGGGCATACTGCTATACATGCTCCACAGAGCGAGCAGGGCTTCATTTAAATAACCACTTGTTTTCGGGCATATTAAGTTCTCTGGCGCTTGCTTTATCTGAAGCCTTGTACTTAAGTCCCTTAATTACTGCGACCGGAATTCCTTCAGCACCGTTACCCATAACAAGTTCTGCTGCTGAAGCTATTTCGTCGGCTATGGCTATTCTTTTTACTCGAAGAATATAGCCAAATAGATCTTCTGTGCCTCTATAATCTTTGAATACTTCAATGCCGGCGGCTCCTATAGCCATGTTTATGTGTCCCTCTCTTAGAGGTCTTCCATAAGTATCCGTAATTATTACTGCTACATTTTTCCCTGTAAGTTCTCTGATTCTTTTTCTTATTTTTCTCGCACTTTCATCTGGATTTTCCGGTAAAAGAGCAACTATTTCGGAAGTCCCGGCTACATTAGACTTATCTACTCCAGCATTAGCGCAAACTAATCCGTGCTTAGTTGTTACTATGAGATGTCCTCGAACAGCCTTAACGACTTTAATACTCTCTCTAAGTATTACTTCGACTAAACGAGGGTCTTTACCAGTTATTTCTGCTATTTTTAGGGCTTTTTCTGAAGGCACTATTTCGCTCAGCTTAACTACTCTGCCTTCGGCTTTAGAGACTATTTTACTCGAGACTACAATTATATCTCCGTCAGCTATCTCAACGTTGTTCTTTTTTGCTGTCTCGACGATTAGTAAACCTAAGTCGTCGCCTTCACGCACTAAAGGGAAATTTTCTAGACCTATTATTTTAACTTCAATAGGCATGTGTTACTTAATTCTAGCTCAGTATTTGTGATATTCGGTATACATATCCAAGCGAATACTTCTAATGCATAGGAGAAGTCAGATTTATGTGTCTGCACCCACTATAGCTATAGAGTATGTCTACTGAAACTAAAAAGAAGAAGCTTGGAAGATTTCAAGTAATGGCGCTGCTTCAAGCAGCTCGCTTTTATGTACTGACAGGAGACTTAAAGAAGGCCTACTCTTTTGGCTTAAATAGAGCTATTTTCTACGCTTGGGCAAAGTATTATGGGCGTTTTGCTCCGCGAAAAAGAGCCATAAAGAAGGGAGAAGAAGTAGTTACTGTGAAGGAGGGAGACAAGTACATGGCTTATGTAGGCAATGAGGGCGCGTTCATAACTAGGAACGGCTGGTTTATTATCGGAGATAAGGAACAGAGGCCTGAGGACTATGAAAGAGAGATAATAGCCAAAATAAATAGCGTAGTTCCCTACGAAGAAGCGTGGAAAGTCGCAGTAGAGTATGTAAAACAGTTCAGTAAAAGTGTTCTATTAGACCAGCAGAAATTCTATGAGAGAGTGTACAAGCCTGTGAGAGATAGTTTTCTAGAGCTTATGGAAAGATATAAGAAAGCTAAAAAGAGCACGCTTGAAGAGTTTTTCGGAGGAAGCTAAAGTAAAAGACATGGTAATTTACTTAGTAGAATTCTCATGTAGCAAGGGAAGTTGGTGAAAATATGGAAGAGTGGACAAAAGACCTCTTAGAGTTTTGGTATACTCACGTAGGAGACCCCTTCGATATAACTAAGGATCTAGGTGTTCTTAGACTAGAGTTCCTTAAGCAACGTTTTAAACGCATACTCAATAAACTCAAAATAAGTTTAAATGAGGAGTCTAAAGTACTTTCAGTCTTAGCAGGAACAGGGGTAGATGCCTTTGCTTTAGCAGAAACCTACGGCTGTAGAGTAGTGTGCGTAGAGTATTTGCAGAGTCTCGCTGAAAAAGGCAAGAAGTATGCTAAAAAGAATAGACTTAGAGTAGAGTTTATTGTAGGAGACGCAAAAAAGCTAGTAAATTTAATAGATGAAAAAGACTTCGACTTAGCAATACTATGGGGCAATTCTCTTCCCCACATCGACATATATAGCTTAGACAAGATCGCGTCTCAAGTAAACCAAGTACTGGCTGACTCTTCACCATTTTTGTTAGAGTACTTTGAGTCTGTGTACAGCAGAGAATATAGATTTGTTACTGCAGAGTTCGACCAGTATCCTATGATAAGTATTCATTTAGACTTCAATCCAATGAAGGGATGTGCTAATAGGCTGCTATTGTGCTTTAAGGAAAATGGTCTTTGTGAATACATCAAGTACCCCTATTTCACCTGGAGTCCCTGGATAGTAGAGTATGTACTTAGAAAAACAGGCTTCGGCGAAGTCGTAACAATAATCGACGAAGGAGCTTATGTTACGGCTGGGTGGAAGACTTAAGATATATTTAAATAAAGTACTCGTTTTTCAATAAAGTGAGAGGCTTCGCTTTAGTTAACTGCACTGTTTATTCTCCTGAAGAAAAGTATGAGGCAGTAGCGGTACTCGGAAACAAAGTCCTCAAAGTGAGTTGCGAGAAAGAAATCCTTAGATTATCGAGAGCACTTAGCCTTAAAGTATATGACTTAAATGGAGCAGTTGTTTTACCAGGATTTATTGATGCGCATCTACATCTAGCTGGCCTGGGCTTTTCTTTAGCTCAGCTGGACTTAAGGAATGTGACTTCTATCGAGGAGCTTAAAAAGCTAGTTGCCAAAGAAGTCTCTAAAAAGCCTCCAGGGGCATGGATTCTTGGACGAGGGTGGGATCAAGAAAAATTTGCTGAGAAAAGATATCCTACGCGCTGGGATCTAGATGAAGTCGCTCCAAGAAATCCTGTCTTCTTGAAACGTGTATGCGGACACGTAGCTGTAACTAATTCACTTGCACTAAGAATAGCCGGAATATCTAAGAAGACTCCTAATCCTCCAGGAGGAGTAATAGATAGAGATGAAGCCGGCGAGCCTACAGGAATTCTTAGAGAAGCAGCACTTGATTTCATCTACCGAGTTATAGTCCAGAAGCCTGAAGAATATGTAGATGCTGTCAAGAGAGCATCACTTAAGCTATTATCCGAGGGAGTAACCTGTGTAGCGGCTGTTTCATGTGACTTCAATGAACTAAAAGCACTGTTTCAGCTCAGTAGCAAAAGTGAACTCTTTCTCAAAGTAAGAGCTTACGTCAACTACTCTACTTTTGTTAAGCTAAAAGACATTGTTCCACCAGATATTTCACTGAAGCCAGTAAGTCTAGCTGGAGTCAAGCTACTTCTCGACGGCAGCTTAGGAGGAAGAACTGCGTTCCTCAGAGAACCCTATTCAGACAATCCCTCAACACGCGGAGTACTATTGGTGAATAAAGCTAAGCTAGAAGAGATTCTAAGAGAAGTTTCTCGCTACAGATGGCAGCCAGCAGTTCATGTAATAGGTGACGCTGCTCTCGAAGTATATTTAGATGTGTTAAAGAAAGTGAAGCTTCCTAGGCCCCGTGCCGAACATGCTTCGCTTACACCTCCTGACTTACTAGATTTAATGAGCGAGCTAAAAGTAACACCTGTTGTTCAGCCTCACTTTATTGTATCCGACTTCTGGGTTGTAGAGAGATTAGGTGATAGAGCAAAATATATCTATGCGTTTAAATCTATGCTTAAAAAGGGTCTGAAAATAGCTTTTTCAACAGATGCTCCCGTAGAGCCTTCAAATCCGCTACAGACAGTAGAGGCTGCTATAACCCGAGGACAAGGTGTCGTTAAATTATCTGAAATAACTCCACAAGAAAAACTAACAGTACAAGAAGCGCTGAATGCTTATACTGTTGGAAGTGCTTACGCGTGTAGAATAGAAAACTACTATGGAAAAATTAAAGAAGAATATTCAGCAGACTTAGTTATCTTAGACAAAGATCCACATAAAGTAAATACACGTGAAATTTCTTCAATAAAAGTGCTAGCAACTATTGTTGAAGGAAGAGTAGCTTACGGAACACTAGATTTAAAGAGGCTTGAGGAGTAGCTGTACTGTGAGTACTGTTTACTCTTCTATTATTTTAAAGAACATTGATATTCCTTCAACACTAGTATTAAGGAGAAGTACTTTGGATGAGCTCAAAAGTATTGTCGAGAAAGAGTATCCTTTAGAAATATGTGGAGTCTTAGCTGGTAAAATAGTCGACAAAAGGGCTTTTGTAGAAGAATATAAAATTCTCGAAAATATTTTAGAGTCTAGTACTAGATTTTGGTTTGATGAAAGAAAATGGATGGAAACTGTATGTGAATTTAAAAGAAAAGGATTAGAGTACATAGGTCTATTTCACAGCCACCCTGATGGATCTGTGCTACCCTCACTGGCTGACCGCCACCGTATGATGGAGTGTCCCGGAGAAATATGGCTTATTCTAGCTTACTCACCTAAAAAAGGATTTGATATATGCGCGTGGGTTATATCCGACTATATATCTTCATTTAGTAAGGTGAACTTAGTTATAACGTAAAGCCTAAAACTTTTAAAATGTTTTCTCCAAAGAAGCGTTCTCTTTCTCTAAAATTTTTTATATCTCTTGAATAATCCAGTCAACGTGTATTTCATCGACGTACCACTGTCTCCGGTATTAAGCTTTCTCTCGTTTACCCTACTGCTAGATCTCTATGTTTATGCACGGAGACTTCCTGCTGCAATATACACTATTTTGCCTCTCGGATTAATGTTCTTCTCTTTTGTATCATGCTTGTCTAGAGAATTAGACCACTTTCTCTCTTTTCTTTCCCTCATAGTAGTTTTACTAGCTCTTATTGCGGAGAACCCATTTGCTATTATTCCTACTACACACTATCTATATTTTGCATTTATGTTATCCTTATTCAATATCTTAATCTTACCGTGTATGTTTTTAACAACACTTTTAAGTGAGATATATGCGCTAGTATTTTCTTATGTATACTTAGTAACAGTCATTCTATCAAATATTCTGGTGCTACTATTTTTATCAGCAGCAGTACACTTTGATAAACATATAAAGGTTACTAAAAGGCATTTATTCTTAGCAGCAATACTCGCTATAGTGACATATTCATTAGCTATCATCAAATTAGTGCTATACAGAGCATTTTTAATGCCATTAAGTTTCTATGCATCACTGATAGCCTCTCTCTTTTCTTTTCCTATGTCCATTTTAAGTACAGCCTTTGCTTTATATCATATACCTCCTCTTGTACTGGATTTCTTAAAGCTTTTTTACAATATAACCTATAAGTTAGTATTCAGGCATGTTGCAAGACTAAGGTAAAAACAGCGTAAGACTTACTTCTGGTTCTTTCCTTTTTAGCCACTACTTTACAGTTAAGTAATGTTTTAAAGTATCCTTCAAGAATGCCTTTAGCTAAGGCTTCTTCCATGCTGTTTGTTGCGCGGGAAGCTTTAATTTTTATTCCTTCGTCTGAAGAAATAAGAGAGAATCTAAATAGCCTTATTTTAGATAAATAAGGTAGAGTTTTTAAAGCATCTCCTATATTAAAGGTTTTTTCTGACTTTAATTTTTCTGCAAATTTTTCTCCTAGACATCTACCGAGGTACCATGCTACTATGTAGGCGTCTGCACCTATTTTTGCTTCCATTGATGACAATGCCTCTTTGAGTAACTTACATAAGTTAATTTTCATTTTCTTTGCACTTCCTGCTGCATTATTGCTAGTTATTCTCACTTTAATAGCTCTAATCTAGCCTAATATTTAAATCTGCGCACGAAGTTCTTTTAGTATTTTCTAAGTTTTGGGTTATTGTGCTAACTTTCATAAATATTGCTTTGGGATTTATGCATTGACCGAAAATAATCTAGAAGAAGCTTTAGGGCGTCTTCTTTACTCATATCTTTTACTTCAATTATTTTTGTTTTCTTTTTACAGCCATATGTTATTTCTATTCTGTTTTGAGGAAAACCTATTTTTACTAGAAATCTTTTTAGCGCAGCATTTAGTCTTCCTGCCACATCTACCTCTGGAGTAGTGAATACGAGGTCCCCGCCCTCTAGCAGTAGTTTTTCTTCTTTTTCTTCGCTTTTAACAATTACTTTGAATCTTAAGCCCTGTTTTGTTTCTTCAATAAGCTTAATCAGTTCTCTTTCACTCACGAGTCTCGACCTCTAAAGCCTTTTCTTCTACTTTCTCGAATACTTCTGGTACAGGTACTGCTCTAGCCATTTCTCTTACGATATCCATTTTACATACTGTTCCGACGAGTTTCCCTTCTTCATCAAATACTGGTAGTCCGTCTACGCCTTCTTCGATCATTAATTCTATTGCCTTAGCTACACTGTCTTTAAGGAGTATTTTTGCTTTTACTGGTATACAGGCGTCCTGCGCTGTTAGCGGAAGAATCCTTATGTATCTGGCTATCTTTTTACCTGCCTTTATTAGTTTTCTAGTCCACATGATTAAGACAGCTTTTCTTCCCTTAAGGTACTCCTCTATTGGAGTAAATACCAGTTTGCTCTCAGATATTACTCCTATAACATTATTTCCTTCAGCTACTGTGACTGCATCTAAGCCAAGTGATCTCATTTTTCTGAGCACGTGGAGAAGCGAGTGATGCGGATGCACAATGCTGTATTCTCTAGGCATAACAATGTTTTCTACTAACGGAATATCTCTTGAGTGTTTAAGGTACGCTTTTACTAAATCGTCTTTAGTTACTAAACCGATAACGTTTCCTTGTTCGTCTTCTACAAATACTGCATCTACGTCGTTAGCTACCATTTGGTAAGCTATTTCTTCAAGAGTAGCGTCTTTTTTAACTCTGGGGATATCTTTTTCGACTATCTCTTCTACTAGTGCTGGTTTTTCTAAGAAAGTTATACCAAAGCGCGTTTTCATAACGGGTTCTGCGTAAGGCTTAGGTCTCTTCCAGTATCTGCCTCTTTCAGCAATGTAGTATAGGATATCTCTTTTAGATACTATTCCTACAATGTTTCCCGTGTCGTCTACTACAATGCAGTGAGAGACTTTATACCTTAGTAGAGTTTTACGGCAGTGTTCTAAAGTGTCCTTAGTGTATACTACTGGTATGTCTGTTCTGATAATATCTTCAGCTGTTATTCCTGTTTTCTTGGGTGCAACTTTTCTAGGTACAGCTACTAATTGAAGTAAGGTGCCTGTTGATTCTCTTACAATGCCTTCTGAGTAAGCTTCGATTGGTATTGGTGCAGGTACTGGAGTAACAGGAACTCTTTCTGGTTTCCTTCCTTCAATGTAGGCTCTGGCAATGTCTTCTATTGTTATAATGCCCACTAGCTTCTCGTTTTCATCTATTACTGGCAGAACACTTGTTCTAGTTTTGACCATGAAGTCGGCTACGACGCTTACAGGTGTATCGAGGGTGACTAGCGGTATACCTCTTCTCATAAGTTTGAAGGCTTTCATTACATAAGCTACTTTAGGTCCTCGAGACAGTATTTCTTGCTTTGCTTCTCTCTTAAAGAACCATCTACTTGTTTCAATAAAGTCTTCAGGAGTTATTATGCCCTGTATTTTGCCTTCAGAGCTCAAAACTACTGCGGCCTTAGCGCCGTAGCCTACAATACGCCACCAGATTCTATCTACTCTTTCTTTGCCGCTGCATACCATTACTTTCTCTTCTTCCTCTAAGCTAGTGTATACTTCGGCTACGCTTTTTGCACGAGGCTCTACTCCGCTTTCTTTAAGTTTCTCAACTATGTCGAAAAGAGAAACTGTGCCAACTACTTTGCGCTCAAAAGGAGATGTAACTACTAGTGCTTCTTCTAAGCCGAACTCAACCATTATTTTATAAGCTTCCTCAATAGACATTTCGGGTGTTAAAAGAGGGTGTTCGCGGACAACATCTCTAACCGTAATTCTAGATTTCTTAGTAGTTGCAATTAATACATCATGTAAAGTAATAAAACCTACGCAGTTGTCGCTAAACGGATCCCTATATACTGGGGCGACTTTAAGCATAAGTCTCCTAAACACACGTCTACAGTCTACAAGCCTCTCGCTCAGAAGAATACGTACGCCGAGAGGAACAACTATGTCTTTTATTTTCATGAAATCCACCTTCTTTTGAAGAAGACTTGGAGAAATTTAAATTTTCTGTATACTTTCTCTCAGACGAATTTTAGCAAAGTTTTCTTATGTAAAATACCAGCGGGGCCTGGCTTAATGGATTCGACTTCAATGTTTACCCATACTTTCTCTGAGTGAAGATATACGGCGGCAGTGCCTTTAGTGCAAAGAGGAGTTCCTGTAAGAAGACCTTTCAGCATTTTTAGTTCTCTTAGCTTTAATTTCTTTCCTTCGGGCAGAACTAGTCGTAATGAAATTTCTTCTGCTAAGCAGCTATTTGTTTTCTCGAGAATTACTGCGCTGCTTACGTACCCATCGAAGCCGAGTGATCTCCAAGTATCCTGTGAAACTATAATCTCGTTTTCGCCGTCAAATGTTCCTCGAATCCAGCATGCAGTCTTTTTCTTACCTCTCAGCACTACTACTTCTCCTGTCTTAAGCTTGAGATGCTTAGCTAGATCTTTCGATACTTTAACGTACATTCCTGACCTTTTCTCTTTTCTTATTTTTCTGACTAGTGCTGCTTGATGCATAGTCTCACCTTAGCGGCGTTAGCTTCTGTAAAATCTCCAGAGACCCTTCAAATACCTATATATAAATTTTACTGATGGATTCCAAGCTACTTTCATATACTACCAGTAATACTTCTTTCTCGTGATAACAATAGAAGATTTCGCGAAAATAGATTTGAGAGTAGGTATTGTTAAGAAAGCGAAAAGAATACCTGGGTACACTAAGCTACTTAAGCTAGAAGTTGATATAGGGTCTGAAGTAAGAACTCTTATAGCAGGTATTGGTGAGAAGTATTCTCCTGAAGAATTAGTAGGGAAAAGAGTAATTGTAGTAGCTAATCTCAAGCCCAAGAAAATAGCTGGAGTAGAGAGCCAGGGAATGATTTTAGCTGCAGTTGACGATAGAAACAATATTTTCTTAGTAACGGTAGAAGGAGAAGCTCCTCCAGGAGCTAAGGTAAGATAGACATGGAAATCGAAGTCAAATTTAAAGTGGATAACTTAGGGGACCTGGAAAATAGGTTAAAGGAGCTTGGAGCAGTATTTAAGGGAACTGAAATCGAGGAAGACATATACTATCAGCATCCTTGCCGAGATTTCAGGCTAACAGATGAAGCTTTGAGACTTAGACGTACACCTAAAGCCTATGAACTTACCTATAAAGGTCCGAGAGCTCCCGGAAAACTTAAAGCTAGAGAAGAGATAGTTGTTGAAGTAAAAGACTTCGTGAAAGCAGATATTCTTCTAAGAAAACTCGGTTTCCGTAAAATAGCTGTTGTGAAGAAAACTAGGAGAAAATACATCTTAGGAAATAGAGAAATATGTTTAGATGAAGTAGAGGGTCTTGGAGAATTCATTGAAGTAGAGCTCCTTGTAGAGAAGTCTCTCAGCGAGGCTGAAAAAGAACTACTTGATTTCGCTAAGAAGCTAGGTATTAGCGGCGAACCTATTACTAAGTCGTATCTTGAACTTCTCTTAGAGAGGAGAACATGAAGGCTCTTATCGCGGGCTGGAGAGATCTCTCAACTGTAGATATTATAGGTGAGCCTTGTTTTACGGCATGGTTCTGTGGCTGTAACTTTAGATGCCCTTGGTGTCAAAACTGGCCTATTGTAGAGTGCCGTGACTGCCGCGAAGTAGAAGTCAGTTATATTGCTGAAAAAGCCTTGAAGTCAAAAATGCTTGTAGATTTTATTCACGTTACTGGAGGAGAGCCTACACTTCAGTACGAAGCTCTTTCAGAACTCTACCAGAGAGTAAAAGAGGGCGGCATGAAAACTAGCCTGGATACTAATGGTGCTAAGCCTGAGGTAGTTGAGAGACTTGTGCCGTTGCTAGACCACTTGGCACTAGACATAAAAGCTCCTCTAACAAACGTAGAGAAGTACGCTCAAGCAATAGGTCTTCCTGTAGAGCTAGTTGAAAGAAACCATATAGTCGATAAAGTTAAGAAGAGTCTTGAAATAGGTTTAAAACATTTAAGTAAAATTGAAATACGCTTTCCCGTAGTGCCCAAGATACACTCAGAGAGCGACGTCATCGAAGCCTTGCTTCAAGTAGCCGAAATAGTTGATTCAGCAAAAGCCTGGAGTAAAGCAGTTTTCGTGCTGCAGCAGTATGTTCCTTCAGAAACAGTCCCCTCAGTTCTCTTTAGGAACGAGCCTATGACAGATCCCGAGCTCTTGAGGAAAATTGCTCATAGAGCTCTAAGGGAGATAGACAGCTTAAATAAAGTGTATATTAGGACTATTGAGCGGGTCGAAAAAATAGAGAAATTTTAGAAGAGTGTTTTTGTGAAGTTTACTTCTTTTACTAGAACATAGGGTGTTTTCGAGGGCAGTGGTGTTTCCCACCAGTAAACATGATAGAGTTTTTTAGTGAGCCCTACAATATTCTGTAGGATTCTAGGAAACGTATCCGCTATTCTTAGTCCTCTAACAGCGTACTTTATCTCACCGTTCTCGATCAAGAATACGCCATCTCTACATACTGTCGAGAATACTCCTTCTCTGATATTCTGGTACCTAGTATACCAATTGTTTGAAACATAGATTCCTTTCTTTACTTCACGGAATATTTCCTCCTCGTTGTAGTCTCCTGGAAGGACTTTGAGTACTCGCGGCGAAGGCGAAATCCAGCCCGCGTTTCCAGTAGACTTTGTCTTGAAAGCTTTGGCAGTCATAGTATTGTGTAGAAGAGACTTCAGTACACCCCTTTCTATAACAGTAGTGTTCTGTGTTGGCACACCTTCGTCGTCGAAACTTCTAGCACCTACTGTTTTAGGCTCTCTTCCGGCGTCTACAATAGTGATAGATTCTGAGCCTACTTTCTGGCCGAGTTTATTTGTAAGGAAAGATGTTTTCATAAGAATATCTAGCGCTGAAGCAGCTCCTAGAACACTGCCTAGAAGATCTGCGGCTACTAGAGGATCTAGCACTGCGTCATACCTGCCAGCCTCTATTTCTCCTACTTTTGTGGCTTCTTTAGCTATTCTTCCAGCCTTTTCTCCAGCTTCGCTAGGATTGAAGTCAGATATGTTTGTTGCACAAGATACTCCAGTACCAGAGTACTCTCCGTCAACGAATGCTCTAACAGTAATGTCTATCGACGAGTGTTTCTCCGAGGCTTCTACACCGGCAGAAGTTACAAGTACTCTAGTAGAGTCTCTTAAAGTGAGTTGACCAGCACACCTTTTAGCTCCATTGGCAAGTGCGGCTGAAATAGCTTCATCTACGAAGTCTGCTATTTTCTCACTCGACTCTATTACTCTCTTATCGTATGCTCCCTCTATAGGCGTGTACTCAAAGGGTCCTTGAGGAAGCGGAGTGTAGAAGGGGTTTTCTTTAGCGTATTTGGCTATACTGATGAGTTTTTCTACAAGCGCCTCTACTCTACTTAAGTCAAGAGTACTTCCCACTACAACTCTTTTATTATAGCCTATTCTTACGCGGACACCTGCTTCATTCCAGTGCTTAATAATAGTTATTTGATTGTTAGCGAAGCGCGCCATATAGCTTTCAGCTGAGCCGACTATAACGGCTGCATCACTAGCACCTAGTTTAAGTGCATAGTCAACAGCCTTCTTACCTAATTCTTTCATTTCGTCTACTTTCATAACATCACCTTTCCGGGAGAACTGGACTTAGGGGGAGCTACACTAAGCTTAACGTTTCTTAAAAGAACATGGGGTCCTCCAGCCCATACAGGGACTCCTTGCATAGGATTGCCTTTACCGCATGTTGCTGCAAAGAACTCTACTTCTTTGCCTACGGCCTCTACTTTAGAATAAAAGCCTTTTGTAGTAAACTCTATGAAGGGGTTGCGTACAGGGTACTTTATTTCGCCGTTTACAATATAGTAGGCTTCGAGTCCACCGTAACGCTGGAACCACCTTCTATCACATATGTTCCACTCAGCAAAGCTCTTAATATACACTCCTTTCTTGACTTCTTTCAGCATTTCTTCGAAGCTCCAGTCACCTGGAGCCATGTAGGTATTAGCCATCCTTATTATAGGTTCTCTATCGAACTGTGAAGCCCTCGCAGCAGCGTTGCTTTTTGTTCCAAGTAGTGAAGCGAACTCTCTGTTCATCAGGAATTCGTTTATTATGCCGTTTTTGAAGAGGTATCGTGGTCTAGCTTTTACTCCCTCGTCGTCGTATAAGTAAAATCCATAACTATTAGGTATAGTTGGGTCGTCGATTATAGTCACTTTATCTGATCCTATGCGCTCACCCAGCATTTCTAGCTTCATGTAGCTTTCACCTGCTTCTGCTCCTTCTCTACCCCATATTCTATCTAGCTCAGATGGGTGTCCACAGGACTCGTGTACTATTATTCCCACGAGCTCAGGGCCGAGTATTACGTCTACCGGCTCTTTTGGCGGAGCCTTTCCTTCTTCAAGAACTTTAGCTAGAACTTTTGCCTCTGATACAGTTCTATCGAGGATATTCCAGCGCTTGAAGTTTTCCCAGCCACCGCTTTCTCCGAGCTGCAGCCACCTCATGAGAGTCCCCTTACCAGGCATGTTGGCTATTATTAAGAAGAAGTATGATACTCTAGGGATTTTAGATGATATTAAGGCTCCATCACTATTACACACTATTTTCTCAGTGTAAGACGTAAAGATACGTAGGCTTCTTGTAGGAAGATTTATTTTAGTTTCAAGGAGAGCTTTATCTACTTTCATTAATTCTTTAAGTTTTTCTTCGAGCGAAATCTCTGCGGGATTCTCTTTAACATATAGCATGTAAGAGACTCTGTGAGCTTCTTCACTAGACAGATTCATTTCAGTTTTTCTCATTTTTTCGCTAATAACAGCTTCACGGTAAGCTTTTTCTACGGAGTCTCTTATACTATCTCTAGTCAACGTGTTAGTTGCAGAAAACCCTAATCCTTTTTTCGTAAAAACTCTCACACTTATTCCTGCTGACGAAGAATACCCCATACTAAGAGGAACGCCGTTTACCAACGAAACATGGTCGCTTAAATCTCTCTGGTATCTCGCTTCAGCGTAAGTTGCGCCCAATTTTAGTGCATAGTCAACGGCATACTGTAGAAGATCTTCCATACAAGATATTTGAGCGAACTTAGCTTATAAAATATGTGGGCGCTCGCTCGAGGACACTGCTAATCTTTAAATACTCTCCGAGAGTTTCACTACCGGCGAGTATATGAGAATAGTACTACTTCACAGCGATTTTATTGAATTTGAGCCTAAAATTAAAGCTATTGAAGAAGCAGAAAAAGTACCTAAAGAGAGGAAGAGAGTCGAAGAAGCGTTAGTCGTGTTCACTACGATCGAAAAAGGTGATAACGAAGAAATAGTGAAAAAAGCGGCTGAAGACATAATCGATGTACTTAACAAAGTAAAAGCCCCGCGAGTAGTTCTTTATCCTTGGGCTCACTTGAGCAGTAATTTAGCGCCGCCGGATGCAGCTTTAGCTTTAATGAAAAACCTCGAAAACGAGTTAAAGGGTAGAGGAATAGAAGTAGTTAGAGCTCCTTTCGGCTGGTACAAGGCTTTTACTATTTCTGTTAAAGGACATCCCTTAGCAGAGCTTTCAAGAACTATTAGCTTAGAGGAAGAGAAAAAGGAGACGGTAAAGCGCGGAGAAAAAAAGCACTTAATACTTACACCTGAAGGAGAAGAGCTTGACCCCGAGAAAGCAGATTTATCGAAGTTTAACGAAGAGTTCCGAATTCTAGTCGAAAAAGAGGCTCTTAAAAAAGAGCTCAAAGGAGGAAAACCTGTTATCCTAGAGTATCTGCAGAGATTTGGCTTCGAGTGGGAACCCTACAGCGATTTCGGACACATGCGCATGGGACCCTATGCTACACTCATATTCGATTTAGCTGCAGAGTACTCTCGCAGAGTAGCTCACAGCCTACCTATACCAGTATTCGAAGTAAAGGGAACTGCTTTCTTTAATCTTAAAGTAAAGCCTGTAAGAGAGCACGCCGAGCTCTACGGCGATAGGCTATACGTTATTAAGACAGATAGAGGGGATATGGTGCTTAGGTACGCTGCATGCCATCAGCAGTTCAGTTTAATTAAGGACTGGACACTGTCTTACAAAGATCTTCCCTTCGGAGCATTCGAAATAGCGGACTCTTATCGATATGAGCAGAGCGGTGAAGCAGAACTCTGTTTCAGACTAAGAAGATTCTACATGCCAGACTTACACATCTTCGTGAAAGACGAAGAGGAAGCAAAGAAGTGGGTCATGGTTATCCACGATAAAATAATGAGTGAAATGAGCAAAGTAGGTAGAAACTACGAGCTGCTGGTCAACGTATCAAGCCCCGAGCAGTACGAGAAATATAAGAGCTTTATTATCGAGCTTGCAAAGAAGATAGGCAAATCCGTTTTAGTCGCAGTATACCCGCCGGGAATAAACTATTACTGGACAATTAACATAGAGTACCACATACTAGATCAGCTCAAAAGGCCGAGAGAAGTAGGAACAGTTCAGATAGACATAGGTAACGCGAAGAGATTTGGCATAAAGTACATGGACAAAGACGGAACAGAAAAGTACCCAGTAATACTTCACACAGCAATAATAGGGAGTCTTGAACGCTACATATACGCGTTGTTCGACACAGCACTAATGAAAAAGAAGCCCGTGTTACCGCTCTGGATAAGCCCTGTTCAAGTAAGAGTAATTCCCGTAAGCAAAGAATACATGCCTTACGCTGAGCAGATAGCTGAAAAACTTTCCTCAGCAGGATACCGCGTAGACATAGACGATACCGACAGACCGCTGGGTAGAAAAATAGTTGACGCGGAGAGAGAGTGGGTTCCATATATTATTGTAGTAGGAGAAAAAGAAGTTAAAGAAAATGTAGTGAACGTAAGAATAAGAGAAACAGAAGAACAGAAAACAATGAAATTAGAAGAGCTAGTAAGTATGCTAGACGAGAAAATAAACGGCTATCCAAAGAAACCCTACGGCATACCAAGATATCTCTCTAAGAGACCCGGATTCCTGAAGCTAAGCTAAAATCTAGGTACTATTTTAAAGAAGTTTCTAGGTAAATTATCTGGGTTTAGTTAATGTACTCTTTCGTCTATAAAATTAAGCCCGAAGACAATGTAGCTACAGCTCTAGTTGAGCTAAAAAGAGGTCATGTTTATAGAATATTTGAAGAAGGAAGAGGTTTCATAGGAGAAATAAAAGCTGCAACAAAAGTCCCACAGTGGTATAAAATCGCGTTAACAGAAATACCCGAAGAAACTCCTGTAATTAAGTTCGGCTACCCTATAGGTCTAGCTACAATAGATATTGAGCCCGGAACCGTAGTTCATTTAACAAACATAATTCTAAGCCCTGATCTTGTTTTCGAAGAACTTGTTGAAAAAGGATTTACTTTAGGAAAAGCTCTCGTCAATATAGATAAAGGAGACAGTGTTAGAGTAGGCAAAAACTTTAAACCAACGCATCCTGTCCTCAAGGAGCTACCTACTGGAACAAAAATAGGATATGCTGCTAAACGAATTCTAGCAGATGAAATAGTTAGACTAGGAAATCTCACAGAACTGCCACACAAGCTTGGCTGGAACGAAAAGTACCGCAATTTAGTCAAAGAATTCTACAAGTTTCTGAACACAGGTGTAATAAGTATGAGTAGGGTGTAGTGTATGGAGAAGTGTTTAGCTTACTACAGGAAAAAACGCAGAGTATACGGCGTCAGAAACCATGTTCTAATAATCCCTACGACTTTCTGCGTAAACAATGTTGCCTATCAGATATGGTCTTTCTTCGCTGAAGAACGCTGGGGAGACTATGAAGAAAATAGAGTAGTTCTAGCGCTCCACGACGCAGGCTGCTGTCATGTAGGCTTTGACAGAGAAATAGCTTTCAGAACATTTCTCGGAGTAGCCTCAAATCCAAATGTGTATGGAGTACTACTCGTAAGCCTAGGCTGTGGTCAATTCTGTAAACCTCCGCTCAAGCCAGGAGAAGACAAGAAAACTAATTTAATGAACTTTAAGCTCTACGATAGATTAGTTAAGCGCGGAGTACCCGTAAAATGGGTTAATGTACAGGAAGTAGGATTCAGCAGAGCAGTCGAAATAGGAGTAAAGCACGTAGAGGCAATGGTTAAAGAAGCACGCAAACTCGAGAGAACAGGGTGTCCTTTAAGCAAAATAGTTATAGGAGTAGGCAATGGCGCAAGTGACCCTACTTCAGGGCTTTTTGCGAACCCGGCTGTAGGCTACCTAGTAGACTACTTTATAGAAAAGGGTGGAACAGTAGTCTTCACTCAGTCTACGGAAGTACTAGGAGCCGAAGAATATCTTTTCTCGAAGGTCAAGAGGGAAAAAACTAGACTCAAGCTCAAAAGGCTTCTAGAAACACTGATAGTATTCAAAGAAGGTCTAGAAGAATACTTAGGTATTTCCGATCCAACTCCAGGAAATATTGAAAGTGGAATCTCTACTCTAGCCGAAAAATCTCTCGGTACAGTACTCAAAATAGGGCACAGTAAAGACATTGAGATAAAAGATGTTCTATCATACGCGGAGAAAATACCTAGAAACGGAGGACTATACTTTATGGATGGTCCAGGAGAAGACCTGTTAGCTATAACAGGAATGGTGGCTGGAGGAGCACAAGCAGTAATATTCACTACAGGTCTAGGAACACCAATAGGTAGTGTTGTCGCTCCCGTTATAAAAGTGACAGCGAACAAGGAAACGTATACAAAACTAAACGAAATCATAGACGTATACATTCCAGTAGAAAAATTATTCGAGGAAAGTAAGTCTCTTCAAGAAATAGCGATTGATGTTCTATGGGATTATCTTTTAAGAGTATTGTCTGGTGAACCAGTTAAAGCAGAGAAAAGAGGACAAATGGATTTTGGTGTAAGAGAATACTGGATGAAAATGTAGCTAGTGTCCTAGAAGTTTCTTTAAGTAAACTTTAACGGCTTTTGCGTTAAGGTATATATGAAGTATAGCTGGTATAAGCATTAGTATTAAAGACAGAGTATGGATATTTACTAAAGCTGTCTTACCGGCGGCTCCTTTTCCTCGTGGAGCAAATATTAGCATTACTCCTGTAATTGCCCCACTTCTCGACCTTCGTAAACAATAGTAATTTTAGGATTTTTACTGCCTCTAGTGCCGTCGAGAAAAACTTTACTTAAATCAACTTTTTAAAACACCTATTTCTTCTCCTTTTTATAGATAATAGTGTATTGAGCCTCATCTTCGCTGCAAGAAGTCTTTTCTTTTATTGTACACTTGGGCAGTATATTTGAAATAAACTTTTTTAGTTCTCCGCTTACTTCAAGAGCTTCTTCTAAGCGACTGTTCCACCAAAAGTAAAGTAAGGTAGCGCTAATGGCTATTGCTATAAAAGCTACTAGAAATATTTTCATCGAGAGAAAGCATATCAAAATGAAAATACATCTTTCTCACTTTTTGTGAGTTTAAGAAATATTATTTATCGCAAATTTAATTAAATTTTGAGGAGTAGTAAATAACGCCCCCGTAGCTTAGTGGCCTAGAGCGCCCGCGTGGTAAAGTATCTCTATATAGAGCGGGTGGACCCGGGTTCGAATCTCGCGTAAAAAAGCGGGCGAGAGTCCCGGCGGGGGCTCCAGTTTTACACTGGCGTTAATAGCCTTAAGGAAGGTTTTCTTGAGACAAATTCGCAGTATTCATCGCCTTTACAGAGACATTTTACTTCAGTTAAGGAAATTCTTTCGCTTAAGATATGTGAAAGGAAGCCCGCTAGTATTCCTCTCAGATAGTGACTTCTAGGACCTTCTCCTTTGCCCCTGAAAGGTCTGCATTCAAAACTGTCATAGAGCCTGAATCTTATCCTTTTCTTCTTTTCGTCGAACTCTAGTATCTCATAATTTTTGACCCAGTTTAGTACTTTGAAGACTTCAAGTCCTAGAATAAATAAATCTATGCCTGATACTCTTGCGAATTTCTCCCATTTTTCTCCCATATGGTATCCTGCTCTAAAGCCTAGCTGGTACATAAATGCTTGACCTGCGACACCAAAGTACTGGTCTAAAGCTTTATATAGCTCACTAAGCCATTCGTCTCTTTCAAGTATAGCTTCTCCGCCAAGAGTTGAAATAGATACATTGAATGAAGGTACAAGTATTTTTCCTATTTCTTTAATTCCGTGTTCTATGCCGTAGACTACGTCGAGTGAGGACATTTCTTCAACTATTTTCTCAAAATTTTCTTTAACTTCAGTTATATCTAGTTGAGAAATCCAGTAAGCATACTCTTTTTCAAGAGGAGCTTCAATAACTCCGCTCAAGATGTTTATTTTATATTTAGCTAGAATCTGAACGATTTTCGAGAGAGCTCCAGGTTTATTGGCTAGTTTAACGGCTATGAATGTTATTTTTCTTCCTTTCTTCTTTTCGACGATGAAAGGATACGCCATACTATAGCTGGTCACGGTAGCCCCTTTAAATACTGTATGAAATTATATATGTTTATTTTTACGACAAACGAGAGGGCAGAAACCTTTATTAGGTTAGTTTAGTAGAGCCTAGCACAAGTCTAAGATGAAATATTTGATGATTCTAAGAGGTTATTGAAGCCTGTGGAATTGTGGTCACCTTAATCTGTCCTAAACCACCATGAGTTACTCTCGAGAGGCAAACAGTAGAATTTATTATTCTCTACATATAACTAGTTTTATGTTAGATGTAAGAGTAGTTGAAGAAAGTTTTAGCTCACATAAAAGAATAGAGATATTGGACTTTACTTCAAAGCTAGAGGAAGTTGTTAGAAAGTATGGTCTTAAAGAAGGAATAGTAATGGTATTCCTGCCTCATGCTACAGCAGCAGTTACAGCAAATGAAAATGAACCGGGTCTCATAGGAGACATCAAAGATGTTTTAACGAAAATAGCTCCGCCAGACGGATCTTTCCGCCATAATCTTATTGACGACAATGCACATGCGCATATACTTTCAGCTATAATGAAAGCATTTTATATTTTCCCTGTAAAGGAAGGAAGAGTCATTAGAGGCACCTGGCAAAACCTCTTTATAGTAGAGCTCGACGGGCCGAGGCACTACAGGAAAATAGTCTACGTACTACTAGGAAAATTCAGAAAAACTTAAGAAACTAGCAGAAATAATTACTATAGGGATGATTGCTTTTCGGGGAGCCTGAGGGCTTCCGATGAGGTAGCCCTTATCCCGCTGACCTTAAATAGGTTATTTTGTTTTCCCAAAGATCTTAAATACTGGGATAGCAAATATAATAGTGATGCAGTATCTTTCTCCTGTCGAGCCTATTCTGCCGTCTGCTTTTCTTAGAGAAGCAGTTAAAGAGGCTATAGATATTAATGAAGCTGAAATACCTGTAGTTGATGAAAATTCCCGCTACTTAGGTGTAGTAGATCTAAGACCCTTCTTTCTTCCGACAACAGATATTCTTGAGACGAGAGTCTCTAATGTCATGGTGAAGTATCCTACTATGGTTGAAGGTACTTTCTCTCCTGAAGACGCTATGCCTCTTATGGTTAATAGTGGAATTAGGGGTATTCCTATAGTTAGAGGAAAAGACGAGTATTTTGCTATGTTTTACCACAGAAATGCTCTTGAGTATTTAAAAGAAAAAGGATTTGGTAAGAATATTAAAATACACCAAGCTATGCGAACAGTTGTTCCTTGTGTTTCTAGTGATGATACTCTCGCTAAAGCAGCAGCTATAATGAGGAGACATAAAGTTTCAAGAGTTATTGTAGCTGAAGAGAAGAAAGGATTAGTTAAACCTCTAGGAGTTTTAACTAGAACAGATATTCTACGGATACTTTTTAAATATAGTAAAAGTAGAGCAAGTTTCGGCGAAGTTTCTGGCGAAAAATATAGGTTTCTTTCACGTAGAGTTCGTGACTTCATATCTCCTAACATAATTACTGTAAATCATGATGATTTTCTATCTGCTGCAGTGAAGCTAATGCTTGAAAATAATGTGAGAAGCCTGCCTGTAGTCAAAAATGGTGAGCTAG
This sequence comes from uncultured Thermoprotei archaeon, assembly GCA_965367815.1. Lineage (GTDB taxonomy): Archaea > Thermoproteota > Thermoprotei > Thermofilales > B15-G2 > B15-G2. The sequence goes on from CBDUKN010000005.1 coordinate 113,864, forward strand.
TAGGACTTATTGCCTCTACAGACATAATCAAGACGTATGTTCGATATATGACTCTCTACGCGAAAGCCAGAAGAGTATTTTATAAGATTCACACAAATGTAGAAGAACTTAAGCCTCGTATTGAAAGAATTATTCTCTCGAAAAGAATACCTCCTGGTGTTTCAATAGACGTGGAGTTCTATAAACGGCGAGGAAACTTATTTGAAGTTTACGTAAGGTTCCGTACATTCAACAAATTTGTAGTATATGGCGACACTGCTCACGGATTAGAAAAAGCTTTTAGAGCACTTAAAAAGGCTATCAATTACTGTAGGTCTCAGATATTTGAGATAAGGTAGGTGTAGCTACATTGTCCGAGAAAATATCTTTCGGTATAAGTGTACTAGACACTATAGTAAAAGAAGGCTACCCCAGAAAAAGTTTAGTGCTTTTAGTAGGTGAAGGAGGTATAGGAAAATCAGTGTTCTTAGTGCTTCTCGCAAAACATAGACTTAGTTTAAACGAGCCTGCACTTTATGTGTGCTTAGATAATGATCCCTCGTCAGTGGCCGAGACTTTTGAAAGCTTCGAAGTGAATGTAGATTATTACGTTAAAAAGGGCTTACTAGGGTTCATTGACTGCTACTCTTTTAGAATAAGCACAGTTTACAGAGAAAACTACAGCTATGTTCTGAAAGTAGCGGACCCAAGGGATTTAAACTACTTGTCGCAGGTAATAGTAGAAGCTGTAGCCGAGTTGTCTATGAATAATAGGGGCTGTGTTCTAATAGATTCTTTAAATGAAATATTCCTCTATAATGATCTTACAAGAGTATCAGATTTTTTGAAGGAAGTGAGATATGTTGTGGCTAGGCACTACGGAGCCTCTATTTTTGCGACAATACATGTTGGTTTAAGCAAATGGGAGGAGCTTAGATCTATGATAGAGCACTTAGCAGACGGTATTGTGGAATTTCGCTTAGAGCCTTCGCTTAGTGAAGCAGGTATTTGTATTAGACAAATAAGGGTAAAGAAAATGAGAGGAACACCCCACGATATGAATTGGTATAGCTTTACTATTACGAAAGAAGGTGTGGTTCCTCTGAAAGTAAAAATAAAATACAGCGAGGATAATAGTTCTAAAAGAGATGATGAGAAGGCTAAGCGCGGATAAATGAAGTAGCCGGTGCTCTCTGATCAAAATGCTGTATATTTGCTTTGATTTCTGAAAAAAGAGTAGGCCGAAGTTACATTAGAAATTGCTATGAGAAGAAGTAGTCTTAAATTTCTGCTAGAAAATGTCACTAACATGAGCAAGATAGAGGAATTCGCTCAAAAATACTTGTTTTCATTAAACTATTCCAAAGTAACTGAAAAAATAGTGGCTTTTATTAAAAGGTGTTTTGAGGAAGCAGGTGTAGAAAAAGCTGTAGTAGGTGTTAGCGGAGGAGTAGATTCTTCAACTACGTTGATGCTTACAGTAAAAGCACTAGGCTCTGAGAATGTAATAGCGCTGATAATGCCTCATGAAGGTATTACTCCTCAAGAAGACGTAGAAGATGCTAGAAGCATTGTAAAGAAAGTTGACGTGACATTCTACGAGATTGAAATCTCTAGAATAGCTAAAACTTTCAAGAAGTCGCTTAAAGAAAGAGGAATTGAGTTAGAGAAGAAAGCTTACGGAAATATTTTGGCCAGAACTAGAATGATTCTACTTTATGCTGTAGCTAACCAGCTTAATGGAATGGTTGTTGGAACAGGAGACAAAAGCGAAATACTGCTAGGCTACTTCACGAAGTACGGCGACGGCGGAGTCGACATACTGCCTATAGGATGTCTCTATAAAACGCAAGTAAGGCTTTTAGCAAAATACCTTGGTGTACCTGAGAAAATAGCATTTAAGCCCAGCAGCCCGCGCCTATGGCCCGGCCAGACGGCTGAAGGAGAACTGGGCTTCACTTATAGGGAAGTAGACCCTGTTCTCTATGCACTCTTCGAGTTAAAGTATCCTCCAGAAAAAGTAGTCGAAGAACTCGAAGTAGATCCTAGGCTCGTTAAACGGGTTTTAGAGCTACATAAAGGAAGCGAGCATAAAAGAAGACTCCCGCCAGTACCTTCTCTCTAGAATTTTCTGTAAACGATTTTTCGTAATAAGTTAACTATATCTTTATTTCAACTTAGTTGAGTATTGTGGACGAGGAGTATCTCAACTACTATAGGTGGCTTTACAGTATCTACAGCAGAAAGTTCAGTAACCCTGAGAAAGTTTTATCAGCTCATATAATGGAGTTTGTTGAGAAAGGGTATTCTTTAGAGGAAGCGTTAAAGGAACTATATAAAAGAGCTTACGTGAGTATTTATCTTCCTTCACTGAGCATAAGCGAGCTCCTTGAACTTTCTTGGAACAGACTTAAGAGAAATCCTGTTCTCTCAATTCCCGTTTTATTTAGTGAAGCAGCTCCGGCTCTTTCGACTTTAGCCGTATTGTTGATTATATTGGCTTTATTAACCTATTTCAGGCAAATAGGAGTGTTCAGTGAAATCATTAACGGGATCATGAGGGGAGAGTATGAGGTTTTTCTAAAGCCGGAAGTTCTCAATGCAATTCTAGTAGCGCTAGTACCCGTCGGCCTAGCTGTTATTGTCTTCTATACATTAGGTCAGTCTACATGTGCTTCATTTATCTATTCATTAGCAGAAGACTCTCTTAAGAGGGGGTATTGTAAGCTTGAAGAAATTTGGAGTAAAGCTGTAAAGAATTTACCGAGAGTTTTCATAGCAATTCTCATGAAAAACTTAGTTGTATACGTCATTCCGATATCTTGTTTCTTAGCCTTCATCTTCTTGGGCTTAAAGTACTTAGATATGCTTGCCTTAATTCTTTCTACTCTCATGTTTCTTTTCGCCATAATACTGTACATTATTGCAGCAGAGGTAGCTCTGATATATGTTGAACCCAGTATTGTAATAGGGTCGCGGGACGCTATTGAAGCATTTAAAGAAAGTATTTTGCTTGTGCGCCAGAATATTTCGAAGGCTCTCGGGTACTTTTTACTCCAAGTACTAGTGGGAATAATTATTGGAAGTATATCAGGAGCACTGAGCAATTTTCACATACTTTTCTCAGAAGCAGCGACACTTATTCTACTTCTCATAGTACGCCCTATTTTCGCGGTATGCTTGGCAGGAATATACATGTCTCTCACAGGGCGAGTATTCAATGCTACACGCTTAACTGAGCCGAAGCTACTGCTAGTAGCCGGTAAACTAATGGGAAGAGGGCTCAAAGAGCTAGTCGAATTAATGAAAAAACCTCGATGGATTGTAGCGGCGTCAGCTATTTTCTTGCTCGGAGCTGTAGGAGGCTTCGGTTTAGCTCAAATAGGTTTAAAAGAAATTCTTTCTCAAAGCGTAGGCTTAGGTAAAGGAAAAATATTTAAAGAGTACTTTGCGCTATCTATTTTCACTGACATTTTCTTCCACAACTGGAGAATTGCGGCATTTACTACAGTTTCAGGTATTTTTACTTACGCGGCACCGTTCTCTATAGCTCTCTTCAACGGCATGATTATTGGAGCTATAGCTGCAGTAATGCCTCTCTTAGACCTAGCAATAGGAATAATGCCTCACGGAATAATAGAGATACCAGGCTTTCTTCTGGCGACTGCAGCAGGACTACGGCTGGCATATAAAATGTATACAGGAGAGAATAGAGCAGAAGAAGTAAAGAAAGCGGCTTATGTGGCCTTAGGACTCATACCTATTTTCGCTACAGCGGCTTTCATTGAAGCTTTTGTGACGCCGCTCATAATAGACATCTACTTGAAGAGTTTTTGCTTATAGTACTTCCTAGCGTCCAAAATAAGTGTAGCTAAAGCAACTGTAGCAAGTATAATTGATAAAATAAGTGCTGCTCTTAGAACATCTTTATTTACGGGTTCTTCCTTAAGTATGTATTTACGGTAATGTATTAAAGTTTTTTTAAGAGCAATAGCATTTAGTTTAAGTACACTACTGAGCTCTTTTCCTGGAGTAGGATTGAAATACTCGTATATGTCTTTGAAAATCACTACTGAATCTTTTCTAAGTAAGTGTTTCTTATACCAGGAGTAGTCTGCGAAACGACCGTATATCTCTACAGTTATAGCGAGTATATGGTATTCGTAGAGCATGTAGTCCATGAATTCTCCGTAGCTCAAATATAGTTTAGAGGACTGAAGAATAGGATACTTTGTTACATTTGAGTACACGAGACAAATGTCTTTAAATAAGTCTTCGTCAGGAGGAGGGTCTCTAGTATAGCTCCAGGGATATAAAACTAATTTAGCTCCGCTGTGATAGCTTACTGCAAGTATTATACTGTACTTGTATTTTTCTATAAGCGAAATAAGCGCTCTTGTTTCAGGTTCGCTCAGAGGACTAGGACCTCTATACTGCAGAGAACTCTTAACTTTTATTCCTCTATCCCACATAAAGGGATAGTTTCTATTTAAGTCTACTCCACCAATCCAGTCTTCGTTAAGTTTACCGTCTCCATCGTCGTCTATTCCTTCAAACCATACATGGGACCCGCTCCTGTATAGAACTATACAATGGTCTCCATTAACGTCCTGTGGGGGGTCCTCGTCTATTAGACCGTCTCCATCGTCGTCTACTGGGCGACAGTTTTTTCTATGCCAAGGATTAATGAATGCTACTTCATATCCATCAGGATTTAGGAGAGGCACTATAATAAAGGAGTAGTGGTGGAGGAGTTTTCTAAAAGATTCGTTTGTTAGAAGAAGCCACGTGAAGTATAGTGGAAATTGCGCAGAAACATGTTCTCTTCCATGGTGTCCTCCTACAATCAATATAATGGGCTTTCTACCTACATCACCCACCAAGATAGCGTAAATAGATCTATTCTGCCAGCTATGCCCTATGACTATAACTTTTGCTTCTTTAAACGAGTTAAAGTAGAGTACTATTTTTTCGAAGTTCTTATAGTGATAGTATTGTGAAAAGTCTACAGGCAAAGGAGCTACTGAAGGTATTAGAAGAGCAAGCACCGTAGCTAAGCAGGTAATTCTAGTTCTCCTGTTCAGTTTAGGGAACACAGTAGCAGATAAGAGCAGAGCTTAGATATTTTTACCTGTACCACTAGTAATAGTCAGATGCCAAGAATTCTAGACACACAGTTCACAGAGAAGCTCTTCGAAAAAGCAGAGAAATTAATAGAAGAAGGTAGAATATGCCAAGTCAGCAAGTATATGTTCTATGTCATAGGTTTTCACGGAAAGTACTTTGTAAGTGTATCAGAGCAGGGAATTAAATGCAATTGTGAAGGCTTCAAAAGAAGACGAGTGTGTTCACATGCAGTAGCAGTGCTTCTCTACTTACTTAGAGAAGATTATAAAGAGAAACTAAGTCAGGCTCTACGCAAGAGACTTGAAGAAAGCTTAGAGTTAGTAAAGCGTGGAGCAGTTCCCTAATACTAAAGAATATATCGGCTAAAAGAATGATATTGACATGACCGAGATCTGTTCCCGCTCCATACTTGTAGAGAAGTATAGGAGTATAGTAGATAATCAGAGAGGACATTCGTTAGTTCTTGACCTACCTAGAGAACAGGAAGGAGACGATACAGGTCCTACAGCGCTAGAGCTCTGCGTTATGAGTTTAGCTGGCTGTATTTCGACAATATACGCTGTTACAGCAAATAAAATGAGAATGCCTATTGAGTACCTTGAAGTAATTATAGAGGCGGAGAAAAACCCTGAAATAGGCACAATAGGAAAAGTCAAGACTTTAGTTAGAGTTAAAACAAGTGCTCCAGAAGAGCGAGCTAAAAAGGCACTTGAAATTACTTTGAGAAATTGTCCTGTAGGAATTCTCTTTAAGAGAGCTGGAGTAGAAGCAGAGTACTCTATTGAATTAATAAAATAGAGCCGAAACTCATTTACTCTCACTAATCTGCTTTTTCTCTATGAGTAAAAAGCGAAATGTTATTTTCATAGTATCGGACACTTTCAGAAGAGATCACTTAAGATGCTACGGAAACACTTGGATTAAAACAAAGTATCTCGAAGAATTTGCGTCAAAATCTATAATATTTGACAGAGCCTACTGCGCTTCTTTTCCTACAGTTCCGGCTCGTCGCGACATATTCACTGGACGCTACACTTACACGTACGCGGGCTGGGAGCCTCTCAGGCCAGATGATAGAGTAATAGCGGAAATGTTAAGGGAGGCAGGAATATTAACGTACCTAATAGCTGATACACCGCATTTCCTTAGGGATGGATACAACTTCCAGAGAGGATTTCATGGATGGATGTGGATCAGAGGGCAAGAGAACGACCTCTACTTAGTTTCGCCAGGAAAAATGAAATTTCCCTGTGATCCAAGCAAGCTAAGAAGCCCAGATTTCACTGTAGTACAGTACCTCAGAAATATTTCGCTTAGACGCTATGAGAGCGACTTCTTTGTAGCTCAAACAATGACTGAGGCAGTTAAGTGGCTTGAAAGAAACTATGGGCGCCAAGGCTTTTTCCTTTATATAGACACATTCGACCCTCACGAACCATGGGACCCGCCAAAGTGGTACATAGAAATGTACGATCCTGGCTACTCGGGCGAAGAGGTAATTTACCCGAGATATGATTACTGCGACTACCTGACTGAAGAAGAATTGAAGCATGTAAGAGCACTATATGCAGCAGAAGTAACTCTAGTAGATAGGTGGTTCGGGTATCTCTACCAGAAAATAGAGGACATGGGTCTACTCGATAACACAATGATAATATTCACAACAGACCACGGCTTCTTACTGGGCGAACACAATATTGTAGGCAAATCAATTATCAGAGGAAAAGAATTTTCCTTTATACCTCTGTATGAAGAAATAGCACGAATACCTCTAATAATCTACCACCCTGAAATAGAGGGAGGCAAGAGAGTAGATGCAATAGTACAGCTACCAGACCTAGTACCTACAATACTAGAGTTCTTTGGAGTAAAAATACCTGAAATAGTCGAAGGTATGTCGCTAATACCACTAATGAAAGGCGAAGTAGAGGAAATACACGAATTCGCTGTATCGTCTCCAACAATTAAAGGAGGACCTGTAGCAAACAAATGCACTACTATAAGCACTAAGAAGTGGAGCCTTATTTTCAGCGGAAAACCAGTAGAAAAAACCACTGAAATAAGAGACGTAGACAGCTTAGCAAAGAAGGCCAAGAAAACAGAAAAAATCAGAATAGAGCTTTACGACCTAGAAAAAGACCCTAAGCAAGAAAATAACATAGCTGAAGAAAACATGGACGTCGTACGTGAACTAATACACAAGTACATAGACTTCCTAAGAAAGCTCAAAGTTCCAGAAGAATTAATTAAACCATGGATGATAGTTTAAGCAGATTAGCTGCTTAGGCAATATTGATTTATTTTTACTTACTTAAACTTATAGAAAATAGCCTAGAAAACAGTCTTAGGCGTAAGTAGAAGCTTTTCCAAATAAAATGTAGTGAAGTATTTTTTCTTAAACAAAAAGTCCGTCGTGTATTAAAGAAATATGAAGAACATGAAGCTTAATTAAAGAAACAATAAGTTCAGTTCCAGAAGGTCAGCAAGGGGGTTATCTTCACTAATCTGTGTTCACGGCCGTTTCATCATGCAGATGATGTTATCCGTCCTTCTTAATATTTTTTTCTATTTTTGAAGAAATAGTGAAAGATGGAATATTTATTTAGTTTTTCTCAGTTCTTCTACAAGTTTTTTAGCTACTTCAACTGCTTTAACAGCATCTTCTGCATATCCATCTGCGCCTATTTCTTTAGCGAATTCTTCTGTTATAGGTGCTCCGCCGATAAGTACTTTGAATTTATCTCTAATGCCCTTTTCTTTGAGAAGGTCTATTACTTTTTTCATATTGAGCATAGTTGTTGTCAAGAGGGCTGACATAGCTATTATGTCTGCGTTTACTTCTAGTGCTTTTTCAACAAATTTTTCTGCAGGAACATCTACGCCTAAGTCGTGTACTTCAAATCCTCCTGCTTCAAGCATTGTAGCTACAATGCTTTTACCTATATCGTGTAAGTCTCCTTCAACTGTACCTATAACTACTACTCCTATTGGTTTGAGAGTCTTTCTTTCTTTGAGTAGTAGGGGTTTCATTATTTCCATACATTCTTTAAATGCTTCGGCGGCAGTAACTAGTTCTGCCAAGAAGTATTCTCCTTTCTCAAAGAGGTCTCCTACTTCCTTCATTGCTGGCGACAAAGCCTTATCTATTATTTCTAGAGGAGGTATTCCTTGGTCAAGTGCCTTTTTAACTAATTCTACAACTTTGTCATATTCAAGCTGAACTAAACTCTCTTTAATTTCTTGAAGTACATCGCTCATACTTTTTTAAATTTTCTCTAAAGTATTAAAGAGTTTCCGCTTGACTTATAGGTCTTCGAGAAAACATTAACATTAGTTATTGAAGTCGAGTAGAGATTTCTGCTTGTTTGTCTCTACTAGTGTAGTTTGTTCGGGCGGCGATGGTATGACTATTTCTGTCATATACTCTGTGCTCCAGGCTTCTCTGTAATCTATGTCTTTTCCTCCAAGTTCTTCGTGGAACACTTCTTTGAACGAGAATATCTTGACTAGCGCTGGCAGAGGCAGCATGGGTCCTGAAACAAGTGCTTCGCCTGTTTGTAGTCCTGGTAGGCTTTCAACAGTATCCCGTGTAACGTCTTCCATACTTCTGAGAATGTGTTCTTGGTCACTTGGGTTAACCGTTCTGAGCGCGATGAGGTTTCCGCACTGAGCTAGCAGTGTCTGCGAGAGTTCACGTGGTCTCTGCGAGACTACTAGGAGCGATACTCCGAATTTTCTTCCCTCTTTAGCTATTTTCTCTACTATTTGTTTAGAGGGAGACCATCCTACTGGAGCATATATATGTGCTTCTTCTAGCACTACTAGTGTTGCTACTCTTTCTCCTCGGAATCTTTGTTCAACAGCTATTCGCCAGAGTGCTCTAAGTAAGGCTGAGACAATGCTTGCTTGAACTTCAGATGAGAGGCCGCCTAACGCTATAATATTGAGTCCCGGGTCTAGTAATGAGCGAGCGAAGTCTCCGTAGACCTGGAAACTTGCCTTAACTTCATCTGTTTTCTTCGCGTAGTCGCTAAACTTGTCTTCAAGGTACTCGGCCCTTGTCATGAAGTACAGCTCTCTTTCTTCACTTAAGTCCTCTATTTTAAGGCAGAGGTCTTCGGCAGACCTATCCCGAGTCCTGCCCGAGCCTCCGGCGTTAATTACAGCTATTTTAAGTTCTTCTAAAGTGAAGTGTATTGGATCATCTGCTGTAAGATCGTAGCCTTTTTCTCTATAACGCTCGACTCTCAGTGTTTTTAGGGCTTGACGAAGATAGAGTCTCTGCTTAGTAGCTCTAGGATCAAGGCCTAAAATATTGTATATTTCCTCTACTCCGAGAATCCAGAGAGGCACTTCTAGCGGAATAGGGTCTACTTGATACTGTGCTTTAATTAAGTCAGTTACTTTGCCTTTAGGCGCAAGTACTCTGACGTTGTTGCTTATTCTAGCTAACGGTATGTACTCGCTGTGAGTATCTACAATAATTATTCGGGGGTTCTTGAAGTGCTTAAGGAGTGATGCAATTAGCACAGCTACGGTATTGGATTTGCCGGCGCCTGTCATAGCTAGTACAGCTGTGTGTCTAGTGCACATCCCATTAACATCGATCTTGATTTCGACGTTAGGACTTGATGAGAGAACTCCTATACTCACGTCTCCTTTATCAAAAATAGACTGAAGTTCTTCTTTAGAAACTAAATATACTTTTTCGCCAGGCTTAGGTAAAATAGGCACACCTTTAGAGACAGTTTGTCCAGAAAGATAGCCCGTTATATGAACTGTCATCTCGTTCCTAGCAGGCCTAAATTCCTCATAGCCTTCAAGCTCCTCTATTATTCTAGCTCTTCGATAAAGCTCGTCGAGCATATTGAAGCCTACTATCATACCGTAAAGTGTTGTTGAGCCGTCTGCTCCAGCCATTTTAACGTAAACACCGGGCCTAGCTACTTCGGGAAGGAGATGATCGGGTACAGATATCTTGACTATATTTCGCCCATATACTCCGATAACTCTACCTATCTCCATGAATTCACCCGAGGACTCTTTTTCTACCAGACCTAGCGAAAACTACTCTGAAAAAGTCTTCTCTCGGCAAATTAAACCATAGCTGGTCACCTATAAGAGCAGGTAGTCTTGGGTCAAGTACAGTACAGTGGTGGGCTTGTGCAAGAGGCTTCGGGTAACCCGTTTTTCTGCAAGCTAAAGCAGCCAGCACACCTAGTGCTTCTTCTAAATTCTCTGAGAACACGACAGGATACGATACTTGAAACACTATGCCGTTTTTCCTAAGTTTAGCATATGCTACTTCTGCGTAGCTCCAAGAGTCTCGGTAAATATTCTGTAAGATAGTATTAGGATACATGTGATCAACAGCATCTTCGTCTACCCTAGGTATTCTTTCTCCAATTTCCTTTAATTTGATATATGCTCGCTTAAAGTCTCTCCATAAGTACTCTAAAACAGCAGTATCGTTAAATGATGAAAGAGCTCTTCTGCCGTGTATAAGAAAACCGCTTTCAGTATCCTTAGATATCCAGAATACCTTAACTTTCTTTTCTGCAGCTCTATTCAAGAGTATTCTCAGCATATTTTGCGCTAAAGTCTCCTCAAAAGCCATGTAAACATACCCTAGCCATAGCCTCTTAGCTTCTTTCTTAAGTGAAGAAGCCGTTTTCTCGTAGGCATTCCTAGCGTACTTCCACGAAAGAGCTAAAAGTTTTCTAAAAATCTTTACAGCTTTTTCATCGCTACTAAGCGCAATATCCTCTGTCTCTAAGCAGAAGTTATCTAAATCTTTTTCAATAGCTAAGTAAAGTGCTTTGACGCTGTTTCTTCCGCCAAGAACTCTCTCAAGAAACCTATAGTCACCTCTAGTGTAAGAGCATCCCATTAGCATCGATATATAAGAGCCGTCTAAAAAAATGTAGTCGCATGAATCAATATGTTTTAAAGCAACTAGTTCTTCATAACATCTACATAAAGTAGATGCTCTGCTCTCACCTCTTGTTTTAGGTAGAATAGGGACTACTACAGGCTGGTCTGATGCAACACTACTTTTTTCCAAGAAATTATTCCTAACTATAACTGGAAAAGTAGAAAATGCGGTAATATAACACCCGAATCTTTCGTCGACAACGTAGCTTCCATCAATACAGCAGCAAGAAAAATTACTTACTACGGGAAAATCAACAACAGTTTTCTCTTCAACAAGCTTTTTTAGTTCATTGAGCTCTTCTTCAATAATCTCGATGCTTACAGCATGAAGGTCTTTGAGCTGTCTGTAAATATAGTTAGTGTCCACACATTGAATACTGTTGTGTAGTATATATTCCTCATTAGAGTACTCTGAAACTTATAGAGAAAGATTTATATAAAAACGAATACAGAGAAAAGTAAAAAATTCTCGTTTTGAGTTTATCGGCCTTTATTTTATCTTAAAATATACAAAGAGAAATATTTTTTCGTTAAATTAATCGAAAACTATAAATAGCAGTATCTACACCCAGACTAGACCAAATATGGGTAAATGCAAATATCTAGAAATAGTAAAAACAAACTGGGGCAACATATACCACATTTGCCATAGACCACCATACGGCGAAGAAGGCCGATTCTTGCCAAACGGCGAAGAAGACTGCAAACGCTGCAAATACCGAGAAGAAGAATAAACATTTAGCCAAAACGATTTTTTACCATTTCTTTATTTTTACAGCATTTTCAACAAGATCAGCCTAGGTGTTGGTCATCACTAATCAGATACGGCCGCATTCATCATTGAGCATTATTGTTGAATACGGTAAATATATAGGTATTTTAATTCAGCTCAACGAGATATCCTTATCTATTGACAACTCGGTGTTTATCGTTTTCTTTTATTTCACCAGTATAGGAATCTGTAGGGTACTTCCATTAAGCTTTCCTCTACGATAACTATTATTATGTTTTCCGCTCTATTAATCCATGCTCCAAGCACTCTACCTTATCCTCAAACTCTTCTAGTAGCCTATACTCAAGCTACTCTTCGCTTTCTAGAGGTGGTTCCTCATCAAAGAAATCAAACCAGCCCTCAAACACATAAATACTCAGATAGTACTCACCACACTTAAAGGATATTTATTATGAAAACATGAAATACTTTCGGTATAGTAAATTTTTCCTACACTACTTAAATACTCTTAAACAACACTATATTTAGATGATCCGAGGTCTCATCATCTCTCGGTAGCTCGGCATTCATCACTATAATTTCTTATAACTGTTTTCCAGAAATATGTTTTTGTGAGCTTATACCATATGGTTAACCAGAAGCCGAGTAAAATAAAAGCTATAGTGTAACCTATTATTTGCCCAAATAAGCCTTTAGGGAGAATAATTAGCATCTTGTCTATAGCGTAAAGTATTATTATAAGTAGAAACCAGACTAGCAGCATTATTTCAATTAACGGAACTACAGCACTGATTACTTTTCTCAGCATTCACGTAGTAGATTACTTCTGTTATTTAAGTCTAGTTGCTAGTCTATTCTAGTATATCGACCGTACTTGCGAATTATTTTCAGAAAGTACTTGTAGTTGTCTAGTGAAACCGTAGGAGGTACTGAGTGATCAGAGCAGGCAATGTATCCTCCTCCCTCCATTGCTTTAGGTATTTTGGAGAATACTTCTCGCTTAATATTTTCTTTTGTTTTGGATAGTTCGCGTACATCTATGTTGCCTATGAATGCTATTTTGTCGCCGTATTTTTCTTTAAGTTCTACTACATTCATTCCTGCTTTAGCTTCAAGAGGCTGTAGTGCAGTAAAGCCTGCTTTAATGAAGTAGGGAACTAAGATGTTTACATTGCCGTCTGTGTGGAGAACTGCTGGCAGATTTTTTGTTCTATATAGCTGAGTTATTTTAGCGTGTGCTTTCATAACGTATTTCTCGTACATTTTAGGAGAAAAGAATGGGCCACTTCTATATGCTACATCGTCCCATATCCAGACACCATCTACACCATAGTCTATGAATGCTTTAGCCACAGCTCCCAGGAATTTTCCAAGGACATTAAATACGTATTCTACTAATTTAGGGTCCTTATGCATCAGTACCAGAATTCTATCTACTCTTTCGCCTAAAATATGGCGGGCGTACTCAAATGGTCCAAGTATACTACAGAACACAAAGTATTTTTCCTGAAGTTTCTTCACAGCTCTCTCTACATCTGATTTAAAGGGATACTTGCTACTAGAGATTCTAGCAGGATACTCTGGGTCGAGTAAAGGCTCTATTCTCTCCTTAAATTCTTCTAGCGTAGACACAGCTGGCTCAAGTGCATAAGGGACGCCGCTCTTATGTTTCCATGTCTTTACTTTTACTCCAAACGCGTCGCGGAAAACTCTATGCTTATTATTTTCTTCGATCGTAATAGTATCAAATTTCGGTGTTACATCAGCTCCAATGAAGGCGATATCCATTCCGAAATACTCTTTTAAGTCAGCGTGTTCAGGCAATCCTTCCTTTTTCCAACGGTCAATTGTTTCAGCCCAGAAGAAGTCAACATACCCTACTCTATCGGCTTCCTCCAGGTTTAATAAACAGTATATTCTTTCTCTAGAGTCCACGTTTACTTTATGTTGAATGAACATAAATCACTAATTGTGCGGCTCCTCGCCGGAAGTAGTCATCACTAGTCAGACCACCGAGCGGTACGTCACAGCCTAGTACTTTTTCTCAGCGCTTAATTTAAACTTTAACTGAAGTCTGGCTTGAAGGGTGTTTGAGTATAATATTTTCGGGGTCTAATATTATCTGAATAGGTTTGTCTAGTAATCTCACTACTATTTTTCGGTAGTCTTTGCTCCCTATCCATTCTCTTCTCTCTACTTTGCCTCCTTGTTCGGTTAAAACTACTACTTTAAGAGGTGCTCTGCCCAGTCCCTCGTTAACTATTTTAAAGCCTACATACCAGCTGGACCCTGCTTTAGCTAAGTCTACTACTTTTATCTTATAGAGAGGTAGCGAAGCAGAGTTTATCCAGTCTTCAATGAACCATTTTAGTCTTGGGTAAAGTTTAAGCGTAGTTTTAGTGAAGTCTTTTAACTTAATTGTTTTCCACGAATATTCTTCGAGAAGTTTCCTAAGTAAATTGAAGTAGTCTTCTCCTAATATGCGGTGTAGCATGTAGTGGAGTAGGATTCCTTTTCCTTCCTTAAGCGGCGTCCAGTAAGCGCCGCTGTTTTCTTTAGTAGCTTCGGCTACTGGCGGCTCTCTGCCAAGCTCCTTTAACTCAGAGTACTTTTCTTTAGCTTTTTTCAGGATTTTTTCCGCTTCCTCGGGGTTTCTTTCTTTAATCACTATATATGATAGATACCTTGGAAGGCTCTCAGTCAACCAGAAGGATCCGGGTGATAGTTTGTTTACGTAGATGTATGCTCCCCAGTAGCACTTAGCTAGCTGTTCTGCTAAATGCTGTTGTAGGTCTACTTCGCTTAATGTTTTTTCCACTACTTTGTATACTACAGAGTAGTCTAGGGATACTAAGTAGTGGGAAACAAAGTTTGTGCCTTCAACTATGTACAATGGTGCGTAAGGGAGGGGATCCAATATTTTCTCGAGTGTTGCAATAATGTCTTTAGCTTTTTCAGCTAAGTCTTCGAGTAGTTTTTCGTGCTCTTTGAAGAGAGAATAGTGTATCGTATCTTTTTTTAGTACAGAGTAATTAGAGGCGAACAGCGCTAGTGGACCTGCTTTATCTAATTTAAAGGAGTATTTTTTCTTTTCATTGTCTTCTTTTACTTCAAGTAATTTTCCTGGACAGAAGACAGTATAGTCTCTAATTGTTTCTACATGTACTTCAGCTGTAGCTGACGGTTTTTGGTAATCTAGCAGAGGTGTTTTAGCGTTAACAGGATACCACAGTGTCTCAGGTGTTAAGAAGAATCCCTTTTCTTTAAGTAAGTTGACTGTAGGTCTTTTTCCTCCGTAGTTCAGCTCTATGACTATCTTTTCGCCGGGGGAGAGCTCTTCACCTATATCGATTATTTTGTAGTCTTCAGGAAAATAGTCTACGAGTTTTCCCGTTTTTTCAGAAAAGTCTTTTTCTTTTCCTTCTACTTTGACTTCGAGTACTTTAAAGTTCTTGTTTAAGCCTAAGAGAACAGGTACATGCCACTTCGAAACACTTTCAATGATCAGTTTAGAGTATGCATGTAGTTCTTTTTCTTCAGGAGAGAGATATATTTCTAGGAAATAGTTTTTTACAATCCAGTTCACAGTTTACTTTCTTTCCCCGCAAATAATATTTTTCACTATTCGATGAGAATTAAGATGAAGGTCGTGAATTTTAGACGAGAGCATATTACATTAGTTCTCGCGCTAATTCCGCTTATTGCTTTAACTTCATGTATTTTTACTCAGCCTAAAGTAAAGCTGTATAGAGGTAAAGTATTTTTCGACGGCGATAAGGCCTACAGCCTTCTTAAAGTTATAGTCAGCAAGTATAAGAACAGAGTAATTGGAACTGAGGCCGATAAAGCTATAGCGTATTGGATAGCCGACTACTTCAAGAGTCTAGGTCTAGAGGCATATATACAGACGTTTGTTGCTCCCGATTTTAGGAAAAGGAACGTAAAGGCTTACAATGTTTTCGCTATTAAGAGAGGGTCTTTAGACAAGTACATTGTTTTGATAGCTCACCACGATATTGTGCCGTGGACTATTGAAGGAGCAAATGATAATGGTGGAGGAGTAGCTATTTTAATGGAACTTGCTCGCGTACTAGCGAATAGGTCACTTAAGCTAAGTGTAATTTTCTTATCGACTGATGCTGAAGAAACGGGTCTTCATGGATCCAAGTTTTTTGTAGAGAACTTTCCTGATGTAGAAAAAGTAGTAGCAGCTATAAGCATAGATATGTGTACATGGAAGAATGCTGAAGCGGTAGCTCTTTATGCTTTTGTACAATGTGGCAACCCCTTTGTGACAGGCGATGGAGGACTCCTCTATTTAATTAAGTTGCATGAAGCTTTCGGCTATAAAATAAAGGTAGCAGAACCTGTTGTAGCCGTGAGGTTAGGTGTTTTAGGCTTCTTTGGAACAGATTCTGAACCCTTTGTTTCCAAAGGAATACAGGGAGTTGGTTTAGGAGACTATCCGACTTATCCTTATTGGCATAGACCTGAAGACTCAATAGATAAGGTTTCCCCAGAGAGACTTAAAGAAGTAGGTTCACTTTTAGAGCGAATCGTGCTTACAATAGACCTTAATGGAGGAGTTCCTAGCATAGGTGTGCACTATTATTTTGTAGACTCCATTGTCGTAGGAGAAGCAAGTCTGCTGACAGCGTATCTAGCGCTTTACTTTTTAGCACTATATCAGGCAGGAACAATAGCTTTTTACTGTAGAAGAAGAGCATTTAGAGGCTTTTACTGCTTCTTTTTTATCTTTTTCTCATCGCTTCTCATATTCACTTTACTGTTTGCTTGGTTCTGGTGGATTAAAGACTTCTACTCAGGATTGGCTGTAGCCAGCGCAGTATACTTGATTTTAATGCTGAAGACTGTCTTACCTAGGTGCCATGTTGAATGGAAAGAGCTTAAATTCGCTGCTATAGTTTCGGGTCTTGTATTTTACTCAGTTGCGGCGATAAATTACTCGGCTGGACTCTTGTTGCTAGCTCCTTTAATGTACTTAATATCACTAGCAAAACCAATTAAAAGAAAAATAGTTAAGTATTCTCTGCGCTTCTCCGCACCCTTAATAGTGTTTTTCCCAGAGCTGTTCTTCTTCTATAAAATAGGAGAGCTGTTAGGTTTCAGAGAATCGTCGAGAATTTTAGCGCTAACTCTCAACTATATGGTTTTCAAGAGCACTGCCCTAATAGCGCTACTAGTAGTTTTCTCTTCTCTCCTAATATCGGTAATTGTTTCTGTAGAGCACATTATTGGTACAGTACTATTGAATGAGAATTCTTATCGGAACAAGAAGTTAAATGCTAATTTTTAAATATGACCACGTAGCTGGAAAGATTTAGTTGTTTTTCAAAAAAAGGAAGGGATAAGTATATTTAGGATTTCTGACTAATTTTCCTCAAATGATAAGCAAAAGGAGAGATATTGTTAAAAATAGTGAGGAGGAAGAACTGAAGGAAATAGAATTTGATAAAAGATACCTAGAGTTCTTGAAGTTATTAGTAAGGTACCTCAATAAAACTCCTATATTGAACTTAAGTACAATAGCTAGAGAAGCTAACGTGTCTGTAGCTACGGCTTGGAGACTTTTCCACTTGAGGTTCGGTAGAAAGGGCATTGAGCTTAGAGTCGAGCCCTGCTACCCCAACTTAAGGCTAAGACCCTTCGTTTTCATAGTTAAGAGCACTAAAAACCTATTAGAAGAAGATATACCTTACGCTTTAGCCACTTATAGAGCTTACAAAGGATTTAGAGGCTATCTAGTTTTCTCAGCAGTTCCTGAAGAGTATTTGAGCCAAGTAGAAGACTACATGAAGAAACTAGGACAAGTTGTAGAATACTATGAGCTAGATAGACACCTAGTAACAGACATTAGCTTCGACTTCTACTTAACCAAAGAGCTCCCAAGCGAAGTTCCCATATATCAGACACCTTTGAAGAGAGTAGACTTCGATGACCTTGATTTAAGAATTCTCGCGACAATGCAGGAGCTTCAGCTGTATCCCAGCAAAATAGCTAGCAAGCTCGGAGGAAACAAGAAAACGATCGAGTACAGAATTAAGCGTAGAGTAAAGTTCTTAATTGAAGGCTTTAGAGCATACTTCCCGCCTAGAATCGATAAGGAAAAATTCACTTACGCCTACATAGTCAGAGGATCGAACAAAGAGTTCCCGAGAATCTCTTGTCTACCTTTCATTAAGACTGCTATAAGCGGCAGAAGTACACTCTTTGCAATTGCTTCAGTTCCACACGAATACAAGAGACTCTTCCTAGATTTACTGAGCGACATAGGCGAGTGGATTGAAATATACTTAGGAGAATTCAAGGAGAAGCCTGTTCCCTACGAATACTTTGATTCTTCTGCTAAGACCTGGAAGCCCTTCTAACAAAAGTAGGAATACTAATACTTAACTTAATAGTTGAATATTTTTCCATTTTTGGCAGTTCTGATTTATATTAGAGCATAGACTAATATTTGTGGGCAGTAGAGAGGGTCTTGAGAAAGCTTTCAGAGAACTAGTAGATATTTTAGGTGAAGACAGAGTTTCTAGAAGACCTGAAGTGAGGTTTTCTTATTCGCGTAACTGGAATCCCTGCACTAAAGATTTCGCTGCGCTACCTGATATTGTTGTTTTACCTAAGTCTACTGAAGAAGTATCTGAAGTAGTGAAAGTAGCTTACAAATATAGAATACCGGTTGTTCCTCGAGGAGGAGGAACTTCTATGAGTGGGGGGTCTTTAGCCCGCGGAGGAATTTTAGTCGACACTAAGCTAATGGATAAAGTCCTTGAAGTTGATGAAGAAAACTACGTTGTTAGAGTTCAAGCCGGCATACCTATTCTTAAGCTAAATGAAGAGCTCAGGAAATATGGCTTATGGTTTCCCTATGATGTTGAGTCTAAGGCAGTAGCTACTGTAGGTAGTATTATAGCTCTGAGGTCTGATGGAACATTTAACATTAGGTACGGTAAAATAGAAAATCATGTCTGTAGCATAACGGTAGTTACTGGCACGGGAGAAGTCGTTGAGCTAGGTCATAGGAAAACTCTTATTTCTTCATCGGGATATCATCTTCACTGGCTTTTCATATCATCAGAGGGGACTCTTGGAATAATAACTGAAGCAGTTCTGAGAGTAGTTCCAGTACCACCTCATCGAGATATAGTAGGCTTCTTCTTTCCCAGCTTTAATAATGGAGTTAAAGCGCTAGTAGATATGCTGAAAAGAGGAGTTCTGCCCGAGTCAGCTAACCTCCAGTGCAAGAATAGGCTTAGGTTCTATACACATGCTTATAAGGCGAAATATGGCGTAGAGCCAAAGGTCCCTGAGTGGACCGAAGCAGTACTTTTCCTCAGTTTCGCCGGAGACGCAGACGTAGTAGACTTCATGATAAACAGATCTAAGAAAATAGCTAAAGAATACGGCGGAGAGCCTATAGACGATAGAGAAGTTCTCGAAATGTGGTGGACAAGTAAACATGTAGCTATTGAGCCCGAAGAAATGCGTTTTTCTTGGGAGAAACCCTTCATACCCTTTAAGCAGAAGTGGCCTGATTCTCAGAGAGAGAAGAGATTTGGTGCAGCCGGAGTGAGTGTTCCTGTAGGTAAGATTCAGGAAATGTATAAAAAGTACTTAGAGTACGCGTCGAAACATGGACTTCAAGTACTAGGCATGAATGTTTACTTCCAGCACCCTAACAGTACTCATGTGAGTATATCGTTTGCAGTGTGGGTTGGAGACAGCGAAGACGAAGTAAAAAGGTTCTACGAGTACGTGAAAGATATGGCGAAAACAGCTGTCGAGCTAGGCGGATCGATGAGCGCTTACTACGGAGACGGAGAAGTTCTCGCAGGACTCAACAGATACGAGCATGGCAAAGCGCTAGACTATATGTTGAAAATAAAGCAAATCTTCGATCCAGCTGGTATAATGAATCCTGGGAAAAAGTTCGGTGAATCGAGGTGGGTTAAGTGAAGAATCTTCAGGACTATTTAGAAAATCTATATACTTGTGCTAGAACGCAGTGCAGTTTCTGCGTATACGAGTGCCCTGTAAGAAAAGTACTCGGCTTTGAGACATATTCTTCGAGAGGGAGAATGCATGTTGCGCGAGCCCTAGCTCAAGGACTCTTAGAACCTTGTAAAGAAATAGCTGAGCTGTACTACAAGTGTACTCTATGCGGCTACTGTGAAGCAGTATGTGCGCTTGAAAACACCAGCATATTTAGGGCAGTAAGAAAGCTCTTAGTATCTGAGAACATTGTCCCTAAGGAGCACTTAGCTGCAAGAGACTCAATTCTAACAGTAGATAATCCCTACTCTAAAGACCGTAAAGTAAAGTACTCCAAAACATTGCCTGTAAAGAAGTCTAAAACAATACTGTACTTAGGATGCACCATACCTATATCGCGCCGCCAAATAGTCGACGCCTTAAAGTATCTCTTAGAAAAAGCTTTCCCGGAAGTAGGGTACTTAGGTGAAGAAGAGTACTGCTGCGGCCTTATACTCTATGAATCTGGGTTCGAAAAAGAGTTTATTGAGCAAGCTGAAAAGAATATAGAGTCTTTCAAAAAGAGTGGCGTAGAGAAAATAATTACAGTGTGTCCTGGCTGCTATATAGCTCTTAAGGAACATTATGCTGAGTACTTCAACATAGACTATGAAGTTTACCACATAACGGAATACTTCTATGAGCTAGTAAACAGTGGTGAACTCAAGTTGCTTAAACTAGGCGGAGAGGTAGTTTACCACGACCCATGTCATTTGACTAGACATGGTAAAGTCGTAGAAGAACCTAGAGCACTCCTAGAGTGGCTAGGTATTGAAGTAAAAGAGGCGCCAGTTTACAACAAGTACTACGCGAGATGCTGTGGTGGATCAATACTAATGTTCTACCCAGAGCTTGCTTCAGAAATAGGAGTAATGAGACTGAATGAGCTTTTAAGCACAGGAGTAGACACTATTGTCTCTGCATGTGAGATATGCGAAATAGCTTTAGATAAGGCTACAGTAAAGAAAGGAGAGTTTATTGAAGTATTAGATGTAGTAGAACTATTGGCGAAGGCACTAAAATAAAAGAGATTTAGCTAAAGTAGTGAGTACGTGAAGTACAGCTAAAGGCTTTTTTGAAAAATACTTAACTAACTCGATTATAGTTTTCGACTGTGTATCGAACATGCCTTTAGATGAAAGAAGAGCAGATATTTCCTCTAAGTTAACTCGCTTAATAATCTTCTCTAAGTCTCTATCATCAAGCGAGTCCAGTACTCTTCTTAAAAAGAGCATTGATTTGATATCTTTGCCGCATTTCTGCCACCATTTCTTTTCGTAAATAAAGCCTGTAGGAGACTTGGCTGCTATAATTGCTCCCAATCCACCGTAATAAAGTCCGCCACCAGTAGTCGGCTTTGTCTGACCAGCTGAGTCTCCTACAAGAACGGCTCTGTCTTTTAGAAAAACAAAGTGTTTTAGAGGCCCATCTACATTAATTAATCCACCTGTTTTCTCTAATATTTTCACTTTATCTAAAATCCCGGCGCTGCACGCCTTATTAATCAATGCTTCTAAATACTTGTCAGTATATGCTGTAGATGCTGTGCCTATTCTTACTAGATTATTGCCTAAAGGAATAATCCAGCCAAAAAGCCTATCACTTATTTTTTTCGAGAAAAACACATATACATGGTCTTTAGGAAAACTGAAACAAGCCTCTACATCAACATTTAGTCCTATAAGAGGCTTTTGCCTGACTTCAGTAAGCTGTCTTGTAATTCTTCTCGAGAGACCTTCACATACAAAAACTTTGTCACAACTAAAGTTCTCTCTATTAGTCTCTACTACTATTTTTGAGCCTAGGAAGTGTAATTTCTTTGCCTCAGTAGAGTAAAAAAATACTGTTCCTTTTTCTTCTGAGTAAGTAGCCAATTTCTCATCAAACTTTGCTCTATCTACTACATAGGCTACATGACCTTCTCTATACACGTGTAAAATTTTTCCGCCAGGAAAAACTATGTATGCTCCGTTAAGTTTGTTCAAAACTGTACTTGAAGAAGTATTAAAGCCATATAATCTAAGGGTTTCATAGCTGATTACTCCTGCACAGTGTCTAGGTAATCCTGGTGCTTTATGTTCTTCTAAAACTACTACTTCATAATTTTTCTCTGTAAGATGTAGAGAAAGTAAACTACCTATGGGTCCGGCTCCAATAACTATTATTTTCACTGAATAGATTTAGAGTCCCAGTGTTAATATTATTTTCAGTAAAAGAGTCTTTTTGGCGACGAAGAAGATGAAGAATGTGAAAATGATGAGTATAGAAGCGATAAGCGAAATTATTCCGGCAATATACTCTCGCTTTTTACTCATCGAAGTAAGTTTTATTCCACAGCTATATATTGGTATTCTAGCTAGTTCATAAAGCTCTATATGAAGAAAATAGTTATATGTAATCCTGTGAACAACTATATACGAATATAGGAGAGGATGGCTATGACTGAAAAACATATGTTACGTAGGGTTCAGCTAACAGGAGGGTCTACGTTAATAGTTTCTCTCCCAAAAGAATGGGTTAAATCTGTTCACTTAAAGCCAGGCGACTACGTCGTAGTAATGGTTCAGCCAGATAACAGCCTTAAAATAATCCCCGCTCATAAGAGAAAGGAAGCACATGAATCTATTCTCTATATAGACGAAAATATGCCTCCAAGTATTGCTGTAAGAGAGTTCATTACAAGATATCTTGTAGGCTACGATGTGATTAAAGTAGTATTTAAAGGAAAAACACACGAACATAGAGTAGCTTTGAGGAATGTTATGGTTAAGAAAATGATAGGCGTTGAAATAGTTGAGGAAACAGTAGATACTGTTCTTTTCCAGTGTCTCGCTAAACCTGCTGAACTGCCTATTCGCACAGCTATAAACCGCATGATCAAGGTCTCACACTACATGCTTAAAGATTCTATAAAGTGTCTAAGAAGAAGAGAGGGAACTCTGCTAAAAGAGATAATTGAGAGAGATGACACAATAGATAAATTTTATCTGTTTATAGTTAGGCAACTAAAGTCTGTCGCTATGGGTATGCTCCTGCCTTCAGAAGTGGGTTTAAGTGATTTAAGAGAGTGTCTCGGATTTAGGCTTATAGCTAAAAGTGTTGAGAGAATAGGTGACCATGCTAGTAGAATAGCCGAAGTTCTTTTCGAGTACGCTAATCCCTTAAGTGAGGACTTGGCTCAGAAAATAGAGAAGCTTGGAGCACGTGTATGCGATACATATGAAAAAACTTCGTTAGCTTTATCTAAATACGATAAAGTACTTGCACATAAAGTAGTAGATGAAGTAGATAAGATACGCGGCATGGAAGAAAATATTGTAAGAGAGCTCATGCAGAGCGAGATAAATGTCGAGGAAGCTCTTACAGCTAGAACTATTCTCGAGAGCTTGAAGAGAATAGCTGACTACTGCGCAGATATAGCCGAAATAACAGTAAATCTATCGGTTGAAGGAGCATTAGAAAAAGAGGGCAAGTAAGTCTTAAGATATTTAAAGAGAGCTAAAGAGTAAACTACTGATGGAGAAAAGTATTACATTCTGGTACCACCTGCCAGTAACTCAGAGCATAGATCACGTATACAAATGTGCACTCAAGGCGGCGGAAATAGGCTTTGATATAATTTCAAATCAAGATCATTTCCTCGTAATTAACGATGAGAGGGGATGTAGGCCAGAGTGCTGGACCATGCTCACGGCAGTCGCTATGACAACTAAACTAAAAGTATCACCGCTGGTTATGTGCTCTCTCTTCAGAAATCCGGTATTAGTAGCAAAGATAGTAACTACGCTTGACCAGCTAACTAAAGGGAGAGTTTTTCTCGGCATTGGCGCGGGTTGGTGGAAGGAAGAATTTGAGGCATACGGCTACAAATGGGAGCCGCCTAAAACGAGAGTCGATAAAACGATAGAAGCTATCAAAATAATTAAAAAGGTTTGGACTCAAGATGAAGTAAACTATGAGGGAAAATTCTGGACTTTGAAGAAGTGTAGATTAGAGCCTAAACCATACCAAAAACCACACCCGCCGATTTTCAGTGGAGGACAAGGGCCACGTATGCTTAGGGCTACAGCTAAGTACTGTAATGGCTGGATGCCGCAAATAAGAGAACCAGAAGAATACAAAAAGAGAATGGAATATATGTCTAAGTACATGGAAGACCCAGAGAAATTCTACTGGGGTAATGTAATAGACGTATGGGAGGATAAACATACTCCAGACGACATAATTAAGACAATAGAGAGCTTCGTAGAAATCGGTGTAACACACTTTACGTTATTTATGCACCCTCAGCCTAAGAACCTAGTGCTACTGGACAAGTATTCTAAAGTAATAGCTTACTTCAAGTAAGCCAAATAGCCGTAGAAAAGTACTTAAGAGTATGAGAAAAAGAAATATTGGCGTGATGAAGGCGTTGACTAGTGAACGGTGATCGAGAGCTGAAGGACTGAGCTTACTTCAAGTATTTATCTAAAAACTCTAAGATTTTGTTTTTAGCTCTTCTAATAGTTTCTTCGTCGTGTCCAGTGCCTTTAACAACGTAGAACTCATGCGGTATGTGATGCTTCTTTAATTCATGAACTAAGCGCTCTGAAATCGAGATTGGCACCGCGTAGTCCTTTGTACCGTGTACTACTAATACAGGAACTTTTATTTCATATGCTCTTTCAATAGGATTATATTTACTATATTCCTCGGTAAATTTTCTTAAAAACGGGTTTCCGCCAAACTCTTCTTTAATATCTTTGAGAAACTTTATTGCAGACTTTACTTCGCTTGGCTTTCTTATCAATAGGAGAAAGAAGGGCAGTAAATAAAGGGCTCTAGTGACGTACTTTACTTGAGCCTTAATGTCAGCTACTCCATAGATATTAACTACGCAAGCTATGTCTTCAGGATACTCTATGGCATACATTAAGGCTATGTGTCCTCCCATGCTTGTGCCCACTAGACCTACTTTCTCTACAGAGTACTTGTTTCTAAGGTAGTTTATAAGTGTTCTAATACTTTTTAAAGCTTTTTTCAGTGGATAGCCTCCTGCTCCATAGTCTGTAGCTGCCCAAAAGAACCCCTGCTCTACTATAAAATTGCCTAACGGATCTAAATGTCTATGTAGGTTTTCTCTAAACTCTCCTCGATAAGCCCATCCCCTACAGCCAACTACACAGCATTTGCATCGGGGGCTAGTCGGTATTTTAATTACATACTTAGTGTTTTCTAAAACCCCTTCTTCTTCAGTAAATTTCACGCAAGATAAAATGCTCGACGACATATATCTCTAACTAGTTTACTCACAGTAAGTTCACTAGTAACAGTGTTATTAGCGGAGATGCGATCGAAGCTACTATTGTTAGGAAAACAACTATTCTAGCTATTTTCTCGCTATCTAGCCCATATTCTCTTGCGATAATCACGTTGCTTACCGCCGGAGGCATAAATGATTCTAAAATTACGACTGCGAGTGGCAAGCCCTGTAGCCTAAATATGCTTGTAGCTAAGAGAAGTGTAGTTAAAGGCGATAAAAGAAATCTAATTGCCATAACTTTAGTAGAGTCTTTTTCGAAAGTAATGTTTCTTGAAGAATCTAGCCCTAATACAAGTAGAGCCATTGGCGTAGCAGCAGCACCTATTTCTCTAAAAGCTTCAGTAACTTCTTGTGGAACAGATATTTGTAGTGTAGAGAAAGTTACTCCAAGTAAAAGTGCGTGAAAAGGAGGGTATTTAGCTAAATTATTTAATCCTTTCTTAAAGCTACCAGCTATTATAAGGGGTACAAGCATATTGAATAGGAGTATGTTTCCCAAGGCATAGTAGCTTATAAGAGCCACGGCGTTTTCGCCCCAGAGTGCGTAAGCTATGGGTATAGGCAAATAGATTGCGTTATGGAATGAAGATGGTAGAATTAACTCATGTTTTTTACCGAAGGCAATTAATGAGACTATAAGGCAGACCAAGATAGTGATAATGGAGAATAGGGGCATCAGTAAAAATTCTACCGTGACTTTTCTCTTAGAGACCGCCACGAAAACTAGTAAAGGGAACAGTATGTAGAGAACAATTCTCGATAAATCTCTGCTAGCATTGTCGCTTACGAGATTTAGTTTTCTTAAAGCTACTCCAGCGGCCAACGGAATATAGAGCCCTAGGAGAGCTGAAGCTAAGTTCTGCATTCAGCCTTGAGAAAATTTTCTTCAGTATAAATTACTTTTGGATTTGTCACTCGGGGTTGTTTAAGTAGTTATATTGAAAACAACTTCTATCTTGTGAAAAGATAATTCCATGAAAAAGTTTTAGCTATGTACTTAAGTCATCTTCGACCAAAGGTTTAGTGGAGTTAAGTCTTCGGTACTAAACGAGGGCTTCAAATCGTTTTCTTTCAGCCTCATTAAGGCTTCTGAGAGCGGCACAGCGTCAAGAACTACTGTTAGGAAGAAAACTCCTAGGGCTGCCCAACGCCCCCATTTCTCTTTAAGAACTCTCTCTACTGTCTTGACGGTTGCTGAAGGCAACTTATATGCTTCTTGAGCTATTCTCGCAGTCCATCTATCGATAGGCGGTAGTTCGTAGTATCTCATCGACAGCACTAACGTCAGACGCGCTGAATACTGACCCACTCCCTTAATTTCTCTAAGTATCTTTTCTGCTGAGATAGGGCTTTCTCGAGGAAGTTTTTCTTCAAGACTATTTTCGAGAAAGAATTTCGCTGCTTCAATTAATGTCTGTGACCTGTAACCCAGCTTGCATTCAGCCAAGAGGCGTGCATCTAGCTTAACTAGCTCCTTTGGCCTAGGAAGTGCAATGACATAATGGTCCTCTACTTGTAGAACTTTTCCCGTCTTCTTGTAAAGATTGTACAACATTCTCCAGCCTTGCTTGAAACTCGCGTTTTGCTGACATACTGCTATAACGAGACCTGTCCACAGGTCGACTGACCGAAGTCTAGCTCCCTTAAGTTTTATTGGAACGTATTTAAGTAGAGGATCGTCTTTTATTTTATTGTAAAATTCTTCTATTTTTTCGTTGAAACCAAGTACTTTCTCTATCTTTTCTGCTGCTTCGCTTTGGGTAATAATATTTTTTAGAGAATAAATTGTTGCATTTAATTCCTTATCTTTCTCAGAGACTTTCGCTACTGTAGGTGGATTGTAGTCTAGTATTAAGTAGAGATTCTTTCCATTGTATATCCAATTGAAACTATAGATCATTGAAGTAAGCTTAAAGTTAAATAACCTAGGTTTTTCTAAGCTAACTGAGAATAGTTTTCCTAGCTTCACGCGTATTATTAGCTCACAGTGCTAATTATTTTTCTCAGACAGTCTACTGTTTCGCGGTATTTAATAAGACCTTTTTCAGTGTGTTCTATTAGAGTTCTTGGACCTTCATCAGTAATTACTTTTCTCTTTAGGATGTAGCCTTTTCTAGCAAGAGTATCTATGTGAGAGTGTAAGGTACCCCAGCTTATATTAAGCATTTTAACTAATTCGTTTTCTAATTTAGGTCCGAATAAATAGAGTATAGTAACTAATAGAAATCTTTTTTGATCTAATAATACTTTATCTAGCTTATTAATGTATTTTCTAAACATATTATTAATCTAATAGTATTTTATCTGCTTTCCATATAAGAGCTAATACTCCTATGATAGTGCTTAGTAGAGAAAAGGCTACTGCTAGCATGTATGACGCATAAATAGCATTTAAGTCTTCTACAAGCATTAAAGGAAGTATAAGCAGCGGCGATAGAACAGCCATTATTGTACCTGTAATTAATGCCGACTCTACAGGCAAGTACTTCATTTTGACCTCTTTTCGTTCTACCGTAAGGCCCTCAATTATAAAAGCTAGTGCCACAGCATAGTACCAGCTGCAGGAAAAGAGGAATATAATGTACTTTAGCGAGAGTTCCATTAACTGAAGAATAATTATACATATAACTGCTACCATGACGAAGGAGAACGCCCATACGGCATTTCCTAAGCGCCTTATTTTTCTGAGTTCAGGGTCTTTTATAACATTAGGTGCGAGTTTTCTTAGGGTTAGCATTGAAAGTTTGTATGAAATTATAAACACTACTATGATACTTATCCAGACAATAGGCGGAGGAGTAATCATGGTATATACTGACAGCATTATGAGGCCCCAGCTTGTGAAAAAGCCCATGAAAATGAGTATTTCTAAGGCTATTGAAATCGCAAATTTGTATTTTTCAAAACAGTGAACATACTGGGCGAAGCTCGATAACTCTTTCACACTAATTCATGTGAGTTAAGCAGAATAAGTTTTTCCTGGGCCATAGTTATTTAGATTCTACTTACGGTAAGTACTCTGTGACTAAGATATATGCTGTAAGTAATGCTCACATAGATCCAGTGTGGCTTTGGCGGTTACGTGAAGGCATATGGGTTGTCCGAAATACTGTGCGAAGAGTGCTTGAGGTAGTTAAGAAAAGTAAGGCTGTTTTCGCGATGTCTTCTGCTATCATATATGAGTGGCTTAAGGAAATAGAGCCAAAACTTCTCGAGGAAGTACTAGAAGCAGTTAAAGAGGGAAAGTGGGAGATAGTAGGAGGCTGGATAGTTGAGCCAGACTGTAATCTTCCATGCGGTGAGTCTTTTGTGAGGCATGCTCTCTACGGTCAAATGATTTTAGAGAAACTGACTGGTAGAAAAGCTGTTGTGGCTTACAATATTGATAGCTTTGGACATAACGCTATGTTACCACAAATACTTGCTAAGTCAGGGTTCAAGTACTATGTTTTTATGAGGCCCCAGGAAGAAGAAATGCATCTGCCTTTAGTTTTCTGGTGGGAGTCGCCTGATGGCTCACGTATTCTTGCATACAGGGTCCCCTATTCTTGTGTTGTCTTCGGTGATGGTTTTAGAAGACACTTGGACAGAATGCTAGAAGATTACGGAAAAGAACACGAGTTAATGCTTCTCCTGTATGGCAAAGGAGACCATGGCGGTGGACCGAGTATAGAGGATGTAAAGATACTTGAGGAAGTCTGCAGAGACTACAATGTTAAAGTTATTCACAGTACTATTGAGGAGTTCTTCAAAGAGTTACTTAAGTCACGTAAATCTTTCCCTGTAGTTAAAGGAGAACTTCAGCACCATGCTAGAGGATGCTATAGTGCTTATAGCGAAATAAAGGCTTTGAATAGGAAAACAGAACATATGCTTCTCGCGGCAGAGCGAGTAGTTAGCATATGCTATTCTCTTTTTGGAGAAAAATATCCGGAGGAAGATCTTAGGAGAGCTTGGAAATTGCTCTTGTTCTGTCAGTTCCATGATTCTCTTGCAGGAACTTGTATACCTGAAGCTTACGAAGATATCAGGGCGGTGATATACGAGGCTTTAAACAAGGCTCGAGAAATAATCGATATCTATAGTCAGAAAATTTCCAGTAGAATAAATCTAGAGGGCAATGGAGTTTACTTAGTTGTATTCAATTTAACGCCATTTGATTTAAAGTATCCAGTTGAAGTAGAGCCTGCATGGACTCCGGATAGGGCACTTTTACTAGAAGATAAAGCTGTAGACTACCAGTTTGTCGAAACTTCGGCGGCAGCAGGAACTACTAGAGCAGTATTTGTTGCAGACTTGCCTTCTCTCGGTTACCGCGTGTATAGAATAGTTCCAGGAGAGACTCCTGTTAAGTCAGAGAAGGTTCCAAAGGAGCTCGAAATTGAGAATGAGTTCTTTAAACTCAAGATTTCTGAGAAAACAGGCTACATAGAGTATTTGTATGATAAAAAGCATGGTGTACAAGTTTTTAGCCGGCAAGCAGCTGTTCCCGTAGTAGTTAAAGATGAAAGCGATACTTGGAGCCATGGTATTGATGCTTACACAGAGGAAGAAGGCTGTTTTACAGCATCTTCAGTAGAGCTTATTGAAAATGGTCCTGTAAGAAGCAGAATAAGAGCTACGTATACTTACGGTGAGTCAAAACTTATTCAAGATTTCATACTTTACAGAGATTTAGACTTCATTGAAGTAAGGGTGCAAGTTGACTGGAGAGAAAAACACAAGCTTTTACGTCTAGTTTTCCCCATTAATGTGCTCAACCCTGTTGTAACTTATGAAATACCTTACGGAACTATTGTCAGAGAACCCAACGGCGAGGAAGAGCCTGGCCAGAGATGGATCGATGTATCAGGTGAAGCGGCGTCTTTAGTAGAGAAGAAAACTTACGGAGTGACAATAATAAACGACTCTAAGTACAGCTACAGTGTAAAGGGATCTGAAATAAGGCTAACTGTTCTAAGAAGTCCTGCTTATGCCCACCATGACCCCCATGAAGTCAGGCCGGGCCAGAAGTACCTTGATCAAGGTCTACACGAGTTCAAGTACTTGATATTTCCCCATGGAGGCTCGTGGAAAGAATACTGCGGTAAAATATTCTCTCTAAGTGAGACAATAGTGCTTGAGCCAATCTACATAGTTGAGGTACCTCATGGAGGCGAGCTCGGTAAAGTAGAATCGTTCCTTAAGATACATCCAGTGAATGTTGTGGCAACAGTGTTGAAGAAATGTGAGAAGAGCGGGGAGCTTATAGTAAGAGTCTATGAGGTAGCTGGTAAAGAAACTAAAGCTACTTTAAAGCTGTTTGGCAGAGAGTACGACATAGATATAGGTCCTTATGAAATAAAAACTCTTAAAATAGACTTAAAGGAAAATAAAGTAACAGAAGTTAATTTATTAGAAGAATAAATAATTACTTATTTTTTAATAGACTTTAATATAATGTGATCTTCTTCGGGAAATACTGCTACAGCGGGCTCGCCCATATATGATGTCATTATGCTTTTGCCCATTCCCTCAGTATTATATGCGAAACCTATTCGGCCCATAGGATCTACTGTAATTATGCCACCAGTATGTGGCCCGAATCGCCTAGTAAGTATATCTATGGTGGCTTCAGCAGCTTTCATCGCTGAAACTCCTTGTCTCATAAAGTCGCATGCTGTTTTGCAAGCAAATATTAGTGTCAAGTATTCGCCCACTCCCGTTGCAGAAGCTCCACCAGCAGAGTTATCGGCGTAGAAGCCGCAGCCTACTAGCGGAGTGTCTCCTACTCGGCCAGGTAATTTAAGTGAATAGCCTCCAGTAGACGTGGCAGCGGCTATGTTGCGGTCTTTATCGATTGCTACAGCTCCCACTGTTCCCTCAATGAAGTCTTTGTAAAGAGTCTTCAGCCTAAAGAGGTGTGTGCCCCATTTTCCTTCAAGCCACAGCTTGAAGACTCTCTCAAACTTTCTTATTTTCTCTGGAGTTATTTTAATAGGCTCTATTTTCATTCCAAGTATTTCGGCTACTTTCTCTGCTCCAGGACCTGCTAGAAAAATATGGTCTGTTTTCTCTAAGACTAACCGAGCTAACTTAATTGGGTTTTTAATATTTTTCACACAGGCTACAGCTCCGCACTTGAGGGTTTTTCCATCCATTATGCCGGCATCCATTTCTATTTCCTTAGTGATAGTTAGCGAGGAGCCTTTTCCAGCGTTAAATAATCCTGAGTCCTCCATGTACTTGATGGCTGCTTCAACAGCGTCTAGTGCGCTACCTGTTTTTAGTTCTTCGAAAGCGTAGAGGGCGGCTCTTCTAAGTTCTCGTTTTCTTTTTTCAACAAATTCTTTTGTAAAAAGTCTGTACCTACCAGCGCCGCCGTGGAGGATTATTCCGTAGATATTTGTCACGTAGTTTGGGAAATTACTGAATAAATATAATACTATAGGTATAGTCTTAGCTTAGTGACTCGACTTGCCTAAAGAATATAATTGCTTGCTTGGCTTTTTCTTCAGGGGGTATTGACCTGAAGTCTTCAAGAGAGAGATAGCCCTTGTATCCTTTGTTTTTCAGTATTCTTATTACCTCACGCCAGTCGAGTATTCCTTTGTCCAAGGGTGCTGGAACTACTTTCCTCGGGTCGGTTTTATCGCGGTCGTAGTTTTTGACGTGTACGTGTTTAATGTAGTCTTTAAGAATATCTATTTGGACTATTGGCGGCTCCCATCCTTCCCATACTGCGTTTCCTGGGTCATATAATACTCCTATTTTTTCCGGATCTATGTCTCTTATTAAATCTATTATTATTCCAGCTGATGATGCTATGCATCCTCCTCCGTGTTGCTCTATTACTGGCAGAGCTTTAATATTCATTTCTTTTAGAGTTGAGTGTAGTTCTAGTATTTGTTTTCGAATGAATCTTCTGATCTTTTCGTAGCCTAGTAGGTCATCGTAGCCTGCTGTCTGTACTCTAAAGTACTTTGCCTCAAGTTTGTCTGCTATCGAAGCTATTTTAATCATTTTTTCTTTTTCTATTTTCCAGCGGTTTTCAGGGTACCCGAATTTAGCATAAGATGAAATAATCGGTATTTCTAATCCATAGTCTTGCGCTAGTTTCCGTGCTTCCGTTATTTTCTCTGAGCTAGGGTCTATTGGAAGATGTATTCCGTCGTCATGTATTCTTATTTCTATTCCGTCGTAGCCTAACTCGCTTAAAATAGGTGGGATTTCTTTTAAATCTCGGTCTTTGAAGAGAAGAGTGTAAACCGAGTACTTCATTTTCACTCCCTAGCTCTCTTTAAGGCGTCCTCAATTATTTTCTTTAAGTTATTTATGCAGATTTCAGAAGCCTCTTCGCCCATTTCAGAGAAGGCTGCGCCGCCAGGTTTAACTAATTCTTCTTCTGAGAGCTTCTTTTTGGGTCTCCAGTGTGTTTCTAGTGAAATATAGCCGCTGTATTCGTCTTTAATTAAGGCGATAAACTGGTTGAGGTAGTCTACGTCACCTTCGCCTATAGGACGTGGTTCAGGTTTTCCTTCAAGTCCTTTCTTGACTCCGTCTTTGACGTGCATGTGTATCATATATTTCTTTATAGCGTTGTATCCGTCAGGATATGGTATTTCTCCTTCGGGGTCCCATATGTCGTTGCCGGGGTCCCATACTGCTTTAACGTACTTTGATGAAAGTTTCTCAATAAAGTAAGCTACAGTCTTGGCGTTTACTAAGAATGTCGCGGGCTCATTTTCTAAAGCTAAGTACACTCCTTCTTTCTCGATTATTTCGAGCGGCTTTTGGAATTTTTCTAAGATCTTGTCTTCATAGTCTTTTAGGTTACCTTTTCGCCAGAAAGCAAATCCTCTTATTTTATCTGTATCTAGCTTCTTTGCTAAATCAATACATTTCTCTAAAATTTCTATGTGTTTGCGGTACTCTTTTTCACTGTCTAAGTCTGCTTTAAAGAAAGGTGAAGCTATACAGCATACCTTTAAATCATACTTAGAGAGAATTCTTTTGATTTCATCTGCCCGCGGGATAAGATCTTGAGGCGGAGTATTCCAAACAGTTCTTATTTCTACTCCTTCTAAGCTGTGTCTCCGGGCAAAAGCAGCTACTCTTTCTAAGTCCTGGGATACTTCGTCTGATATAACTGATAGCTTAAACTTTATCATCACTTAAATAGTGTCAGGAGAGTAAATAAAACTATAGAAACAGCTTGATGTAGATGCACAACCGTAGCTAAGTGTATGTTATATCTGTGTAAAACATTTCTTCCCTAAGTTCATTAATTAGCTTTCTTCCCTCTTTGAGTCTTTCTCTAATAATCCTAACTACTTCAATATCAGCTCTACCATTAGGCTTAAGCTTTCCTTTAAAATATTTGCTGTGAATTTTCTCTACTTCGGCGTACTGCTTTTTTAGCTCCTTGCAATAGTCAAATACACTGTATTCTCTACTTCTAAAGGGAAGTTTTATCACAGTTTTTTCTTCATTTAACGCTATTTAAATTTATCTAAATTAAATGAAACTTATATAGAATATTGCATTAGAGGTGCTATAAGCTATATAAATTCTCCCGCAGAATTTCGATCATGAAGCTCTATATTTCAGTTGACATGGAGGGTATAGCTGGAGTAGTTACTAGAGACCATGTAAGTACTACAGGAAAAGACTATGAGAAGTACCGCAAGTACATGACGCTTGAAGTAGCTGCAGCAGTAAAAGCGGCGCTTGAGGCCGGAGTAGACTATGTTCTAGTGAATGATTCTCACGGAGGAATGACTAACCTCCTTTTTGACCACTTACCTTCAGACCCCCTTTTTCGGCTCTAGGCCGGCTGGCCTTTCATTGCCTGCCTGGGGGTCAGGCGGGTTACCCCTCCGAGGATTATCCTCGGAGAGGGCTAGTGGGTAAAAACTTAATTTAGTTTTTAGGCACCCATTTCTGTTCCTTAACAAGGTAAATGAATGTCTTAGGATTATTCAAAATCCTCTTCAATACTGCTCTATCCAAAGAAACACTAGAATGTCTTCGAAGAATATTATAGGCTGCGCTTAAATCCGCGTTAAATTGTCCACATTTCTTGCACACTACTAGTCCCCTGTAAGGACGCTGTACTCGCTGACTGCACACTGGGCAAATACTACTAGTATTCTCTTCACTCACCTCAACTACCTCAATACCCCTGACTTCACACTGTCTTCTCAAAGAATCAATTATTTGACGCGGAGCGAAAAATCCTCTAAGCAGTTCTCGAGTACGCTTCGACACAACTTCTTCAACTAAGTCTTCTCTACTAACACAATAGCACACTGAATTCCCAATAAATACAGTTGAAACACCTTTCTCTCTAAGAAACTCTGCAACTATCTTCGCCATCTGGTTAATAGCCTTCTTCCTCACTTCTCTAGCCTTCTTCCTAAACCTCCCTGCTTTCTCCAGAAACTTCCTGTATTTCATGTAACACTCTTTCTCCTTCTCCTTATCATTGCTTTCAGCATGTTTAACTGCCTCCCAGAAATATTGGCTGGCGATTTTCTGCCTTTTACGTGCAAGCTTCTCATTTTTAAGCCAATAAGCCCTCAACGTTCCACTCTTAAAAAGCATTGAAAAAGCTTCTCCACTATCGCTTACACCACACAAAGCAATGAGATTCCTAGCACCAATGTCTACAGCGGCTACACCATTTCCTTCTATCAATGGAATCTTTAAAGAAACACTAAAAGCAAAATACCATTTACCGTTTCTCCGAAAAATCTCTGCCTTATTTTTATTAGTACAGTATTCTCCTAAAATCAAGAAATTGTCTACAAGACAATGTCTTAGTTCTACAATAGGATATCTTAATCCATTAATATAAAATACTAGTCCGCTCTCTAGTACTGGAGTCCACTTAACTTTCCCTCTAGCTCTTATTGACATCCATTTTCTACTCAACCTCACTTGAATTTTCTCAACAACCCAATTACCCTCCCTTCTAACTGCATGAACTCTGTACTGTTGATTATGAAGAATCACTGGAATGTTTCTAAATTCTGGAGGACTTGTCTTAAACCCCTTTTTCTCAAGCTCAATATAGCTTTTCCATGCCTCAAGAACCTTCTTAGATACCTCATTAGCAATAGTACTAGAAGCTCCATTCTCCCTAAGAATCCTGTAAACATTTACTGCGCTAGGAAACTTACGCTTACCCCTATAATATCCTCCAATATACTTGTTCGCCATATCAAAGTACTTCTTAAACTCTCTCTGAAGACACTTCAACAACTCTTCTGTTTTCTCATCTACCTCTATCCTAAGACTGTCTCTTATACACATCTGACGCTGCCGACGAATTAGACGGTGTAGATCTCGGTGGTCGCCG
>CBDUKN010000006.1:0-118200 GCA_965367815.1 uncultured Thermoprotei archaeon
AGAGAACCAAAAGACTCTAATTCCCTCCAACCCCCCACCTCCTCTTCTTCTTCAAGAAAATCAACTACACGAATAGCAGAGGGTATTACACGTCTGTAAATATCGGTTAATATACTGTATAGTCCAGCGGTGCGGAAAAATAATGGTTCACAGTATTGTGCAAAAGTAACTAGTGCGCCAAGTGTAGTTAATTTATTTACAACTAAATATGAGCCGAGTGCAAGCACTATAAAGGGTTGAAGAGGCGCTATTACATCGTTAAGAAATATTCGCTTTCTATGCATTAAGTAAGTTTTTTTGCCTAAGTCGACCATTACTTCAAAGTGTTCGTCAAGTTTTTTCAAAAAATATTTTGAGACTCCTCTAGCTTTAACTACTAGGTGGTTTAATACTGTTTCAAGCGCAGTATTTAGTGCTTTAGCTTCAACTTCTCTATACTTTACTTCGTAGTCTCTGAATGAAGGAAGAGTCTTTTTGTAGTAAAAGTAGTTTAAAATAGCTAGACTTAAAGGCAGTGGCAATAGTAGGGGGCACAGTGTAGCCATTATGTATAGAGGAACAAGTATTCGAAGCGCGTTATGTAGGAGAACAGCTGGAATAAACGATGCTGCATAAGCTCCAAAAACTCTAGCATCATTATATAGTGTTCGAGTATAGTCTCCTAGAGAAATTTTCCTAGTTTTCAGTAGAGACATTTTAACAACTTTCCTGAATATTTTTAAAGAAAAATCTTTAGCTGCTTTATGCTGATAAACAACGTACGTGCTTTCTCCTATAAGATGAGTGAGATCTGAAACTAGATATGCTGTTAGAGCTATTACAGCTAATTTTAAAAGTTCTGTAGAAAAATATCCTTTCTCAATAGAGGCTACTACTTTGTCGACAAGGTCTTTTATAGCATAGGCGGCAGGAATATTAAGTAACCAGGAGACAATTACTAGTATCGAGGTTATAAGCTGAATTTTATAGTATGGTTTACCATACCTTATTAGCTGTTTAATAAGCCATCTTAAACCACACTCCTTATACTTCATAATAAGATTCCCTTTTCTTTTAGTATTTCTCTATAACCTAGGGTTTTTGCTATTATTTTTAAAGCAAAGTATTTTTCTTTAAGTTTACTAAGAAATTCTCTATTTTTCTCCTTCAGGTTTTTATCTAAGTGAAAGAGAACTAGCAGGTAAGTTTCAGTGAATAAAGTAGCGTAAGGATTGTGTGCTTTACTAGATTTTCTCGGTAAATGGACTACAAGATAGTACATCGTAAACTATATTTATTCTGAGGGGTATAAAATTATTTAGATGAACCGAGGGTAGCTGAGCTATCCTCGTGAAAACAGACCGATGGCAAGGGATGGAGTATTTAATGCAACAAGGCTATAGTGAAAAAGAGGCTTTGAGGAAGGCTATTCCTTTAATTACAGACTCGGGAATAAAGGAGGTTTTTGGTCAAAGAGAAAAAGTATTGGAGGAACTTAAGAGGAAAAAGGCTTGTTTTATGTTTTGACCGTGTGGTCTAAGCTTACAGCACATGATGTGCATGGATCGTATGCTCTTACTAAGTCTTCTAGAACTATCTTGAGTTTCTCTGAGCCTAAGTGTATTGATCTTAAGGTAAGTATTTCGGAGTCTCTTTCAATACTCCTGGAGTTTACGGCAGTAGGCACGATTATTACGTACTTGTATATTCTATAATTTCTTATTTCGCAGTAGTGTGCTAGCAGCCCACGAGGTGCTTCAACTACGCCCACTCCTCTTGCTTCTTCAACGCGAGGAGGCTCGATAGGCTCTATTTCTAAGTCTCTTAGTTCCTCTGGAGCATACTCTAATTTAGCCACTGTATCTACTACTTCTATTGCCTGGGCTTTAACTATGAGAAATGGGTCTGGTTTCCACTCAATGCGCTCAGCTAGTTCTTTAGCTTCGAGTGAAAGCAGTCTTTTGTTAATTATTATTCTCGACAGAGCTCCTACTGTCAGCTCTTCTCCATCAAACAGGACGTGCTGTGACGTAGAGTACTCTCTGAAAACAGGCTTCAGTCTAAAGTAGTACTCTTCTTTGCTCATTATTTCTCCTAGAGTAGTAGCTATCTTTGGGTCTGCTTCGCACGGAGTATATTCTCTATGCATTTTAATTGCTCCCAGAGCTCTATGTCTCTCGAACTCAGGTACACCTAAATTCAATATTTTTTCGGTGAAAAGCACGGATTCTTTTAGTTTTCTCTCAAAATTCTCTTTGAGAACTTTAGCTAGTCTACGGCCGCTAATAGGGTAAGAGAAGCCTCCAGCCGCGAAAAGAGGTACGTGTACTGCTCGTCCTCCGAGTTTTTCGAATACTTTTGAGGCAGAAATTGCTAGTCTAGAGCCTATCTCTAATACACTTTTATCCTTTATTCTGAAGATAGAGTACACGTTAGTTATTGTAGGGAATGTCATGTACGCTAAGTGAAGTAAGTGGCTTTGAAGATAGTTTAGCAGAAGGATGTATGTACGAGCTTTTTCTACGAGAGAGTCTACTTTAATTCCTATGGCGCTCTCGATCGCCTTAACTGAAGCTAGTGCGTGGGCAGTATGGCAGACGCCGCAAATACGGCTAGTTATGACAGGAGCCTCTTCGGGAAATCTTTTCTCGAGAACCTTTGGTATAAAGCGCGATCCCTCTGTTATACAGAACTCTGCTACAGGCCTACCGTCTTTAAAGTAGAGCTTCAGTCTAGCATGTCCTTCAATAAACCTTATTGAGTCTATGTCAATATATATTACCATACTTCTCCCTCCATTCTCTAGCCTTTCTTCCCATGAAAACCTCAATACTCTCGATTATTCTCTGAAGAGAGATCCCCTTTTCTCTCAGCATGTTCACATAGTTATCGAAATCAGTTTCGAGAGCGGGGCCTCGGCAGCCGTAACAAGGTATACCGATTGACGGGCACGGCGCGCCGCAACCGCCCATCGTTATTGGCCCTAAGCAAGGTATTCCTCTATCGAGGAGACAGGGTATTCCCTTTTCTTTACACTCCATACACACGTGATAGTCTATAGGTCTTGGAATGATGCCTTTAATTAACTTCGATAAAGTTTCCATAAATTCGCTAAAAGTAACAGGGCATCCTCTCAGCTCGTAGTCGACATATACTATTGAGCTAAGAGGTTCTCCTTCAATATACCTGACTATCTTCGGCTCCTTAAAGTCCTTAGCGCGCCTACTACCGTAATAACCGACGCCGCCTGTTGAAGCACATGTTCCTAGAGCTACAAGAATTCTGCAATTATCTCTAATAGCCTTCAGCTTCTTTACATCTTTTTCGCATACAGCTGCGCCTTCAATAAAAGCTATATTTACGGGAACTATTTCTTCATCAGAATAAATTTCCTTGACTAGCTTGAAGTACTCAACGTCAACTAGTTTAGCTAATCTCTCTACAGCTGAGCCGAGCGCCATAACTATGTTCATTAAACATCCTTGACAAGACGTAAGAGAGTATACAGCTACCTTGAGCAAACTACCACCTCGCAATATATTCTAAACTTATTTGCTTCAAGTTAAAAACAGGACCATTTTTACATACATAAAGACCGGGAGAAACCATGCATCGAGCACACTTGCCTATACCGCATTTCATGTGTCTTTCTAAAGACACGTAAATGTTTTCAGGCTTAACTCCTTTCTCCATCAATAGTTTCGATACAGAACGCATAACAACACCGCTTCCACATACAGCTGCTACAGTGTCTTGGCTAAAGCTCATTTTCCTTAAATGTTCAGTAACTCTACCGCGGTGTCCTCTCCACTCTGGAGGAGCTCTACTTAAAGTAACTATTAGGTCTACAGCAGTTCTCCACTCATCGTACTCGTAGGCGTAAATAAGGTCTTGAGGATACCTTGTCCCGTAGACGACTGTTACGTGGCTAAAGTAGTTAGGCTGTTCTACAGCCAAGTAGATAAGACTCCGTAGAGCAGCTATGCCTATACCAGTACCCACTATAACAAGTTCTCTTCCTTTAAATTCCTCTATAGGAAAGCCGGTACCTAGAGGTCCTCTAAGTCCTACAGCGTCGCCGTTCTTGAGGTTGTGGAGAGCCTGTGTAACGTTTCCACGTTTCTGAACAGTTATCTTTACTCTGTCTTTGACGCTCGGTCTCGATGCTATGCAGAAAGGAGCTTCACCGATTCCCGGAACTAGAACTTGCATAAATTGTCCGGGTTTGAAGTCTATTGTCCAGCCACTAAACCTTATGACGAATGTTCGAACTGCTTCAGTTTCCCATCTGATTCCTTCGACTATGCCTGGTTTAGGAACATAGGGATTCATGAAATCACCTCTGCAGTTTTTCTATAAGGTAAATGAAGTCTATACCAGCTGGACAGAAAGCAGTGCATTTTCCACATCCAACACATCCGTAACACCCGTACATATTCTTGGAGAAAACGAATTTGTGTAAAATTCTCCACTTAAATCTAGACTCCTTATCTTCTAAGATAACTTCTCCTCCAGCAAGCCTGCTGTAGTAGAGTCCATGGCAAGTTGCTCGGCGTCTAACTCGGAAAAATGCTCCAGGTTCTTCTGGATCAGGTTCATCATATAAGTCAAAGCAGTAGCATGTAGGGCAGACAGCAGTGCACGCTTGACATAGAACACATTTCTCAGAAAGATCGGAGATATCTCCGTTAATTACTTTCTTTAAAGTGAGGCTATCGAAAACACTGATATCTATCTTCTTGGCACGTTGGGGGGGATTTATTTCAGGAGCTTCTGTAGGCGAAGCTTCTAGCTTCGAGACAATTTCTTTTCCTCTCTTAGAAAAAGGCTGTAGAACAACGCTGTCTTCGTCTAAACTCATTGCTAAGTCTACATCCTCGGGAGGAATGTATGTCTTAAACGGAATGCAGAAGCAGTTTTCATCTCCTTTGTCGCATAGAACTACCGCTATGAACATGTCTCTACGCTTTGATACATAGTAAGGATCCTTAGGCTCGGTCAAAAATACTTTATCTAAGTATTTTATTGCATGAGCTTCACATGGATGAATTCCAAAGAGACACAGAGGTTTTTCTTTTTTCTCAGAGTAGTCTTCTACATCGATATATGCTGTCAACTTTCCGGCGAAACTCATGGTGCCAGCTCTATACTTGAACAAGTACTCTTTAGGAGGAAGAAGAATACTATTAACAGAGTTAATTGTCCTAATATACTCTAATGTAACTTCGGCGGGGTCTTCAATGTCGCTTAGAACAAAACTACCCGCCTTTTCTACAGGAGCATAAACTAGATACTTCTCCATCAACACCTCTACTAGTTCAAATAACTTTTCTCTAGGTATTCTACAGGCTATACTCATGTCTACTATGTACTCGTAACAGTAGTATAATAAGTCGTAGGTTACATAGGTTTAATGTTGCTCATCGAGAAGCTGAATAAATGTCGGTTAAACCTTAGCCTTATTTCTGTAAAAGGTATATAATTGTACATTGGTTCAAAAACCTAAAACTTATTTAACCAGAGAGTATGTAGCTTATGTGCTGGCATACATACTATTAAAGATAGAGCTAGGCGCCGAAGACAGGGTTCTTGATATACTTAAAGAATTTAAAGAAGTGCGAGAAGCCTACATAATTTATGGAGAATACGACATTATAGCTAAAATAGATGCATCTGATTCTTCGCGACTTAATGAGATAGTGCTAGGTCTCAGGAAAAAATGTAAAAATATAATAAAGGACTCTGTTACGATGATTACAGCTAGAGGATTTTCTAGATAAGTTTTACTATTGTAAAATAATCGCCTAAAGTAGTTATCAGCATATATTGAGTAAAATGAAGATATTTAGAAAGATAAGCTTAATTTTGCAGGAAGCCACAAATATCTTGTGCTAGCCTACGTGCTCTTTAAAGTAGAGCTTGGTGCGGAAGGGGAAGTCCTTAAAGTCCTAGAAAATACTCCTCAAGTAAAAGAAGCCTACATAATCTACGGAATATATGATATTGTTGCCAAGGTAGAGTTTGAAAAAGTGCTAGACCTAGGAGACCTTGTTTTAAGCTTAAGAAGAAAATGTAAAGAAAAAATAAAAGATACTGTTACAATGATTGTCGCTAAGGGCTTTTCAAGATAATTTTATTTGGCTTCATATATTTTCTTACCTTCGGCGTAGACTGTCACAGGATATGCTTCAAGCGAGAATGGGTCGCTGTTCCATAGAATAAAGCTAGCCCACTTGTCTTTTTCAATACTTCCTAAAATATTGTCTACTTCAAGTATTTTTGCATTATTTAAGGTAATTATTGATATACATTCTTCTTTTGATAAGCCCAGTCTACGCCAGAAGCGTAGTTGAAGGAAAAGGTTTCTTTGAAGAACCACGGGATGATCTGTCATTAAGCCGTAGAACGGCTTTACTTCAATTAAGTACTTTATGTTCTTCCAAGACTCGTGCTTAAGTTCAGTCTTATACGGGAAAGCATCTACGGGCCCATAGACTATTGGCACATTTTCTTTCTTCAGCAGCTCGAACGGGTACTTAAAGTGTAGGTCACAGCAGTGATCGGCAGTGAGTTTAAGTGAGAATTCTTTCTTAAGCTTAATTAAAGAGACTACGTCGTCTGCTTTATGTACGTGAACTCTCAGCTTTAGTCTTCCTTCGAGCAAAGGAAAAAGTGCCTCTATTTCAGGCTCTACTTCATCGGCAGTCTTTTTACCTTTCTCAACGAGCTTCTTCTCTTTGACCGCTTTCATTAAAGTTTTCCTAAAGAGAGCTAAAACACCCATGCGTGTAGAAGGTCTTGTTCCCTTCCAGTCAGTAGTGTTGCGTGGATTAAATCCCAGCGCGGCTTTTATTCCAGTGTACTTAATGAACGCCCGATCTACCGTTTCAGCGTAATTTCTTATTACAGCAGCTTTTCCACCAATGATGTTTCCGCTTCCAGGGAGAATACAGGAGTAGAGCACTCCATACTCTATAGATTCTTTAAAAGCTTTGTCGTCCATGTACACTGAGTCTAATGCGTCAGCGATAGCTACTACTGAGTCAAATTTTTCATTTACTTCAGTTTCGGCAAAAGGCTCGCCTGCTCTATCTAGGCCTATGTGGCTATGTGCGTCTATAAATGCTGGCGTCACTACAGGAGCTTCATCTACAATTTCGCATTTCGGTTTTTCTTTAGTTATATTAATGATTTTAGTGTTCTCGAAAACTATGTAAACGTTTCTGAGAGGAGGCTCATTTTTTCCGGTATAAAGCAAATCTGCTTTAACTGCTTGCACATATTCTATGAACCAGAAGACGTATTAGATTTTCTCTTCCTTTATAGCCGTAGGGGAGTATAAAGTACGTGAAAGTTGTGATCAAAACCACCATTAAAGTAGCTTCAATAAAGTGAAGTAAAATAAAGATAAAGTACATGGCTATGACTAAGGTTATTACTGACAAAATGTAAGCAAAGTAATTAGCTTAAGC
This sequence comes from uncultured Thermoprotei archaeon, assembly GCA_965367815.1. Classification (GTDB taxonomy): domain Archaea; phylum Thermoproteota; class Thermoprotei; order Thermofilales; family B15-G2; genus B15-G2. Next base: position 7,452 of record CBDUKN010000006.1, read on the forward strand.
TACTCTCTAATCTTTTCTCTAAGAGTTCTCTTAATTGTAATTTAGCCTTAATGAAAAGAGCCTTTTCGAATTAAATTGCTCTTATCGCTTCTGTTAAAGATAATGCTAAAGAGAATTCTGCTAAACATATTACAATATCTCGTAGAGGCTCAATGCGGTATGCAAGATTAATACCGCTAATAAACTCCAGTTAACTAAGCTTATTATTTTTGTTCTTTTGTAGGAATAGAACTGTGCTTAGAGGTAACAAAAATATTTCAACAAGGAATGTTTTGGAGAAAACTATTGAGATAACCATTGCTAGCGCTAGGATATATGGCAAACCTACATTATCTTCAAGTAACTATATGAAGACATATCCACCTATATCCTTTAAGACTTCTTCAAGAGACATTATAAATTTCCAGTTTATTGTAGCACAGCACTCTTTTACTTTCTTCGCTTCATTCTTAGACTTAAGAGAAAACGATTCAAGAATATAATTACTATATTGTAGTCGTACCTGCATAGCTCCTTTAATGTATATTACAAGGATATTTGTCAAGTAAGCTCAGAAAAACTATTGCTCCATTAGGCTTGAGTAGAGAACTGCTAGTATTTAGGAAAACTGAAAGATAGGTTATTTTGAGCTTTTCCACAAGTAGTCGAAGTATGTTTTAGCGATTTCGACTATGTACTCGAAGTTAGAGTACGCTGCAAGTATTTCTCCTCTATGCTCTACTACGAGAAGAACTTCGCGGTCGCTGATAACTCCTCCTCCAAACATGTGGTCAAGGTACTTTATTTCTATTCTAGCGGGCAAGTCTTTAAGTAGAGGCTTTAGTTCTTCTACAGCTAGCACTAATACTGGTTTTTCTGCCGATTCGCCGATAAGTGTGTTTTTGAATCTAAAGTTTAGGAGCTTGGAAAAAGGTACTGCTACGCGAATTTTTGTGCTAACAGATGCTGAAACTATGCTTATAGCTCTATTTACAATAGACTTTTCTCCTCTAATAATCGTAATAAATTCTCTTTGAGCAAGTCCACTGTGGCTATACTCGTATATTTCTTGGAGAAACTCCGCCTCTTTACGAAGGTCTTCTAGCTTCTGCTCAATACTAGTCTTCAACTTAAGGTAGACTTCGAGAGGAGGTACTGCATAGACTATGTGTGGTCTGCTGGTTCTATCTACCTTGATAAAGCCCTTATTTTCGAGACTCGAGAGAATAACATATATTTTAGTGTAGGGCACATGAGCTTCTTCAGAAATCTGTTTCGCGAACATAGGGCCTTTTTCAACTAACTTGAAATATACTCTAGTTTCATACAGAGAGAGGCCTAGTGTTCTTAGCGCTTTAAGCTCATTTAATACCATTCAGAGTGTTATTAGTATTAAATGCTTATAAATTCTCCTGGCCTTTAATCATTCGTGAAGATCGTTAAGGAAAGTAAGTCTCTGTGCCCTATATGTCAGAAAATAATTCCGATGACTGTTTACGAAGAAAACGGAGTAATATGGCTTAAGAAAAAGTGCCCTGAGCATGGTGAATTTGAGGACGTTTACTGGGGAGACGCTGAGCTATACTACTGGTTCGCTGAGTGGGATAAAGAAGAGTATGTTGGCTCCGGTGTAGAAAATCCGAGAACAAAAGTAGAGAAAGGATGTCCATTTGACTGTGGCCTATGCCCTAACCATAAGACTTACACTATTCTAGGAATAATAGATGTCACTAACCGATGTAACCTTAGGTGTCCTGTATGCTTTGCTCACGCAGGTGCGACAGGCTACGTCTATGAGCCGAGTTTTGAGCAAGTAGTAGAAATGATGAAGAATTTGAGAGCCAATAAGCCGTGGTCATGCAATGCACTACAGTTCAGCGGAGGAGAACCTACTATGCGAAACGATTTACCTGAATTAGTAGCTGAAGCAAAAAGACTCGGTTTCAGATGGGTCTGTGTAGACACTAACGGTATAAGAGTAGCTGAAGACATAGAGTACTTTAAAGCACTTGACGACGCAGGACTTTCTTCGCTCTATCTTCAATTTGACTCGACTAGACCAGAAGTATACTTGAAGACAAGAGGCAGAGACATACTAAAGTACAAGCTCAAAGTCATTGAGAACGCTAGGAAACTAGGCTTCGACTCAATAGTCTTAGTAGTTACTTTAGCCAAGGGAGTAAACGACCAAGATATATGGGATATCATTAAGTTTGCTGCTAAAAACAGCGACGTAATAAGGTGTGTAAACGTCCAGCCTATTTCTTTTGCAGGCAGAGCTAGAAGGGAGGAGCTGAGAAAAATGAGAATAACTATACCTGATTTCATGAAGCTTGTTGAAGAACAGAGCGGAGGAGTAATAAAGGCCAGAGACTTTAGGCCGGTCAACTGGCCAGTGCCCTTCGCCAAAATGATGAGTGTTCTCAAAAACAAACACTACCCGCTTTTCACAGCGCACCCGCATTGTGGTTCAGCGACATTTATTCTCGTAGATAGAAGGGAAGATGGAGAGGTAGAAATAACTCCTATAACTAGAGTAGTTGACGTCGACAAGCTGGCAGAAGACTGCTGGAAGATTGCTGAAGAATACAAGAAGGGTATTTTAGGTAAACTGACTGCTGTAAGACTACTGCGCCACGTAAAGAGTAAAGTAATTAGACAGCTTATATCTGATATCATAAAGCACGGCAGCTACAAGGCACTAGGAAAGTTCATGAGATCTATAGTAATGATAGGATGCATGCACTTCATGGACGTCTGGAACTTTGATATTCAGAGAGTAGAGCGCTGCTGTATACACTACGCTGTGCCAGACGGCAGAATAATAAGCTTCTGTACATTCAACAACATACATAGACCAGAAGTAGAAAAGAGGTTCGCTATTCCAGTAGAAGAGTGGGAAAAGAAAACAGGGAAGAAAGTAGACGAGTACGCATAAAATCATATATTTGTTTATCACCATTATTTTTACATGAAGCTTGCTGTTCAAGAAGGACTTCTTCCAGGAGAAACTTTCGCCCAGAAACTAGAGTATGCAGAAAAGCTAGGTTTTGAGGGAGTCGAGGTCAGTGGACGGGGTCTTTTCGATAGAGTAAATGAAATAAAAGAAGCTCTCACTACAAGTAAAGTAAAAGTTTCAAGTATTTGTGCAGGATACTCTGGGTGTTTGCTTTCTCCAAACAAAGAGGAGCGCGAAAGAGCTATAAGGGATATCGAAAATTTGCTGAAAATAGCGAGCGAAATAGGGGCAGTAGGACTAATAGTTGTACCTATTTTTGGGCCACCGCAGCTACCTGACTTAACGCCTCTCTTTACAGTAAGAGAACTTGAAGAAAAATTACTCATCAAGTTGCTCAAAATACTCGCTAAAACAGCTGAAGACTGCAAGGCATATATCTTGCTTGAGCCGCTTAACCGCTATGAAACACATTTCATGAATAGACTAGAGCAGGCCATTAAGATATGCGATGAAGTAGGCTCAGAGTACGTGAAAATGATGGCTGATTTCTTCCACATGAACATAGAGGAAGCTAATATAGCTGAAAGCCTGAAGCAAGCTCTCCCCTATTTAAGGCATATTCACTTAGCTGACAGCAATAGATATGCTCCCGGCTTTGGCCACACAGATTTTCTAGAGCCATTCAAAGTACTAGCTAAAGGAGGTTACGAGTACTATATGGCGCTAGAGTGCAGAGTACCTGAACCGAGACTAGAAAATCTAAAGAAAACAGCAGGTTTTCTAAAAGAAATAATAGCTAAGGCTTCACGATAAACTTTTATACATTATGGTCAACTTTATATCGGTGCTAAAGAAGGAGCTGGAGGAATTGATAAAATTCCTCGAAAATAACTTGAAAGACAACGAAATACTAGGCCTCACAATTCACGACAGAAACAACGGCGAACTACTTTTTTCAGCGTGTTGTATTGACTTAGAGAAGTACATTGACATAGTGAAGAATATTTCTAGATCTGGTTTGAAATATACTTCTATTAAAAGTCCTATAGGCTATATAACAGTAGTAGAAACCAAAAATTACGTGCTAAGTATTGCGACTAAAAATTCTATAGAGCACTTACTTAATGACCTTAAGAATATTGTCTCAAAGATAAAGTAGTTTTCACTAGATAAGAAAATATACTTTGTCTGCATACTATTTTATGTGAAATTTAATCTCGGCCTTTACACCAGTTTAGAGAGAATTCTTAAAAAACATACAGATGTAAAAAATTTCATAAGAGACTGTGTTGAACTAAATGTAGAGAAATTATTTCTATTAACTAAGAATACTGAAAGTAGAGTTTTATATGATTCAGAGTACTGTGAAAAAGCTTTTAACGGAAGGGATATTTACGAGGAAGTAGTTAAAGCAGCGAGAGACGTTGGAATGGAAGTTCATGCATGGTTCTGCCTTTATCCCGAAAGCGTGGAGCATCCTAGTAAGTATCTGAGAGAACACCCCGAAGCAGTTCTAGTAAATAAGTATGGTAAAACAAACTGGGAAGAACCTACTTGGAGCTATATTAAGCGAGAATACAGCAAACTATGGGTTTGCCCGAGCCATGAAGGATATAGAGAGTACTTAGCCAAAATGATGAGAGAAGTACTAGAGAAGTATGATGTCAATGGTATACACTTAGACTATGTGAGATACCCTGAAGCGCTTGAAGGAAGGTACTACTGCTACTGTCCTCGCTGTCTTCACAAGTACAAGGAAGAATACGGGTACTCCGTATATGCTAACGACGTTATTGAGCGCCGCTACTTTATTTCAATACTCTGCGAGAACGTAAATGAGTCTGTAGAATATTTCAGTGATGTAGCTAAAGTGTATGGAGCACAGATATCAGCTTATGTTTTCACAGACTACGTTACAGCTATAGAGTCTTGTTACCAAGACTGGCCCTACTTCTCGAGATACCTTGACTTTATAGTACCAACACTATATGAAGTTTCACCAGACTATGCTCTTTTCTTAACTAAGAAGGCTATAAACGCTGTAATGCACTGCGGATGCAAAGTAATGCCAGCAGTCATGGCTTCTCCCTCTACGCGGAGATCAGCTAAAGGCGGCAAAAGATGGTCTAAAGATAGATCAACGAAATATATTGCAGAGTGTGTGAATAAGTGTAAAGAAGCAGGTGCAAGCGGAGCAGTGCTTTTCCTATACGACACCACACCTGTTAAAACACTTGGAGAACTAAAAGAAACACTTACACCAGGGCCGTAGTCCATGAACCTTACTCGAATGGATATTCACGTTCACAATAAATATTCCTCTGATGCAAAAGGCTCAACAGAAGATGTCTTGAAAGAAGCCTGTAGAAAAAATCTCGAATACTTAGCTTTCACAAACCATGTTCCACCCGATCCCACGTGGCTACACGATCTTAAGAGAGAAGTTGAAGAACTTAAAGACAAATATGAGGCAGAGGTTCTTGTTGGAGCAGAAATAGGAATTAAAGATGTAGACGGAAATCTCTTTATTTCTCCTAAATACTTGAGCGAACTAGACTTCGTTTTAGCGGCAGACCATATTTTACCTGGAGTACCCTATAAGTATAGCAACGGTATCTATTTCAAGGATCCTTTACTAGAAAACTTTACTAAAGAAGAAGTTATTGAAAAATGGTTTAAATCCATAGTAAAAGCCATTGAAAGTAGACTAGTGGACGCAGTGGCTCATATAGGCTGGGTCATAGTACAAGAACATGTAGTAGAGTCTCTAAAAGAAGTGCCCTCGGAGTACAAGAAAACTATAGCTGAGAAAGCTGCCGAATACAATGTCTTCATTGAAGTAAATACCGGCGCCCAGCTACCCGACGAAGAGCTAATTAAATACTGTCTTAGAGAGGGAGCAAAGCTAGTACTAGGAAGTGATGCTCACGAGCCGAGCGTAGTAGGTGAAATAGAGTGGGGCCTAAAGCTTTTGTCGAGGCTTGGTGCCACAAAAGACGATTTAGCGTCTTTCGAAGATGTATTGAAGAGAGTAGAGGAGAGAAGAAAGCTCGCTAGTAATATTAGCTTGAAAACAGTATAGGTTATGGTGCTTTAATGCTATCTCCTCTAGATGTCCGTAGGCTTGATTTAAATGCTAAGTGGCTTGGAGTAGATACACTGCTTTTAATGGAGAATGCTGGTAAATCTGTTGCCGACTACGTTAAGTCAAAGTATTCTAGTGCAAAGAAAATAGTTGTTGTATGTGGACTAGGCAATAACGGTGGCGACGGATTTGTTGCAGCACGCCACCTGGTCACATACGGATACAAAGTATCTGTAGTCCTAGTAGGCGACAGCAGGCTTATTAGAACAGAAATAGCTAGGAAAAACTGGGAAATACTCAAGCAAATGAATTTCTCGGTTAAATTAACTGAAGTAAAAGACTCCGGCGCGTTCCCGAAACTAGAGAAAGAGCTCGAGGAAGCAGACATAGTAGTTGACGCTGTTCTAGGCGTAGGTATTAAGGGAGCTGCTCGAGGACCAGCGGCTGAAGCAATTAAGCTTATCAACAGAGTTAAGGAAAAGAGGAAATATAAGATAGTAGCAGTCGATGTGCCCAGCGGACTAGACGTTTACATAGGCGAAGCCAAAGGACCTGTAGTGGAAGCAGACGCTACAGTAACATTTCACGACACTAAGAAGGGTTTAGAAAAGTATGGAGGAGAAGTAGTTGTAACGAACATAGGGATCCCGCCTGAAGCGGATATCTACGTCGGGCCGGGAGACTTCCTAGCAATACCTAAGATTCTCTCAAGAGACCCTTGGAGCCACAAAGGACACTTCGGAAAAATAATGATTGTAGGTGGAAGCAAGTTTTTCTCAGGAGCACCAGCCTTAGCGGCACTAGCAGTTCTTAGAACAGGCGCCGACTTAGCAGTAGTCTACGCACCTTCAAGCATCGCTTCAGTTATCAGAAGCTTTTCTCCAAACATTATTGTAGTGCCTCTTGAAGGCGGATTCATTCTACCCGAGCACGTAGACTACATTCTAAGCGAAGCCGAAAAATACGACGCTATAGCAATAGGACCGGGCCTAAGCACAAACGAAGAATCTCTCAAAGCCTGCTATGAAATAGTATCTAGACTAGCCAAAGAAAAGCCCGTTGTAGTAGACGCCGACGGACTTAAGGCACTAGCTAAGCACGGAATTCCTGAAGGAAAAGTAGTGCTAACACCTCATGCCGGAGAATTCTACATACTCTTTGGAGAAAAACCTCCACTAGACGTTAGCGAAAGAGGCAAAATAGTACAGAAATATGCTGCCGAAAAGAAAGTCACAGTACTACTTAAAGGACACGTAGATGTTATCTCAAATGGAATCAAAGTAAAGTACAACGCTACAGGAAATCCTGGAATGACTGTAGGAGGCACAGGAGATGTCTTAACAGGGATACTAGTGGAGCTAGTGACACTAACCGATGATATTTTCCAAGCAGCCTGCTGTGCTGCTTTCATTTCAGGTTTAGCAGGAGATCTCGCCTACAAAGAGAAAGGCTATGAACTCGTAGCAACAGATGTTGTCGAAAAAATACCTGCTTCACTGAATGTCATACGGGAATTTTTGACTAAATGATCTTCGATTGGTATTTCGATGAGCTGTACGAAATCTATTAAATGTTAGTATCGTAATTATTTTCTTTTAAAGACTTTAAAGTTATAATCTATTGTTGGAAAATACATATTGTCTAAAAGAGATGCTGTTAAAGAACATTATTTATATCGTCTTTATACCCTAGTGATTTTAGTTCAAATGTCAGTCTAATTGCTTCAGCGAAGAGCTATGCACATTAGCGTATAGTCATGTTAAGGCTCGATATCGTATATTTCTTTTATATTATCTACATGGATTTTGTAGGCTTTTTCGTAGCTAATAATGTTTTCATTTAAGAGTTTCCTCGTAGTTGAAGCAATGCTCCACGGCGCAACTACTGCTCCTGGTCTCCTCGGATCATCTAAGAAATCGCTTTCAACAACAAAGTTTTCTGTCTGCTTGATTGCCTCAATTAAGAAACTTTTCTTGCCGGTAACAGAAGCATACATTTTTTTCGAAGATATGGCCTTGACGTAGCTTGATTCAGCATGGTGAAATACTATTCTGCGTGCTCCTATTCTGCTTACTCTACGGTAAATATCGTCTATTGTCTGCATGCCTTTTTGCTCTAAATGCAAGTGTACTACGCAGTCAAGGTCCTTTGCTAGCTGTAGAACATAGTCGAGTACTCTACTGCATGCTTCAACTATTTCATGTGAAGTTTCCCAGTGAGGTCTCCCAACTTCTCCTAGTCCGTCAGCAAGACCTTTCTCAACATATTTAGCTGCTAGCTCATAGGCTTTACGTATTATGTTTTCTGCTTCACTTAATCCCTTGTTCTCGGCAAGTCTTACTAGTTCAGCTGGATGCGGCCCTATTATTACAGCTGTGTGAAGGCCGAGTTTTTTGACTTCTTCGGTAACTTCAATAGTTTTTTCATATAACTTGACATAGTCTTCTGGTTTTGTTATAGTGATGTCGTAGCTCCAGGAGAGAAGATTTACTATGCACATGAACCAGCCTCCAGCTTTCTTAAACTTCTCGGCAGCTTTAATTCCAAGTCCTTTAACTAGATTTAAGTGGCAGTGATTGTCTGCGACTAATATTTGTTGCACAAATTACCCACCTTTAGTTCAATAATTATTTTTTCGATTAATCTGTATCTAAAGAAACTTATACTTTAGTTGAGTAAATAGTAAGAGTTTATGGCTAGCGAGAAAATACTAGAAGCCATAGGCAATCCTATCAGAATAAAGATATTGAAGATGCTTGCCGAAAGAAGAGAAGTCAGTGTAAAGGAGCTGAAAGAAATCTTAGGTATTTCAACAGGAAGCCTTTATTACCACTTAGATACCCTAGGAGACCTTATTGAGAGAAAAAGAGGTTTTATAAGGATATCTAGTAAAGGAAAGCTTGTTTTGGAAGAGCTCCACGATATTGAGGAAATAGGGGCTATTAAAGACACTCTGCTAGCCAATCCCATAGTCTACTCGATATCAACTATAATATCCGCTATAGTGCTCTATTCATATTACTTGGCTTACAGAACAAACAATGTTTCGCTCTTATTAGGTCTAATACCATGTAAAATAGGTCTTCCTTTAGAAGCAGAAGTACTGCTTCTCGTAGCACTTATTCTACTAGCATCCATAGTAGTTACCCGTAGATTCTCTTTTAACTATCTACTCCTAGTACCTTACACTATTTCAGCTCTCATAGCCTACTTGCCCTACTTAGCCTACTGCCACGTAATAAATAAAGCCTATCTTCTTTTCTCGCTCTCATTTTTCATAATTTTTGCAAGCATATCTATCTCCAAGGTAGTTGGAATACGTATAGAAAAGGCAGCTGCGATAGTTTTATCAATTATCTATGTGGGGCTTATGGTCTGTTTACTTAAAGGCTGAGTTCACTTAATGTGAAACTCCTTTTCACTATGAATAAACCATTTTCGAGTAGAGTAGAATTCTAAACCTTTAATTCCTTGAGTAGCCTACATCAAGCCGGTATGCGGGGGAAAGTATCTGTAATCTTAATAATGATGTTAGTGCTCACCTACCTGCAGGCAGCTATACCGCAGCCCCAGATATGGTCTCAAGGCCAATGGATGCTAGTTAAAACCGACGAAATATCGGTAATGTTCCCGACAGGCGGCAGAAAGCCAATATTCATTTGGTGGCGCACAGGAGACAACGCAACAATATATGTAGTACACTTTAAAGGAATATGGGAGTACTTCGTACTAAACATCTCTGAGCCGAGAGTATTTAGGAACAAGTATAGATTCGAGTACAGACTTGTAAATGAAACATTCGTTAAGCCAGTACTAGAAAAGCTTGCTAATAAAACTAAGGCTCTGAAGAACACTGAAAACAAATTAAAAGAATACATAGATAAATTGGATGAAATAAAAGCCAATTTAACAAAGATAATGAACTTAATACATGAAATTAAGAACAAACAGCTACAGTGTAATAAAACAGAATCTGAAGTAATCAAAGAATGTGAAAAAATATGTCAGCATGCCGAAACAATCCGTAGGTGCATAGAAGACTACAAGAGAAACATGAGCATATTAGAAAACTTTGCCCTAATAAAACACGTAAGGCTCTCAGACTACATTAATCCTCTTAGCGAATACATAGATGAGCTTAACGAATCTATAAAGGAAGTACTAGACTTTGCTACAAAAGTAAAAGAAAAGAAAGTATGGGAAGCACTCAAAGAATTCTCAGAAGTGGAAATTAAAGTAAACTACATGTTATCTAAGTGCACTGAAATAAAGCAGACATCAATGTCTTTGCACAATATGCTTAGCAGACAGCACATGCAAGACTTAACAGCGTACTCTCAGAAAATACTTAACGTAAATAGTATACTAGAAGACCTTTTAGCAAAGATTTCTGAGACAATAGTGAAAATAAAGCAGTACAAATATGAACTCATGCAATTAAATGAAAGTATTACTCAAGCGAAGAAGTCTATTATGAAGCAGACGAAACTAGCACTATATATTGAAGAGGTTCTTGGATCTAGCTTAACAACAGAGCTAGGTAAGTGGAGTAAAGAACTACCTGAAATAAATAGTGAGCTAAACTTATCACTAGAGCTAAGACTAAATATAAAAACAGCGCTAAGTGAACTAAACCAGACACTCGACTTTAAACTAGAAAAGAACATATCTACAAGCGAAGGTGATGTACAGTCCTGCTTAATAAATATCACAGCATGCAAGAATAAACTCGAAGAAGTCAGAAACAAGGTAATTAGCTGCTTGAAAGAAAAAGAAGAAGAGCTGAAGAAAGCTCAAGAGCTATGCCATGAAATATATGCAAAATGGAGATCTCCACTACTACCTTTCGACTCATGCACATGGAGACTAGTGGGCATCAAGGAGATTAAAGCTGGCGATAAGACTATCGGAGTGACGTTCACGTATGTGCTTGATAGGGTAAATATACCTGAGTACAAGTTTGCTGAAGACAATATACTGATCAGATGTAGGGTCTATACAGTTACTGTAGAAGAGCAAGTAGGAGGTCTAAACTATACTGTAAGCAGAGCTGAGCTCAAAATAGACTTCATTATACGCAAATGGATATGGTTATCAGAGCTGCTAACCGGAAACTTCTCAAAGCTCTTTAATGCAACGATTTCGCCCGAAAACGAGGGCTTAGCGCTATGGATTACTGCTGCGTCTATAAACTATACAATAGCAGCTAAACGAGGCTTAAGTATAGTTGATGCAGCCTTGACAAAACAGTCTAACTTAGTAGCATCTTCTTCGGTAGTAGTCTCAGAAAAAGGAGCATCAACAAAGCTAAGCGTAAAGGGATGGGATAATGATACAAAAGTACTTACAGCACCGAGAATACCAAACTTAGTAGTCAAAGTGAACTTTGCTTCAGAGGCAGGAGTACTCGAAGGCTTCATTAAATATATTGCATCGGCCAAAGTATCCTACTCAAATGGAACCGTAAAAATAGTACCTGTTTCTACATCCTATATGAGTGCAGGAGGCTTCTTCATGGTGTTCTTCTGCTACCCATACTTTAACAATGGGTCTTTAGAACACGACCCAAGCATAGGAGTAGTAACTAAAGAAGAAAAACCAAAATACACCGTACTGGTTGCAAATGAATCAACTAAAGTAGTATCTCAAGAAACTGAGGTATCTACAGAAGAAAAAATTACAGAATTTCTTAAGAGCAGTAACATTAAGACTACAGTAACCATTGTGCTACTAGCCACTATAATTGCAGTGTTAATATTGCTAATACTTAAAAGCAGAAGAACAATAAACAATATTTAGTACTCTCAAAATAATAAAAGTTAATAATTTTCTTTACTTTTAAACTAGTTTACTTTGTTGGTAATGGCAAGCGAATTCTTAAATAAAAATTAGTGTAACAGTAGTTGCTATGGGCGCACTACCTTTTGTGTTTTCATATTATAGTAATTTACTGTGCTAAAGCTTAAAGCGCCTATATTTATCTTGGTTAAAAATATACTTTACTAGAAAGTATATACACTCTAAATTAACTACATTAGCATTCTAATGTATCTAAAAACTTCAAACCTCTATAGTATTTACTTAATACATATTTTTATGGACACTTACACTAAGTAAACCTTAAATAGTTCTCATAAGTTGGACAAGTGATGAGTGAGTATACTACTGGTGCAAAAGCAGGGGCGCTTGCCGGAGCTATATCAACAATTATCTCTATTATATGGTCATATTACGTGTCTAGCATGCTAATAGAAGAAGTGTTCAAACACATAGCAAATGTTTCTTCCGAGGCCTTAGGCATGGTTAAAGTATTCATGGCAATAGGTTTCATAATAGGTTACATAATTGATGTAGGAATCTGCGTAGTCGTAGGAATTTTGTGTACTAAGGTAATTGTTTCACTTAAGTATTCATGGCCTATTCAGGGCGTTATAGCAGCTATAATATTCTTTGTAATTAACCAAGTAATAGGGCTTGCCGGTTCTGCCTTCGGTTCATCTATTCAAAACATACCTCCAGAGCTAGTAGAGAAAATCGGTTATTTAACGCCAGTAAGCTATATTGTTTCACTAATATCGGCGCTAGTTTTCGGGCTAATCTACGCGTACTTTATGGCTAAATGGCTTAAACAGTAAGATTTTTCTATAAATGAGACTTCTTCAGAAATATTTTCATATATCTGCATAATCTAATCTTAGTTTGTTTTGTCTTAAGATAATCAATCAACTAGTCCAGTTTACGAGGACATATTAGGAATTTGATTATGAAAAAATATTTATTTTGGGAAGTATTCTCGCTAGCAGTATGAAGAAACACTTAGCATTACTATTAACTGTACTTTTTGTTGCGCTGATAGTTACCACCGAAGTTAAATGTAAAAATGATGAAGTATTTGAAGTAGGTGATTTACAGTGGATTAAAAGACCGTCTTATGTAGGAGATGTAGGTGTAATATCTTTTAAAGCTATATACATAGGTTCTGTCCGCTTACTCAGAGTTAAAGTAACATTTGAATCAAGAAATAAGAGTTTAATTGAAGTACTTTCATTACCTGCCGAGATTTCATCATGGAGTCCCGGCGAAATAAAAGAATTTAAAATAAGCTTTAAAGCAAAAAAGATTCCATGTGATACATACGTAGGCATTACTTTTTCGTGGTCTAGGGAAGTGAGTGCCCAAGGATATGTTCCTTTACTTTCGGGCGGAGCTAAAACAGTTTCTCTCAAATTGAGTATACGAGGGGAACCTTTAATACAGATAGATATCAGGCCTTCAAGACTTATTCAAGGGACACTAAATACTCTGAAGATAGTAGTAGTGAACAACGGCATAGGTTCTGCTATGAATTTGCGAATAAGAGCTACTTTTGAAGGACTTACTTCAGTAACAAGCTTGCCTCTAGTAATATATATAGATAGGCTAAGTAAAGGAGACTTATTCGAAAAAAGCATTCAAGTAATACCCGTATCGGCAGTTCCAGTAATACATTTTAATATGGAGTACATCGATGAGTATGGAGAGCTTGTATCCACAGGAGTGACGAAACAGCTATATGCAACAGCAGGAAGCTTGCTTTACCTAGTCCCAGAACCTTCGACTCTAATTTCAGGAAAATCATTTACAGTAAACATCAAAGTAGTTAATGGAGGAGAACTAAACCTATATAACTTAACTATACGCCTTATACCTTCATCAGTATTAATACTCAATACTACGCTACTTGAAATAAGAGAGCTCAAAGCGCTTTCTAAGGCTTCTATACCACTACATATAATAGTCCCGGAAGGTGTTTCGGGGCCTCAAGTAATAAGCTATGAGATTATGTATAGAACGAGTGAAGGAAGTATTGGAAGAGAGCCAGGAGAACTAGTATTTAATGTTTTATCTAAACCTGTACTGAAGATAATATCTTTCGACGCTGTACCAAGTAATCCCAAAGTCAATAAAACTTTGACAGTATCTCTAACAATACTTAACACCGGCAGTAGTGTAGCAAATAATCTTAATGTAAGTATAAGTACTCCCAAAGGAATAAAAGTAATTAGAAGAAGTAGCATGTTTATAGGAAGACTTGAGCCCCAAGTACCTTCAAGCGCAGCTTTCTCTCTCTTACCTAGTGAGGCAGGAACATTCACTCTAACTTTTACAATAGAGTATACTGACATTTACGGTAAAGTATACATTGTAGAAAAATCTTATACTATTGAAGTGGAGGAAGAAAAAGGCTCACTAATTACAGCTGAAAGCTCTGCTATCAAAAATATGTTTTATATTGCACTGGCTGCCTTGATAGCGGTAATAGCGATTGTAATACTGCTTATAAAGAAGTACGGGGTCAGGAGGAAATGAAACTAATAGATTATTTCTCGCTAGCCTTCGATGGAATTAAGGAAAGGAAGGGTAGGAGTATCGGGGCAGTTGCAGGAATAGTTATAGCGGTCATAGCACTTGCGCTAGCTCTAGGTATAGGCGAGGCATTTAGAGTAAGGTTCTATGAGACTTTAAAGAGAGCGCTTGGCTCTGATGTAATTTATGTTCTACCTTCAGAGCACTTAACTGAATCAGACATAATGATACTTTCATCGCTGCCTGATGTAAAGCACGTTGTTCCTATAGTAGGTACTACTGTAGTACTTAAAGCGGGGACTCTTGAAAGAACAGTAATGGTTTACGGTATTAGACCCGAGTATTTGAAGTTCATAGTAGGCGTAGAAAGAGTAGAAGATGCTATTGAAGAAGGTTCAGCAGAGCTAGTAGGCTTAAATATTGTAGTAGGCGAGTTCCTAGCGTACGACTACTTGACTCAAACAAAGTTGATTGAGATAGGACAGCAGGTAATATTACGGGGACCTAAAAGAACATCAGTAGCTATCGTGACAGGAATACTGAAGCCTGCAGCTGGACCTGGAGCCGCATTTATTAATACAAGGTCTTCGGTATTTATCAACTTAGATACATTTTTTAGACTTTTCAGAAAAGACATGACATATGATTTGGCTATAGTACAAGTAAAGGACATCAATAAGATAGAAGAGACAGTAGACTTGATTAAAGCATATCTTCCACAATCAGAAGTTCTTAGCCTCAAGTTTGCTTTAGAGCAGTTTGGAGTCTTTATAAACTCTGTTCAATTATTCCTCGGAATAATCTCAGGAATAGGTCTTTTTATTACAGGTCTCTGGATATTCGACACCATGACGATAAATGTTGTACAGCGAACTAGAGAAATAGGCATAATGAAGGCTCTGGGCTTCAAGAAGAAACAGATAATGTTTCTCTTTCTCTCCGAGGCTATAGCAATTACGATAATTGGAGTAGCTGTGGGAGCAGTGCTCACAATAGCTTTGTCAAATATAGTAGGAATACCTATGTTCGGCATGATGATTAAGCCTAAAATAACACCCGAAATTCTTTTCTTAATCACAGTAACACCTATACTCACAAATACGGTGGCTACTCTTGCTCCAGCTTATAAAGCATCTAAACTTGATCCGGTGGAGGCGCTGAGATATGAGTAACATAATTCGTGTAGTAAATGTAACAAAGCTCTACAAAACGGGTGAAAGCGAAGTATGGGCACTCAAAGGAGTTTCACTAGAAGTAAAGGAAAAAGAATTCATGGCTATAGTAGGTCCAAGCGGGTCAGGAAAATCTACTCTGCTTTACATTATAGGCGGTTTAATTAGACCTACTTCAGGCAAAGTCTATGTCAGGGGCATCGATATAACTGAAATGAGTGACGATGAGTTAAGCGAATTTAGGCATAGGAATATAGGCTTTGTTTTTCAAATGTATCACTTAATACCGCGCATGACTGCCTTGAAGAATGTTATGCTTCCATTAAAGCTGAGAGGAATCTCAGGAACTGAAGCTAGAAAGAGGGCTCTAAAGGCATTAGAACTGGTAGGCTTAAAGCACAGAGCAAACCATAGGCCTGCGCAGCTTAGTGGAGGAGAACAACAGAGAGTATCTATAGCTAGAGCAATAGTAACTGAACCCAAAATAATTCTCGCAGATGAGCCTACAGGAAACGTAGATAGGAAGAGCACTATTCAAATAATGGACTTATTTAAAAAGCTCAACAAAGACCTTGGAGTAACAATAGTTATGGTAACACATAACTTAGAGCTTGTTCACTACTGCCACAGAGCAGCAAGACTTCTAGATGGGAGAATAGCTAAAATATATACTCCAAGCGAGTATCGTAAGCTGGCAGAAGACATGACTGGAGCAGTACAGGCAGAAGCTCCAGTAGTCTAGTTAGCTAGTAACAGTTATTACTCTGTTTTAGGTAAATGTAGTGAATGATGATCCTCGATCCCCTTGAATGGTGATAGACCCAGCGGGGTTTGCTGACCTCTTTTAACTCAACAGAAAACTAATTATCTTGTAGATCCAAGCTTATAGGAGGTGATAGTTTGAAAAAGTACTGTTTCTTAGTCTTAATGATGATAGCTGTACTTGGATTAGTTCTACTCAAGTTTCTTCCTGTAAGAAATCACTGCAGTTGTTCTAATGAAGAGCTCTGCGGCTGCTGTTAATTAACTGACGTTAATGTAAGCAAAATTGCTGGGAGAAAATTCGCGGTCTTAGTGATTGAATTCGAGGAAGGTATTTCTAAAAAGATATTATTGAGCTTAAGAAATCATGTAAGCTTGTTCTAGCGTACATAAACTTCGGTTACGCTGAAAACTGGAGAGACTACTGGAGTGAAATAGTAAATGAGAACTGGGGTACATGAACCTACAGAATACGAGGAAGAATATTTCGTCGAATTTTGGCCAGAAAGTGGCTTCAAGTAATTCTAGCAAAAGTAGAGAAAGCATATGAAATGGGCTTTGATGGAGTCTACTTAGATAATATTGATGCCCGTATTGTAATAAGCGAGCTAGACTTAGGCTGGGCGAAGAACTTGAATTTAACAAAACTCATGGTCGAGGCATTATACAGGCTCTCGACTTTAGTTAAAGAGAAGTACGGAAAGAGTTTCAAAGTATACGTGAATATAGGGTCTGCTGTAGAGCTTTTAGCTGAAGAAAAGTTCCTAGCGTCTATTGACGGTGTTTTAAGAGAAGAAGTGTGGTATACTATTAAAAACGGAAAGTGCGTTAAAGTAGATCCAAGAGAAACAAAGTATGTTTTAAAGTACTTGCGCGAGGCTAGGCTCAAAGGCAAGACAGTTATTGTAGCAGATTTTCTTGAAAATAAAGAGATGACTGAAGATTTCTGCAGCCTATGCTGGTACTACGGATTCATACCAGTACCCCAGCCAGCATAGGCTGCCGACTATAGCGAACCTCCTCCAGTGGAATGGTGTGATCCTTAGAGAATATACTATTAGAGTACTGTTTTACTAGGAGATATGTTAATGAAGGACAAGACTTTTATAATTATTTTAATGAATTTGAGCTGTGGACAAAGTAGAGCTTATCGCTAAGCCTCCTGCCGAAGAAGTATTAACCATTGAGCGTTTAAAACAGTACATTGAGGAAGGAATTAAGCTAAAACACTACATAGGCTTTGAAATATCAGGTTTTGTACACTTAGGCACGGGACTCATTTGTATGCAGAAAGTAGCTGATTTCCAGAAAGCAGGAGTCGAGACAATAGTTTTCCTAGCAGACTATCATTCTTGGATAAATAAGAAGCTTAGTGGAGACCTAGACACTATCAGAAAAGTTGCCGGAGGATACTTTAAGGAAGCACTCAAAATGTCTCTTAAAGCAGTTGGCGGAGACCCAGATAAAGTCAAGTTCATTTTAGGCTCAGAGTTCTACGAGAAGCTAGGAGTAAAGTACCTTGAGAACGTCATTAGAGTATCTAAGAGAACCACTCTATCTAGAGTAAGAAGGTCTATAACAATAATGGGTAGAAAGCAAGTAGAGCAACTCGACTTCGCCCAATTACTCTATGTCCCAATGCAGGTAGCAGACATCTTCAGCCTAGGAGTAAACTTAGCTCATGGAGGAACAGACCAGCGCAAAGCACATGTTATAGCAATAGACATAGGCGAAAAAGAATTCGGATACAAGCCAATAGCAGTACACCACCATCTCTTAATGTGTCTTGATATACCTCCTGAAGCTAGACAAAAAATGCTAGAAGCAAAAAAGAAGGGTGACAGAGAACTTTTTGAAGAAACAGTACTAGACATTAAAATGTCTAAATCAAAGCCTAAGGGAGCAATATTTATACACGACACACCAGAAGAAATTAGAGCTAAAATAAAGAAAGCATATTGCCCTATGTGTGAAACAGAGCTAAATCCTGTTCTGGAATTAACAAAATACATAATCTTTTACAATAGAACAGAGCCTTTTGAAGTAGTAAACAAGAAAACAGGAGAAGTAAAAATATTCAACACTTACGAAGAACTAGAACAAGCATACAGCCGAAGAGAAGTACATCCAGCTGACTTAAAAGCAGCAGTAGCAGAAGAATTAATTAAAATACTAGACCCTATAATCAAGCACTTCAGAGAAGGGCCTGGCAAAAAGTATTTAGAAGAAATGAAGCATATAACAATTACTCGATAATTACTTGAAGCAGTGCTGCTAACTAAATATTACTGCTATCTGATATCGAAAATTATATACATTAAAATAAAGTATTTGGATTGAATATACTTTAATTAAAGTTTCTATCTTCTCAAAGAAAATATAAGTAGAGCAACTAGCATAACAACAGATGCTATAGCTAAAATTCCTGGGTGAACGAAGTGACTACAGCAAATATTGTAGTAAATTATTTCGAAAACAACTAGCGCTAATACTAAGGGAACTGCTGCAAGAAACACTTCAATAATTTTAATCATTGTCAATACGTATTCTTTCTTTCTGCGATCTTCTAGTAAAGGAGCTCCTCTAGCCGATAAGAGCACTGCTGAAAGAGAGTATACTGTAGCAAAAGATAAAATTAAGAAAAATACGGTAAAACCGCTCTTACTCATAAAGTAGTCAGGGTCACCTTGTACATTAAAGTGTACAGCTAAAACTTCAGGTAAAGTGGGGTAAAAGAGACATAGACATAAGGCTACTATAGTCAATAAAACAAACGCTACGACTACAGCTCTGAGACTAGCTTTAATTACTGGTAATACTTTAACGGGCTTGTCTCCTCCCTCTTCTTTACCAGTCTCCCTTTCTAGTATTAAAGACGAGTACAGTGAAAGCGAGCCTACTATGGTAGTCAGCGAGACTACAGCAAACATAATAGCGCAAACTCCGCTAAGTGTAAAAGAAAGTATAAGTGAAATTAAGCCTACTGCTGTTGCTGCGGCTCCTGCTAGCCTATTTATTTTCCTCCACACTCTACGCGAAGCTAGCGTCGAGGGAAGCCTGAATCCAAGGAAAACATTTGGCTCTATTCTCGAGGCAGCGATCAGCGAGACTATACCAGTAGCTATGATTACGAGTGAAAATATTTCGGCAAATAGGTCTATCATAGTAGCTCACCTTTAATTTTTTCAAATACTTTAAGGAAATCTTCTACAAGGCTAAGTACTTCATTTAAACGCTTTTTTCCCTCTTCAGTAAGCTCATAGTATTTTCTAGGCACTCCTCCAGCTACTTCAGCCCAGTAAGACTTAACGAGCCCCTCTTTTTGAAGAGAATGCAGGAGCTCGTATACAGTAGACTCACTTGGATTTAAAAAGCCTTGGCTAAGTTCTCTAATAATTTTTATTACTTTATACCCGTAGCAAGCGCCATATCTACTCAAGATCAACATAATAATTACAGTATAAAAGCCCGCCGAAAGCTCCTTCTTGATTTTTCTATAGAATTTTCCTCTAAACATCTAAATCTAGAATCGAATAGAAGCCAAAATACTTAAATATTACGGAGTCCGATATACCTCGTGGTACGAGGTATTATTTTAGCTTTAAGTATTGCTTTTACTGCCTCTATTGCGTTATCGCTGATAACTTCAATATGGCCTAGCTATGCTCCACTCTTGTTTACTTTCCTCATGTTCATGCCTTTAGTAGGCGCTATAATAGCCTGTAAAGCGGAAGGAGATTCTCTTTTAAAGTACGGTTTAAGCGAGTTGAGCTTAAGAGACGTTAAGAGATCTTTTCCTGTAAAAATACTAGTGCTTATAGCTAAAGTCTACGGTAGTTCTTTTACAAAGAAGCAGTATACTTTGATTGCGGTAGTATACGTATACATACTTTCTGCAATAAACTTTCTCCTATACTTCATAGTCTATGGAAGCCCGCCTTCGGTAAAAGAGGCAATAATGGCTTTAACAAGGGGTCTTGTGCCAGAAGAGCTAGTTCCGGTAGTAGTTGCAAGTATTGCTATAGGTGTCTTCATTAATGCTTTAATAATTCTGCTTCCGGCGCTAGGTGAAGAAGCCTGCTGGAGAGGATATCTCTTAGATAAGTTTGAGGAAAAACTAGGATTTACTGCAGCAGCTATATTAGTCGGAGTAGTATGGGGTCTTTGGCACTCACCACTAATACTAATAGTAGGCTATGAGTACGGAGTAAAGTACCCGAACCCTAAGGCTCTTCTAGGTGTACTCGTTTTCACAGTATTTTGCGTAATACTAGGCTACTTTTTTGCATGGCTTCGCCGTAAATCAGGAACAGCTACTGTACCAGCTTTAGCGCATGCAACATATAATGGGGGAGCCAGTTTGCTTATGGTAACTTACTGGAGTAGAGATATGTTTTACACTGGTGTAGTAGGAGTACCTGCTATAGTTTCGCTAATAATATTTTTGTTTTTACTGCAATTGGCTAGGGTAGTGTACAGAGGACTGCGTGAAAGTAGTTAGTCTTTGAGAACTAATTTAAAGCCTAGAGACCCCCACGCTACAGTTGAATCTATTTTAAAACCAAGTTTTTTGTAAACTGCTATAGCTGGCTTATTTTCTGTACTGACCCATAAACATGCTGTTCTCGTTTTCTCAAACGCTTTTTGAACTAAAAGCGATGTAATGGTTTTTCCGTATCCTCTGCCTCTATATTTTTTGTCAACATAGATTGAGCCAAGCATATAGACTTCTGGCTCAGCTACGCGGTAGCCGCCGAAAGCTACAGGAGTCTCTTTGTATTTAAACAAGTAGCCTTCCAGTAGCTCCTCTATTCTATCTCTAACGTACTTCCAGTCTTCTGGTACGCTTTCTGGAACACAGTCTACTCTCTCTAACGTGCAGTTCGGAAGTGTAAATGGCTTAAAGTGCTCTGGTTTAACTGACATTGAGTAGAAATAGTACTTAGATTCTAGTTTCAGTACTTTGTCAAGTAGAGGTTCGTAGCTTATGTCTATGAAAACTAGCGCTTTACTGTAGTTTTCTTTAACATAGTTTAATAGAGCTTCAGCTGCCTCAAAACTAAAGGGGCGGATGTCTAGTATCGTGTCTCCATTGTCTTTATACTCTACCAGAAAGCCCTTTACTTCACTGTCCGAAACCGCTACATAGACTTTAGTGCGATCCTTTTGGTTCCTTATATCGTGTATAACAAAGGAATACAGTTCAGGTTTTTCTAAAGCTTTATTCAGACATATTTCTGTATAGCGGAAGTTTGCTTGAACAATATTCATTCTCTAAGCTAAAGGGCTCTGAGACTTATATTTATTCAAATTAAGGCTTATTTTTCTTCATGTAGATATTTCTCCATGGAAATTAAAATCGATGAAGTAGCGTGTTTTCTCAGCAAATTAATTAAAATAAATACTTCTAATCCTCCTGGCAACGAGACTCCTGCAGCTAAGTTAGTTGCAGAGAAGCTTTCCGAATACGGTATTGAAGCACAAGTTATTGAAAGTGAGCCAAATAGAGGAAACGTTGTAGCTTCTGTTGAAAGTGGTGAGCCAGGACCTACGCTACTACTTTTATCTCACTTAGATGTTGTTCCAGCAGACCCGAGGGAGTGGAAAGTAGACCCTTTTGGCGGTGTCATTAAAGATGGGTGTGTATGGGGTCGTGGTGCACTCGACTGCAAGGGAGCTGCAGTAATGGAGCTATATGTCTTCTTAAAGCTTGTTCACGAAAAGAAGTTTAAAGGGAAACTTATCTATGCTTCGACAGCCGACGAAGAAATGGGCGGTGCTAAGGGAGCAGGATGGCTTGTCGAAAATAGGCCTGAGTTAGTTAAAGCAGACTATGTAGTGAATGAAGGCGGAGGCTACGCTATACCAGTAGGAAACGGGTATGTTTTTACTATACAGACTGCAGAGAAAGGCGTCTACTGGTTTAAATTAAAATTCAAGGGAGAGCCTGGTCACGGCAGTATACCTGGCGTAGGAGTAAACGCTATAGTCAAGGCGGCTGAAGCAGTCAAAAAGATAGCTGAGTTAGACACACCTATTGTTCCTACAGAACACGCCTCAATATTTATTAGAAAGATGACTGAAGCTATGGGAAAACCTTACTTAGCTAAAATTCTGCTGAATCCTACTCTCGGAAAATATGCTTTAAAGAAAATAGAGGACAAAAGCCAGAGAGCATTCATAGCAACACTTCTGAAAAATACTTTAGCACCGACTATAATTAAAGGCGGGTACAAGGAGAACATTATTCCGTCTGAATGCGAGCTGACGATAGACTGTCGTCTTCTACCAGGTTTTACGGAAAACTGGATTAAAGAAACATTGAAGAAAATTCTAGGTGAAGATGGCTACACTATAGAATTCATTAAAAGAGATCCGGCATCAGAGTCTCCAATAAATACGCCTCTATTCGCTGCTGCAGAAAAAGTACTAACTAAAGAATTACCTAGTTCTCTTGTTTCAGCTTACATGGTTCCAGGCGGAACTGACTCGCGGTTCTTCCGCTGGAAATTCAAGAGCGTAGCTTACGGCTACATCCCAATGCCTCCTGAACTATCTTTCAGCGAGCTTCTCAAAATGGTTCACGGTGTAAATGAACGTATTCCACTTAAGGTACTTGAGAAAGGCATAGACCTGCTGTATAAGACACTAGTTGAATTCTACAAGCTAGCTTGAGTCATTTTTAAATATTTTTGACGTAAAATATGTTACGTGAACTTAGTTCTATTAGGCCTACTGCTCGTCATAATAGGTATTGTAGCGTGTATAGTCGGAATGCTAGTCTTCTTCATTGAGGCGGCTAGGAGAGGAGAAGGCGAGAAAAAAGTAGAGGGAGGAGGTCTAATACTAATAGGGCCTTTCCCGATAGTCTTCGGCTCTAGCACTAAGATAACCCGAATGATGATAATACTGGCTATCGTACTTATTGTAGTATTCCTTATTTTATCTCTACTACCTTTCTTACTGTGGTGAAAATATGAGTGTATACACTAGAGAGGAGGGAATGCCTCTTGGAATGAAGCTTTTCTTAATAGGATTTCTGCTAATTTTCATCGGAACAATAGTGCTAATGCTCGCTTCACTTAAAGGCGGCGCAAAAGTCAGCGGAGGAGTTGTTATAGTAGTTTTTCCTTTCATACCGATTGGAGTTGCGTGGGGAGACTACGCTTCCATTATACTAACTGTACTCACAGTAATTGCTGTAGCGATAATGATACTTAACTTAATCCTGGTATATAGAAGAATAAAGGCCGCGGAACATTATGCTGAGTAAAGGAGCAGTACTAGAGGGTGAGAAAGACCACTACATAGTACTCAAGTTAATTAAAGTAGGTGGAATGTGCTGCGTGTATTTAGCGGAAAATTCTGCTGGAGAAAGAGTTGTAGTAAAAACTCCCGCAAGGAAAAAAGACGGCTACGACCAGCTGAGAAAAGAAAGATTAGTTAAGGAAGCTATCGTTCTCAGTAAACTGGATCACCCTAATATTGTCCGCTACATCGAGCACTGGTCTAGCGGAGGAGAAGTATTTCTTGTAGAAGAGTATGCTGGAGATAAGAGTTTAAAAGACATAATTGCGGAAAAAGGCCCCTTTTCTCCAAAACAGGCAGAAAAACTGTTCGAGGAAATACTAGATGCTTTCGCCTATATGCATTACAGAAATATTGTTCACGGAGATATTAAGCCTAAAAACATTTTATTTAAAGACAGCAAACCCATAGTTATAGACTTCAATTCAGCAGTAGACCTCTCTATATCGCCTGAAAGACAGCAGCACGTTATAGTAACGCCGGAGTGGGCTGCACCAGAGCAGATTTCGGAGAAAATAGTCGACACTAGAAGCGACGTATATCAGCTGGGAGCCCTATTATTCTACATACTCACAGGCAAAAACCCTAATATGGCAGATACGGCGCTCCCTTGCGCGAGAATAAGCCAGGTCGCTCTAAAAGCTCTGAATAGAGATCCGGGTAAAAGATATCAGAATGCAGGCGAAATGACTCATGACTTAAAGAGAAAAGCATACATAGTGTTTGAGGGGCGCGAGTACTTAATTGAAAGTATAGCTACTATAGGTAGGGCACCCGACAACGATATAGTGGTATACGACCCTAATAGGTATGTACACAGGTATCACTGCACAATAGTAGCTGAGCCAGACGGCTACTATCTTTTAGCAGGGAGATACGCTCTAATTGAAGGTAAGCTGGTTAAGCTCAGAGAAATAAAGTACAATTATCCTCACGTAGTCAGGTGGGGAGAATTTAAACCTGTTGTAACTCGAGAAAAACTTTTACCCAAAGACACTATAGCGCTCTGCTATAATCCAAGAAGAGGGCCCTACAAAATACTCTATTTTACAATAAAGTAGTCGCTGAAGCGAAAAGTGTTTATTTAATACGGAGTCCTACTGAGTAGAGCGCCTATACTTTAAGTTTCTCGCTGGAGAAAAATTTGGTGTGGGGCAGAGAGAAACCAGGGTCTCAAAGAAGCTCACCAAAGAACTCAACTACAGTACACTGCTGTACACTTATTCTCAGCCTCTACTCAAGGAACTTGAGCGTTTAGCAAGAATAGGCTACTATCGTAGCCGCGCTAATAATTCTTAAAGAGACAGTCTTATAGCAGTGGAGAGACCTAAGGCGCTAGTTGCGTAAAGCCTATATATTGACTAAGGTTTTGGTCACGTGGCTTTCCTTGAAGTCAAAAATGTTTTCAAAAACTACGGAAGCATAAGGGCTTTGAGGGGGGTTAGTCTTAGTGTTGATGAAGGAGAATACTTATGTATTCTCGGCCCTACTGGGGCGGGTAAAACTACTTTACTTAAAATTATTGCTGGTTTGCTTAAACCTGATCGCGGTAGAGTTTTCATAGAGGGTTTTGATGTAACTGACCTTCCACCGGAGCTGAGAAATGTCAGCTACATGCCTCAAGGTTACGCGCTTTTCCCTCATATGAGTGTGTGGGATAATGTAACCTATGGTCTTAGAGTGAGAGGCCTTCCGCTAGATAGAGCTGAAGAAGCTTTAAAAATCGTAGGCTTATATCACAGAAGATTTTCTAGAGTATACGAGCTCTCTGGCGGCCAGCAGCAGAGAGTAGCTCTTGCTAGAGCTATTGCAGCTGAAGCAAAACTGCTTC
This sequence comes from uncultured Thermoprotei archaeon, assembly GCA_965367815.1. Lineage (GTDB taxonomy): Archaea > Thermoproteota > Thermoprotei > Thermofilales > B15-G2 > B15-G2. The sequence continues at coordinate 32,894 of CBDUKN010000006.1, forward strand.
TTCTCGACGAGCCTTTAAGCGCGCTAGACGCTCTACTAAACCTCGAGCTCAGACACGAGCTTAGAAGACTAGCTAAAGATCTTGGCTTAACAGTTCTCCACGTCACACACAATACAGAAGAAGCTCTCAGTATAGCTGATAGAGTAGTTGTACTAAGGAGCGGCCTTATTCAGCAAGTGGGCCGTCCTGAAGAAATCTACATGAAGCCGTCTAATATCTTCACGGCTAGCTTCCTTTCTGAAGTAAATGTTTTCGAAGGAATTCTCGAGAGGACGGAGCCGGAGGCCATAGTAAATACTCGTGAGTTAGGAAAGCTCACCATCAAAAATGTGCCAGAAGGCTATCCGCACTTAGTTATAGTATACAGGCCTGAAGACGTATATGTTTCAAGAAGACTTCCAGCGTCCAAAGTAAACGTTTTCCCTGGACATGTGAGGCACGTAGAGTTTCTAGGACTTTTCTCTAGAGTACGAATAACCTCCGGAAACACTGAGATTATAGCAGATCTCTGGAGCACTACTGCAGAAGAACTGAAGAAAGGCGATAAAGTGTACGTATACTTCGACCCTAAGCTAGCTCTCGTATACCCGTACCCAAGTGGGGGTCTTCAAGTAGAGCTTTTCGGAGGAGGTGAGTGAGCATGTCGACAGTTGAAGTAGTTAATGTAACAAAGAGATACGGTAACATAATTGCTTTAGATAGCGTTTCGCTAAAAGTAGAGAAAGGGGAATATGTATGTATTCTAGGGCCCAGCGGAAGCGGCAAAAGCACATTGCTCAAAGTGATAGCCGGTATAGTTGAGCCAGATGAAGGTGAAGTCTATATTAACGGCAAACCCATGAGAGGAGTTCCTCTAAGAGAAAGAAACATAGGTATCGTAATGCAGGACATACTTCTTTTCCCCCACATGACTGTATGGGACAATGTTACGTACGGACCTCTCGTTAAGGCTGTAGCAAACTATGAAGAAGTCTGCGAAGAACTTGTGCTATCTATGGGCCTTAAACTTAGAAGAAAAGCTATGCCTTCTGAGCTGAGCAGAGGTGCTCAGCAAAAAGTAGCTATAGCTAGGGCAGTTGCTGCGGGAGCAAGACTTCTGTTGCTAGATGAGCCTTTAGGGTCAATAGACCAGAGAGCAGCTAAAGCTCTCAGAGTAGAGCTAAGAGAACTTGTAAAAGAGCTCGGACTGACAGCTATACATGTTACACATAATCAAGAAGAGGCAATGAGTATAGCCGATAAGATAGTCATTTTGAGGAGAGGCAGAGTAGAGCAAGTAGGTACACCTAAAGAAATTTACGAGAAGCCTGCGTCACTTTTCGTAGTCAGGTTTATTGGAGGTGAAGCCAACTTCATCGAAGGAGTTGTACTCGAAGAAGAGCCTTTTACAGTAGACTTAGGCTTCACTAAGCTGAGCTTAAAGATAGAGAAAAAGTTCAGTAAAGGCGACAAAGTAGTTGTAGCATTTAGACCCGAGCACGCAACAGTCCATAGTAGCCGGGGATCTATTGAAGCCAGAGCACTCGAAGTAAGTTTTGTGGGAAAATACTACAGAGTTTTTGTCGAAGTAGATGGAGCGAACTTGATAATTAAGGTACCGCGCAGAGAAGGTATGTGGATTAAAGAGGGGTCTAGAGTATATTTAGATATAAATAAGGCTTTTGTATTCAAATATCCTATAGAGGGATTGGAAAAGGCGATAGCATATGAGTAAGCTGGCCAGATGGTTTAAGACTAGCAGGGAGAAAGAAGTGCGCGAAAAAGTTTTGAGGCATGCTGAGCTTGTAGAGGAGACAGCTAAGTACTTAGTAGATTTTATTGTTAAGTGGATTAAAGAAAATGAAATAGACGAAGCCTTATTTACGGTAATTCATAACAAGGAGCACGAAGCAGATATCGTTAGGCGTGATGTGCTGAGAATTCTTGCGGCAAGTACTGCTTTAGAGCCACATGTGCGTGTACATTTAGCTAGAATAGTTAGACAAATAGACTGGGTCGCAGACTGGTGTCTTGAAAGTGCGAGGCTTATAATAGCTCTAGCCTCCGTCAAAGTGAGTTCGGAAATAGTTGATAGTATACTGGCTATGCTCAATGAAGTATACTCTACTGTAAAGGCTACTCGAGACTGCATAAAGGCTATGTTTGAAGATCCCTTTGAAACACTCAATCTATGTGATGAAGTAGAGAAACTTGAAGAAAAAGTAGACGACTTGTATCAAACTTTTAGAAAACTTTTCAGCGAAAAGTGCTCAGAGATACCTACTTCAAAAGCTCTTCTCTTCTTCCACGCTATCGACGCTATAGAAATGATGACTGATAAGTGCGAAGATACCTGCGATAACATAAGAGAATACGTAGTGTCGTCAGCCTAAACATTTTTACTCAAAAATTTTAAGAATAGGATTCGTTACTAGACTCGATGGGCTTAATTCCTAAACGAGGCTATTTTCTATTAGCAACAGGTATTGTCATAGGGTTTCTGGTAAACATAGCGCTCATGAGTTTCTACGGGTTCGGCGAAGGAAGCAGACAAATAACCGGAGTACCTAAAAAAATTGAAATAGTTTTCCTTTTTTCTAGCGAAAAAAGCAGCTGGCTAGAGGAAGTAACGCCTCTTTTTGAAGAATGGTTTAAAGAGAAATACGGTATTGAAATTAAAGTCAAGTTAATTGCCGCAGGAACTCACGAAACAATAAATATGATGATGCAGGGAAGCGTTAGGCCAACAATATGGAGTCCTGCATCAAGTATATGGGTGCCTTACTTCAACATGCTCTGGAAAAAGAAGTATGGTAAAGATATTGCAACAGAGTGGGTTCCACTAGTAGTCTCACCTATAGTTATAGCTGGCTGGAAAAGTTTAGCAACAAAATACAATGTGACATGCTTCATGGACCTCTACAGATTGTCGAAAGAAGGAGTAGACTTTAAGTGGGGCCACCCCGATCCTCTTCTAAGTAACGGCGGAACAATGACCGTCTTACTCGAGTTTGCTGAAGCAGTCGGAAAGCCTCCAAGTGAGCTCACTGTAGAAGATCTCCTCAACGAAACTGTGCTCGAAATAGTGAGGACTATAGAAAGCCACGCAGTTTTCTACGGAAAAAGTACAGGTTTCTTCGGAACGTGGGCTGCGGACAATGGACCGAGCGCTATAACGTTCTTTGGAGTCTACGAGAACATAGTCATAGATAACGCGCTCAGAGCCGAGAAAAAGTGGGGAGATAGACTTGTAGCCATATACCCTAAGTACGGAACACTACTAAGCGACCACCCCTTTGTAATACTTGACGCAGAGTGGGTCGACTACTGGCAGAGATTTGCTGCATCACAGTACTTAATTTTCTTGCTTCAGCCCGAAATACAGAAGCTCGCAATGAAGCACGGCTTTAGGCCTGCGAACATGCTGGTTCCCTTAGACCCGATGATATTTAATGAGAAAAACGGTGTATCTTATAAAATACCTGTAAAAGTATTTGAGCCTCCGCGAGGCGAAGTAATGGAGGCGTTATTCAAAGTATGGGAGAAAGTCAAGAACCCTGGAGCCGGATAGAGACAGACAGTATTTACTAGTAAATACCGGGATTTAGATAATGTAGACTCTAAAGGCAAATTTTAATAATTTGAATAAATTAGCTTTTCGTGCGATACTTTCAGAGCAAGCTAATTCAAGGGCTAGCTCTGCTGACTATAGTAGTTTTCGTGCTTTTTCCACCCTTCTACCTGTTTACATTCATTGTAGTCAACTGGAAGGAAGTCTATACAGAAATATTTAATCACCCGCTAATAGGCAGCACGTACCTCTACTATATTATAAGATACCTTCTATTTTCGCTGAAACTAGCATTAACCACGCTCGCAGTAGACCTTGTTCTAGGCATACCGCTAGCCTACCTGCTTGTTAAAAAGAAGTTCCCTGGGAAAAGTATTGTAGAAAACCTTGTTCTACTGCCGCTAGTAATACCTACATCGGGTTTCGGCTTCGCTACGCTAATCGCATGGACTGCAGTAGAGAGTATTCCTGTGCTATTAGGCTTTAGAATAGGAGTAGATACGCTAGTTCCGGTAGTCAATATACCTGCACTAATGCTTATTGTCCATGTAACTCTGACATTCCCCTATATAGTGAAAACAGTATCTGCTTCACTAGTAGACCTTCAGAGAGGATACGAGATCGTTTCAGAGTCTCTCGGTGCCTCGCCTCTAACGACTTTCCGGAAAGTAGTCTTTCCGCTTATTTTGCCGGGTGTTTTCTCTGGCTCTGTACTGGCTTTTGCGAGGTCTCTTGGTGAAACGGGAGCCACGATGGTTGTTGCTGGAGTAACTACTACTGCGTCAATAGCTATAGTTAAGTGGGAGCTTGAAGGTAAGTTAGCGCCAGCTGCTTTTCTAGGAGCACTCCTAGTTGCGACGGCTTTACTCATGATTCTTCCAGTAGAGTATTTAGTAGAAAAGAGAAGAAGCATTAGAGGATTCAGAGTGCCTAAGAAACTAGAGTTCAAAATTATTCTAGCTGAGCGAAAAATCTTGAGCAAACTCTCGGTACTCAAAGATGCCGCATCAATATTCTTTCTCTTCACAGTAGTAGTCATGCCCATAATATCACTGATCATACTAACTGTCAAGTACTGGAGTAGAGATCCTTACACAGGGAGGATCGAAGGAAGTATACTGTACCAGCTTTTCGGACCTTCAAACTACTACTCGTTAATAGTCAAGGCTATGACTACTTCCTTAATTGCAGCGACAGCAGCTACTCTTATTTCGCTTTACTTAGCAGTAGTCACGATAATGGCTATTAAGAAGACGAGACTGGGGAAAGTAATACGGGCTCTTCTTAAAATACCTCTAGTAGTTCCTACAAGCGCGCTGGGCCTCTCAATGGTTCTCTTGTGGGGTCCGCTGGGCCTAAATGTGCTAAAGCCCAGTATATGGCTGATAATACTCACTCATATAGTGTTCTCCGTGCCAGTAATAGTTGAAACAGGGCTGGCTTCCTACGAGGAACTCGAAGTAGAGCTCTATGAGGAGACAGCTCGGACCCTCGGAGCAAATCCCTACGATGTCTTAGAGACAGTATCTATACCTATGATAAAGAGAGGGCTTATAGCTGGAGGACTCTTAGCTTTTACTCACTCACTTGGGGAAACAGGAGCGACATTTCTCGTTATGGGAGACCATATAACAATATCTACTCTTGTAGTAAACTTAGTAGAAGCACTTGCTATACCGACAGCGCTTTTCGCCTCTACTCTATTAATAGTACTCTCATTAATACTGCTTACTATAGCTAGCTATATTAGCAAATAAATAAAAATCTTAAATCTTACCTTGGGCTACAAGGTTCTTAAGGCTCTCGTACTCACTTTTACCAATGCTTCCTGCTACCTGCTGCCCATAGCTAGTTAACTTTACTTCGTATCCAGACAGCTCTATCATCCAGTACTCAGCGAGTTTCTTAAATGCGGCTGCTAGTTTCTCGAGAAGTTTATCATAGTTATGTGGACGCCTGCCTTTAATCAACTCGTCGAGAATCGATTTAGCAAGGAATTTCTCTGGATCTTCTCCACCCCTACTGAAGTAGAGGGCGCCGCCGTACTCGTACCAGAGGTACGCTAAAACGAATTTCTCAGGATTAGACAGATATTCGGTCATGATAGTAAATAGGAGCTGATAAATATTAATTTTATCTAAACACTTTAGTATTAGGACACATAGTGGGGAGCGTAAATATGAGAGATGAGAATAAAGTGTGGTCAATGATTCTAGATAAAATATATGAGGCTCAAAAAGAAATAATAGATAAGATAGTATCATCTATAAGTTTAGAAGAACCGTATAGTGCTCCAGTAACTACTATTCTTCACTGCTATACTAGAGCTCTCTTCGATAAAAAATATGGTCTCTATAAGCCAATACCAACAAACATAAACATGCTTCTAGGACTACTCTTCGACTTTACAATTAAAGTGGCTTTACAGGGCTATCCTCCGCCAGACCACTATTACGTTAAAGAATTCGTCGACGGCGGGGGAGTGAAGTATAAGATTCACGCAGGCCCTGATGTAGTTCTCGACGATGAAGTCGTCGAGCTAAAGTATACTTCGATGCCTTTAGATAAAATACCGTTAGAGCACCATGAGCTTCAGCTCAAAATATACATGAATATTCTCGGTAAAAACGGAAGGCTCGTTTACTTGACGCCCTACGGCGTGAGAGAAATATATTATTCTGCTGAAGAAGCTCTTTCAGACGAAGAAGTAGCTAAAATTGCGAGAGAATTCTTTATTGAGAAAAAGTCTCCGCGATACGAGTGGGAATGCCAGTACTGCCTATATAAGTCCCTCTGTCCTCTTGCGTGGAAGAAGACTGAAGAAGAGAAAGAAGTTAGTGCAGAACAAGAGGAAAGCTAGTTTTCTCTAGCGGCGTCAAGTCGCGCCACACTTCTATGTAGTTTTCTTCGAGTACTGCGTAGTGCTGGCTCTTCTGAGAAGAATCTACTCTGAGGTACATTATGTTGTTTATTCTACTTAAAGTATAGCCCTGGTCTATGTGTATGTGGCCGTTGACCACGAGGCGTGGTGCAGCAATTTTTATTGCTTCAACTACGGCGCTCAAGTAGCTTGGAAATCTTATTAAGCCTCTGTACTCTGGCAAAGGGACGGTTTCGTGGATCAGTAGTAAGTCTACTTTCTTTTCAGCTAGACAGTATGCTGCTTCTACGAATTCCTCGGGTCTTTTACGCGGGACACCTTTCTTCGATTTCCTCCTCAAGGCAATGATGCCATTTATTCCGCCAATCTTTATTCCATTAAACTCGACTACTTCACAGTCCTGTAAAAGCACTGGAGTCCCATCACGGTTTTTAAGTTCTGATAGTACTTTGAGGTTTTCGTGGTTTCCGTAAATAGTGTAGACTTTCGTTTTAGATAAGAGCTCCTTGAATTCCTGCGTGTTTATGGCAGAGCCCCAGTCTCCGCAGCCTACTATAAGGTCTGGTTTATGGTAATCTACTATCGATAAGAGCCAGTTCCAGGCTTCAGTGTCTTCTGGGTCTTCAGCGCCTTCTTTCTCGTAGTGTATATCTGATACAGCTAGTATCTTCAAAGAGGTCCCTCGTATACTAGTGTAGGTTTTTGTATCTTTTTGTTGGTTAAGTATTGAGAATACTTTAGTGCTTTGGGAGGCTTTCGTGTAATCAAGGTTATTTTCTTTACTCCTACTAATCTTATTGCCTTAAGAGCATCTAGGCCCGCTATAGCTCCCGACGGTACATGAACTCTATCTCTGTGTTTTTCGTAGAGTCTTTTCAGGTCAGGGTCGAGTAGTGCACCTACACTCATCACCAGCATTTCTTTACCTGCGTCGAGCACGGACTTCAAGTACTCTTTTACTGCTTTTTGGCTAGCCGCCTCTACTACAATATCTACTTCTTTGTCTTCAAGTATATCATTTATATTTCTAGCTACTTTAGGTTTCTGCTTTAATTTAGAAGCTAATTCAACTGCCTTAGATTCATCGATATCGTACAAGTATATTAGCTTGGCTTTTATTTCTCCTCCATCTATAGCTTCAGCTAGCAACGTCCCTATTGCGCCACAACCTATTATCGCTACACCCTTCATTTCCAGACACCTGTTACTTCAAGAGATAAATCGACTGCTTTAGCAGAATGAGTTAATATACCTAGACTTATTACATCGGGCTGTGCTTTAGCATACTCTACAATATTTTCTTCAGTTACTCCCCCAGAAACCTCAATTAAGACTCTGTTTCTGAGCCCTTTTTCTTCAAGTACTTTTATTGTCTCAGCTACTTCCTCTGGAGTGAAATTGTCTAGCATTACTATGTCCGCTCCGGCTTCAGCTGCTTCAATAGCTTCATTTAAGTTGGATACTTCTACTTCTATTTTCCTGTAAAAACTGTTTTTCTCTTTAGCTTTCTCTACAGCACTTTTAACTGATTTAAAGTACTTTAAGTGATTATCTTTAATTAAAATCATGTCTGATAAACTGAGCCTATGCGTATCTCCTCCACCTGCTTCAACTGCTTTTTTCTCAAAGTATCTTAACCCGGGCAGTGTTTTGCGTGTTGCAGCGATTCTTGTGCGAGGACTTATCTTCTTAACTTTCTCTACTAGTCTCCTAGTGGCAGTAGCTATGCCGCATGTATGCGATAATATATTTAAGACAAGTCTCTCAGCTGAAAGTACTTTGCGCATATTTCCTTTGATTTCCAGTAAGATTTCTCCTAGCCTGAATTCTTCTCCGCTTTTCTTGAGTACTGCTACTTCTAAACCTAAGCGCTGTAAGATATATGCTATTTCCTCAGTGCAGGCGGCCACGCCGTCTTCTTTGGCTAAAACTACTGCTTTGCAGGAAATATTCTCGGGTAGTAGCTCCGATGTAGCGTCCCAGAAAGGTATGTCTTCGGCTAGCCACTCTAGAAACTTGCAGTAGACTATTTCCTCGACCACGGTATCTCAACCCCTAGAAGCTCAAAGCTTCTTTCTAAAGCAGATCGAGCTTTATCGGCTATCTTCTTGTCTACAGCTACTACATATTTTTCTTCAAGCAAGGCTCGAAGAATTTTCTCTAAAGTTATTTTCTTCATGTCCTCGCATACTGCTTCAAGTGTAGCTGGATAAGCTTTCTTCGAAGGATACTCTTTCCTTATTTTATGTAGCAGGCCTACTTCTGTTCCAATAACGTACTCTTCTGCATTTAGAGATCCTACTGCTCTAACCATTTGGCTTGTGCTTCCAATAAAGTCTGCCAGCTTCCTTACTTCTGATGTGCACTCGGGGTGAACAAGTATTTTTGCTCGAGGATATTTTTCTTTAGCCGCTTTAATGCAGTCGACTGTTATCTTCATGTGAACTGGACAATGGCTATCAGGTGGAATAGGAATAACTGTTTTCCCTGTCTGCTCAGCTACGTATGACGCGAGATTTCTATCAGGTCCGAAGAGAACTGCTTCTGCATCTAGCTGAGAAACTATCTTAACGGCGCTGCTGCTCGTTACAACGTAGTCTGCTTTAGCTTTAACAGAAGCCAGCGAATTGACGTAGACTACGAGAGGTGCTTTAGGGTGTTTTCTGCGGTAGTAGTCTACTATTTCGGGTGTAAGCTGGTGTGCTAGAGGACAGGTAGATTCTTTCTCAGGATGCAGCACTTTTTTCTCGGGATTCAGTATAGCTGCCTGCTCTGCCATAAAGTCTACTCCGGCGAAAACTATTACTTTAGCTTCAGTCTTCATGGCTTTAATAGAAAGCTCCAAGCTATCGCCGGCAAAATCGGCTATGTCTTGTACTTCAGGCCTCTGATAATTATGGGCCAGTATAACCGCGTTCTTTTCACTCAACAAACGCTTGATTTTATCCTCTAACACACTAATCCTGTTTTACGATGAAGACTAATATATAAGAGGAGTTTTACTGGCAAATTTTGCCGGAAACACGAAGTCTTCTTCGGCAACTTTCGCCGAACCAGTATTCTTCCACTACATTAGTAGCAGAAACAGTGCAAGAATATTAGCAGAGTATTTTCAGCCATATTGAATACTTTAATCAGTTTGCCGCGTCTTTTCTTTAAAACACTTAGTTTTCTAGCTAATATTGATGAAACTACCGTTATCGCCAATAGAGGAGCCACGAAAATAGCATTATATAATAGCAGCAGTAAAGGCAAAGCTTCACTTAAAGGATATTTTCCGATGTAGTATAGCGCTATCAAGTAGGGTCCAGCACTGCATGGTAAAAAGAGATGTACTAACTGTTGCTCCAAGAGCAAAAGCTAAAGGAATACTTGCGGATTTTTCGGTGAAACGCGATAGCTTCTCTCTAATAGATTTGGGAAGAATATTGTAGCGCTTTCCTTTCGCCATCTTAACTAGTGAATACAAGCCTACCGCTAAAGCAGATCCTCCAATAAAATATTTCACTACTTCATATTGGCCGATAATTTTCACTAAGTTAAGTCCTGTAAGGAGATAAATGATACACACTGCTGTAATAAACGAGAAGTCGGCTAAAAACATGCGATGTCTGCCTGCTACATGAAAAACAATTAAGAGAAGACTGTGAAAACAGCAAAAGTACAGGGATTAATTGAGTCTACTAGAGCACAAGCAATTATTACAGGTAAAACAGGCCTATAGCTTTGCGACCTATTTTCTAGTACTACATGAGGATTCTTGAATATTTCTTCTACTTCCCTTACTTTACTCTCGTCAACAATTCTTTGCCCCTCATGCACAATAAGCACTCCTTTACTAGGAACATTCTTAAACAATGATTTTAAGTAGTTTAAATCATATGAACCAACTATAACCATCTTAAGCTTTCCGCCAATAAATACTCCTGATAAAGGAATAGGTTTAAGAGAGGAATTCGGGAAGAGAATCTCGTATATAGTGCGGTAAGCCTTCAAGTAGACTTTACTCTCATAAATATCGTAGAAAACAATACTGTCTTCTCCTACTAGCTTAGCCATTTTCTTCTTAAAATCACTACAGGCATGGCAGCTGGCCGTACCGAAAACATATATATGTATAGGCTCGGCAAAACATACTGCTAGAAAAATTGAGCAGAGCAAAACATGTAACAAAAGATGCTTCTTCAAGCTCCTACCTCCTTAAGTATTCAATAAAACGCATAATAAAATCTATGCACTCAGAGAAGCTTGCTTCACACAAAATTTCAAGCGACTGTATTGCAAAGTAATTACTTTATTTAAAGTAGCATAAAGTTTATCACATAAACTATTCTGCTTATATTAGAGATGATTGAAGAACATGAAATACGTAAACTGGGACTAGTTTCTTTTTCAGAGGACTTAGACATAGTTTCTGTTTTTACTAGACTAGCTAAGCTTAGCGGGTTTAGTGTAGAGCTTCTTGAAGCAAAAGAATTGAGTTCGCTAAGTGATGTAGATGCTTTAGTAGTTATAGGTACTGATAGAGATTTATTGGATGTTTTACAGATGCTCGGAGAGGGAGTTAAACCTATTCTTGGTATAAGTCCTCCAGAGTATGTTAGTTTTCTTATGCCCGTGTCTTTTAATGAGATTGATAGATGTTTATCTGCTTTAGCTAAGAAACAGTATAAGATAGTAAAATACACTAGGATTAAAGGCAAAGTTGATCGAAAGGAAATAGTGTATGCTTTAAACGAAATAGCTATTTTCTCTTCTAAAAGCGCTACTCTAATAGAATATGAGTTGCTCGTTGACGGTGAGCATGTATGGCGTGACCGCTCAGATGGTGTAATAGTTGCTACGCCCGTAGGCTCTACTGCTTATGCTTTTTCAGCCGGAGGCCCGGTAATAATGGAGAATACGCCTGTATTAGAGATAGTGCCTGTGAATAGTCTTGATCCTCTTAAGAAGCCTCTAGTAGTTAAAAATACTTCTAAAATAGTTATTAGGGATATTTCTAGCAGGTATCCTTGTGAAGTAATAGCTGATGGCTGTAAAAGAATTAGAGTAAAAAAGAGAATTGAGATAACGAAAGCAAAGACACCTGTTCCTGTGATTAAGATAACTGCTGCCTCGATAACTAAAGAGAGTCTTGAGAAAAAGTATGCTCTTATTAAGGAGATACAAGAGATTCCGCCTAGCGCTAAATATGTTCTAAAGGTACTTGAAGCTGAAGGCCCCTTGTCTGTTAAAGAAATCGCTGAGAAAACTTTGCTTTCGCCTCGAACAGTAAGGTATTCTTTGACGCTTTTGGTTAAAAGAGGGCTTGTAAAGAAGTTGGTTAATTTGAGGGATACTCGTCAAACATACTATGAGGCTGTTACGTCGCCTTGGAAAAATGAAGTTAAGTCTATTAGAGAGAAATTAGAGCACTTTAAGCTTAATTCCCGTTAGCTTCGAGAATAGTTCTAATTCTCTAGTGTAGTCGCCGTAGACCATCGCGTGGTGGAACGCATAAGCGTTGTCCGCTATTTCTCTAGCATTTCTAACTTTTATCCAGGCGGAGAACCTGCAGTGAATAGTATCTTCTACTCTCATTATTTTTCCTTTAATAGCGATCATTTCGCTTAAATCTGGACTTATTCTCAGCAAAGTCACATCAGTGCCTGTTTTCAGCGGAACATACGCTGTTGCGCCTTTACCCATGTTATGGTAGTCTTCGAGAATCCACTTGTCTTCAATACCCATGGTTAACGGAATTACGTCATGTGTAAGCCTCACAACATTAGTTCTTAAGCTTTCCTCAATATCTTTGATTTTTGTCTCAGAGGGAGGAAATCCAGGCCCAGGCCAGGGTCTGAATAGATATATGTTTCCCATGAGCACTGGGCTTCTTGAAATAAAGCTCAGTATCATCATAGAGAGAGCGACATTTATGTCTGCTTCACAGCCAGCTACAATGCCCTCGTCTATGAGCTTAGCTAACGCGATACACGGTGGGACAAATTTCTTGCCGAAAAGGTCTTCAAGGCAGTTTATTGTAAAAGCATTTGCTTTCTTTTCTTCGAGAATATCTTTAATCGCTAAATAGAGTTTAGCTACTTCTTCGAGTACTTCTCTATTAAAGTTAGTGAAGAGACCTTGCCACCCAGCAAGAGTTTTCTCTAAGTGCTCTGCGTCGACTTGCTCTGCTTTCTCCAGTAGATAGTCTATCGGAATGCTTTCGACTATTACTCCTAGCTTTCTTTCTATTTCTTCAAGACACCACTGGGAAGCAACATTTGGTGCAGGTATTTTTCCGAAAACTATTAGCTTACTTACTTTAAGCGCGTTAACTGCCGAAATTACTTTAGCTACGCGCTTATGTTCCTCGGGCCCTATAGGTGTAATTACTTCGACTCCCCAGTGTCTAAGAAAACCTCTAATATCCCACGAGGCTGCATGACAGTAGCCTCGTTCATCCCATATTATAACCGGTAATTTCAGCCAAGAAAGTCTTCGGTAAATATATCTTCTGCCGTGGGCTTTGAGAACAACTGCGTCTACTTTTCTGTCAATAATAAAGGGAAGAAATCTAGCTTCATACTCAGAAGTAACTACTATTGGTTCGAGTACTTCTTCGTCTTTATAGACTTTTTTAAGTTCATTTAAGAAGTCTTTCTTCAGCTTTTCTGCTCTCTCTTTACTTAAGCCTATATCGAAGACTACAGGCTGAAGTACTGCACGTATTCCATAAAATCCTTTACCCAAGTCTACTTTCATTATTATCATAGATTATATTCTCTGAAAGTATATAGCACTAAGTACGTCAACTGCTTAAGTCAGCGAAACAGCTGACTTAGTATTAGGCGTGAAAATCGCAGATGTGTATATGGTTGTGCATAAGTATTGCTGCCTCTCCATAAATTTCTTTCATCTCCTCTATTCTCAAGAGTTCTTCCGGCTTTCCTATTTTGAAAACTTTTCTATTCAATAAGATAATAGTATTCGTGTAAGATAGAAGTAATTCAGGGTCATGGCATGTAGATATCACTAGTTTTCTTTTACTGAGCTCAGCGATTACCTGCACTAAATCTATTCTACCAGCAGGGTCTACCGCGGAAAACGGCTCATCCATTACTAGAATAGGTGGATCGTGGACTAGTGCTCTAGCAATAAGTACTCTCTGTCTTTGCCCCCCTGATAAATGCCATATATTTTCTTTCCAGAATTCTCTAGGTAAACCTACTGTAGTTAAAGCTTCTTCTACTCTTCTTCTGTCTTCTATTCTTGTGAATAGTCTAGGCCACTTCTTTTTGTGCATAAGTAGGCTTGATTCAACTAACTCCCATGCAGTAATAGGGTATTTCGAAAACTCTGCGATAGCGAGCTGGGGAACATATCCTACAAATAGTCCGGCTTTTTCAGGTCGCCCTGTTACATCAACTCCATTTATTACTACTCGTCCCTGCATAGGCTGTATTAGCCCGAGAATAGCTTTAAGCAAAGTTGTTTTACCTGCACCATTAGGTCCTAAAATCTGTACTAGGGCTGGCCCCTTTATCTTGAAACTGATATTCTCTATAATTACTTCATCTCCATAGCCTGCTGTCAAGTTTTCTACAGCTATTTCTTGTGTTCTGGAAAAAATCTCCTTGTGCATACTTTCCGTAAGCTTTATTAGCGACTGTGCACATATAAGCTTAACGGTGGTGATCATTGAGGCTTACTGTTTTCATATTCTTGGCTATACTCTTCACCTCGCTAGCAGTAGCTCAGCCTAGAAAACTTATTATTGTAGCTACTTTTCCTAACTTAGTTAAAGACATTAAGCTGGTTGCCTGTAGTGAAGAAGTAGTTTCCTTAGTACCTGCTGGAGCTGACCCCCATGAATACCAGCTTACTTCAAGAGATTTAGATTTAGTTAAAAGAGCAAATCTCATAGTCTCTACTGCACACACATCATTTGAAATAGATTTAAGGAAAAAAGTTGAGCAAAAAGAGTTCAAAGCGGTTTTAATCGAGCTTACTAAAATTCCCGGCATAGTTATTTTAAATAATCCTGCGCTGAACCAGCCTAATTACCATATGCCGATATATGATCCAGGTAACTACAAGCTTTTTATAAAATACTTGGCACTTAAGCTAGCTGAAATAAATCCTCTTGAAGCTGAAATATACTTAAATAGAGCTGAGAGCGTAGCTAGGAAAATAGATTCTATAGTGAATTCTACTCCTAAACTTAATGTTGTTGCCGCAGCAGACTATCCTTTTACACAGTATGCTGTTTCTTGGCTAGGCATTGAAATAAAGTATCTTGTAGTGAAAGAAGCCGGTGTATCGGCTACGCCGAGCGATATAGAGAAGCTCAAGGAAGCTTTAGCTAAAAAGGAAGTAAAAATAGTTGTTGTGGCTGAGCCTGTAGAGCTTCCTGCATCAAAGCTCTTGAAGTCTCTTGCCGAGAAATATGAAGTTCCCGTGCTCTATATTCCATTGCCTTTCTCTAAAGGAAGTATTTTAAGTAAACTTGAATATATTTCTTCTCAAGCCAAGTCTATTAAACTTCAGCTCGGTGAAAAAGGAGCTTTGCTTAATGAGAAATCGCCCTTCCTAGAAATTGCCGCAGGTATACTCTCTCTACTGATTATAGTGGAGCTCTACTTCTATTACTGGAGGGTGAAAGAATGATATTTAAAAAGATTTTAGTTACAGCTCTTGTCCTCACGCTAATCGTTGAGGCTATTATTTTAGCTGAGATAAGTGAATTAAAATGGGTTTTAGTGCTTATGGCCGCCGCTACTGCCTATGGCTTCTTAAGCTCTATTATAGCTGCTAGGCGTTTATATTTCTTGGCTAGTGCTTCGCCTCACTCAGCTCTGCTCGCTGTTGTTTTAGCTATTCCTTTGGCTAGAGTACTGGGCTTCGGGGACGAGTATTTCTGGGCAGTAATAATAGGCACATGCTTGGTATACACAATAGGGTATGCTATACACAGAGGTATAGACCCTGATACTGCTACAGCTACATTTGTTGCTTTTACAGCGTCTCTCAGCGTAGTTGCTATATACTTTGTTTTAACCAGTTTTCCCGTTGAGACAAATATTATGGACATTATTATAGGAGACCCTCTTTTAGCTGAATGGAGCGATGCTTTTTACGCGACTGCTGTTGCTACTATTACTGCCTTATCTGTACTTATAACTTATCGTGAGCAAATATGCCTTGGTATTGATAGAGACTCTGTGAGACTTTCGGGTATCAGAACTGCTTTCTACGACGCTTTAGTATTCACGCTACTTGCTTTAGCTACAGTGGCTTTAATTAAAATAGTCGGCTTCGTACTAGAACATGTTTTACTGCTTTTGCCTGCCGCAATAAGCTCTACTACAGCTGTTAGCTCTAGAGAATCAGTATTCATTAGTGTTGTGTCAAGTATCGCGGCAAGCCTCGTAGGGCTCTACTTCTCGATAATAGCTAACTTGTCTCCGGCCGGCGTAACCGGACTTGTGCTCATGGTCATATATGTCTTAGCACTAGTTGCTAGAAGGAAGAGAGGCTGATTAAAATGAAGCGAAGATTCGGAGTATCTATACCTAAGGACCTCGCAGATAGACTAGATTTGCTCGCCAAGGCTCTTGAAACAGACCGCTCTAGTCTTATCGAAGCCGCTGTGAGAGAATATATACATGACCATATGCACTACTTAGTGCCCCACGACTGTACAGGCATAATGGTGCTTTACGGTGCCTGCAGAAAAGAAGACTGGTTCGATATAATAGACCGCTACATGGACATAGTAGTCTCCTACAACCATATACATAGAAAAAACATATGCATAGAAGTGCTAATAGTGTCGGGTCCCTCAAAGAAAATAGCTAGTCTACATAAAGAACTAGTAGAATCAGGAATAAAAGCAAGATATCTTCCAATATTCTACTGTGTCAGCGAGAGGTCTTAGCAGGCTCGGTTCTGTGAGGTAGTTTAGGTACATAGGGATAAGGCACGTACTCTACGCCAGGCCTAACAGGCATTGCTTGTGGATACAGCTTCATGAGCTCATAGACTTCAGGAGGTATTTCTGTCTTAACATGCAGTCCCAGTTCCTTAGCTTTCTCTGCAGTAATAGGATAGTCGTGAGTCCACTTTCCTTCAGTTAAAATCTTCGCCAGCTCTCTAGCTTTTTCTTCACCGTATTTATCTTTAGTTAACTCGACTATAAGCTCCTGCATTTGCTTAATTGCTTTCTCAGCAATATCTGCGAAGAGCAGTGTTTCATCAGATACTTTATCGACGCCCTTTTCTGACACTACTCTGAGTATAGATGGAGCTGGCACAGCTAAGCCGGGCTTAATTGACAACTGCGGGTCAAGTGGCCCCAGTACAGCATGAGGATCCATCCATATTTCGTCGGCAGCTAAAGCAATCAACGTGCCTCCGCTCATCGCATAGTGAGGTACAATTACAACCTTTTTAGCCGGATGATTTTTTAGTGCCTGAGCTATTTGAGCAGCCGCTAATACAAGTCCTCCTGGCGTATGCAAAATAAGTGCTATAGGCATGTCAGGCGGAGTACCGCGTATAGCTCTAAGTACTTCCTCTGAATCCTCTATGTCTATAAATCTATAGAGAGGTATTCCAAGGAAACTTATTCTCTCTTGGCGATGAATAAGTGTAATAAAGCGCATTTTGTATTTTTCTTCAAGCCTGCGCAGCATCGATAGTCTTAGGCTAAGTATGTGCCTATATCTCATTTGAGGCTCAAGCAGTATTATGAATAAGAGTAGCCAGAAAAGTAGTCCTATTATATCTATCATATAGTATATACTCATTAAGCAGAATATATAAGTTTAGAACATACTCATATATTCTTACCCAGCGAAAATTATTCATGGGAAAAATTAAAATAAAGCCCGTATTTGTGTCTTATGAAAAAGGATTTTTCAGAGAACTGCCTTCAGCAGAAGAATTTGAAAAAAGAGTTAATGAAGTGTACTCGAAGCTAAAGAAACTCTATCCTGAAGTCGATTTCTCTGAGCCAGCGCTCATCACTGATGTAGCTGGCTTAAATAGACTAAAGAGCGAGTTGACATACGATACTGACGGAATACTAGTTTACAGGCTCGGCGGTATAGCTCATAAGCTTTTAGCAGATATCGGATTAATAGGTCCTCCTCTCATTATGGTAGGTAGAGGAGTGCTTAACCACGATATTGTAGCCTACTTGAGGCAAAGAGGTAGAGAAGCCTATGCTGTAGTCGACGAAAAAGACCTCTCTAGACTATTTTTCTTCCTTACTGCAAGAAAAAGAGTTAAGTCTACTAGAGTACTAGTAGTGTCTTCGAAAAGCCTTCCGTCGTTCTCCGCTATAAGCTCTGCCTACGACCTTGACTTAATGAAAGTAAAGCTGGGTATAGACTATGAGTGGATTAGTAGCGAGAAACTGTTAAGTGAAACGGAAAAAGTGAGTGATAAAGAGGCTAGAGAAGTGCTAGATGATATTTTAAGTTATGCCATTAAGGTTGAAGTTAGTGAAGAAAACTTATTGAAGGCTGTAAAACTTTATATTGCTTTAAAGAAACTTTTAAAGGAAAATTACTGTAATGCTGTTGCCGTAGACTGCGCCGAGCCAATATACTTTGAGCACCGAGTAACTCCCTGCTTAGCATTTACTCTTCTGAAAGACGAAGGCATACCTGCTTCCTGCGAAGCAGACTTAAGCGCACTTACGGCAATGATTATATTAATGTACTTGTCGAATAAACCCGCCTTTATGGGTAACTTGTGGCTTCACAGCGCCGAAGAGAACATTGTACGCTACTCTCACGACGTCCCTCCGACAAGAATTCTTGGCGAAGACCGTAAACCTTTTGAGCTACATGATTTCCACGACAAGAACTACAGCGCTACAGTGTATGTTGAAGTACCTAAAGAACTAAAAATAACATTAGCTAGAGTAGATTCTTCCTTCAGCAAAATACTAGTATTTAAGGGAACTGTAAAAGCTTCTCACGAAGGAGTAGGCTGCAGAGAAACACTTGACATAAAGGTAAATAATGCTCTAGACCTTGTCGAGAAAGTAGCGAACTACGGACATCATTTTGCGGCAGTTCTAGGCGACTACACGGAAGAATTAATTAAACTAGCTAAAATGATGAAAATAGAACCAGAGTGTGCATGAGTCTGACAGTTAGTTAACAAGACTTATATATAATATCTGATATCTAATTAACAATGTCTCTAAAAATACAGCACTTATTAATCCAGAATCCTTGGTGGGAAGATCCTAGCGAAGTACTTAGAGATAGTAAAGTAATCGAAGCACTAAGCAGAAAACCTCAAAAAACATATTCTTTCGAAAACATCAAAAACACTATTCTTCTGGGCCCTCGCCAAGTGGGCAAAACAACTTACCTCAAATTAATGATCCGACACCTACTACTCGAAAAGAAAATAGATCCACGGAGAGTACTTTACTTCTCCTGTGAATTACTAAATACTAAAGAAGATATAGTAGAGCTACTTAAACTATACGATAGACTTTTTCCTGAAGTTAAAAAAGCCAAGTATATTCTACTTGATGAAATAACTTTTGTAGAAAACTGGGAAGCAGCAGTCAAACATATGCTGGACACACAAATTTCAAGAAATAAAGTCATCTATATTACTGGCTCTAGCTCAATATGGTTACTAAAAGGATCTGAAAAAATGCCCGGCAGAGATATCTCAGTAAGGCTTTTCATGCCTATGTGTTTTAGAGAATATGCTGAATTATTTGGCTCAATAAAACTTCGCGAAATAATAAGTTCTCTTAAACCAGTCAACTTAAGTAAAATAGATAGTGTTAAAAAACTGTACAGAGAAGCTTTAAAAACATCACTTGTGCTAAACGAACTAAATGAGCTTTTTCTTAAGTATTTAAAGACAGGAGGCTTTTATAAATCTTCATATGAATACTTATATTCAAGTAGAATAAGTGAAGAAACTTACTTAACGTACGTCAAGTGGATTGAAGGAGATTTAGCTAAACTAAATAGGAGAATAAGTCTTCTTCGCCCCTTAATAACAGCTATTGTAGAGAAACTATCTACGAGAATCTCTTACGCCTCTTTAGCCAAGATCTCTGAGCTCAAAAGCCATATTACAGTAAGAGATTACATAGAGATACTTGAAGGACTTCTTCTCCTCAGAGTATTTTATCAAGTAGATATTTCTTCAAAAACACCTAATTACAGAAAAGAAAAGAAAGTATATTTTACAGATCCGTTTCTCTACAATGTTTTTAAGGGATACTCTCATGAAGTATACAGAGACTACTCTGTAGAAAATGCAGTCATACTAGTAGAAAATATTATAGGAGAACATTTAGCAAGACAATTTAGAAGACACGAAACAAGAGTAATGTATTATTGTGAAGTAAAAGAAACAGACTTCGTTTTACTCAAAGAAAACCTTAAGCTACTTGGAATAGAAGTTAAGTGGCAAAAAGATGTTAAACCCGAAGACTTTGCTAACAGACATAGATTTAAAGAGAAAATTCTAGTAACCATGAATGATCTAGATTACTGCGAAAAATATAATATGGCTTTAATACCGGCTTCAGTTTTCTTAATACTACTTGATAAACACCAATTATATAAAGTAAGTTAAGGGCTTTTCCATACTTCCTACTTTCATTAATTCATAACAGTAAATTGTTTAACTAAATATCATTCCTAAGTTTATAGAAAGCTTTAAATACTTTTATAGGAAACATCTATGAGTCTTAATGCAAAATAGGAATCTTAGTAAAAAATGCCCAACAGGTATCAAGGAGCTCGATAATATTCTCGAAGGAGGATTCGAGCGTGGAAGCGTAGTATTGATAGCAGGACACCCAGGCGCGGGGAAAAGCACGTTTGCTGCTCAATTCATATACAGGGGAGCAGTAGATTACCGTGAACCAGGAGTATATATTAGCTTCTCTGAAAACAAGAAAGAATTCTATGAACACATGAAAGCATTTAACTTCAACTTCAGTAGCCTAGAGAAAATAAATATGTTTAAATATATTCCCTTAATAAGTATTGCAGACGAAAAAATGGTATGCGATATTATAAGCAATATTTATAGCGCAATAGAAGAAATAAGGGCTAAACGCCTTGTAATAGACTCTATTACATCTATTCTAGGAACATTCTCAATAAAAGAGGCTAGAGCATTTCTTCACACAAATGTTCTCTTAGGGCTAAAACCCTACAACGTTACATCGCTATTAATAGCGGATCTGCCTTGGGGAAAAGAAATAATAGGCTATGGTTTCGAAGAATTCTTAGCCGATACTATAATAGTCTTAAAGCTAGATGAGAAAAGAGGACTAACTAGAAGAGTACTAGAAATAAGGAAGAATAGAGGAGCACCTACTCCTAGAGTATCCTACGATTTTGTTATAACTAAAGAAGGCATAAAGCTCTACGTACCACTTGAAGCAAGTCTTTCAGGAGGCTTTACTAAAGAAAGGGCAACAACAGGAGTACCTGAGCTAGATAAAATGCTCGGAGGAGGTGTACTCAGAGGCTCAGTAGTCCTCATAAGTGGTCCTTCAGGTACAGGAAAAACACTTATTTCGCTCAGCTTTGCTATAGAAGGAGCAAAAAGAGGAGAAAAGGTAATTTATATAAGTTTTGAAGAACCAAGAGACCAAATTAAAACAGTTATAGAAAATATGAAAGTAGACTACAGCGAAATTAAAGACAATCTACACATATATGCACTGAGCCCTAGACTCTTTACTCCGGCAGCACTTTACAGCTTCTACGAAGAACTCATTAAGAAACATTCGCCTTCAAGAGTAATTATAGACGGGGCTTCAGCCTTATCGAGACACTACGAAGAAGAAGAGTACTTGAAGTTGATACGCAATATAAGCTTGCTGTCAAAATTACACAGGATAACTCTCCTAATAACAGCTCTCTCAAACATAATATTACTTGAAGAAATAGGTGTGAGCAGTATAGCTGATGTACTAATAGCTCTCTGGTTTGATACACAGGGAGATAAAATAAGAAAAAAGATAACTGTATTAAAGCAGAGAGGAAGCTGGGTAAAAACGTGATAGCAATTCTGCTAGCGAACCTTAGGGCTGTGTACGATGCTCTCTTAGAGCTAAACAACAATATCGAAGACCAGACAGATAACTTGATAATCGAGCTAGTTTCAGCAATAAGCGGAAAATACAATATAAATATAGACCCCCATGAAGTCCTCGACGCACTTAAAGAAAACAATAGCCAAAAAATAGAGAGAATAACTAGACAGCTAGTAAACAGCAATAGAAAAAATCTAGTACTTAAAGGCACTCAAGTAACTCGGCTACCCTGATTGTCTAGGCTCTAAGTACATTTCTACTACGTAACCGCACTTAGCGCAAAAAAGAATCCTTAGTCTACGCTCTTCAAGCCAGTCAGGAATTTTAATAAACGACTTCACTATAGGAAACTTCTCAGCAATCTTAGAGACATCGATGTGCTTCTCTAAGACTTCTCCTTCGCACTTAGGACACTCCATGAAAACTACTGCAATTACAAGTATTAAAGCTTTAGGGACTAGTTAGCGCTGCATACCAGCTAGCTATACCTCTCATAATCATTTCAGCTGCTATAGCAGCGACAATAACTGCCATAAATCTGCCTACTGCTCTCACTACGCTAGGCTTCATTAACTCTATTAATTTCTCGCCGAATCTCAGAGTCAAGTAAGTAGCTAGTACCGCTAAGTACGCCGCTACTAGTACAAAAACAGTGTTCATTAAAGACACTTTCCTGGTAGTCAATAAAATAAGAATAGTCATTGTGCCTGGACCTACAATTAAGGGAGTAGCTATAGGCACTACAGCAATATCCTCTGGATCAAGCTCTCTTGTCCGGGGAGGCCCGCCGAGCATCTCAGCAGCTATAATCATTAGAAGTACTCCTCCTCCCACCTGAAGCGAGCTAACGCTAATATCGAAGAAAGCCAGCAAGTAGTCTCCAGCTAGCGTAAATACTGTTACTAAGAATAAGATAACTATGCTGGCTCTAAGCACAATAGCATTTCTCTTTTCTTTGCTAAAGTCTTCTGTGAGTGAAATAAATACAGGTAGGACCCCAGGTGGATCCATTATAGCGTATATTTGAATAAAATAAACAATTAAATCAGTCAGTGTAGGCTGACTCACAGCTTCTTGAACTAACACTAGTTAAAAATCTTACTCTTTAACAATATGAAAAATACACTTATCGTCTCCAGCACTAAGACACTCTACTTCCTCTACTCTGTACCTCGATTTAAGTCCTCCCTCTAAATATCCTGCAAGATAGCCTCTAGTCCAGTGACAAGACGGCTCTCCCTCTTTTCTACAACATATTGCCTCGAAATTGTCTAGTATTTCAATATAGTATTCTCTAGGCTCAATTTCCTCGATTTTAAAAACATAGCCGCGCCCCGTAAACATCCATATAGCCGAAAATCTCTTTAGCACATCTACTTCACTAAAAAACTTCACTCTCTTAGCTGCATCGAGTTCAGCTAAAGTAAGACCCCATGTTCTACCAAGCAGAAAAAGTAGAGCTTTTCCCTCGTCTCCCCACCGCTCTTTAATAACAGCCATACCTTTACTAAAATGTTCTGCATCAAAAAGTACAGCTCTCCTCAAAGTACCGTGGTATACTAGAGGAAAAACTCTCGAAAACCTTACTTCGGGATCAGCCCTTTTAACATAGTACTCTACTTTAATTACTTCGGGTAGAGAATCTATTTCGTCAGCAGCCTTCTCGACTGACTTAAAGCTTTCAACGAGCTCAGCTATAATAAATAGAGGCCTAAAGCCTTTAACAGCGACTCCGGTGCCTATTTCTTCTGCCTCTATACCATTTTCGCACAGCTTCTCAATGACTTTAGGTAGTGCTCGAGATAAGTCAGTTACGAGAACAATAAGCTCGACAAAAGTTTTTCCTGGAGCATAGACATAGCCGAAAACTTCTCTAGCATAAATGTCTTTAACTCTGTGCATACGTGTACAAAAAGAACCAGCGCATATATACCTTTTTATTTTAACTGAAATAAATAGTGTTCAATATTTCAGGAAACCATAAAAACATTTTTATTCTTTTTTATTCTTTTCTCTAATACCCCTTAAATAAAATCTAAGCGATACACTATATATTTCCGAAAAAATCAACAAATACTCAAAAAACAGTCACTTTTATAGCTGTTCAACTTATATTTACTTTGCGTAAAAATATTAACTAAATTATTATTTTTACTCAATTTTTCCCTTAAAATCAGGCTCAGTTCCACTTCACTAGGTAAGTATTTTAAAGGAAAGGCTGATAGTAGTACTGTATGTCTGAAGTATATCTTATCAAGTTTACTAGGCATACTCACAACATATTAAAGTACACTAGAATACTTCTCGAAGCTACTAACTTCAAAAATAATCTGAAAGAAGGAGAGCTAGTTGCAGTAAAACTGCATTTCGGCGAACGAGGAAATATGCGTCATCCAAGACCCCAAATAGTTAAAGCTATAGTAGACTACATTAAAGAAAATGGAGCACTCCCGTTTTTAACAGACACTACCACTCTTTACTCGGGGTACAGGCGAAACGCTGTTGAGTACTTAGAGACAGCTGCTATTAACGGCTTTACAATAGGGACTGTTGATGCGCCGGTAATAATTGCCGACGGTCTCCTTGGAAGAGACTACAGAGAAGTAAAAACTCCCGGTGAACTAGGATCCGTTGCAGTAGCTTCAGCTATTGCTGAAGCAGACGCTATGGTAGTTTTATCGCACTTTAAGTTCCACGTGTCATTTGGCTTCGGAGGAGCATTAAAAAACCTAGCTATGGGCTGCGTTGCCCGTAAAACTAAATTTGATATGCACGCTGTAGCTAAGCCAGAAATCATACCGGAGCGCTGTATTGGCTGTGGACTTTGTGCAAGACACTGTGCATGGGGCGCTATCTCTATTAAAGAAGGAAAAGCAGTCATAGATTACAGCAAGTGTGTTGGCTGTGGAGACTGCGTTGCTATATGTAGGCAGAAAGCCGTCCGCATGCCCTGGGGTACAGGTGAACACGTAGAGAAAATGCTTAAGAGAGCAGCTGAAGCCGTATGTGGTGTTTTAAAAACATTTGATAAAAATAAAGTACTTTACATAAACTTACTTGTGGAAATAACTAGACTATGTGACTGCGCTACTTCACTTGAGCCCCCAGTAGTAGTTGACATAGGTATGCTCGCTTCCTATGACCCCGTGGCAATAGACCAGGCTTCGCTCGATTTAGTCAATAATGCTCCAGGATACTATTTCAAAGAAGACGGGTCTTTAGAAAAAATAGAAGCAGGCGTAGATAAAGTAAAGTTCTTCTTCCCTGAAGTAAAGTACTGGATACTACTAGAAGAAGCAGAAAAAATGGGAATAGGTCAAAGAAAGTACAAATTAATTAGGCTAGGATAGCGCTGTTTCTTTAAGCCATGTTTCCAGCTTTTCTCTCTTAAAAACGTATTTATGTTTAAGTGAAGTAGCTTTAAGCTGCTTAGCTAGCTCCTTTAAAGCTCGAGAAAAACATATGACTTCACGTTTACTTGTTTTCCTCCCTCCATAATATCGTCTCAAGTCTTTTGAACTTAAAGTAACAATACCTCCTTTTGTTTGAGAAAGCTTTTTCTCAGCAACTATCCTCACCAGCCTAAACCCCTCAGCCATCCATCTATCCATTAACTTCCCCTCAAAACACTTTTAGTAACTATACTCATAGGGAATTTAAGCCTTTTGTCCGGCAGTCCTACTATTAATTGAATAATTAACAAAATAAAAATTTTTCGTATTCAAAAAAGACCAGACTATATTTGTTTATAAAAATAGATAATTTGATAATTTAACCCATCATTAGGCCTCTTCTTTCAGTTCTAGAGTAAAGCTCTCTATTAAGTAGATCTCTTACAGCGACGCGAATCGCTTCACTGCGACTAGGATAGCGTCCTCCCTCAACAAGTTTTTCGAGACCCTGAACAAGATGGTCGGGAAGGTGTACTGTTATTAGCCGCATGTTGGATTTTCTGCCCACAGCCCCCAGCTTCCTCATGTTAAGCATAGTATCCAAGAGATTTAAAACCGTACCCGGGGGGTCGTGAATAAGAGCGTATTATACAGATATTTTACCTACTCTTTTACCCAAAAATATTCGAAGATAGCTGTAAAAATACATTTTTATGTGCCTACTATTTCACAGAATACTTTATTAACAAAAGTTTTTCTCAAAAGAGAAGAGAAAAGGTCAAGAAAAGTTAGCTACAATGATACTTAAATTCTATATATTTTGCACAAACCGTCTAGCATTGAGTATAAGTTTCTCTAGAACAGTATACGCTTTGAGAGCTTCTCTTCTATCTACTATGAGAATAGTGTCAGTGTGACATGAGATAAACTGAGTTATGTTTATTCCTTGACTAGCTAGCGCTGAAAGAATGTAGGCTATTACTCCAGGAGTTTTGATTATCTCACGGGGGCTCGTAATGAGTATTGCTGTCTGATTTTCTAGAACTTCTACATCGCCTATTTTAGCTAAAGTTTTTTCGATTAAGCTCCGTATACTATTGTAGAGGTCTTTATCCATCATTATAGTCATGTGTCTAGAACTCTGAGTCACTTGAAGAAAACCAGTCTTTTTTAGAAAAACTTCTTTAGTTAATACACTAGAACCCTGTACTCCACAAATAGTGCACACGACAATATCATTTATTAATTGTAGAGAACTAGAAGCAATTATTTCTCTTACACGGTCTTCGGTGAAACTCTTTTCTTCAAGTTTCTCAGCAAATCTTCTTAAAGCCATTTTTACTGCAGGAATATTTTCTTTACCTAAATTTAGCTCAGAGACAATTAATCTAGCCAGGGCGCTATAGTTTACTATTTTTTTCGATAGTGCTTCAAGTAAATAGGGTCTTGAGGAAACATATTCTCTCACAATGTTACTTATATTCTCTCGTCCCACAAGTTACATTTGTAACAGGAATATTTCAATCTTATGCTATATGTTACATTAGGAATATATTTGTCCCAATTTAAACCTAGACGAGGTGATACATGTGAACAAGAATCTGTTAATAGGAATAGCCGTAGGTCTAGTAATAGGAATCATTGTAGGAGCGACAGCCTCTGCCGTGCTGCCACTCCTCCATAAACATAAAGAAGAAAGCTTACTCGAGAAAATTAAGAAAAGAGGAGTCTTGATAGTCGGGACTAGCGCTGACTGGCCTCCATTCGAGTACATTGATAAAAGCGGGAATTATGCCGGAATAGATATCGAGATAGCTAAAAAGATAGCTGAAGCAATTGGAGTAAAACTTGAGATAAAAGACATTAAGTTTGACGCGCTTATTGCTGCTCTTAAGGGAGGAGAAATAGACATGATTATAGCTGACATGACTCCTACAGCTGAAAGAGAAAAGGAAGTTGATTTCTCTACGCCGTACTACTTAGATGTCTTTGTCTTCGTAGTACTCAAATCATCCAATATATCTTCTCTAGAAGACCTATACGGTAAAACAATTGGTGTTCAGCAAGGAACTATTCAAGAAGAATGGGCTAATGAGCATCTTAAAGGCAAGTGCACTATTAAGAGCTATACTAAAGTCTACCCCGACATGGTCTTAGTTCTCGAGAGAGGAGATGTTGACGCTATACTAATATCTAAAACTGTAGCAGAGGTGCTTATGGCTAAAGACCCTGAGCTCAAAATAGCTTTCCTAGTAAAGGGAACAGAGGAATACGCAGCTATAGCAGTGCCAGAGAATGCCGAGGACTTAAAGTATGTTGTAAA
Organism: uncultured Thermoprotei archaeon; assembly: GCA_965367815.1. Classification (GTDB taxonomy): domain Archaea; phylum Thermoproteota; class Thermoprotei; order Thermofilales; family B15-G2; genus B15-G2. The sequence goes on from CBDUKN010000006.1 coordinate 60,125, forward strand.
CAAAGTAATCGAGCAGTTAAAGAGCTCCGGTGAACTAGACAAGATTATTCAGCAGGAAATAGACAAGTGGCTTAAAGAACAGGGCGGCTAACATTAGTAAAGGGACCCTTATATGAATCCTGTATTTTTTATAATTGAGATACTGCCTTTTCTCCTACAAGGGCTCTGGATGACTATCTACGTAAGCTTCGCTTCCTTTGCACTAGGCTTTCTGCTAGCAGTACTATTTGCTCCCCTCAGGATATTCGCAAAAGAAATAGCAGACCCACCTATCACAGCGTACGTCGAAGTCTTCCGAGGAACCCCTGTACTAGTACAGCTACTCTTCATATACTTCGGACTACCCTCTCTAGGAATAAAACTAGACCCAGTACTCGCAGGTATAGTCGCCTTAGGACTAAATAGCGCTGCCTACCAGTCAGAAATCTTCAGATCTGCCCTAAAGGCGATACCCAACGAGCAAGTCTTGGCAGCAGAGTCTCTCGGGCTATCTAATATACAGATCTATAGATACGTTATACTGCCGCAGGCACTTAGAGTAGCTGTCCCATCACTCATAAATGAGATAGTAGCATTAATTAAAGAAAGCTCCCTCGTATCAATTATCGGCGTAGCTGAATTAACACGCCGCGGAGAATACTTAGTGGCCATAACATTCAAGCCCCTCGAAGTATTTACTGCAGTAGCGCTAGTATACTTCATTGTCTGCTACACTACATCAAGGCTAGCTAAAGTAGTAGAAAAGAAATTTAAGATCCCCGGCTACAGAGAGTGAAAACATGGCCTTCCTAGAGATCATAGACCTAGTCGCGGGATACGATGACAACATAGTCATCAAAGGACTCTCGATGAAAGTAGAGGAAGGAGAGAAAGTAGTTATCATAGGGCCAAGTGGCTCAGGAAAATCGACACTCCTAAAGTGCATCGTAAGGCTAGTTGAGCCTAAAAGCGGCAAAATATTCTTCAGGGGAGTAGATGTAACATCAAAGGACATCGACATAAGGAAAATTAGACAAAGAACAGGCTTCGTGTTCCAAAACTACAATCTTTTTCCACACATGACAGTACTACAAAACATACTCCTTCCGCTCCGAGTAGTAAAGAAAATGCCTAAAGAAGAAGCCTTGAAGAAAGCACTATCAGTCCTGGAGAAAGTAGGAATGCTAGAGTACAAAGACGCATATCCGCTCCAGCTCTCGGGAGGACAGCAGCAGAGAGTAGCTATAGCAAGAGCACTAGCAATGGACCCTGAGCTAATGCTACTAGACGAACCTACTTCAGCTCTAGACCCAGAGCTAGTAGACGAAGTACTAGACATATTGAGAAAAGTAGCTAAGCAGGGAATAACACTCCTAATAGTAACACATGAACTAGACTTCGCCGAAGACGTAGCAGACAGAATAATATTCATGGAAGACGGAAAAATAGTAGAAGAAGGGCCACCTCACAAACTACTCTACAACCCAGAGAAACAAAGAACAAAACTTTTCTTAAGAAGGATACTAAAGAGACTTCACAATAAAACTATAAACCAAGAAATAAACAGCAATTAGAGTCAAAACAACTAAATACTTTAATCAACAATAGTGAAAATATCGACTCAAATAAGTAATGGAATTACCGCTATTTATAATCGATATCATTTACATTAAATGCGTTAACCATATTCTCTTCACCCAGTCTATTTTATCGTACTCAGAGTCTTCTGAAGCAATAAACATAATGTTGTTTCTTTCATAGCTCCTAAGTGTAGTGCATCTGAAGGCTTTATATTGTAATCAGATAATATTTTTGCCACTTCAATGTATTCATCCTCTCCTAACTTTAGTATATTCACATAGGGTAGTATGGATGATTTGATAAAACTTAAAGATATTCGATAAGGTATCTTATATTTTTTCCTAGATACATATACTAGTTCATTCGATACTAGTACATCTGTATAAGCTTTATATTTTCTCAATATATTGAAATAAAAGTTATCATATATTAGTCTTATCGTATTATCTGTAATAGTATTTAAGTATATAAACAGATTAGCATTAATAAATACTTTCATTCAAACTCCTCCTCTAAATGAATTCCTGCAAGCTCGCCCGGCTTAAGTTCTCTCCTATTTTGAATATTTTTATGAGCTCTACATGTTTTTTGAGAGCCTCCCGAAGTTTTTCAATATCCACTTTTCTAATAGGCTTAAGTAAAATACAATCCTTGATTTCAACAATCAGTTCATCTCCCTCTTCAATACCCACAGCCTCACGAACCGCTTTGGGAAGAATAACATAACCCTTTTTACCAACCTTTATTTTCAGTGTCAAACCAATTTCACCTACAGTTAAACTGAAGTTAATCTATATAAACTTTTTCTATTAAAATAGTTGTTTGCACTAACAATAATTTAAATTTATTTAGTTTATCTTCATTTCACAACTACTAAAATAACTCTATTTGTTTTTAGAATAGTTTAGCAATAACTATATAGTTTTAGGCCTTAATTGAGCCAACTCTGCAGAAAATCCAGCGTCTTTTCTCCTAAACTCATCTAAAATTACTTTAGTCCTACCTTTACTGAAAAATATATCCACCCAATTTCTTTCTTAAAAATTCTTTAGGCAGATTTAGCTTATTTCCTTTAGTCCTCAGAACATGTAGTACCTTTATCACAGCTTCTTTACTTAACTTTATGACAAATAATGAATAAAAATAGATTAAATTATTGTAGTGAATAACTTAATGGCTTACTTTAGCTATTATTACTAAAATACAATTACTTTCATAAAGATTTTACTTTCATGTCGGAGAAACTTTATAGAAAAAGAATATCTAAGAAAATTCTGCTTTAAAATTTAATAGAAATTATCTTATATAAAAATAAAACAAATAGTTAAGCATATACTGCAAGCTAGTTATATAACTTTGTTAAATACTAACACTAAAAATACATGTACTTGAAATCTTTTTACGTATTCTACAATACAAGTACAGCATTTTGAGAAAATGAGTTAAGAATATATTTCATCACATGTATCTGAATTATGTCTCAAGCTAGCATAATAAATTTATTATCTGAGCTAGAGAAATGGCTGCGAAATAAACTACACAATGTTAAATGCCCTGCATGCGGACACATAATAGTCTCAAATCATCCTCCTCAGTGGGTTAACGAGCATTTACCACATATAACAGTAGGAGAAGAAGAAATTTCAGTAAGCTATAGATGCAAAAAGGGAGGCCTTATAGAAATCTGTAGACTTCCTAGAACAGTTGAAGAAAAAATTTAGTGGAAATACTACAAGAATATTTGAATAGTTTAAGATAGTTTTATTTAGATAAATATATCACCTAGAATACTAGTTCTATCAATTTTACTTCAATAGCATCTCTGTTTCTGAGAAAACTGATGCTTAAAGGGCATCTGTATACTATATTCAGTAACTTTAAGGAATCAACATTACGTCGCATGTTGCTAAACTACCTAACTTTCTTCTATGATTTCATCGAAGAAAAATAGAGCTTATTGGCCATAGCAGTATTAAGCGGTAAATTATTTTGAAATAATGATTTTGAATTTATTTTATTCAAGAAAACTATAAATTCTTGTATGTATCATTTGATGCGTGAAGATGCGTGAATTTGATTTAGCTAGAGTACTTAAATATCTTTATTCTGCACGGGAAGCTTGTTATGAAATACTATTACATGTTAAGGATGAGTCTACTACTTATGGTGAATTGAGAGAACCTTTAGAAAAAATAAGCCTTTATTTGAGCCCGCTCGAAGGATTACATAGAGTAGTAGACGAAATAATTAGTGAAGTACGAGACTATATTGAATTGTATAAGCTGAGAATTTTTGAGAAAGTTAGTCCCGAAGATATGAAGCTCTTAGCAGAGTCTGCTAAAATATGGGAAGAGAAAGTAAGATTCCTGATAGATAATATAGATGCTATAATTGGCTCTAAACAAGTTTTCACGCCGCCGCAGCCTCCTGCTACCGTAACTAGGCCTGTTTCAGCAAGCCTCATATGTGAAGACACAGGTGAGAAAGTACGTATATCAGATTACTGTATTATTGGGAGAGACCCCTATACAAATAAGGTAACAGTGTATGATAGCAGAGGTAGAATTCTCTACCAGTTAAATAAAGTTGATAGATATGTCACTAGGTACAATCCCCGTATAGGCAAGTACGGCCATGCTATTTTACTCTATGAAGAAAACAAAGGGTGGCTTATTGAAGACGAGTACAGCACTAATGGAACCTATTTAAATGGAAAACTTATACCGCCTAAAGCTAGAGTAAAGCTTAGAAACGGAGACATTATAGAAATAGGCTCAACAAAATTCAAGTTCATACTCTACTAATCTATCTATTCAAATCTTTTAGAGTCACACAAATTTACCTTACTAAACTTATATGAAATCTCAAGTTTTAAACAAGTGCGGTAACTTATTTACACATTGTTGCAGAAACTTTCAGTTGATTTAAGTTTTTTAAGTCTTTCTAGTTTTAGAGTTTTGTTTTGTAGCTCATTTTCTATTTTTTCTAGCTGTTTTAATAATTTATTTTTCTCTTCTCCCTTAGCTTTACTTAATTTATTTAGTAATATGCTTTTAAGCTGTTCTAATGTCTTAATATCTTCTTCAATTAGTTTTATTTCAGCTGAAATATAGGGCTTTACAGAAAACCGTATTTGAGAATATTTTGCCAATAATTTGGCTAGTTCTTGTTCAAGTTCCCTTCTAATAATTGTTTTATAGCTTGTAGGTGCTTGCTGAATTATTTCAGTTAATTTCTTACTTAGCGCTGTTTTCTCTTGAGGAGTTAATGTTTCTCCTTTAATTAGTTTGTTTACTGCTTCAGTTAACTGAGGATATATTAGTTGCGCTAGTAGAGCGTAATAAAGTCCGCGGGCAGTTTCTACTCCTAGTGTTTGCACTATTGTCTTAGCTACTTTCATCCAGTCGATGTTTCCGCTCATATTCTGTACCTCATACTTAATGTTTTCTTATAAGAGTTTGTTTCTATTTTAGTTTACTCTAGGTCTTTTAGTAGTTTTTCAGCTTCATCGAGCAGTTTCTGTACTTGTTCGAGTTGTTTTAAGTACTCTTCTCTGCTTATTTCTCCTTTCTCATATTTCTCTCTGAGCTCTCGGGCTTTTCTAGCAGATTCGAGTATTAGAAGTCTCAGAGCCTTTCTTACTTCTTCTCTAGAGACTGTTTTCTTTTCTTTTACCCCTTTAAGTAGCTCAGATACAAGAGCTAAGACGACTGCGCTTGTGGCTGTAGTGAGTGCTGTTAATCCTATTGTTTTGAGTATTTCGTCTTTTGTTTCTTTTTCAATAGTCTTTCTTTTAGCTAAAGCAACTAAATGCTCTTTTTCCTCATCAAGGTACTTGAAGGCGTTTTCAATATTTATTAGGCCGTATCCTTGAGAATACTTATCGTAGCCTAAGTCGACAGCTGATTTTATGAGCACTTCTTTTACTATAAAAGGTGTTTGTTTACCGTAGTCGAGCCCCCTTTCTTTCATGTACTGTAGTACTAGTGCGCATGCTCCAGCTACATGTGGTGTAGCCATGCTTGTTCCCTGTAGCGACAAATAGTGTGGTTCTACTAAGAGGTCTAAGTCTAGGTAATTTCTGAGGATTTCTGGATCTATTGTAGTTGAGCGCGCAGAGACTATTCCCTCGAACTTGTTTACTACTCTACCCTCTTCTTTCACCATGTAGCCTCCCGGAGCAACTACTTCAGGCTTCACTTCGCCTTTAGGTGAAGGCCCTCTACTGCTGTAGGGGGCTATTTTCTTGTGTTTGTCTACTGCGCCTACTGTTATAGCGTTACTTGCTATGCCGGGACACTCTATCGTGCCTTTGGCTGGACCAGAGTTTCCTGCTGCTACGCAGAATATTTTGCCGTATTTTTCTGTAATAGTGTCTACTGCCTCTACTAGCAGAGATTCGTAGTCTCCTGGGCCTCCTAGACTTAAATTGAATATGTCAGCTCCTTTGTCGAGAGCCCATTCTATAGCGGCTACTACGTCGTCTTCGTAGCCGTAGCCCTGTGTGTCGAGACACTTAGCATTAATTACTGTAGAGTCTGGTGCTACACCTCGGTAAATGCTTCCTGCTCCAGCAGCTATGCCTGCTACATGCGTTCCGTGTCCGTTGTAGTCTAGCGGATCTTCCTCTGAAACAAAGCTTTCTGAAGCAGCTACTCTTCCCTTTAAGTCAGGGTGAGAAGAATCTACTCCTGTGTCTATTATCGCTATTGCTACTCCTTTTCCGGTGAAGCCTGCTCGCCAAGCATAGTCGCCGGCAATCATTGGTACAGAAACGTTTAGGCAGGTTCTAACTCTATGTACTCTATGTACTTTAGTGAAAGGAACTTCGATTACTCCTTTAATAATGTCTAGTAGGTGTTTAGCTGGGAGCTCTGCGCTAAAAGCACTTACTGTTTTATAGATATGTCTAGGCTTCAAATTAAGTGTCTCTACTAAACTCTGCTTTACTCCTATTCCTTCGAGTATAGAAAAAGCTTTAGATAGATTCTTGAAAGCAGAATACAGAGCTTCAGGAGGCACTGTTTTAGTCCAGAAAACAGCGTTTATTGGCTCAAAGGGATTTCTTGAAACTACTTCGCTGAGAATTTTTTCAAGTCCTTTAGCTACAAACATTGCCTCCACCTAAAGCTCGTACTCTGCCAACTAAAGACACTTTTATTACAGCGCTATGTGAAGCTATCTTAGGTATTAGCGAAACTCTAGTTTCCACCGAAACAACGGGCTTGAATTTGTATCGATGGAGAACTCTACAGCCCAAATTCTCAAGAAAACTCAAGACAATTTCTTCGCATCCCTCAGCGCAGTATACGAATACTTTTACTTCGCTATCTTTTTCCCCCTGTTTCCAAGACTCAAGTATCTGAATTAAACTGGAGTCGAGTTTCGATAAGTAGTCTTCAGACACCACAGTACTCACTAAGCATTGTAGTTAATATACTTCGCGATAGAATAGTTTAGTGCCAATAATTTGGGTAAATTACTTTAAGGAAAACGAGTCTTAATCAAACTCTACTAAGTAAACATACGCGTTAATTCTTCTCTTATTTTCTCGTAGCGCTCTAGGTCTTCGGGCTTAAGACTAGGCTTAACTACTTTCATTGCTTTTTCAAAGTGCCTCATATGTACTTTAGTAGGTTTGCCTGCTTCTCTTAACGCTGTCATTGCTGCTTCTCGGCATAAGGCGGCTAAGTCGGCGCCGCTATATAATTCTGTTCGCTCGGCTATTTTCTTTAAGTCGACATCTTCTGCTAAAGGCATTCTCCTAGTATGTACTTTCAGTATTTCGTAGCGGGCTTCAAGGTCTGGTGGAGGAACATATATTAGTCTGTCGAAGCGACCGGGCCTTAGGAGAGCTGGGTCTATTATGTCGAGGCGGTTAGTTGCCGCCAATACTACTATTCCCTCTAGTTTCTCTATTCCGTCCATTTCTGTTAAAAGCTGGTTAACTATTCTATCGGTGACGCCTGAGTCGAATCTAGTGCCTCTTCTAGGCGCTATAGCGTCTATTTCGTCGAAAAATATTATGCAGGGAGCTACTTGTCTGGCTCTAGCGAATATTTCTCTGACTGCTTTTTCGCTTTCACCTACCCACTTGCTTAGAATCTCGGGGCCTTTAACTGAAATAAAGTTTGCTCCGCTTTCTGTTGCAGCTGCTTTAGCCAATAGTGTTTTACCGCAGCCTGGCGGCCCGTAGAGTAGTACTCCTTTGGGAGGATCTATGCCCATTTCCTTGAAGAACTCCGGGTGCTTAATAGGCCACTCGACAGCCTCTCTTACCATCTGCTTTGCTTCTTTAAGCCCGCCTATGTTCTCCCAGTGTACTTCAGGTACTTCGACGTATACTTCTCTCATAGCTGTAGGCTGAATATCTTTGAGTGCCTCCATGAAATCCCTTCGAGTGACTTCTATTTCCTCTAAAACTTCTGGAGGTATTTCGCCTTTACTGAAATTTATTTTAGGCAGAACTCTCCTTAGAGCATTCATTGCTGCTTCTCGACACAGTGCAGCAAGGTCTGCTCCCGTATATCCGTGAGTAAGTGCCGCAATTTCGTCGAGATCTACATCTTTTGCTAGAGGCATGTTTCTCGTATGTATAGCTAGTATTTCTCTACGCGCTTTTTTGTCAGGTACCGGAAAGAATATTTCTCGATCAAATCTACCAGGTCTCCTGAGCGCTGGATCTACATCATTTATTCTATTTGTAGTAGCTATCACTACTACTTGTTCTGCTTCCTCAAGCCCGTCCATTAATGTCAATAGCTGAGCTACAATTCTTCTTTCAACTTCGCCTACTTCTTCTCTCTTAGGCGCTATAGCATCTATTTCATCAATAAATATTATAGCAGGAGCGTTCTCTTTTGCTGCCTTAAATATTTCTCTGAGTCTAGCTTCGCTTTCACCATAGTACTTGCTTACGATCTCCGGACCATTTATAGCTATAAAGTAGGCGCCAGACTCATTTGCCACAGCTTTAGCTAAAAGGGTTTTACCTGTTCCAGGCGGCCCGTAAAACAGTACACCTTTAGGCGGCTGTACACCGAGACGCTTAAATACTTCGGGGTATCTTAAGGGAAACTCCACCATTTCTCTTACTTTGCACTTTACTTCCTCCAAGCCTCCTATATCTTCGTAAGTGACTTTAGGTATAGTGAGCTCAAGTTGTTCCGGCTTCCTGCGGATAATGACTTCAGTTACATCACTTATCTGAACTACTCCTGGAGGAGCTGTGCTGACTACAATAAACTTAAGAGAAGTTCTAAGTAAGGGTACTTCAATAATACTTCCCCGACAAAGAGGTGTAGCTTTAAGCCTAGATTTAACGTAGTCTACGAATTCTCTTGAAATATCTTCAAGAGACGCCTCAAGAGGCGCTAAAACAATTCTTTTAGCGCGATCTACTTTAACCGCTTTTCTAATTTTAATTACTTCACCTAAACTTATTTCAGCGCTTTTTCTCAGCAATGCATCTATTCTAATAATACCCTGCCCCCAGTCTTCAGGATAAGGCGACGCTACAGTAGCTACAGTACTCTTTTTGCCTTCTATTTCAACAACATCTCCCACAGATAATCCAAGAAGACTCATTACTTTACCGTCTATCCTAGCAATGCTTTTGCCAACATCCCATGGTTTAGCCTCAGCAACCTTTAAAGTCACTTCACGAACTAAACTCATTAATTAAATTAACTGTTAATAGTTAATTAGTTTTCTCATAAAAAGATAGTACACAAAGTTCAATATACTTTCAGATACTTTAATGAAAAATATTTGTATAGAATAGTATTTTTAAAAGAAATCGATTAAAGAATAGCTCTTATTTCTTCACGCAAAATTTATTAGCATTTAGACTACATTTACTTACTGATAATTATGAGTGAAGAAATTCCATGGGATAAAGTCGCAAAAGAAATCATTAAAATTTTAGGCACAGAAAGCGCGAGAGGACTCTACTATGCTTTCATCTACCACTCGCTTTACCCTATGCTAGTTAACATAATTTCTCAAAAAGTCAGAGGAGGAAGTAGAGTAGATGAAAAAGAGCTTATCGAGGCTGTTAGACAGGAAGTAAGAAAACTTCAGCAGACAGTAGAACCTCAGCCCGTCCAGCCAGCTGTAAGTGAAGATGAGCTAGCTAAGAAAATAGCTCAGATACTAAGACAAATGACTATTACTGCACAGCAGCCTCAAGTAGCTCAAGTTCATACCATAGTTTCACGGTCTTCTCAGCAGCCAGCAGCTCTACCTGAGCTAAAAATGATTGAAGGTGAGATCAAAGCTCTCGAAGAAGCTAGAATAGAGTTAAAGAAAATGGCTTTACTTGAATTCAATGAAGAAAAACTCAAGAAAATTAACGAGAGATTAACTCAAATAGAACAGCGTCTAAGAGAACTGTATGCTCAAAAAGCCTACTTGACAGCTACCCAAAAGAAATAGCTAGAATTCTTAAGTAAAAGCCCGCACTAGAAGCTACTCAATTTTATTTAACTTAAGTGCTTGAGAGAAATATTAAGCTAATAGCTGAAGTAAAGAGAAAGGATCTTTGGCTACTGGAAAAAGAATTTAAGTAAACTAAAGTATTCTTGAAATAGGGGGACGGTACTTTGAGTGAAAAGTGGGCTATTTTAGCTCCATTTATACTTGGCTTAATTCTCGGCAAGAAATCTCAAGTAGTTGAAGCTGAAGTTCCCCCTCGCATAGTGTATTTCCCTCTAGAAGAAAAAAGTGATACATTCAGTGAAATTTCTTTAGATGAGATAAAGAATCTACTAAAAGACATTGCTTCTAAAAGCGGATTAAAGCTTAATGAAAATGATTTAGAGATATTAGCAAATAAAACTAAATATTACTTAGATTTATATAGAGAAAAAGCATACTGTTTGAAAATGATTAGAGACCTTTCTAAAGCATTTATGGAAAGACGAATATCTAGTTCTCTATACACTTCGCTTGTAAGAATATATAAACAAAGGCTCATTGAAATAGAATTGAAGTTAAGTAAGATCAGCTAAGGTGAAAAATTGTACAGAAGATCGCCTATTAGTACTGCAGTCGAATACTATAGGAAGCTTAAAGAAACGGAGTTTATTGAAGTGCTGTCTGCTGAAGAACTTAAAGCTAATTATAGCAGAAAAGATTTAGTAAAGTATATCGATTTTCTGTCAAAACTCCGTAGCGAAGTACTCTCAGCAGACCTATATCCACACCACCGCAAAGATATCTTAGCCAAAATAGATAGAAGACTAAGTAAACTAAAAGTAGTTCTAAGCGGAGGCAAAGAAACTCCAATGCTGGAAATTCTAATTGAAGCAGATAAAAGTGAAGTATTTGAAGAGGAAGTAGCAAAAATATCGTGTCTGCTTGTAAACAACTATTTTAGAGAAGCTAAAGTAATATTGAGCTTAGAGGGAGTCGGAGTATCTTTTCCAAAAGGCAGGAGCTACACTGTATATCTTGCTTCAGGCGAAAAATACTCACTAGAAATACCTGCTGTAGCCGAGAAAACAGGAGAAGCTACTATAGGACCTATTGTAGCTGAAGCAACTTTCTCTGACGGCAAAAGAATTAACGTAAAGTCAAAGCTACTTAAGATTAAGGTTAAGCCGTATAGACCTATGCTTGAAGTAGTGCGTAGAGTTAAGTCTAAAAACATTATAGAAGGAAAACCAGCTGAAGTAGAAATTATTCTTCGTAATGTAGGTACAACTGCTCTTGGCGTAAGTGTAGTAGAACCTATAGAAGGTATGAAAATTGAAGGCGAGTACAAGTGGAGAGGTGTACTCAAGCCCGGCGAAGAAAAAGTACTTAAGTATAAGATATACTTGCCCTCTGGTTCACATACACTACCTTCAACTAAAGTAATATACAGAGATCCTCGAGGAAGCACTTGGGAGAAACTGCTTAAAGAAGAAGTAATTGAAGTAAAGCCTATTGAAGCGGAGAAAACAGACTATAACTCTCTCATAGACCTATTTTTCAAAAGTGCTTTTTCAGCAGGATTAGGCTATTTAGTAGGAAAATATATTGTAGGGAAAAAGCTTCCCGAGATAAAGAAGTACTCTAAGCCAGTTTTTATTCAAGGAAACATACCTTGGAAGAAAATTGAGGTTAAAGGACAAGAAGTAACAATTATATTTGAACATCCTATAGCGACTGTTACAGAAGATAGAGGTAGCTATATTGCATTAAGGCCGGCTACTCTAGAAGAAATATTATTGGCTACAGATATCCACTTAGCCAGAACACTTCAGCTAGAATTCTGTACAAAAGTTGAAAACATTTTTAAGTACTGGAGACCCAGACTAGGGGGAGAAGTTAATTTAAGTTATAAGAGAATAGATTTATCTAAGGAAGAAAAAGAAGCTATTAGAAAAGAATTAGAAGCAAAAAGAGAAGTTATTAATGAAAAGAAATTAAGTATGCTTCCCGAAAACACTCTACTAGAATTTATTTATTACATGGGAGGCTTTTTCCGGAAAAAAGAGTTCGCCATATATGTGCTTACTTACTCTAGACTTAAAAAACTCTTTTACAATGAAATAGACCACAAGCCTCTAGCTAAAGCTGAAGCCCTTAAGGCTATAGAGAAGAGAATTAGAAAAGATATAGAGTATGTACTCATATTAGCTTCTCCTACTGGCTGGGATCAGAAAAGTATAGAGGAAGTAGAGTCATTTATTCTACCTAACTCTCACATACTTCTAGTAGATCTCAAGACTGGTGAAGTATACTTTAATAAAAACGACCCTATTGCCTGTGAAATAGCCTCACTTATAGCTAAAGAAACTACAGGTCTTCCACCTATACCTAAAGAAGCTAGAAAAGAATTCGATAAACTCACAGAAATGCTTGTTAAAGGAGAAATAAACGAAAAAGAATATTTAAATAAAATATTAGAGCTTCTAGGAGTTAAAATAAAAGTTAAAGAAAAAGCTAGCAGAGCTAGCTTTTTGCTCTAATGACTGCTCCTAATACTCCTCCTACAAGCCCTATTAGAGCTCCTTTGAGCGAAAGAACGACTACTAGTAAAGCTAATCCTATTCCAGCATGAGGTGCATAGGGAGCTAGAGGAGGAATTACTATTGTTAAGAGAAACGGGGAAAAGAATTGCTACTAGTGTTGCGAGAATAAGACTTCCAAGTATACCCGCTAAGAAGCCTGCAAGAGCACCTCTACCCATTCCGCCTCCAGCTATAAAGCCTGCAATAAGCCCTGCTATGAAGTCTCCTATAAGCGGTAAAGGACCACTTAATACTGCGTGTAGAATAAAGCCAACTATTACTCCAAGCAAAAAGTTGCCTTTTGTGGTGGTCATCACATTACTTAAACATAGGTGAAATAAAAATTTAACTTAAATGACTTTAGTCGCATTAAAATTACTTCACAAGCTTTATCTTCGAGAATCTTCAATCGAAAATAGTTTTCTCTTTGTTCTAAACCAGATAATTATAATACTTGTTGAAAATCTCCTTCATTGGACTGTCAACAGAAAACAAAATTACTCTATTAAAGTTCTCAAAAATTTCAAGAACTAGAATACTTTTAAAAGTAATAAACATTAGAGTTTATTTAAATGAGCTACATGGGGGTTATAAGTTTAAAAAGTTTTAGAGGAGTATTACTGAGACTTTAATAAATGCTTACTTGAAATTTAATTAAATGTAAAGAAGAATAGTTCTTTTAGGGAGTTTAAATGAAAGGAATTAGAGTAGTGTTTAGGAGCCCTCATGCATCTCATGTGACAGTGAGTGCAGAGAAAGTGTTTTTCTGTGCCAGAAGACTTAAGTCTCGAGGAGGCATCGTTTTTTGCTTTAGGAGCAATATGTTTACAAGGCGTTAGAAAAGCGGGAGTTGAGATAGGTGAATCTGCTTTAGTTATAGGATTAGGGCTTGTCGGCCAGCTTACGGTTCAGCTTTTAAAACTTAGTGGTGCTATGCCTGTAATAGGGCTAGACCTATATGAGGGAAGACTTAAGTTAGCGAGAAAATTGGGAGCAGATTATGTTTTTAATCCTTCTAAAGTAGACGTCGAAAAAGAGATCCTTAGGTTAACCGAAGGTAAAGGAGCTTCGCTCACAATAGAGGCTTCCGGTAGCCCCGAAGCTGTAAATCTAGCATTCAGGCTTACGAGAAAGTTAGGTAGAGTAGTTTTGCTTGGGAGTAGTAGAGGCGAGACTACTGTAGATTTCTATAGAGATATTCATAGGAAAGGGCTTCATGTAATAGGGGCACACGTGTCTACAGTGCCTGAAGTAGAATCTTTTAGATACTACTGGACTCTCAAGGACGAGATAAAAACGTTCTTTAAGCTTCTTAAAATGAGAAGCCTCAATGTTAAGGACCTTATATCAGTTAAGTTAAGTTTCAAAGACGCGGGTGAAGCTTACGAGTTGCTGAGAAAAGAAAAAGACAGAGTTATAGGAGTCCTCTTGGACTGGACTAGTGCCTAAGTTTAAGTATTCTAGAATACAGTGTTATCCGGTTAACTAAACAACTTTTACATATTTGAGCAATAGTATTGTTACTTGGTGGATCTAATTGATTGCTATTGGTCGAGTGGGCTCGAAAGGAGAGCTTTTTCCTCCTAAAGAAATTAGAGAAAAGTTAGGTCTCAGACCTCACATGAAGGTAATTTATAGAGTTGAGAAAGGGAGGCTTATTGTTGGGCCTATTCCAAGTATAGAAGATGTCCTTAAGGAGCCTTGCGAAGTAGAAATAACTTTAGAAGGGTTTCATAGGTTTAGGAAAAAGCTTTCACATGAAGCTGAATCATGAAAATCTTGCTAGATACGACCTACTTTTTACCTGTAACAGGAATTTCTGTAAAGAATTTTCCGGTAATATTGTTGTAGATTTAATAAACGAAAAGTGTACCATTTTGATGAGCGAAATTACTCTCCTTGAAATTTTAGCTAAGGGAGCTAAATATGTTGCATCGAGTCTTCTTAGAGCTGAAAGAGTAATTAAAGGTATAAGGTCTCTTTTATATGATGATAGAGTTCATAAGATCCCTATACACGATACTTATGTGCTACTGACTGCTTTAGAACTAAGAAAACTGCTGAACGACTTCATAGACTGTCTTATTCTTTCAGCAACCATAAATTATGCTAATATTCTATTGACAGGAGACGAAGATATTCACAGGCTACTAGGTAATGAAAAATTCTTGGAAATAGTTCAAGAAATAAACCCAGAGTTTAAAATAATGTGTTATAGTGAACTCGAAAAGATTTTAAGTGAATAGACTTTTAAGATGCTGTTAATGCTTGTTTCTGCTTCAATAGTAATACTTCTGCATTATATTGAATACATATAAGTAGCTTGTAGTACAGTGTTATATGTGTTGTCAAAAGAACCTATTGATTTAAGTAAAGTGAGTAAAGAAGACGTTGATAAAGAAATTTTGCGGCTAGGTATTATTGCTGAATTAGACGCTATTAGTCTTTATGAGCAGCTAGCAGCTATGACGAGTAATGAGAAAATAAAGAAAGTTCTCCTTGATATTGCTAAAGAAGAAAAAACTCATGTAGGGGAGTTCTTAGCCTTACTACTTAAACTTGATGAAGAACAAGCTAGAGAGCTCGAGGAGGGGCGCAAGGAAGTAGAAGAAATTACCGGATAAATCAGCAACGGGGCATTTCATCATAGCTCAAGCGTCTCTACCTCTCATCATAGCATAATAGTAGTAATAATACCTAGGTTTATTTTTATTGACTTTATTACTAGTGCCGTCAAATTTAATCATCTCTTTGTGCTATGATTTAAGTCTTTCTAGCTTATTTGCTCTCAAGCATAGAGCGTGGAGTCTCTAGTCAAAAACTTCACTTGATAGCACTCTCTACGTAGAGTCTCTACTCAAGAAAGATTTATTATTTTGAATTTTGTGTTTTTATTGGGGCTTGGTATTTGAGTGAGGAGGTTTTGTCTGTTGTTTTAGCTGAAGTTTCTAAGGTTATTTTAAATAAGGTTAAGAAGGGTAAGAAGCTTACTGCTGAGGAAATACTCCTACTATACTTGGATTTAATGTATAGAGAAATAGGTGATCTCAGAAGCGAAATAAGAGAACTAAATAATGAAGTAAACAATCTACGTAGCGAAGTAAACAAGAGATTTATTGAAGTAAACAGTAGATTTGATGGGGTTAATAAAAGAATAGATAATAACTATTTAGAGATTTCGAAGAAAATTGATGATATTAATAAGAGAATAGATTTAATTCACTTAGAGTTATCTAAGAAAATCGACGATATAAATAGAAGAATAGATGAAACAAACAAAAGAATAGATAAAGTATACGAGCTTTTAATCAAGAAATAACATATAGCAGTAAATTAATTAAATTCACAAATATTCAAGAGGACAAAGAAAAGAAAAGTTAAGCTGAGTGCTTCTTTTAACTTATAAATTTATGAAGAATTAAAATAATCTGGTTTTAATAGCATAGTCTGCTATTTTCTCAGGAATTGGATCTTTATTATAAGTAGTTATATCAAGTAACTTGTTCTTACTTAAATAGTTTTAATTCATATATATTCTCTCAGTAAAGCAATATTGCTTCTACTAGTACTTCGTATAGCTTAACTGAGACTTATTTCCTTAAAAGTTCTTCTTTCTACTCTGCTTTAGTTTAGCGTAGCGTTCTGTATCTTTACTTATTTGACTCGTATTTTCACAAGCGATTTTCTATATGTTAGAATAATTATTTTAATAAAACTAGACAATTACTAGAAGTGTGAAAACATGATTAAGGTGCTATATGCCGGAGACGCGGGTGTCGTTATCGGTCCTATAATATTCGAGTCGCCGTTTATTATCGAGATAAAGGACGTGTACGTTCGAGACTGGAGCCACTACCTTATAAATGCTGTCAAAGAGACTGACCCAGAAATATCCTTTGACTATATTCACTCAATAGATGCCTACAGACGTTTTCCAAGAAAATATGAGGACTTAAAGAAATACGACGTAATAATTCTAAGTGATGTGTCTAGTGAGGTATTAGCCTTCTACCCCGAATTCTTCCCTATAGAAGAGCTTAGAGAAGTCGAGTTACTTGAGAAACATAAGTACGTGGGAATGCCTAATAGGCTAAAACTAATTAAAAGATTCACTGAAGAAGGAGGCGGCCTCTTGATGGGCGGTGGCTGGTATTCTTTCTCAGGGCGATTCGGGCAAGGAGCATGGTACGATACTCCTGTAGCCGAAGTTCTTCCAGTGAAAATAAGTAAACTTGATGACCGCGTTGAAGCCCCAGATGGAGCCTTCGTAAAAGTCATCGATAAAGATCATCCAGTTACTAGAGGCCTGCCGTGGGAGACTTGTCCACCGTTCTTAGGCTACAATAAAGTCGAGCCAAAAGAAAACGCCAAAGTATTAGCAGTTATAGGGGATGACGAAGACCCGTTCATAGTTGTTGGAGAATACGGTAAGGGAAGAGTTATGGCGTTTACTTCAGATCCAGTACTGCACTGGGGCATAAACTTCATTAAATGGAAATACTACGGCAAATTCTGGGCTCAAACACTAAGATGGTTAGCTAAAAAAGACTAGCTTTCTTTAAACTTTCTCGAATATATTTTTGTTATGTAGAGATAATTGTACCCGTATTCTAGGCTAGACTCTATTTCAGTTCCTTCAAGCCACTCATTCCACGAAGTTATTAGTATCCAGTCTGCACCAGCTTTAAAAGAGGTCTTCCGGCAGTCAATATAGTATCTGCCGCCTTCACGCGGTATAAAGATTCCTGGCTGTCTAATTCTCCTATCATCATATCCTGGGCAGACAGTAGCAGCGAATAGTTTGTTTTTCTCCTTTATTTCCTTCGAAACTTCTAGGTAAATGTCTTCTAGTGGTATTCCTCGCTTAGAGTAGCGGACTGGAGTATAGATGTGGAGACCATCGAATACTTCCAAGTAGTTTAAGTCGAAAGTGTCTCCTAAGAGAAAGAATTCATGATTCTTTTCAAGCTTCTCTCTAATGTACTTCCACTCTTTAACTGAATACTGGTCTGCAATATATATTACGAGTAACGGCTTGCCGTCGACTTTTATCCAAGATTCTTTCGAGGCATATTCCTCTAAAAGTCTTTTAAGATCACTATAAATTCTTTCAATAGCAGCCTCTCTTTTCTCATCTCTTAGCTTTAAGGTCATAGCTGTCTCATAGTATATCGTGATGAAGTTTTTTGGAGCAAGATTGAGAAGTTTCTATAGAGCTTTATGTGAATAGTGTTCAAATCCCCACCACGATAATATAAAGCCATCTATTTCAGCAAACTCTGCTTGTCGAAGATGTCTTCTTAGAGTATATTCGTCGCAGCTATCATACACTCCATCCAAGGGATACTCTGCTGTAGCAATTTGTCGCCTGCCCCATACAACTATATCAGGGTTGTAGCCAACAGCATTCCAGCCAAGCCACTTACTAGCGGGACCCCAGGGAGTGCCGTACCAAGCATAGTAAAAAGTCAAGACTTTCTTTTCCATTTTAACACCAATTAAGAGGCCGGCGAGTTTATATAAGTTTAACAAAGAAATGTGTTTTATGGCCTTGTTTAACAAAGATACATGTTCTGCTAACACCTATATTTCCTAATACTATTTCAGCTTAGCTTACTTAATGTAAGCTCAGAGAGTAGCTATGTTTTTAGCCTTTCCTTGTTTCCACTGGTATAGTTTAATTTCTCCATTTGATATTTTGATAAATGTGTTGCAGAGTGCTTCTTTTTCACGTATCCAGCTTCCAGTGTTTGCAATTAGTAGGTTGTTCCACTTTATTACTCCTGGTACGTGAGTGTGTCCAAAAATTATTCCGTCTAAAGGATTTATTATACTTTTATAGAATTCTATATATTTTACGAAAGATTTTTTCTTAATTAGCTGACCTAATGTCTTTCCACGAGTTCTTCCTTTAAGTACACTTGCTGATAGCGGTTTTATTAGAAGGTACCAGAACTTGCTTTGTAGTGTTCTCCATACTAGTATTATGAGGGGTAGAATTAGCACTGCTGAAGCATAGTAGAATATTAGGTCCAGTGGATGCGGTAACGGCGGCGTGACATACACTAATGTCACTGTAGATAAGGCGGATAGTATAGCTATACCCCATTCTAGCGGACCTGGTAGTGCTAAGAGTGCTTCCGAAAGGGTATAGATGTAGGACTGTATTTTCCATAATCCTTTAGTTGCAAGAAATAGTCTGTCAAATTGGTGTCCATGAATTAAGAGGAATGTTTTTCCACCTGACTTGAGTAAGAAAAAGTCTGGTACTACGTAGATGTCTCCTTTACTACTTCTCAGAGCTATCTTAGCTACAATTCTGTCATGGTTTCCTGCTGCATAGACTATCGTAGCGTCTAGCTTCATCAGCTCTCGTATAAATTCATAAGAAGAATTCATTAAGTCTGAAGCATCTGCTTGCCAGAAATCGAAAATGTCTCCTAGGAGTACTACTAGCTTTATTTGCTTGCCTTTTTCTCTAATGTATTCGGCTAGTTTTGCGAGCTGCCTATAACTTGTCGCATAATTACCTTTTATTCTGAGCCCGAAGTGCGTGTCAGAAATAATTATTGCTTCTTCTCCCTCTTCGAGAACTATTTTAAGCACAGTTTTTCCGTTTAGCTCTGCTGACTCCACTTTCAATGTGATCACCGTTCAGCGTTCGAAAAACAGTACCTCCCTGTATATTTAACTAGCTTTCAAACACTTAAGCTGTTTGCTTACTAGTTGCTTCTGCTAATAAACTTGAGCAACAGTATTAGCGCCGTGTAGAAAACTAGGATTAGCGCTAAAACTACAAAAGCTGCTTCGTGGCAATATATTTGCGCAACGTATCCCCCCAGAAGAGGCCCTGTCATCCGGCCTAGTTCTTGAGCAAGCCCTATTGCTCCAAATGCTTTGCCATAGTCTTCTTTACTGATAATCTTG
Source organism: uncultured Thermoprotei archaeon (assembly GCA_965367815.1). Lineage (GTDB taxonomy): Archaea > Thermoproteota > Thermoprotei > Thermofilales > B15-G2 > B15-G2. The sequence continues at coordinate 79,612 of CBDUKN010000006.1, forward strand.
GAGATGTAGGCGTTTCTCGGAGGAGCCGCGACAAATACTTCGTGCATCGATAAAGCTATGGTCAGTGCCAGAGGATCTTTTACGCAGGAAAGAGCCAATAGAGCAGCTATTCTAGATAATCCTACAAGCGCTAGTAGATTTAGGTCTCCGAGCCTATCAGCTAAAGTGCCTGAATATATTCTCGAAAGAGAAGCAGTAATGTTTCTCGCTAAAAGCATTAAGCCTAAAACCGTATAGCTATACCCCAGCTTTTCTACAACCCAGTGTGAGAAGATAGGGACTAGTGCTGCTAGGGAAGCGAAGAGAAAATACGTTGAAATCATTAAGATAATGAATTCTTTTTGCCAAATAGGCTTCCCTGCTATGGTTTCTTCTTTAGCTGTTTTCTGCTTCTCTATGTTTACTTTACATAAGAGAAGAAAACTTGCTAGCGATAGGAGAACCCCTGTTAAGAAAACTGCTTTAACTCCATAGTTATCTGCAATAAAGCCTGTGAGCACAGGCGCTACTACTACAGGTGCACTCCTAATAGTGAGTATTACTCCGAAAAGAGTTGCTGTAAAAGCTGTATCTGCAACAATAGTAGCTGTAGCCGACATGAATGCCGGTAGCTCAAATCCCATCGCTAAAGCTGAGAGCAATAGACCTAAAGCTACGTGAGAAATATTGCTTGATAGGAAGAGTATGAGGAAAGCTAGAGCGTAAAGCACTCTACTTAGAAGAAAAACAGGTTTATCGCCTAGGCGGTCTCTTATAAGGCCGCTAGCTATTTTCGACAAGGCTCGTGCTACTGATATAGCTGAGTAAATAGCTCCTATAAGGAATATATTGCCTCCAAGGCTAGCTATGTAAGGCGGAATAACTATGTAGAGCCCTATTAATCCGACAAGAGCTAGCGACAAAGAGATACCTACTAGCTTTAAGAGCTCTTTCTTTAACTCACTTCGCATTACTCTGCTTTCTACTATACTTCAAAATAAATTAATTTCTATAGACATTTTTTCAGCAAAAATTAGGAAATATTAAGTAGCTTTACGAGTTACCGAATTACTATAGAAATAAGGAAAATAAATGAACATTAGTGGATCTATTCTTAAACGCTTCCTCTAAATCCCGTGTAATTAGTTTCTATGCTATTTTCTAAGCACTACGGGTATTTCGCCAAAGTATTCGGCTACAGTCATCACTCTTACTCCTTCTTTTTCTGCTAGCTCGTATACTTCACGTATTCTTTCAACATACTTTGGTTCTCTCGGTAAATGATGGTCTAGAAAAATAAGTTCTGGAGCCGCGTCAGTAATTATTCTCTTTATGTTCTCGATAGCTCTCCTCAAGTTTGTTTGATTTAACATATATCCGAGAGTATATGTAGCCGGACCATCTAGCAGTAAAATGTTTGGTTTTTCGCGTATAATCCAGTCGGCGTAGTCCTCTATTATAGGCCCATTGATATCAGATGAGAAAAGAAGTTTTTTGCCACTGTAGTCTACTACAACTCCTATTACCCATCCTACTCTGCTGTACTCTATTCCGTGGAAAAGAGGCTTAGTGAATCTAATGACAGTGCTCCCGTAACTGAATTCTCTGCCGTCAGCGAAAAAGAGCTTGAATACTTCGCCTTCATGTTCAGGTACACGCTTATAGGACTTCCACTTTTTTACACGGCCTTTGAACCACTCGAAGCCTTTCTCTAAAAGCTCCTTTTTCCTACGGCTATAGTCGCCGTAGTCTATGCTAGTTGCGTGAGGCAGGTCTTCGAGCGGATGAGGATACTCTTTTTCAACAGGCTCTTCCATCACTTCATCGAGCGAAATTTCTTCTAGCCCAAAAAGCTTAGAGTAAAATCTCAGTGCTCTTCCTCTTTGAGAATCATTAATGTACTCGTTGGGTGATTTAGCTAAAATAGTCTTGTTTCTGTAAAGTACTTCGTCAAAGTCTGTGAAGTGGTCATAGTGGTAGTGTGTTATTACTACTACTTGAGCTTTCTTTGATGCCTCGACTACTTTCTCGTAGCCTACTTCAACCCACTGTTCTTTAAGGTCAGGTGGAGCAGGAAAAGACCCGTGCATAATGGCTACTCCAGGGTCTATTAGAATAGTTACGTCAGGAGTCTCGACGAGCGTTGAGAAAGATTTTGCTCCAAGTGAATCAGCCCAGACGGGTTTGAATTTAAGGCTCATTTCTTTGATTATGTGTAATCAGTGACTAAAAATTTTAGCTAGCTTTCGCAAATATAATACCGGGTTAAATTAAATGTCTCTCTTTGAAAAAGTACTAGAAGAGGAGCTATTGAAAAGAGAAAGACTTAGGCAAGAAACTTTATTTAAAACAAAGAAAGTTTTAAGAAAGCTAAGAGAAAAAGTATTTTTTGAAAAAGCTTATATTTTTGGCTCTTTAGTCCGTCCAGGAGAATATAGCATACAATCTGATATAGATATTGCCTTCGAGAAACTAGAGCCAAACAAGCTTTTCTACACAGTAGCTTTTCTCAGCAGCGAGTTAGGTAGAGAAGTAGATGTAATTGAATTAGAGAAAGCTCCAAGTTTTTTCCGCAAAAAAGTACTAAAAGAGGGAATTTTATGGAAGCCCGATTAGCAGTTCTTTTTGCAGAAATAGATTATCAGTGGAATCAAATACTAAAGATATATAAAAGTATTGAAGAAAAATTAAAGAGACTTAAAGAAAATAAAGATAATGAAGATCTCAGAGATTCTCTCGCGTATAGACTTCACAATCTTTACTGCGCTTATGAAGACTTATTTAAAATAATAGCGAAGTTCTTCGAAAACCGTATCGAGGACCCTGCTCGATATCACATAGAGCTTTTAAGGAGGATGCTTATTGAAATCAAAGGAATTAGACCAAGCCTTATTTCTGAAGAGAGTTATACTTATTTAAATGAACTTAGAGGCTTTCGTCATGTATTTAGACACGCTTATGCAATAGAGCTTGATGTAGATAAAATTATTGCTCTTGCTGAAAAATCTCTTATATTAAAATCGTTATTTGAAGAAGATTTAAAAAGATTTAAAAGAAAGCTTTATGAAATGTTCTCTAAGAAAACTGACTGCTCTAAGCAATTTTATACTAGTGAACATTGCTATTAAAGTTAATAGAACTACTGCATAGGCTTGAATTAAGCAATAGGGTCCGATAGTATCATATATATGGCCTAGTATTAGTGGGCCTACTACTGCTCCGAGGTTTCCTGTCAAGTTTACTAAACCTATCAAGAGTCCTCTACGAGCTGCCTTTACTTTACCCATAACAGCTCTAGTCAAAGGATACATTGCTGAGAATGAGCCTAAAAGGATTCCTAGAGAAGCCGCTAAAATAACGTAGTCGTGGCTGTAAACGCCCGTCAGAGAAAGTATTCCTATGATAAAACCTATTAGCGACCCTATTATCCAGTCGGTTTTATCTGCAAGAAAACCTATCATTAGGCTCAATGTAAGGCTTATAAAAGTCACTATAGACATTGTGCTTGAAGCCAGTTCTTCGCTATACCTGGGAACATCTCTGAGGTAGAGTAAGACTAATGGACGTGTACTAACAATCAGTCCTGCTAGAAACATTGCCGTGAGAGCGAGCGCTACTTCAGTTACATGAATTTTCTCTGTTACATGCTTTTTCTCAACTATAGTAGTGTAGCGGCGGGCTAAAGGTGTAGCTGAAAAAGCCATGAGGATTAAAATGGATGAAGCACATAGAAATGCTTCAAAGTAGTTGCCAGCATAGAAACTCGAGTAAGCAAGATAACTTAGTACAGAGCCTAGAGAGCCTAGCGCAAAGTAAATAGACATTATGCTTGATCTCCAACTAGACGGTGATAACTCTACTACGATAGTTTGAACACTTGGCCATAGTACGCCTGAGGCAATTCCATTTAGAAACGAGAATAATATTAGCTGAGTCCATGCATTGGATAAAGCATACCCTAGTGCCACAAAGGAATTTAAAGCGAATCCCATTACAGCGAACACTCCTCTACGCTTAATCTTGTCACTAATGTAGCCGGAGACAACTGCTGCGAGTCCTCGAGTAATCATGAAAGCTGAAGTAAAGCTACCTATCACTAGTGCAGAAAAACCAAGAGCTCTAGCCTTGAATGTGAGAGCGGTGTTTGACATTATTTGAGCAAAGTTTCCTAAAAGCGGAAAACATGCTACCGTCCACAGTAACAGCGGTAGCGATATTTTCTTAGACACTCAACTTAATATAAAGCAGTTTATTTAAGTCTTAGTAATTAGTCTGAGTCGGAGCCTTGTGCTCGTAGTAAGGACTATAAGCTACTTTTTTCGAAGGCTTGTAGGATATACCGTATATAACTATGATTAAGCCGACAATTATTACTGCAATAGATACTATTCTAAATATTTGAAGAAACATGAGTTCAGATGGTTTTCTGCGAAATTCCTTTAGTTCCTTTAACACTACTTTTTTCCTATCTAATATACTGTTCCCCGATAATAGCTCTACTACTACAACTTCGCTGCTTTTTCTTCCTAATAAAGGTACTTCGACAAATATTTGTTCCCCAGCCTTAATGTAGACTTTAACTGTCTGCTCTAAGTCTTCAGCAAGAACCCTTAAGTAGAAATACCCAGAAGTACTTGAATTGTTTTCTATAGTTACTTCTATACCTGCAGGTACTTTAGATACATTAACTATTTTTCCATAGAGCTTAGGTCTTGAAGCAAATTTAATTCTGGGTAGTTTAACGTAAAAAATATAGTAGTCGGGTGCTTGTAACTCGTTGTAGTTTACCCAGAGTAAACTTGATTTTGTTTCTTTGAGAGGCCCGTGAGCCGATGCAGGTAGCCAAGTATAATTGACTAGAGTTGCTCCTTTGCTGAACTCAACTGAGAGGATGTCTATCCAGCTTCTTGGGTCTCTGTGCGTATAGCTATCTCTTATTGTTATTTCGTAAAGGTTTTCGTCTATTTTTCGAATAAACTCGCTTGTATTAAGGTATATTAGCACTTCGATAATGTATGCTCCTTTCATTTTACTTAACTTACCGGTGTTTCCTACGTCGCATAGTACTATTGTATTATCGTTTTTACTGAATTCTATTAGAACTTTATACTTTATTGTGTCTGGTGAGTTTGCGAACATCAAGAGTATTTCTTCAACTATCTGTCTTGATGAAGCTTTTAAGTTTTCTTCTATTCTTCTATCTCCGTAAAGGCTTTTTCCTTCAGAAGTAAATGGATGTAGCTTAGCTTTAACTATTGTAGTGCCGTCGCCCGATATGTTTACTTCAAAGTTGAGTGCAATCCAGTAGCGCTCTTCTTGAGATTTTACTTCTGCTAAGAGAGCTAATGTAAGTAGAATTACTATAAGGAGAACTATTTTTCTCATAACTTACCCCCTCTACTTAGGTTTGAACTTCATTTCAATATACTCTAGAGTCAAGTAGCTTGGTGCACAGAGATTACCTAGAGCTGTTCCATAGTACTTTGTTTCCTCTATGCCGAAAACTATGTGTAAATTGGAGTAGTCTCCAAGCTTTACTCGAGGTTCTTCTAGAAGCTCTACGTCGACCCAGCCCCATGGAGGCAAATATACTTGGCTCCACATATGGCCTCCCCAGTGTCTTAAGAGTTTTTCTCCTTCATACCAGGCAGTAGACATATTGATCCATAATTTGGACTCGTGTTTGCTGAGAAGCATTCCGAAAACTGTGCGCGCAGGTATGCCGAGTATTCTCATAAGCGTTACATAGACATCGGCTACTTCAGTACAGTCTCCTCTAATGATATAGCCTAGAGATGTCTTGACTAAAGCTCCGTCTGAGCCTACACGTGTCATGAGAATTGTATATGATATGTGGCTTTGAACCCATTTAGCCACATTTATGGCTATTTCAAGCGGCGTAGACCCCTTTCTCAGTTTATACGCTAGATCTACTACATCTTCTCTTTCAGTATTCCATAGTCTTGTTTTAACAGTATATTTTGCGACCATAGAGTAGCTAGGCCACTTGCTTTCATTGACATTAAAGAATATCTTGTAGCCAGAGACTTTCACTAAGTAAGTGGCATTAATCCACACTTTTTCGCCAGGCTCTGCTTTAACAACAACTACTGCAAAAGTATTTCCGTCTTCATCTCTCTCAATTTTAGTGGGCTTAGGTATCATTGAGAATAGATATGCTTTCTGGTAAGTAGTATTACGGGGTAGTGTTACATAAACATAGTCCTTGATAGGTATTTTATATGTGTTTACTACAAGATATTTTGCTTTAACAACATATGTTATATTGTAAAATACTATTGATGATTTTTCGAAGGACGGAATAGTTTCTTCTTTAATTTGAATTCTGTTCTCAATTTCGACTGAAATATAGTACAAGAAAATTCCTATAATAATAACCATTAAACCTACAGCTACTTCTATCTTCTCCACAGTTTAAATAACTTAGAGATCATTAATAAAAGCTTGGCGAACAATAAACACTCAATTATAGCTGACTATTTGCCTCTAACTGCTTTTCCCTCTTCTGCCCTTCTAGCTATTTTAGCCGCTATATTGATTAAGTCTTGTGCTGTAAGCTGCTCGTCACCTATCTCTGGTACTTCTCCCGTTAAGCTTATTAGCCCGGATCTAGGAATTCCCAGTTTCTTCATGTTTTCCATAGCTCTGCGCGCTTCACTTGAAGTAATTGAGCCTATTTTCACTTCGTAGCCTATAATGGGAGTATTTCCGCTCAGCAGTATTATATCTACATCTTCGCCTCCTGGTAGTACTACATAGGCTCTCGTGAGATTCTTATACTGCGCTAGCAGCTCTCCTATAAAGAACTGGACTTCTAGTCCGAGCTTTCCTACTATAGTTTCACGCGAAGGATAAAGTCCTAACTCACTGTACTTTTCGTCAAGATAAAGTAGAATTGATAGAAGACTTGATCTATGTTTATAAAATGCTCTTGCTCCACGTGTTCGCCATAAACGAACTTTCTCTACGAGACCCATGTCGACTAACTGATTAAGAATTCCTGTAACGACTCCGGCTTCCGGTCTTTGAATAAGTTTAGCTTCATAGAGTTTTTGCGCCAAGTCTCGAGAAGACCAGTATCCAAGTGCAAGAAATCTCAAAACAGCGTCATAAAGCCTTGTAAGTTTCCTCTCCTCTTCCTCAAAAATTTCGCCTACAAGACCAGTAGCTGAACTGGCTAGAAGCCTATAATTCGACTTCAATTTATCTACAATTTCTCCCCCTACTTTCATAACTCCGAGAATCCAGGGATCACGAGCTATGCAAGCCCAGAGTATAGCGTTCTTATAGTCAAATATTTTTGCGAACGCGAGAATAGAGTCTGCTGGAGAGACTAAGTCTACTTTAAATGGCACAAAAAGACCTAGTAGAGGACTTTTCTCGCTAAAAACTTTTCTAGTAACAGATAAACTAGACCCACATAGAACTAGTCTTCCATGAACATCAAGTTTCTTAAGAGCTATAAAGCCCCATAAATGTTCAGGAAGCCTCTGAAACTCATCTACTATACCTAGACCCCCGCCTGAAATAACCTCAAATACTCTCTTCAAAGCGCTTTCATAATTCTGCACCTCAATACCTTTTCCCCTTTCTTCAACAAAGCACATCCCTGTCCGAGAAACAAGAATATAAATGTTCCAGTCTAAGTACTTCCTTAACATAAATGTCTTACCAGTTTTACGCCTTCCGTAAACAAGAGTCCACGCATCCATTTCCTTGAGTTTACTACATTCCCATCTATCTATTATAATCTGAATATTCTCACTAGAATATTCGCGCCAGAATATTATATAAAGCTAGCTTACCTACTTCAATGACCGCTGATATTCCTAGCTAATTTAATATTGAAGTAAAATTTCATTTAAGTGCTCTTAAAATTACTTATATATCAATTTTTCACAACTAAAGTAAATAGTTTAAATATTGGTCATTATATAGCTTCAATTAAATATTACAATATTTTAAAATAAATATTTAAATATTCGGCCTACTTTAGCTTAGAGAAATATTTTGTTTTCATTTCAATGAATTTTTCTGAAGCCTTTTCTCCATAATCTTCTATAAGTTTTTTAGCGAAGTTCTTGAAGTCTTCTAGGAAAACTGTTTTTCTTCCCTGCATTTCAGAGTAGTAGGCTGAGTCAATAATTGCCATTACTTCAGCTGCATATTCTTCATTTAGTATCGACTTTGTTCCTGTTAGAATGCATTTGCACATATATCTTATTTCGCTCAAGATGGGAGATTTTGCTCCCGCAACCTCTATTAGCCTCGATGAACCAGAGTACTCTCGAAACTCTAAGTAGACTTTATCGTCTTTTCTAACATCTCTCAAGACTCCTTTTGTACCAAAAACCATTATTGACTCAAACTCTTTTCCACTCCACGCTCCCTCTATGAGAGCTGTTGTCTGCGAGAAGTCTTCAGGGTCTTCAAATCTTATAATGACATGAGCATCGTCCTCGACTTTTATTCTAGTGTAGTAGTCGTCTATAAAGCGGTACTTTGAACGAATAGTTATGCCAGTAAATTTTTCTGCCTTAACTGCTACTGGCTCTTTATTTAAGCCCGCTAAGTACCATGCTATTCCTATTGCGTGAACACCCATATCGAGGAGGGAACCTCCTCCGCCGACTTCGGAATCCCAGAACCAGGCTTTTCCCTCAGGTCCTAAGTGCGAGCACGGAACAATGAGATACTCTATTTCGCCTAATAGCCCTGTCTCTAGAGTTTTTCTCATTAAATACACTACTGGTGCAAAAATATAGTTCTCGTTTACTTGGAAAAACTTGCCTGACTCTTTAACTGCTTCAACTATTTTCAGGGCCTCAATATAGGTTCTAGCAGGAGGTTTTTCTACCATAGCGTTTACTCCAGCTTTAAGGGCATCAACAGCTATAGGCGCATGGTACTTGTGAGGCGTACATATGTCAGCTAAATCTAAGTCTTCTTTATTCAACATTTCTTTGTAGTCTCGGTATACTTTAATCTCGGAAACTATTTGCGACAATCGGTCGGCTTCGTCGTCGAGCCCTGTTTCTTTTAGATGCTGAATTTCCTTTGAAAAGACTTCTTTTACTCTCTTTAAAGCAAACTTAAGGGATTTTTCCGCAGGATCTGCTAAAGCTACTAGTCTAGCTTCCTTTATTTTAGGATATGCTGGAAGATGTCCCCATGTAAAAATTCCTCCAACGCCTATCGCACCTACTCTGACTTCTTTCATTGCTTACCGAAAGCCTTTCACTTAGTTAAAATAAATGATTTTTGCTCACCACTTGACTCCATATTTTTCAACTACTTCTTCTATTCTTTTAACGTCATAGTCTGTCAGCTTAATTTCCAGTGCGCCGAGGTTTTCTTCTAAATGCTCTAGCTTTGATACACTTACTATGGGGACTATGGTTACGCCTAACTCTTTCTGTTTATGCAGAACCCATGCTATAGCTAGCTGAGCTATAGTAGCGTCTTTTTCCTTAGCTATTTCCTTAAGCTCTTTGAGCATCTCGTAGTACCGCTTTAAACTAATGATGCTTTTAAGCTTCTTAGAAATAGTTGCTCTCGAGAGCTCAGGTATTCCCTTCAAGTATTTCTCTGTAAGAAGTCCTTGAGCTAGCGGAGAATAAGCCATAATTGCTAAGCTGTATCTCCTAGCTATAGGTATCTTCGTTTTCTCGATTTCTCTATTCAGGAGACTATAGGGCTCCTGTATTGTAATATAGCTGTGAAGCCTATACTCTCTAGCTAACTCCATTGCTTCAATAATTTTTTCTGGCGGATGATTTGAGGAACCTATGTAGTGGACCTTACCCTGGCGCACTAGGTCGTCAAAAGCCATCAGTGTTTCGAGGAGAGGGGTATTTGGATCATAGATATGCGCTAAATATACGTCAACGTAGTCCATTTGCAGCCTCTTTAAGCTCTCTTTAACCTGCCACATAATATGCTTGCGCGAAAGCCCTTCAGCATTAGGCCAGGGAGCCATACGTCCTCCAACTTTAGTTACTATAACAAAGCTCTCTCTATCGTATTCTTTAAGCACTTCACCGAGCACACACTCAGCATTGCCTACATGCGTGAGAGGCACAGGTGATACAGCTCCATGATACCTGTTGGCAGTATCAATGAAGTTTATTCCGTGGTCAAAGGCATATTTAATGATCCTTCTTACTTCATTTACATCTACTTTATGCACGCCATACTCGTCTACTTCCTTTGATCTAGGTAAGAACCATGAGCCCATACAGAGCTTCGATACTAGCAGTCCGCTTGAACCAAATCTGACATACTCCATGTTATCCCCTAAATTAGGTTCGCTGCAAATAAAATAGTTAGCGCTGGATCTAAGAAAAGCTGAGCCTTTGCTGCTACTTAGCTAAAAGAAGGTATTTTGAATAATTCCAGTAGCTACAGGGCTTGTTGACTGTCCTTGAAACTCTTTCAACAGACTCTCTTCCCTTTAATATAGTTTCATAGTAGGCGAGAACAGCTGCTATTACTACAGCCTTTTCTTCTTCAGATAAATTGTCAGCGCCCATTATTTTAACTTTAATACCCATATTCTGCATATGTCGTCTATTTTTTGCACAATTGTCGAATTAAAAGATTATGCTCCGGCAGGGCTAAATACTAGCTTAATACTGAATAATTAGTGATGAACGAGGGCGAGCCTGAAAAATGATGAATTTCTCCCAACTGAGACTTCTCGAGAAAACATTATAAAGCGCTTTCTCAAGACTATAAGGAGACAGTATGCACTTAGAGCTACAGAGTGAGCTAGGATCTCTACTACACTTAATACTCACCGCTGCATTAGCAGTAATTTACGCTAAGAACAGATCTATTGTTATTTTACCAGCTCTCATGCTTGCTTCGCTTATAGGCGTAATGGTTGGTCTAGAAGTCCACCCATTCATAATAGGTATATCGAATTTTGCTGCCGCTCTAATCGTATTTATTGCTGGACTTGAACTAGACCCCTGCTTTATTAGAGTAAACAAGGAGAGAGCCTTGTTTATATTCGTATTTGAAGCTGTTCAAATCCTCACATTCTACTACATTTTAATAAACTTCTTTCCAATAGAAATAGCTACTGCTCTTACAGCCATAATGGTCGCATCTAATGAAGCTTTTGCTCTAGAGCTGAAGAAATATAAGGGCGGACATCTAGCTCAGTTCGGTATTACGCTTTCTGTTCTCGAAGACGCACTAGCAGTATTTCTTCTCTCAATAGGATTTTTCACTTCTCCTAAAACACTTCACTTAGGAGTTCTTGAAACAATCATTGTAACAAGTCTCTTCTTGATACCTCTCATATACTTTGTTTCAGGGCTATATGTCAAGATACTCAATAGTCTTGAAAGAAAAGATACGAAAATACTCCTAGCTATACTTTACTTAGTTATACTGATGGCCATAGCCGAAGCACTAGGTATACCGGAGGCGATACCTGTATTCATAGGAGCCGTTTCGCTGTCTTTCCACGGCTTTGATAGAGAAACATTCAATGCTATAGAAAGCTACTTTGTTCTAGCTCTAACAGGCTTCGTTTCATCGCTTCCATACACTGTTTACAAGGCGACTGAAGCTGAACTTACACTAGACCTCTTTATTCAGGCAACGCTGCTGGGAGCTATGCTGGCCGTAGTCGCCTACGTAGTTAGGCTAGCCATAGTCTTTACTGCCTCCATAATGGGGGGACTAAACGTAGATGACGCTTTTTCGCTGGCAGCCGCTTTAGCCAATACAGGTGAATTCGGGCTAATTGTTCTCTCTACTCTCGTAGTGACAACAGGACTTGTTACAAGCAATATAGCTTACGCCGCGCTATTCGCTTACGCCTTTAACTTAACTCTAGTCTCCGAAGCTGTTAAAAGACTTTCAGGTATAAGACGTAGAGTACTAGAACTCATGAAACCTAAACTCTACGACTTCTTAGTAAAAGTAAGTGAAGAAGCCAATACTGTTGTAGAGACCTTAGCTAAAGATATTCAGCTTAAAGAAAGTATTCTCGAAATCACTATAACAGTCTTCATAGTCTACTTAGTTACAGGACTCTCTGGAATATATCCAAATCCCGTATCGGACTACATTTTCATGCTCTTTCTTCTATCAGCATTCATTGCCTCAACTCAAGAAGTTTTCCAAATACTAAGCTCTGCTCTCAGCAGAATAGGCTCTTCTAGAACATTTTTCGCATTCTTCTTTAGACTAATGGTACTCTACATAGTAGTAGCACCTCTCCTACACTCAATGAAATACTTTTACAGCAGAGGCAGGTTTCTCCAGCTAATTCACCCAATAGACTCTCCTCTAAGTCTACTCATAATAATAGTGCTCACTATTGCAATAAAGAACTTAGCCGAGAAAACAGCTAAATTTACATTAGGTCACTCAGTATCTGAGCCAGAAAACGTATCTGAGAAAAAACAAGACTAAAGTTTTATACGTCTTTAGATGAAATATTTTAAAGAAAGTATGGAAGACAGAGTACGGCCAGTACACGCGCTATGTTTTTTCACAGTTAGCTTACTTGGCAATATAAATCAGCTGATAGTTTTCGACTACTATGACCCAGATAAGTACTACGCTAGCTTAATTGAGAGAGAGCTTATAGACGAAGAATTAGAGGCAATAGCATCTAAAATGCAAGACTACCTTGACGAAGAAAAAGTGTTAATTAACGGTAAAAGAGTATATCCTGAGCTAAGGTACATAGACTTAGCTTTTCGAGGAAGTCTTAAAAGACCATCACTTTACTTTATTATTCACTTTAAAGGAGACTTTAAGACGGGAATAAATGTATACGAAGACTATTACGACAGAGAGATAGCTGAGTACGACTACGAGTTTTACTGGATTTTCCCTCCAGGCGTAGTAATTAAAGACATCATTGTAGACGGTATTTACAGCAGAATTGGAGACAATATCTTAGCTGTTTATGTAGATAAAGGAACAGAGATCAGTGGATTCGAGAAAATAGTCTTCGAGATACCCGACTACCTAGCCGAGCACATAAGAAAAACTACTAACAAATTTGAAGTGAAAACATTTAGCAATAATTAAGGTATTAGACCGAAAGTTCTCGCGTAAAGTACACCTAAAGCGAGTATAAGTGGAGCTACACTAAAAAGTGGACCGTACTTCATCCAGTCTTTAAGCGTAATTTTACCAGCTCCTCTTGACTCAAGAATACTCACCGCCGTTATATTCGCTGTACTTGCTACTATCGTGAAATTCCCGAAGTATGTCGCCGCGAAGAGCATACTCCACCAAAGCGGAAAAACATTTACCCCCATAGCCTCCAAATTCCTTATCACCGGTATAAAGAAAGCTACCGCTAAGACATTGTCTAAAACACTGCTTAAAAGACCTACAATAATGGCTACTAAGAAGACTAGCTGAGCAACATTACCTCCCATAATTTCTTTGAGCGCAGAAGCCATTATTTCAGTCACTCCTACTTGCTCTAAGGAACCTATCGAAGCAAAAAGGAACATGAAAAAGAGAAGAAGAGGCCAGTCTACGCCACTTTCAAGAAAATCTCGTAGTCTGCTTCTCTCGAGAAATAGAGCCATTATAGCGCCTCCCAGAGCAGCTACAATAAGCATAGAGCCCTTCTTTAAGTGAAGAATATGTTCTAGAGTATCGTGAATAATAAGTGGAGTAAGCACAGCTATTAGCAGAAGCCATGCCTTGACAAGCTCTCTTCTAGGAATCCTATCCACTCGCATTGACTTCAAGTCTAGCGACGACAGACTCTTGTTTAAGGACTCAATATCTCTTGAGAATATTTTGAAAGAAAGAGCTGTTATCAGTAAAACAGCTGTAAGTGTAGAAGGAGTAGCCCAGTTCAAGAAATCGTGGAAAGAAAGCCCTACTTCAAGCGCTATCAACACGCCTACCGGATTGCCTACTACAGTGGCGCTACTACCTATGTTTGCCGCAAACGATATCATGTAGATAAACGGCACAGGATTTACTCTACAGAAAAGAGATATTCTTAAAACCATGGGTACGAGAAAGAGTATAGCTGTAACTATACCTACGAGAGAAGCTGAGAACGCGGAAACTACTATAAGTAGCGCTACTAGGAGAAAAGCATTAGACCCTGTTTTTTCAACCAGACTCGCTATAGTATACTCGAAGAAACCTTTTTCTTCAAGATAGTTCACAACAATCATCATGCCTATCAAGAAAACAATCACATCTAAGTGAGTCGACTCAACAAAGTGCTCGATATCCATTACTCCAGTCAAAAAGAGAAGGAATATCCCGAGAATAGCGAAAAGGACTTTGTATTCCCAGAAAGCCATAATACTGGCTGTTTGAAAAGTAATGATAGTTACAGCTATAGTCTGCTTTAGATTCAGCCCCCCTACCACAGATAAAACAATAGCGGCCGCCGTAAGCCCTAATACAGCCAGTACTCCGCGCTCACTCCCCATACTCATCACCACTCAGGCAGGATTCTGAAGCTAACCTAGCTTAAAGTACTTGCGCTTTTAATAAGTTTTTCCTTGAAGAATCAAAACGCATGAAATAACATAAATATCTTTATAAATCTCAATAGGCTTTCTTAGGATGATGGCTGTGAACACCCTAGAAGAGTTATTAAAAATGCTCATAGAAAATATACTAGCACTATTACCGCAGATAGCTAAAACACTGCTAATTTTAGTCATAGGATGGATTATAGGCAAGTGCATTTACATAGCAGTTAAAAAATTTATAGAAAAAATAGGAGTAGACTCAACATTTAAAGACAGTATTCTAGGCAGAGCTCTAGCGAGATTCGGTATGACCATAAGCTCTTTTGTAGCCTCTAGCATAAAGTGGTTCATATACACTCTAGCGCTAATGTCAGCTATAGACATCTGGGGAATTCCCGTACTTTCACACTTCACTCAAATAGCAGTAGAATACTTACCGAACTTCATCGGAGGAATACTAATACTTGTAGCAGGCATGATTATATCTGAAATACTAGTCCAAATAATCGACGAATCTCTATCAACAATAAAAGTCCCCTACATAAAGTTAGCTTCTCTCTTCAGCAGAATACTCTTATACGCAATAGTAGTAGTCACAGCTCTCCTCGTAATGAAAATAGATGTATCTATACTTTATGCACTCCTCAACGCTCTCTTCTGGGGCATCGCTCTCGGAATAGGCGTGGCAATAGGCATAGCCTTTGGATTAGGACTAAAAGATGAAGTGGCTCGCTCAGCTAGAAGATGGTTCCAGCTAGCTGGAGCAACTGAAGAAAAGGTCGCCGAAAAAGAGTACGAGAAGAAAATAAAAGAATACAAAAAGAAAATAGAGAATTTAGAAAAAGAACTTGCTAAAGAAAAAGAAACAGTAAAGGAGCTCAAAGAAAAAAAGGAAGAGAAAATAAAAGAATACGAGCGCATGGAAATGGATCTAAACGGAAAACTCAAATCGCTTATAAAGGATTCAGGAAAAATACTTTGCGCTCACGGAGGATACTCTATTGAAGTATCTGAACCCGGAGTCTTCCCGTGGATAGAAGTACTCGTGACACTAGTAGCCAACGGCTACAAAGTATCCTTAGAGAAAAGAGATCAAAAATACATTATTGAGGCTACACTTAAAAGAAAGTAAAGCAGATTATTTAAGAGAACCAATAGAATTTTAAATAGACGTGAAAGAATACCCTAGATTCTGGCGCCCAGGAAGTAAACCTTTCAATCCGCTCAAGTTAGCTGAAGAAACCGAGAAAATTGTTTGCCGCAAAGAAGACAGCGTAGTAAGCCGTAAGTATACGCACTTTTATGTTGCGGGAGTCTATAGAGGAATAGTTACAGCTTGTGGAGTAGGCTGCTGCCTACGCTGCTTCTACTGCTGGGTTCCGCTAAGTAGAGATTATCCTGAATACTATGGCAGATACTATAAGCCTACTGAAGTAGCTGAAAACATAGCAAAACTAGCTAAAAAATACAGAGTCAAGAAAGCTAGAATTTCTTCTGCGAGCCAACCATAAGCCGTGAACACTTGCTCCAAGTGCTTGACATAATTGAAGAAACTAGAGAAATTAAACTATTCGTCTTAGAAACAAACGGCATAATTTTCGGAGCCAATAAGAGCTTCATGAAAGAAGTACTAGACTATAGCAAAGTATACACCAGGATATCTATTAAGGCCGGCGAGCCAGAAAGCCTTACTTGGCGGACAGGCGCCGAAGGACGCTTCTACGAGCTACCCTTTAAGGCAGTAAAGTACTTTAATGACAAAGCAGAGCCGCTTAAAAGATTCCGTGTAGCTGCAATGACTGACCCGAGAATCATGAGCTCAAGTGAACGTAAAAAATTATTAGGAGGCTATGGGAAATTAACCCTATTTTAGCAGTAACTCTTGAATAGGAAGTAGTAGACCTCTACGATACCACACTAATTAGACTCAAGAAAGCTGGCGTCAAAATATTCAAGTAGTACTCTAACTATAATTGTTAAATAGTAGTACTTAATGGTAGTACTCGTGGAATATATTGTTAAAGTAACTAGGAAAGGTCGGGTAACAATACCTAAGGAGCTCAGAGATATCCTAGATATCAATATAGGAGACTATTTAGTAGCTAGAGTCGAGGGACATAAAGTAGTATTTGAGAAAATAGCTCCGCCAGAGCTAGGTGAACCTGTAGGCGAAAAAGAGTATAGCAATATTATAAGAGAACTCGACGAAATGAGGAGAAAATAGCGGTAGTACTTGATACAAGATTCCTCTTAACACATACTTTTCCTCCAAGTGAAGATGACAAAAAGCTCCTCAAGAAACTTACATCAAAGATTTTCCGCCGTAAAGTCTATTTACCGTTAGTTGTAGTCGTCGAGTACATTAAGATAGCTGGAAAGCGTCTAGGTTCAGAAGGAGCTGAAAATAGGCTTTTGTCGTGGCTTGCTTCAGGTGCTCATTTAATCGAAATAACTTATGATGACGCTGTAGAAGCAGGAAAAATCTGCTAACGCATGACATTCCTGTAGCAGACGCTATTATAGCATCTATAACAAAAAGACTAAAAGCCCTAGTTGTTTCAGATGATCCTCACTTCAGTGAACTAAAAGTCAAAACAATATGGTATAAAACAGTAAATACTTCTTAAAACCATTATTAAGGAATAATAGTGTTTATATTAAAACATCTCTATATTCTCACATTAATCTTTATGAATAGAAAAATCTATGTACTATTGAAGGCTAAATATTATTTAGTGGAGGTTAAAAGAAAAAATCTCCTGTTAGTTAATTTCATGCTATTCACGCTCACTGTGGTATTAAACGCCCTCCGCTACACTATATACTCTACATACCTTCAAGTACATCACTATGGTATAATGGAAGTGGCTGCTACAATAGGTTCTATCACTTACTTCGAAGAGGGGGATCCCTATGCTATTATTCCTCCATAAAAATATTATGAGAAAAATCGTCTACATAGCAATTCTCGTAGCATTCATAGTAATTTCAAGCATATACGTAGGGCAGTATGTTTCACTGCCCAAAGCTAGTCTCAAAAAAGGTGCTGTATTCTACTATAAAATGGTAAAAGTACCACTATCTACAAGAGTATGTTTTTTCAATAATGTCTTCAAGTACGCCGAGTACTTAAGTAAAGTGGAAAATACAACTGTTTACATTATAATCAAGTATAAGAATGGAAGTAAGAAAATAGTAAAGTACACTCCTCCAAGTGGAAAGTCGCTACATACTGCTAGAATACACATAAAGGGTGAAGACTTAACGTCACATCATGTAAAATATAGGTATGGTGTAGAGTATGCTAAAGGCGAAGTTCTTAAAGGAACTCTTATAGTGAAAGTTCTCGAAGTTTAATGGAAGTAAGATTAAGGTTTTTGCGTCAATTAATGCTACTCTGCTTTACTCTGAGTTCGTTGAAGGAGTTAGAAAAGAAAAAACTAAGCGTGTGTACAGAGAGGGAGTTTATTATATAGATTTAAGTACTATGAAAGCATTTAAAGAAAATGGGAAAGAATTAGGATATACATTTCTGATACTTAATCCGTTGTTGTTTACCAAAGATAAGATAAGCGTAGATAATAACAAGGTGAATTTAGTTGTAGATAAGCTATTTGTAGATCCTTATGACACACCAGCTGGTAGAATAAGATGTGTGAGAGTAAGAATGTATGTAGTTAACTCTACTCTTAATATTTATGTGTCAGGTAAGCCTGAAGTAGGCTCATTCATTTACTCTAAGGATACCGGAGTACTTGTTCTTGCACGTAGAGGAGTTATGCCCGACGCTATTCTAGGCGATCTCTTAGACACAAATTTAATAGGAAACTTCTTCACGAGTGTCTCTCATAGAGGTGCTATAGGATTTTGGTTAGAGAAGTTTGAAGACATTGAGTTAAGTGAATTAGCTTTAAGTACTCATGAGTACTTAGCGACAGTAACTATAGTCTTTGCCGCGCTTATTTTCTTGACTAGAAGTAGGAAAAGAGGGCTGCTTATTAAATAATTATTTATTTTTTACTAAATTTATTTAGAGTACTTTTTCTTAACTTCACTGAATAACTTTTTCTGCTCACTGTACCATTTTTCAAAATCTTTTGGAGACTCAGGGAAGTTTAAGTATAGGCTTCGGGCGCGATCCATGAAGCTTTTAACTTGTACTAGCTCTTTTAGTAGAGAGGGTCTAGTGAGCAATTTAATGGCCTTAGTGGTCTTTGAGACTACTGCTGAAACTAATTCGCCTCGATAGCCCATTTCTGCAAGTTCTTCATCAGACACTATCTTCTTCTCTATTACAAAATCAAGGTCTTCTGCTGTAAGTTTCTGCATATATATTCTCAGGACATCAAGGCTCGCCTGCTTTGCACCGTAGGCTTCATGATACAGCTTGTGTATTTTCCAGAGATTCTCTACTGTAGGTTCGCCTTTTTCTAAAGCCTCTGTTATTACTTTAGCTGCAGCATCTGCACTTAGCATAGAGGGCCCTATTCCTCCTCCATGAATAGGATTAGCTGTACAGGCAGCATCTCCTATTACCACGAAGCCGTTCCACGCCATACACGCAATAGTTCTTCTCGTAGGACACAGACCTCCACCTTCATTAATTATCTTGGCTCCAGCCTTCTCGAGAACAGGTCGAATATACTTGTTGAAATTGTCTTTAGGGTTAGGCGCACCTGGCTTAGGCTGAACTCCCAGCCCTACATTAACTACGTGCTTTCCTTTAGGGAACCACCACCAGTAGCCTCCTGGCGCCACTTTGGGATCCAAGTATATTATGGCTAAGTCAGTTTCCTGTTCTTCCTCGACTTCAGCTATAACTCTGTACGCTATATTGTAGTCTTCTATGGGAGTCTCTTCGGAAACCCACCATTCTCTCGGGAGACGTGTTCGGAGAACAGGGCTGGCTCCCGTAGCATCTATTGTAATTTTACCCAGTATTTCTACTTTTGCTCCATCTTCGCGGAGAGCTACTAGTCCTTTAACCCAGTTCTCTTCGATAATAGGCTCTATTACTTTATGTGAGTCATAGAGCTCAGCGCTAGCATCTAAAGCCCACTTAAGTAACTTTTGTCCAAAGGCTTTTCTATTTAAAGCGTATCCTTTGCCCCAAGCAGTGACATATGCTTTCTTGCTAGGCGAATATACTCTAACGCCCTTAAATAAGGAAACAGCATCCTCGCCTAATTTAGGAGGCTCTACACCAAGCCTCTCGAAATGATGCTCCCCTACAGCATCGCCGCAGACCTTCTCACCTATCTTGGATTCAGGCTTCATTTCAACTATAGCTACCTTGAAGCCACTTTTAGCAAGCCTAAATGCCGCGAAAAGTCCTGCAGATCCAGCTCCAGCAACCACTACGTCGTATTTCTCAGATGACATGCATTACACCCCTCAGTATATTTAATAAACTTAGTCTACTTAATAAACTATTAGGTATAATTTATGAAACCTGGTGAACCTAAAATAACTCTAAGTCAAGAAATAGCATTGAAAGTAGAAAAGAAAATTAAACATACAGCACAGGGAGTAGAAGAAACACTTAAAGAAATACTCGAGAAAGGAGAAGTAAGCTTCGAAGACATGAAAATGCTCCTCGAATCACTGAAACCAAGCTTTAGTCTCTTATCCCAGAAATGGGTTCTCGAAATACTTTACTCGCTTCTCATATTAGGTCCCCTCGGCTTTAATGAATTAAAGAAAATTACTGGAGCCAGTTCTCGAAGTCTATCACTTAAACTCAAAGCTCTATCAGATTCAGGATTTATTGAAAGAATAGTAGAGAAAGGTCCTCCGCTAAGAACATCGTATAGGCTCACAGAAAAAGGCAGAACATCAGCTCTACTATCGTTACCGCTACTATATTACATTGTAACAATGACTCAATCAAATACTGCCTAAAAGTCAATATAATTTCTTTAAAGACTAAATATGAAATATGTGTTTATTTCCAAAATACAATAGTTGAAACAAAACCTTATACGCTAACTCTCTAATTATGCAACAATATAAGAGCAACTAAAATAAAACGAGAATACGAGCACTTAATGCTGCTATTAGTATATAATATCTTGTATTTGTCTATTTAAAGCCTCAACAAAGTATTATTGATTTTCTTTCAACGTGCTTTTATTCTAATTTATGGTACGTTGTATGAAATGGTATTTCCGCTAGCCCAGCTGTGAAGAATACTAAATAGCAATTTATTATAGAATTCTGCTCTAGCGAATAAATTTCTGTAAAAAGTTAAACATTATTTATTAAGTGTAGCTCCCAAAATGGGAATAGCTAGTAATCTTAGTATAGCTATCGAACCCATTATTAATAAAATTATTATTAATCCTATAAAACATATTATTGGATTTGTTAACCATATTCTTCCTTCTATAGCAAAAAATAATATAGATATAATTAATATAACTATCAAGAAAATTATAATTACTGATATAATCTCAGCAACCGGATATTTCTGTAGGAATTCTCTACTTCAAGCCTTTTTCTTATTCATCATTAATTAACTATTCATAAAGATTTAAAATTTATTTATTTTAGCTGGTAAAGGCACAGTCTTTCGCAATAAGTATATATTGTGATATTAGTTTACTTTAATTGAGAGTATTTCTTCATCTTTATGGCTTCTAGATTTTACTAAATACCCTGATTCATTAAATGTTTCTTCTAGTAGAATAATTATGCTACTCCTGCCTTCGAAGGAAATATCTAGTATTTGTCCTACAGCCATTGAGCAGAGCCCATACTTTATTTTAAGTTTCTGTACGTGAGCTCAGCAACCTTTACTCCGTTCTTTCTCTACTTCAGGGCTCCACCTTCCCCAGTAAATAACGGGATTTACTAGAATATTTGCTCCCATTTGCTTTAATTCACGTAAATAATTGTAGTTAAAGCAGTCTTCTCCAATAGCTACTCCAAGCAAACCTATGTCGAGTTTAATTAAGTTTATTTTATTTGAAGAAGAGGCTTCAAGAAATCTGTCTAGAGCACCGAGAACTCTTTTTGCTGAATGCCCACGACTCTACCTTTAGTGTTGAAGACAAAGCAAGTATTGTAGACTTTGTACCCAGTCAAAGTGATTTTTGAGCCTAGTTTATGAACTTCGGGAATCAGAATTGTTCTGACAACGATATTAGTTTTGTAGATTTTAGCTAGTCTGCTAAATACACTAATGTATGTGTTTAACATTTCCTTGCTTTTCTTTACCTTAAGAAAAGCAATCCACCTTCTAGCTTTAACCCATATTTTGAGGAGTAAAGAATAGTTGTCTCTAACCATTTTTCTTAGAGCTACTTGAAGCGAATTCGCTGTTTTCACGATATTTTCCTCACCTAAAGATACTAGGAATGAACCTATGTTTTCGGGAAAACTACTATTGTGTCTTCGCCGAGTTTTATTTTCGAGTCAGCTAGAGCAAGTACTCGCTCCATTTGCTTCTAAATGTTTCTTCAGAGAGGTAGTAAGTTTCATTAAGCTTGAACTGTACTACGACTATTTTCTTAAGTCCCATGTATCCGAGAAATATGTGTAAGTTACAGTATACTAAGATAATTCCTGAAAAATCCTATTTATTCTCGAGTAGGGGATTCATAGAGAAGAACTCTATCTACTTCGTAGTTTAAGCCTAACTCCGATGAGGGGTCTACTGCCTCAATGAATATGAGAAATCTTTCTTTAAATGGGTCGTAGACAATATCGCAGTATCCGTGAACAGGGTAGTCTTTTCGCTCGTAAGGTGACTGAGGCTCCCATCTACCTTTAAATAGTGTTTCAAGTCGTTTCTCACGATAATTGAGCAAGTAAGCTACAAAAGTGTCTGTATAGCCTCCTCCTCTAGTCACGTAGAGTGTTTCGAATCCTAGAAGAATAGGACCTAGTGTTCCAGCAAATATTTTTCCGCCTAGAAAGAAGTAGTGTGGTTGACGCCCATTATCTAAGCCTAATACACCTAGTTTTCTCCAATTAATGCCGTCGCTACTTACAGCTAGAGCCATATTAACTCTAACCCCGTCGTTAACCTTGTATACAGCAAAGTAGACACCGTCAATAATGTCTATTATGGCGTCTCTAGCCTCCTTCACCTCATAAAGGTGCTCTCTTCTGAGAACAAGTCCTCTGGGCTCCCAAGGCCCCCTAGGGTCGTCAGCTACTAAAAGTAGAGTGTCCCAGCCAGGATAAGGTGGCTGCTGGAGATCTACAGCTACGTATAGATAATATTTGCCTGTAAGCGGGTCTTTTAGAAGCTGCTGTCCTTCAATGCTAGCTATATTCAAGCCTGTACTCTCCTTAAGCTCCTCTCTAGTAATAGTCGCTACTAAAGAATAGTCTTCGCCGTTAATAGACCTATATATTTCGATAGCATAGCCTCTAACAGGCACTGCCTTACGGGGCCTTGTAGTCAGCCAGAACTCCTCGTTCTCGTAATCTACTAGAACTTTACCTGCTCCACGCCACGAGCCGGGATTATAGTCGGGTGGCTCTAAGACAATTTTCTTGAACTTCTTTTTCCTTAAAATTGCTTGAGGAGGATAAAATCCTGACCAGATTCCTTTGCTGGCTAAAATCATAGTCTCCAGTACTTTCTGTAAAAATTAAGTATTTATAGCTTGACTTGAAGTAGAACGCTACTGTACAGTAACTTTATCTACATAGGGTTCAGATAGAATCTCCATAATAGCGTCTCCAGGTATTTCTCCTTCGACAATAATGTAGAGCTTCGGCTCTTCGTGGAGCTTGGGGTCTTCGGCGATAACCTGTACAATATTTATTTTCCGCTTAGCTAGAATAGAAGTAATAGTCGCTATTATGCCGGGCTGGTCTCTAGTAGGAACTATTACGAGGCACCTGTAGCCGAGTATTTTAGCAACATCTTTTAAGAAGGGGCCAGCGGGCTTGAGTTTCTCGAAAAACTCTCTAAGTTTATTATTTCTCAATATTTCTTCAACACACTTCTTCACAGTCCTCCTATCAGTACTGCTTGCACGAGCTACTGAAGTATAAGGTATTTCGAGTTCTCCGCAGAAAATCCTTCCACTACTATCTATTCTGAGACCATAGCTCAACATTAATTTAACAACTTTCATTTTAGCAGAAGACCTCTTAAATACTCTATTTATTTCACTCCAGATAGACATTCACAATATACATCTAAAAAAGATATTTAAGCTTAGCTATAAAAAGATACGTTAATTTAAAATAATTAACAATAGCTACTTATATAGAGCAAGCATCTAGTATTCTGGGTGATGAACCCGACCACTACTGAGAGGTGACGAAAGGGTAGGTTTCTGACCAGAGTGTCTCTCACTCAGACTTCTTCGCTGTTGAAGTGAGCCTCTTGAGTGATTTTATACTTATATGAAAAGGCTTATACGTTTTCCTAGTACACATAGAGTAGGCGTAACTTATGGAATATAAGAAAGCACTAGCACAGGCTTTGAAAGAAAGAGGATACAGAGTAGTAGTCGACGCTGAAGTAGAAGGAGAAAGTGGAATCGTTCATAAAATACCTATCTTAGTAGTATTAGGTGGAAAAAAGTATATTGGATTTGAAATTGCTGAAGGTGAAGACGTAGAAAGCGCCGTAATTAAGTGTTTTATCAAAATAGTAGATGTCTCGGAGATACCGTTTTATCTTCTTGTCGAGAAGAAAGTTTTTCATGAAATGCTAGATAATCTCTGTAGTCCTAGAATCATAGTATTTGATAACCTTGAAGATCTTTTAACTAAGGTCGAAAAAATAATTTCTCGTCAACTCGCAACTCTAAAACCTGCCGAGTAGTGCGCTAAAGTTTTTTCCGCTAAGCACTAACAGTATATGTGAGTAAGTATTTGCTTGAGTTTAGAGGATTGACTCTAGTTTACTACATACCTGTCGAGAAAGTAGAAAATTTCCTTTTAAGCGGAGTTACTCCTGTTGTTAGAAGAAATAAAGTAAGACTTTATGTTCAAGTGCTTGAGTCGGTTAGTCTTTCAGGCAAAGGTGTTGAAGGCCTGAAGGTAAGAGAACTCAACTACATGATTGAAGCTAAGTATAGTGGTCGTAAGGGATATTACGCTGTTAAATTGTATGCTGACAATCCACAGTACGTAGAGTGGGGAGTTTCGCAAGGTTTTCTTAAGACTTTAGCTGATATAAGTTACCGAGAAGAAAGAAATAGAGTATTCTGTAGCGCGAAGAAAAATAATAAGGTTTTAGCGCGTATAGAAGCAGATGTTGACATTGGTCTGCTGAGTTCATTTAAAGGAAAACTCTATCCTAGTGTTCTCTCGCTCATATTTCTGAATAATTTTATTGGAGTAAAAGAAAAGAAGTGTGAAGTGCTACCTATAAAGCTCAGAGCCAGTGTTCTTCCAGCTAGAATAAGTTACATGGATTTAGCTGAGCTTGAAGAACTCGGCTTACTAGGTGAAGAAAAACCATCTTATGTTTTCTACGTTAAGCGAATTGTTTTAGAGATCTTGTAAAAGGACTATATATGGTCTTTTTCCTCAATATTGATGGATGAAAAGACTTTAAGTCTTGAAAGCAGAGTCCTAGCGTTTGTTGCATGGGCTTTAAATATTGTAGGAGCTATTATTGCGTTACTAGTTGCTACAGATAGCAGTAAGTATGTTAAACAGCACGCTATTCAGAGCTTTATTTTCTACATAATATGCGCTATTTTAGCAGTTTTAATTAAAGTGGCGTCAATATTCAGGCTACCTGCACCCTGTTCGCTCGCAGAATCGGTACTCTACTTTACTTCCTTTCGTAGTAGGGCTTGTGCGTGCAGTTAAAGCATATGGAGGTTCAGCATTCAGGTTTCCACTGGTTTACAGGATAGCTAAAGCACTAAAGCTGCTTTAAGCAGTAGTCTTTTATTTGTATTGAAGTAATGCAGCTAGTGCTGATAGTAGCTAATCACTGTCATTTATCTGTTAAAAAAGGCGAGAGACCCGAAGACCTCATAAGAGACCTCGATAAATACGGTATAGCTAAAGCAGTAGTTTATCCTCCTATACCGCCAATAAGCGATAAAATTCGGAAACATTTTCCTGGAGAAAACCAAAATAAGTGGGTAGCTAAGGTATGCCGAGAATACGAAGACAGACTTATTCCCTGGGCTACAGTAGATCTATCTAAGGATCTTGTTCAGCAAGCTGAAGAAGCATATGAATTAGAGTGCCGAGGCTTCAAAATGCATCCGCAGGGCCAAGGCTTTAAGCTACTAGGCTCTAAGCTAACTAAGTTCTTCGAAAAACTAGAGGAACTGAAAATGCCAGTTCTCTTCCACACAGGATACCATGGCCCAGATCCCTGGATAACCCATCCAATGTACGTAGATCTACTTTCGAGAAGACACCCTGAGCTCATAATAATAATGGAGCATATGAGCTTCCCCTTCTACCTCGAAGCCGCGACTGTAGCTGCTCACCGCGAAAACGTGTACCTTGGTTTAACTAAAATACTTAGAGTAGACCACTTATACAAAGTTAAACTCTCTCGAAGAAAAGGCCTCAGAGTACAGGTTCTAGTAGAAGACAAGCAAGAGTACATGATGCCTCAGTCTATATGTCTTCCTCCAGAAAAACTAGTAGACTTTGTGAAAACTATTGGAGCAGACAAATTCATCTGGGGAGCCGACTGGCCTATGTCTCGTAGACTAGACATATACATTAATGTAATTAAGTCTACTCCGCTGACAGAGGAAGAAAAGGAGCTAATTCTAGGGAAAAATATTCTTAGGCTGTCTCGAGCTCAGTAACCAAGGTTCGCTCTTCATCGATCCGAAGCGGCGGCTTTCATCACCACTATGTGAAATAGCGTTCACATATTTAAATTAATATACTTTTTAGCAAATTATTTTAAACGAGAGTGGAGGAAACGGTACTATCAAAAGAAATTTCGAGTGAAAGCCGTGTATTAGGTTTAATAGCGTGGCTACTCATATTAATAGGGCCCGTAGCCGCTATTCTAATTAAGCCGGAAGACTGTTTCGTAAAATTTCACGCATTTCAAAGCCTTATTTTCAGCATATGTGTGATAATAGCTCACGTTACTTTAACTACACTTTCTCAAATACCAGTACTATGGCTTTTCCTGCGGCCTCTCTTTCTCTTCGTATACCCTCTTATCTACATTATTTGGCTTGTAGTAGCCCTTATTTGTTGAATAAAGGCCTATTATGGTGAGTGGATTAAAGTACCCTTGGTCTACGAAATAGCAGTCAAGCTAGGCATATAGCCATGAAAGCATGTGCGAGAAAGATCTCTCTACTGCTGATAATACTGCTACTACTTGTCAGCCTCGCTACTCTCAACTTCAGATGCATTGATGTAGTCTATATTCATCAGCTACAAGGCTCTTCTTCTGCTTCAGAAGACCCGTCAATAGAGCTAATGGGTGTTGCATGGGACAAATTTTCTCTTAGAGTAGTTATAGTCAAATCAAGTTCTCTGCCGGATCGCTATGTCAGTGCTGTCGTCGAAGCATTTAAGATATGGAAAGATTCTCTTGAAGTATTTGCTTCAGCTTACGGCTATAGCTACTTAAGGAACTTCAACTTCGAAATCACTACTTCCTCAGTTTACGTCAAGAGCGATATAGTAGTATTATTCGATACCACTCCCACTGTGCCTGGAAGTGAAGCAGGATTAACTGAAGTAACATACGATAGATTTACTGGAAGAATAATTAAAGCAGAAATAACTATTCATGTTAAGTACGCCGTCGGTACTGCTACACTATACTTGTCTACAACCGACGTTTACAATATAGCTTTACACGAAATAGGTCACGCACTAGGATTAGGGCACACTTACTCCGAGTACGACGAATATGGCCGCGAAATAGTGTATCCTTACTTCACCCCAGGCAGTCCTAAAGCATATCCATCTACTTTAGACGTCTACGGGCTAGCAGTAGTTTATTCTTGGACGAAAATAGGGTTATTTAAAGCTCCTTCAAAGATAACAGTATCTCTTCCACAAAGTATTCCATATAAACCTCTGCTAGTATGCAGAATTGAAGTATTCTCGCCTTACGGTAGTGTTTTCAGTAGTGGCGCATATCTTCTTGGAAGTGTAGTAGAGATAGGAGTGTCTTCGACAGTAGTCTATTTAAGCGAGAAAACTAGAGCTGTTTTTAAGAAATAGGCTGCGACATAAGCGCGGATTCTCCTGTAGTAAAAATTAAGGTAACTCGAGACATGAAAATATATGCTATATGGGAAATTCAACACTACGTTGAAGTAAACGGCGTATACGCTGAAGCTAACGTGTCAAGCGGATGGTATCCCGAGAATACATTACTAACAATTTCCTTAAAGAAAACAGTAGTAGAGTGCGGAAATTACACTAGAAGAGTTTTCGCGGCCTGGACCGGTTCAGTTAACTCGAACTCACCTATAGTTGTCATCGTAGTAAATAAACCTATAGAGCTTGTAGCCACATGGCGTACACAGTACTGGATTGAAGTCCACGGAATATACTCGCCCGTAAACTTTTCTCCAGGATGGTACGACAAAGGAACGACACTAAAAATACTTTTAGAAAACGAAGTAGTTGACTTCGGGAATAAAACAAGAGCTGTTTTCTGGAAATGGAGCAACGGAGCTGAAGAAAATCCTCTACAAATTACGGTGACTAGACCTCTTAATATTACGGCTCTATGGAGAATAGAATACTGGATCGAGATAAAAGACCCTCTTAAAGTGCTTCCTATAGAAAGCTCATGGTATCTTAAAGGATCCTGCTGAAGCAATAGTAGAGCTTTCTTCAAGACATAAAACACTCAAAGTAAAAGTCGGCCTCGCTGGCTCAGAAATATGGCTCAGAAAGGGATATTGGAATATAAGCAAAGTAATATATCTGCTTAAAGTAGACAACAGAACAATATTAACCGAAGTACATGCAGTGCCTGAAAAAATAGAAATAGCTTCTCCAATGAACTTAACCCTAGTAATTAATGTTAGAAAAGTTAAATTCAAGATAATAGACTACTTTGGCTTACCTGTACCTTATGCTAAAGTAGTGCTACCAGAACTGAACTTGTCTCTTACAACAGACTATTTAGGTGAAACAAAAATACATTAAATTACCTTTACGTGAAACAAGAATAATTGTAGAACACATTATATTTATGCAAATGTTGAAAGTAGATTTATATAAAACAAAAGTAGTTTTAATTAAATTTAATATAGGATTATACTCTTCACTCAGCTTACTAATAATTGTGCTGCTAGTAGTATATACTATAATAAAATTAAGAAAAAGAAGACTTTAAAAGAAATATTAATGGAGGAACTGGTAGGAAGGAAGCGGAGGAGGCGGTGGCTGATAGTAGGGGTAAGTAGCGGGAGGCAGGGGAGCAACTTCTACTTTAAGTGTAAAGAATCCTACTGCAGCCAGTATATTCACTATTACTCCCAGTACGAGCCCTAAGACAATCATTCCTATACTCCCTATGAGACTTAGTCCTAACTGCTCCTCTGGTGCACCACCAGCAATACTGAAAACAGCTACTATGAGAATAACTACTCCTATTATTGCTAGCAAAACGAATACTATTGAGAGCCATCCAGCTGCTTTAAAAGCACCATTATTGAACTTTTTACCTGCTCTAAAGAAAGAGACTACTTGTAGAATAAACATTACTATGCCTATTACTGCCGCTACGCAGCCTATAATTATTAATGTCACTGTCAGACCTGCTAGAATTCCCATAATTTCCTCCGGTGAACCTACAGTAGGCATAGCACCCATTGTGCTGAAAACCGCTATTAAAAGACCTAGTCCTAGAATAGAGCTTATAATCATTAGTACACCTGTTGCTTTAAACACTCCATCGCCGGTCTTTTTCCCTAGCCCTAGCCATCCTATGCCGGCAAGTATTCCTCCAATGAAATTAATGAATGGGATAAGCGATAATATATATCCTATTCCTCCAAGTATCTTATAGCTCTCGCCCACAGTTTTAAATACTCTAAAAACCTTATTAAGCTTTATCAGTACTTTACTTAGTTAAACCATAACACAGAGCATAGTATAATAGATCCTAATTCTTTGTAGCCTACTCCGAAAATTTTACGTATAAAAATGTACACTATCGGCCACGACTATATATCGCCGCCTATACACGCAGGAGGCTTAAGATACCACGGCGCCGCTCCTACGCTCTCTCTGCTAATACACTTAGGCGAAGTAAAGACAGTAGCATACAATCAAGCTCACGCAGTAAAAGCGGTAGTAGACTTAGCACTAGAATACAAAAAGAAAAACGAAGAAAAAGTCATATTATTTAATTTAAGTGGCCACGGCCTACTAGACCTCAAAGCATACAACAAATACCTCAAAGGAAAACTACCGCAGTAGGCAAAGAAAGTGTTCTCAAGGAAATAATCAAAATGTATCCTTGACTAAAGAAAATTAAATAGATCCAACACCTCTGAATCCCACCAGATAATTCCTCCCCTTTCTTTCTCAGTATTCAGGCCTTATTACGACGAACAAGAATTCTTCCCCTTTCTTCAGAATCAGACCCTCTCCTTCTATGCATGTTTTCACTTTCTTAACTTAATCACTCTTCTCCTTACTTAAATCTCTAATTTCTTTTGGAAAAACGTCTGTTTAAAGTTAATGGAGTTCCTAACATAGGAAAGAAAGTCCATCGTTATAATTGAATAATAGGAAGCTTTCCATCAAAGCTTAAATACTTTTCTTTTACCACTAAATAATAGTAAGAGATGGGAACCCTGCGGGGTGCGGTAACATTAATTTAGGAATCAGGCACTATTTGAAGATCTTCTTAGAGAAAGATCTTTCGGTAGATCTGTTTCCGAAGAACATACTTTCCGTTTCACAACTCAGAGATCTTTCTCGTTTTGAGAGAGTTCTGAAAGATGTGCAGAAAAAGGGAGGAACTCTGGGAATACTCGATGAAAAGAGTTCTGTGAGGATATACGTAGACCCGAAAGACAAACACGTTTCCGTTTTCCTGGGAAGGGAAGATAGGAAAAGTTCGGGTGTAGAATGGTTCAGGGCCCTGCAGATTGCCGGTGAGATGGCTAAGCATGACGAAGAAATAGCTTTCGCCATAGAGGATAGGTTAAAAGAACTCAGGGATCCTTCTTGCATTTACAATCTGTTGGATGAGATGGGAGAGTATGGGAGAAGAGTTGTGGAGAAGGAGAAGGAGATGAGTGTTTTTGATATCGTTGAAAAAGGTTACGAGAAGAAATCCATACCTCTCGCTTCATCGCAAACATTTCTCTTGCTTTACACGCCTCTTTATTTCCTGAATGAGAAATATTCTTTCCTTTTCGATGTTCTTGAAGAGAAAGGCTTCGATGTTGGGTTTGATGAGAGAAGCGTGAGTATAAGAAAAGATGGTGTTGAGGTAAAGGTTTTAGGTCTTGGAAACTCTTCCTTGATACAATCAAACAACCCTTCCGAAGCCCGGAAGTTGCTCGAGGATATGCAAAAGACAGTTTTCGAGGAGATGGTGGAAGGACCAGAAGAGATTAAAAGCTACTTGAATGGGCTTTTCAATGGGTTGGAATTCGTTTCATACAACTTGGAGAAGGGAAGGTATACCGTTAAAATGCCTGAACTGGCTCTGCCTGTGAAGGTTGATGGAAAAGATTATCTTGTCAGGATCGACGAGGATGATAAAAAGATGTTCGCCGAAAAGCTCAGCGAACAGATGAAGTTCGTTTACGAGAAATCGAGAGAGATAGGCGATGAAAAACTATTCAAGGAATTCTGCGATGAGTTGAAAGCACTCTATCCAGAAATCTTCCCGCTAGCGTTCAACATGACCAAACAGGATTCAGAAGATGTTAAGAAGTTCTTAAACAATTATGGAAAAGCTGATCTCAAGAAGGTGTTGATCGCAGCAGGTATCGCTGGAATGTTGGGAGCAGCTGTTTATTTCTTGTCGCAAGATAGACAGCCTCCTACGATCAAACTAGAGGATCAACATCAATCAGAAGGTAAGCTCTTCCTGAAAGCTAACATACAAGATCCTTCTGGAGTAAGCGGAGCCTATGCTTTGATAAAGTATCCATCTGGCAACGTGTACAACGCAACCTTTTCCAAGATGAACGATCATTATGTCGCCCAATTCCCGATAACGGAAGAGGGAGTGTATTCCATCCAAATTTTCGCGAAAGACGCTAAGGGTAATCTAGGAAGCATAACGACGAGTTTCGCTTTCTTCGACAATCCCGTGATCAGCGATATAAATTATTTATACGTACCAAACACTCTGAACTTCAACGTCACAGCGAATGATTTGAGCGGTATATCCAAAGTTCTACTCGAGATCTTAAACAAGAATTACACTCTATCTCCCCTACAAGTAGATTTGAAAGGAAATGGTGTGTATGGTGGAAAGATACCTTTGTCTGTTATCTCAGCCGATAAGATAAGCTACCGCGTGTTCGCTTTCGATAAGTTAAACAAAGCCACCATTGTACCGGGACACATCACGCTAACCCCAAAACAAGCTTTCCTAGCATGGGTGAAGAGTAAGGGTTATGACCTAACTCTAGCTTCCAAGCTTTTCGACAAAGTTAGTCTCGTTCAGGATCTGTTTGCTAAGGGTAAGCTGAATACTCTGGAAAACGTGTTGAAAGTCGCTTATTTGAACGGTTCGGATGTACCAAAGAATTTGGCATACATTGTTTTGGATCAGATAATTAGAGATTATAGAGTTAAGGATAAGGCAGGTGCTATCAACAAGATATTCAACACTTATGTCGAATTCGGTTTGAAGGATTTGACTATAGATCAGATATATCATGCAAACAACGCGAGCTTGATAATGGGTGCTGATAGAAGCATTCTCGATGCTTTGAAGGCCATAAAGAAGTATGGAGTGAAGCTTGGTGAAATAGCTGAAGATGTTGTTGATGAAGTCGCTAATGTTCATGCAAACTTGGCTAGGTTGTTCAAGTACAACGTTACAATAAGAGATGAGGATGTTCAAGTGATAGCTGGAAGATATTCTAAGTTTTATCCGGAGTTCAAGGATTGGAAGAATCTGATGGGTTTGATACTGAAAAAATCTGCCGAACAAATTCAGCGCTTGCTGTACGACACCTTTGAAGGCGGGAAGAAAGATAAGCTAGCTAAGCCTGAAACAAGGGGAAACTATGATTACTGGTGGAAGAATTATGTGAAGCCATGCCTTGAGTTGTCTATATACTTCTTGAAGGAAGGTGATGCGACTGAATGGGGTAATCCATACAAGCTCGAGTATCAGTTGCTTCCCCCAAGTATCTTAAAGCTTGATATGAAAACTGGAAAGGTTTTCTCGAGAAGTTTGGAAATAGGAAGAAGGAATGTCAATTACGATCCGGAGTTAGGTACGAGTCCTGCGTTATGGTGGTTCGAGAATTACAAGAAGGATGTGATTGAGGGTAAAAAGGTTAGATCGCTTGCTTACAGGATTTCGCATAATAACATTTTCTTTGGGCCCGGAAAGAATTGGCCAAATAGTTTTATTGCTTATCAAGGAGGTAGTGAATTACAACAAGGTTTGTGGATATATCCGAGAGGAGGAATCCTCAAAGTAATTTATAACACAACTGATTGTGTTGTGCCGATAGATAGAGGTTATGTTACATGGTTTATCGATAAACGCTCACCTCTTCCATTTGTCTCAGAAGCTAACCGTGGTTTAGCTGCGGCTGTTGTTGATTGGATTAAAGGTATGCCTGCTACCGAGATAGGTGCGAGATATCCTGGAGGTGACGATTTTCATGATCACGTTATTAGGTTTGTAAATCACTACCTCCAGAAAAAAATCGTAGACTTTGGTTTAGAGCATGGTTATGGTCAACCTATCAAGATAGACGGAGTCGTGGCTTTCCACCCATGGTTATACGAGAAACCCTTATTTAAAGATTATGCTCGCAAGAACGATAAACCTCACGTCATCTATCTCCACTCTAGTGGTAAATGGAAGAAGGTTGAAGGTTTAGAAGGTTGAGGAAATTCTTGGATGGAGGATCACATAGCCATGGATTCTCAAGTTTTTTAC
The DNA here is from genome assembly GCA_965367815.1 of uncultured Thermoprotei archaeon. Taxonomy (GTDB): domain Archaea; phylum Thermoproteota; class Thermoprotei; order Thermofilales; family B15-G2; genus B15-G2. Next base: position 113,137 of record CBDUKN010000006.1, read on the forward strand.
ATTGAGCCTCATCTCTTCAGCACAACACTCCATAATATTCACGCCTCATATCCATGAAAACTTCCCACAATATTTGTCCTTTTTAATGTGAATAGCAATAATCCTTATGAAGACAATCGAAAAAGTACTACTATTTACGACTACCCTAGCCCTAATATGCCTTGCCATTATAATGCTTAAGCCTTGGTCTCATAATGCCTACTATACATTTCAGTACATTAGGGGTAGAGCACTTGAAATAGCTGAGATTATAGAGAGAAAGCAATCTGCTAGGCTTGTCGAGTCTTGGAGTTTAGAGGATGTTAACTTGATGCTTGTGGTTAATAAGCCTAATGAAGAACCTTTAGCTATAAACCTTAACTATGAACGACTTAAAGTCTACGTTCCCATTCATGCTAGAGAAGTCGAGGTTATAAGAGGTTCTCCTCCTGATAAGCACTTTGAATTCTTTAGGCGAGTTAGTGTTTACCACATAGACTCCATTATAGTCGTTGATCCAAAACCCGTCGTTAAGCATTATATCGTTAATGAGTATAGTCGTACTTCTCATATCGTTGAGATTACCTTGTTTAGGATTAGCGGTATTCTAGAGCCTGGCTGTACGTTATCGTTTGCTAATTCCTCTCGTGTTGTATTTTTGAGGTGCTATGATTATCCTGGTACTGTCTCTGTTACTATTAATAATCAAGAGGTTCTATCATTCAATGTCGATCCTAGTAATGTTCTAAGGGTCATTGTTGTCTATGAGACGTGGTATGCTAAGTCTTGATAGGGAGCTTATCTTTCCCTAACTTCTTTTTAACTGTTAGGCACTTTACTTATGAGGTCTTTAGAGCTTGCCTGCTTGATAATTGCTCTAGTTGTCTTTGCTGATGTAGGCTTCCTATTATTGAGTAATAATAGTGCATCTAACCTTAGATCCCTAGCCAAGATACTAGCACACGAAATCAAACATGCGGAAGGCCTAAAGGTGCTCAATATAGGCATTCACGCATTAGTTATACTACAAGACGATAAGCTTGTAATAAAGTATGGTAATGTATATGAGGAAGTCTCATTAAAGGATATTGGTAGGAAGCTAATCCATAGTTCTGATAGTGGGCCTATAGTCGTAATCTATGCTAATAAGACACACATCTGGCTAGGTACGGCATATACTGCTAGTAAGAAGGGCAATGTACATGTTTCAGTTAGGCTACCACCAGTACTCCTTTATACTATAGTTCCTAATGTCGAGTATAAGCTCTTTGAAAGTAGTATTATAATGGAGGATGTTAGTCTCAGACTAGACTGGCATAGTGGGAGTATTAGGAGCTGGCTCTCTCAAAATGAGTACTCTGAGCTGAATTTTGACCTTACCATAGAAGTCCACTATCCAAATTATGGTCTTGGCCTCTGGCACCTCATGGGCGCTTATCTTAATGTTGAATATGGTGGGAAGATTGTTAGTGTTCTCTTTTACAGGAAGTACGGTCATAGGTGTTATGTTAGATGGTGTTATCGTGATTATTATGTTGGTGATTCTGGATATCGAGGACTTGTTAGAACCTTTAAGCTCACTTGTAGAAATGGTGTTTTAAGACTTGAGGGCTATCCTGGTAGTATTCCTCTAACATCATCAACTCCTTCCAAGGTTAAGATCTGGCTTAGTGATTACTATTCAGCGTACCCCATGGAAGTCTATGTGAGTGGTAAAGTCTGGACTGGCTATTCTAAGTGGAGCAGTCCTAAAAAGCTAGAACTAATGCTTGGGCCTCAAGGCTTTATTGGTACTATCGAGCTTAATGATGATGTTAGTGCTCTTGCCTTTAGTATTAAGCCTAGCAGGCTTATTGTTGGTGATAGTATTGTTGCGAATTTTAAGTATGATAATGGATGGTGGGTTTGTGATATTAGTGGGCACGAAGGTTCGTGCACATGTACAATATACTTTGATGCTAGACTGAAAGAAGTCTACGGTAGTATTATTGATAACCATTATGAGTACTATATTACACTTGATGAGAGAGCGCCTGTTTTAATATCTGTATTAGTGCCGAAGGGCTATGATGTTATTGCCTATTTGGATAATGCTAAACTTGTTCCAAAGGATGTTTATGAGTACAATATGACGTATAATGTTTACATGTATAATATTGTAAAAAATGAAGCCATTAAAGTATTAATAGGCTGAAGAATACTACTTTTTGAGCGTTTAGGTACTTTGTTATTATACAAGTATAGTGAATATGTTAGGTTTCTAAGTTCTTTAAAGTAAGAAGAGAAATTCAGTTCTCACTAACCTTAAAAGCTAATGCAGAGAGCTTCTTGCTTAGAGCTCGTAGTACATCTTCGCCTAGCTTCTCTATTTCATCATTATTCAACACTAACTCCTCTATTCCTAAGGCTTTGATATAGGCTAGAACTTTACCCGCTAGGATGAGGGGGACATACTTAGCTTTAACCTTACCACTTCCTATCTCCTTTAATATCTCTTCAGCATTCTCTACTGCCTTAACTATTACCTCACCCATACATAGATAGTAAAGCGGTAAACCTCTTAACTTCCCTTTATCTTGATCTAAGACCCGAAGCCTTAGAAGTGTCTCTATAGCCCTCCTCTTTGCATTATCTAGTAGTGATAACCCACCGTACGCCTTATTTAGCGCTCTCCAAAGCTCTAAACCACTATTGTCACTTGACATGTATTATATTTTACTCTACTTAGTGGAAGGAGTTAATGCAGGGGATTCTTCAATAATCTTGAAGTAAAATTCTAATGATACGGGGGCATTCTCTAAAAGAACTCATTTAGCCTCCGTTGTCTTCTAGCTCTCCTATATGCCTCCTCTGTAGCTTCTCGCCTTGCTCTCTCAGCTGGGGTAAGGACGTGTGCATAACGTGAAGTGAAAACACCTGTGTAAAGACTCTCTAAGGTATCCCTTATAAGGGTCTCATCTATTGGAGCAGGGAGAGTGCTTAAGGGCTCGAAGAGAACCTCCTTCTGATCAGGGACAATTCCTAAATCACGTAGCCTGAGCCTCCCTACGACCTTGATTAACTGCTCAGCCATGTACTCTCCAAACTTATTAACCACTTGGTCATAGGATATTCTAAGTATGGCGTAACGATACACTTTGCCCAGTACTTGATCTTGGACGAACTCCATGAAGCCTGTAGCTCGCAGATCATCCATATAAGGTGCTTGAGTAGGATCTACCGGAAATGCAGGACTATCCGAGACTTTAGCCACAAAGTCCCCAAGTTGCCTCTTCACTATAAGTTCTGCTAGATGAGGATCGTCAATCTTAGGACCTGAAACCAATAACACATTATCTATCATGTATGTTCTTATCTTTCTGCTAGCCAGTATGAGAGCCTGTGTCGCGAGAAATCGCATAACATGAGCATCTCTAAGCTTCAGGTTGTTATGCTCAGCGAACTTCACGCAGAAGAGACGTGTATTGCGTAATGGAATAGGTGTCTGATTGAAATTAAAGAGAAGTGCCATAACAGCACAGTCAGCAGGATTGTAGCCTAGGGCTTCCGAATATCTAGCATCCATATATCTCCTAATCTCGTAGGGCTTTACATCACCCACAAAGCGATCACCTCTAAGCTCTCCTATACCATAACGCTCTAGCCTTTTGAAAGGTCTCAAGGGGTCTTTGATGTAGGTAGGTATTTTGTAGTCTTGTGCGATGCGCCGTATTCTAGGGACTATGACTTCGTTAGCTATCTTTAAGCCATCCATTATGAGTTTGTCTACAGCGAGTGCTGCTCCTGAGGGAAAGAAAACTCCAACTGAATGAACAGAGTCGTTCTCACTTATGTAACGAACTCCCTGCCAACTCCCAGAGATAGCGATACTGCTTGCAGGCATAGGCTCCTTTAAATATGGAAGCTTAATCCTCCGAGGAGGCATCAAGAAAATTTATGTTACATTATTTATAAGCGTATTGCTATAGCTTCAAGTTGTAGCAAACATTCTCTTTTGTAAAATACTATGATGTATAGTTACTCTAGGATACTATTAGTGGTTCCCTAGCGAAACTATTAATAGTTCCCCAGTGAAACTATATTGTGCTTAAAATGAGTAGTGTAAGTGTTAAGGCTAGAAAAGCTCTAACCTTAGCAAAACTATTAGCTCATATGGCTGGAGGACTCTCACAGAATAAGCTATTGCAGAAAGCTGATGTGAGACGCGCTACAGGATATGAGTTACTCCATTTTCTTCAGTCGTATAATGTAATAAGATTACGCAAAATTCCTGACCGACGGGGATTTAGGCTAGAGCCAGTCCCCCTTTACTATCAAGGTCTAGGAAAGATTATGCTAAAATTCCTTACTGAATGGGATCTTCTCCTTAAGGACTTAGGCTCCAAGAAGATAAAGCTAAGGTATCTCCCACTATTATTAGCAGCTATGATGGAGATAACCTTGACAGCATATAATCAGGAGTTAACCTTAAGTCTTGAAGAAGCGGAAAGTATCGCTATGAATTCTCTAGCCCCTGCAGTATCTGCTCTTAACAAGCTACTAGAGGCTGAGGAGATAGCACGAGTGAGGATGAGATATGAAGAGGCTCCAGAGCAAGTAAGGAAGCTTATTGACGAACTCTATGCTAAGCTCAGCAAAGTATCTAGAGAAGAATCTTGACCATCTTCCGATAATACCATATCCCTGCATGGAAGAGCTCTGAAGTCTCACCCACAACCCCTCATCATTTTCTTTAGCCTTTTTCAAGCACATTAGCTCGAGGATTACCGTCTTCTTAAGAACATCAATAGTAGTTCTTACTAGTGCGTTAAGTTTCAGGACTTATTTTAAATAAATTACCTCTATGTGTTATTCTTTTATAAGTGTGATAGTTTTTCCCTTATGCAGGTTAGTATTGAACATATCATGTGGATAATAGCGGGATTAGCAATAGCAGGTCTCGTAATAACTTCGCTCTTCAGCTGGATACCCAAACTAATATACACAAAGGACTTCTCAGTGTATGACATGCACGCATACTACGATGGCTCTAAGGTGCACATTTTCGCTACAATAAAGAATACTGGTAATATTCCAATTAAGCAG
>CBDUKN010000007.1:0-113668 GCA_965367815.1 uncultured Thermoprotei archaeon
GGAATAAGGCTTCCTGACAACATAGATGAGTTAAAAGAAAAGTGGAAAAACAGAGACTATCCGCTAGGAGTAAATGCTGGAGGATACTTTGGTTGGGCTAGAGGCTTAATGGGGCTCCAGACTCTTCTTAAAACATTCTACAGAGACCCAGACCTCATTAGAGACATGTTTCGATTCAGAACAGAAATGATGCTTAAAGCAGTAAGTCTAGCATTAAAAGTAGCCAAAATAGACTACGCCCACTGGTGGGAAGACATGTGCTATAATAAAGGACCGATGCTATCTCCGAGGCTGTTTAAAGAATTCATGGTTCCAGAGTACAAGAAGATAACATCTTATCTGAAAGATCACGGAGTATGGCTAAATATACTTGATTCTGACGGAAACATCAATGATCTCGTACCACTATGGCTCGAAGCAGACATAAACTGTCTATTTCCTTTAGAAAGAAGAGCCGGAGTAGACCCTGTTGAGTTAAGAGAGAAACATGGGAAAAAACTTCTGTTAATGGGAGGTATAGATAAGTTCGCGCTAATAGAAGGTTTCAAGGCAATAGACAAAGAGCTTGAAAGAGTAAAAGATCTTGTTGAGGAAGGAGGCTATATTCCTCACGTAGATCACAGGGTGCCGCCCGATGTCTCTTATAAAAACTATCTCTACTATTTGGAGAAAAAGAGAAAACTTATTGGACTGACATAAGTAATATATTAGTGTATACGTTTTAGCGAAAGTGCTTAAGGAAATACTGATACTGCTTACCTCTATGCTTTTTGGCTTTGTAAGCGCTATAGCCGGAATAGGTGGAGGAAGTTTACTCGTGCCCACACTTATAGTCTTCTTTGATATTGATGCTAAAGTAGCAGTACCCATAGGAGTAGCAGTGGCAATTGCTACATCAATAGCTGCTACAAGAGTTTATCTTGAAAAGAACTTAGTTAACGTAAAACTGGGCCTTTTCCTAGAAGTTTCCTCGACAATAGGCGCTGTTGTCGGATCATTTATTTACCAGTTTATTGAAGCCAGGTACTTAAAGCTAATTATGGGCACTATTTTCCCGATAATAGCAGTGTACATGATTTTGTCCGCTAGACTTAAACATAAATTTCGGGAAGAAGACTTTATAGCCAAGAAACTCGAACTAAGCGGAAAATACTTTGATGAAAATTTAGGAAAAGAAGTGACTTACAAAGTAGCGCATAGCCCTTTACTCATAGTAGGAAGCTTCTTTGCTGGAATACTTTCAGCTCTTCTAGGAATCGGAGGCGGAGTCATTAAAATGCCCCTCATGTGCATAGTAGGAGGAATTCCTATTAAAGTAGCTACGGCTACGAGCACATTTATGGTAGGAATAACGGCAGCTACATCGGCTCTACTTTATTTCAAAGAAGGATTTCTACGAGTAGATTTAGCGTCAATAGTTATCGTAGGCTTTATTGTGGGAGCCACTTTAGGTGCAAAAACACAAGTTAAAATTAAAAGCATTTGGATAAGACTTATTTTTTCAGGAGTATTGCTTTACGCGGCTATTCGCCTAATACTATCAAGTATAGGTGCTTAGTCATGAAGACAAGTAAGTTATTAGAATTCATACTAGTGGCGGCAATAACGTTGATAGCTATAGGCACGTTACTCAGGTACCTGGCAGTCCAAAATATTCTCTCAAAACTAGGAATTCTTCTTTTACTTTCAGCGCCTGTAATTCTTTTGGGAAAAATAGCGTTAGATATGTTACTGAGCAAAAAGTACCTATACTGTCTCTTAGCGGTGTTATCATTGCTCATAATTCTATTAAACTTTCTCACGTAAAGTTATTTCAGCTTTGGTTTTCTGAGGGTAATTCTAGCTAATATACTAAAAAGGTGAACTAGCTCACAGAGATTAGGGGTATATGATATTTTTACTCTTTTTACTTCCTTAATAGTTGTCTTCTTGTATATTAACCATGAGCCAAGGTTCAGTAGCTCAAGTACTCTACTTCGATACCTGTACGTAACTTAATCTTCCCGACTTTTGAAGATGTTTCGCTGATTAACTTATCTCTAGGCAAAGCACCCGCCATTACTTCAGGTATTATATACGGGTGGTATATTGTGTAAGGTTTTCTTGAAAACTATTATTTTTACTCGAGGACATGCTATTTGAGCATAAAGGGAAGTACTCCATCTAGCAGGATCATAGCCTACAATATCTATTTTATTGGTAATCATTTACTTACTAGTGTTCAGAAGAATATAAAGTGTTATGCTTAGTCTTATATTCATAAAGGTGTAATAGAATATATGTCTGAAAATCAGCCACATGTTCTTCTCATCGCTATAGATACTTTAAGAGCGGATCATTTAAGTTGCTATGGATATAAAGTAAAGACAAGTCCATTTATAGATAAGATAGCTTCTGAAGGTGCTATCTTTGAATACGCTTATGCTCCGGCTATACCTACACATCCAGGCTACACTACCATGCTCACTGGAGTACATCCGTTGCACCATAAAATAGTCTGTCATGCAGGATCAATATTCTTGAGCAAAAATATTCCTCTTGTAAGCGAGCTACTTAAAAGGAAAAGCTACATTACAGCGGCAGCAGACAATTTAGCTATAATGAAAGGAGGAGAGTGGTTTATCCGAGGATACGACTACTACTTCGCGACAGGAGGCATAGTAGTTATTTCTAAAGGGATAAAGATAAGCGGAGAAATAGTCTTGAAGAAAACACTAGAGTTTCTAGATATGTGGAGCAGTAAACTTAAAGACAAAAAGTTCTTCCTTTTTGTACACTTCTGGGACCCTCACGCCCCCTACTATCCGCCTGAAGACCTTGTCAAAAAAATATTTAAGGGAGATCCTTCTCAAGGAGACTTGAAGGAAAGAGTAGAAAAAACAGTATGGGGTAGACACCTGCTGAAAGGCTGGCTAGGCAAGCTAATAGAAAAGGGTTCCAGAAATCCTGATTATATTGAGGCTCTCTACGACGCAGAAATACTGTATACAGACGATAAAGTAAAGAAAATATACGAGAAATTAGAAGAGCTCGGAATATTAGATGATACTATCATAATTATTACAGCAGACCACGGAGAAAGTATGGGAGAACACAATATATTCTACGACCATCATGGTCTCTACGAGTGGGATGTAAGAATACCTCTCATAGTTAGATATCCTGAAAAAGTACCTAAAGGAACTAAAGTCAAAGCCTTTGTTCAGCACACAGACATAGTTCCAACAATACTTGACGTAGTGGGTTGCAGTTTCGGGGAACATATCTACGGCAAAAGCTTAATAAAGTTAATTGAAGGAGAGTGGAGCGGATACGATAAAGTACTGTTGATGGAGAACACTAGAATGACTAAGAGAGCTATTAGAACAGAGAGGTGGAAGCTTATAGAAACGCTCAGACCGGATCCCTACGGCAGACCTGCAGGCTACTTAGAGTTATTCGATTTAGAAAAAGATCCGCTTGAACAAAATAACTTAGCGTACGAAGACCGCGATACGGCTCTAAGACTGCTCGGTGAACTTGAAGAAGCTTGGAGAAAACTGCTTAAAGGAACAGAAGATCCTCTGCTAACACAAGAAATAAGTTTACCTATACCTGAATGATACTTAGTCTATGGCAGAAAACTTTTCTTACTCTTTGTGGCTTCAGATACTAACTATAGCTATTATAAATGACCTAGTTGATTTTTTCGGAATATTTCCTAATCCAATAGAAACTGCCTTAGATCTGCTTACAGGAATACTGATAATTCTCTTAATAAAATGAAAACTTTTGAAGCTTTTCAGCCTAAAGTAGTCAATAAGATAACTACTATTCTCGCTTTCATGATAGTAATAGATCTTTTACCTTTCATAGACATGGCGCCGCTATGGACGCTAAGCGTACTGGCTCTGCACAATGATTTTCATAAGCTATACTTGTTGATGAAAACATATAGCACTTTAAATAATCTCTCAAAAATGCTCATAAGAAACCCTTTGCCCTGGAGCTATATTGTCCACACCATCAGTAAGGCTGGAAACTACTTGAGAGAAGTAGGTAGAATGTTAAGCCGTGAAGTAAGAGAAGAGGTGTTAAGACTAGCCAACGAGATGAAGGATTATGCTATTAAGCACCATGTAGTGGAGGAAGAGTATCCTTCTGAAGAAGAAGCACGTCTGCTTGTAAGCCTAATTGATTCATGGTTAAGCAGACTGGTAGATCTCTTTGAGTAATTCTAGTAAAAAATAATACTTTGAAAACAGGTAGTATTCTGTGTATAAGAGCACTAAATTCTATAAATGCGTTGTAGATGAAGAAAAATGTGTAAAATGCGGAGCATGTAGAATAGTAAACTTATGTTATAGTCCGGGAAACTGTGTAGGCTGTCTTTCATGTTATTATTTCTGTCCTTATGAGGCTAGGGAAATAGTAGAAGATAAGAGTCCTAGAAAGGAAATAAGAGTAGTAGTAGACGGCGTAGAGTACTCTGTGCCAGAAAGAATAACAGTTCTCAAGGCATTAGAGCTAATAGGATACAGCATAGGCATTTATCCAAATGAAGGAAAAATACAAGCTCCTTGTCGTACAGGTGGTTGCTGGTCCTGTGCAGTAGAGATTAATGATAGCTTAGAGAGGTCATGTATTACTCCAATCGAAGAGGGTATGAGAATATCAACTAACATAAGAGATAAACCTCCTCTAAGAATAGTTCACGGACCTGAACCTCACACAGTAGGAGGTAAAGCCACACCCTACTATGCGAAAGGAAAGGGCAAATATGTTGAAGCAGCTATATGGGTGGCAGGTTGTAATCTTAGATGTCCTCAATGTCAGAACTGGCATGTAACCTACGACAATATTACAGAACCGCTTACGCCTAAAAAGGCGGCTGAGAAATTAACAGCTGTAGGAGACTATTACGAAGTTTCTGGGCTAGCTATTAGCGGAGGTGAGCCTACACTCAATAAGCAGTGGCTTATAGAATTCTTTAGACATTTAAGTGAGCTTAATAAAGGCAAAAATAGGAGACTGCACCTAGACAGTAACGGAACACTGCTCACGCCCGACTACATTGATGAATTAGTTGAAGCGGGATGCAATAATATAGGTGTAGAGCCGAAATGCGTATACGTAAAATCCTACACGAAAATAACAGGGATAACTGACAAAGAGCTTGCTGAAAAATACTTAAATACTGCCTGGAATGCAATTAAGTACTTAGTAGACCACTACAAAGAAAAAGTCTACATTGGAGTTGGTCTAGTATACAATAAAGAGTTAGTATCTCTAGATGAAATAGCGAAGGCCGGCGAAAAACTCGCATCAATAGACCCTGAAGTACAGGTCTGTGTATTGGACTATTTTCCTGCTTTTAGAAGAAGAAACTTAAAGAGGCCGAGTGTATTTGAAATGCTTAAAGTAAAAAGAGTACTGAATGATGCTGGACTTAAATGCGTAATTGTTCAAACATCTATAGGGCACTTTGGTCCCTAGTGCCTGCTACGGTGTGTAGGAGCTGCCCGAGGCTTTTTAGGCACTAGTTTACTTGGCTTAAGCCAACCCTTGTTCCAAAGCTTATAGTAGCTTATCATATATTTTTCAAGAGACTGATCTAAGTATACCTCGGGGTAGAGAGGCTTTGCCTTGTATTCTACTAGAATATTTTTGTACAGCATAAATGTTTCTTTTACTGAAAGCTGACATGAGAAAGCTATGCAGTCGCTAGAATAGTATATAGTATGTATGTAAGGTATTAATGAAAGCTTTGAAACAACATTTTCTGCATTAAATACTTCGTAAAAGTGTATCCTAATAGGGTACTCAGTGAGCGGTCTATATAAGCTAACATGGTTTCCAAGCCATATCGGTAAAACATGTCTACGGAAGTGATACGAGAGAAGTTGCTGCGAAGACCTTATTCCTTTCAATAAAGCCTGTCTAGAGATGTCTGCTAGTGAAGTATAGGCGTATTTTTCTTTGAAAAATATTATTAATAAGTCATAAGTATCGATAGTTGTAGGAGTTATTTTTCTCCAGACATTATCTATTTTCTTTAACTTATAGTAATCTACTTCTAATTTTTCATTTATGATATTGTAGTGTGAAGCGAGATCGGGGCGCCAAAATACATGTTCTTCACCTATAAACACGAATTTTGGTTCATATGGGAATAGGGAAATATAATCTGAGATAGCGTCTTCAGGTACAGCAGCGGCAACGACATATACTTCATCTCCATAAGATACTCCTTTTCTACAAGAAATAGTATATGCTGGAAGCCTATAAGGCATTTTATCAAAAACGAGAACTATAGGTTTGAGTTTTAGAGCTTTTCTAGATACTATAAACTTAATGTTTATTTGCGGAAGAAGAGCCTTTAATCTACGCGAGACAGTTGACTGAGGCAGACCGCTTTTCTCAGCTATTTTAGCGACATCAAGTGATCTTGGAATTGATGTAATTATTAGCCAGTCTCTGCTATCCATAGAGCGGTCCCCAGAGCTCTAAATAGAGTACAATAAATGCGAAAAATTTCTTTCTCTTAAGAAAGACTTTACTCGATAATTATAGGTGTCAAAACAGCGCCTTTTCTCATAGCAATAAGAATTTTTCCTCGAAATTAAATTTTTCATGACTTGATATATTACGGTTAAAAGGTATATTAACTTTACGCACTTATTCTTCAGTATATTCTCGCAAAAATAACTGTGCATTGGTACACTAAATCAAGAAAAGGTGTACATATTTTTTCCTTTTTCACGAAAATGGATTATTTTAACTAAAAGTGTCTATGATATCTTCAATTAAATCACTTCTCTATTATCTGTTAGCAATGCTTAAATAAGACTAGCATTAACCTAGACAGTGTATAAAGTAACTATAGTCTACGTGTATCATGATTGCTTTTTAATAGAGTATGAAGACCTTAGTATAGTTTTTGATTTTCCTGAAGAATACTTTTCGTCTGAACCTATTTTTTCTACCGTTAAAGATAAAATAGAAGGAAAAAGAGTATTGTTTTTAGCTTCTCATCATCATTGGGATCATTTTTCTCCCAAAATATATGAGCTAGCAGTTTATGCAAAAGAAGCGCATATAATCTTATCACATGATATTGTTGAAGTTCATAAAATTCCTCGAGAAAACACTACAGTAGTTCATCCAGGAAAAGTAGTCACAGTATTTGGTTGTAAAATAAGAGCTTTTGAAAGCAGCGACGTCGGTGTAGCATACTTACTGCACTTAAATAGACTTAATGTTTATCATTCGGGAGATTTATCGAACTGGGCTAGAGATACTTTGCCTAGTGAAGTAAACGAGAATATTATGAAGATATATTATGATGCTTTAAGAGAACTAAAGCGCTATACTATAGATATAGCTTTCATAAATACAGTACCTGGTATAAGCAACTGGACAGGCGCTATAGACTTCGTAAAAGAAATTAGACCTAAGCTTGTTGTACCAATGCATCTGCGCGGGCAAACTGAGTACATTAAAGACTTTATAGCAGACTTGAAAAAAGAAGGGTTAGCAGTCGATGTATTCGAGTATAGCAAGCCCGGTGATACATATGTATATGTAGTAGAGTCTGATTAGTTTCATATACTTTCTTTCCAAAAGCTATTTTGTGGTCAAAGTCTTCGTTGGAGGCATAAGACATGAATCTAATAGCTTTAGCTCTCTCACAGTTTCTCTCGAAGATTTCAGAGTAGTTAGCAGCGAAGAGCTCACGAAAACCAAGTATGTTCGAGTTCTAAAAAACTCGGGTGTTGACGTAGCTCTTTCTTTCACAGCTTATGCTCCACCAGCCGGTTTAGTAGAAAAAGAAGCTTACTTCGAGCTAAAAAGAAGTCTTCTCAATGATCTCGAGAAAGCGGGAAAAGTAGATGGAGTATTTCTGGATCTTCATGGAGCTATGGAAGTTAAAGACCTAGGTAGCGGTGAACTAGATTTAGTTAAATCCATAAGGGAAATCGTTGGAGAAAAGTGTACTATAGCCGCTAGCTTTGATTTACACGGAAATATTCCTAAAGAACTCGCAGAGATGCTAGACATTATCGTAGCTTTCAGAACAGCGCCTCACATCGACGCTGAGGAAACACGATATAGGGCAGCGGTTTTACTTACAAAATGTTTGGCAGAGAAAATAGAGACTTCTATAGCCATAGTTAAGCCCCCAATGCTGTTGCCCGGAGAATTTTTCGTAACACTTTATGAGCCTGCAGCAAGTATTATGAAAATGCTCCCTGAAATAGACTCGAAGCCACATATACTTGTTTCATCACTTTTCGTAGGCTGCGCCTGGACAGATGCTCCCTATGCTACACCTAGCGCAGTAGTTGTAGCGACTAAAAATAAATATAGTGAAGCACTTGAGGCGTCCCGCAAACTAGCCTATGAGGTTTGGCGTAGAAGAAGAGAATTCAAGCCTGATGTAGAGGCAGGAGAGCCAGAAGAAGTCCTAGAAAAAGCCTTACTGTGCCGAGAAAAGCCTGCAGTAATATCGGATTCAGGAGACAATGTTACTGCAGGAGGAGCTGGAGATGTTCCAGTTATGTTAGAGTTGTTGATAGAAAAGAATGTAGAAAAATCTCTTATAGCCGGCTTCTACGACAAAGAAGCTTACAAAAAGTGTGTTGAGGCAAGAGTAGGCGCTGAAGTAAAGCTAAGTCTAGGAGGTAAAATAGATAAAATAAATGGTTATCCCATAGATATTAAAGCAAAAGTACTGAAACTGTCGAGTGAAGCAGTACTAATTAGGAGCGGGGCTGTCGACATAGCGGTAACTTCTAGGAGAAAAGCTTTCACAGAGCTTGAGGACTATAAGGCTCTAGGAATAGACCCTAGAGAATACAAAATTATTGTAGTTAAGTTAGGTTACTTATTCTCAGATATCAGAGAAATAGCGGCGAAAGCCTACATGGCCTATACTCCTGGCTTTACTTGCCTTAAAATAGAGAAACTTCCCTACAGAAGAGTTTTTAGACCAATATATCCCTTGGATAAAGACTTCGAGTGGAGCCCCTAGAAAATTTACTTCAATTATTTATAACTTAGGAACTACCTAACGTATTTAATACCTTGTTTTCTATATTTACCTGTGAGCGAAAACACATTCGAGGTTTTAAAGAGACTAGTAGAAGCGCCTAGCGTTTCTGGCTACGAAGATACAGCAAGAGAAGTAATATCAAATCTAATGAAGGAAAGAGGTCTCGAAGTCAAAGTAGATGTTCTAGGCAATGTTATAGGCTCTTTCGGCGAAGGAGACTTAAAAATAATGATTGCCGCTCACTTAGATACAGTAGGTTTCATGGTAACCTATATTGAAAACGAAGGCTACATAAGATTTGCTTCCAGAGGAATTGACCAGCGTGTAGTCTACGGACAACGCGTAGTGCTACATACACCTAGAGGACCTGTGTACGGAGTAGTGGCCGCCAAAGCAGCGCACTTGACTAAGCCTGAGGAAAGAGATAAAGTAGTTAAAATAGAAGACATGGCCATAGACATAGGTGCCGAAAAGAAGGAAGAAGTAGAGAAACTGGGAATTAAGCCCGGAACAGTAATTACGCCAGTTCTTGAGTTAAAGAAATTACTTAATAACAATGTGCTTGGAGTAGGTCTTGACGATAAAGCAGGAGTAGCAGCTATGATAAAAATAGTAGACTATTTAGCCAAAAAGGATCTCGGACTTAAAGTCTACTTAGTAGCTACAAGCCAAGAAGAACTGGGATTAAGGGGAGCAAGAGTAGTAGCTTATAGAATTAAACCAGACATAGGCATAGCGATAGACGTTACTCACGGACTTCAACACGGTGTATCGCCGAGACAAGTAGCTGGAATAAAGTTAGGAAAAGGCCCTGCAATAGGACTAGGTCCCAATTTCTATCCCAAAGTAGTTCAACTACTAGAAGAGGCCGGAGAAAAAGCCAGCGTACCTTACCAGAGAGAACCCATATTTGGGCCCTCTGGCACAGATGCCGCGGTAATACAGCTTACTAGAGAAGGAGTAGCTACGGGACTAGTTTCAATTCCCCTGAAGTACATGCATAGTTTTGGCGAAATAGCGTCTCTCAACGATATTGAGAATACTGCAAAACTTCTAGCAAAATTCATCGAGCTAGTAGAAGAAAGGAAAAAGGAATTCTCTGAAATACTCGTTTAACTATAGTTTAGTTTTTATCTCCACGCCTAATTAATTTAATAGAAGTTAGTGAATAAAACAGAATATATTGAATAGATATATATTCTGGCTTTCGCATAATATCCGTATGCCTAAGTATAAAGTTAAAGTAGACAAAGAAACTTGTATCGGATGCGGAGCATGCGCTGCAGTCTGTCCAGATTACTTTGAGATAGGCGATGACGGAAAAGCTCGGCTCAAAGATAGTAAAACCGAGATTGAAGTAGAGGAATTAGGCTGTATTTCGGATGCGAAAGAAAACTGTCCTGTAAACGCTATTACTGTAGAGGAAATCAAAGACTAGGTTTTACTCCATATTTAGCTAAAATACTCTTAAAGAATTTTTCTAGCCCTTTCTCTACGTCAGAGGGTAGTGGCTCAGGCTCGTGGGTGCTTAGTATTTCCTCTACGACTTTATGTGCTTTTTCTAAAGCTGGAAGAGATTTTCCGCTAAGCCATAGCGATATAGGAGATCTGTCGAAGACTTTAGGGAAGTAATGTTCTTTACGCAGAAACCTAACTGTGTGTCTTTCCTTAAGAAAGATTGCCTTAAAGCCTACCTTAGCGAAGAGTTCTATAGCTAAAGTGTCGTCATTTATTTCAAAGCCTCTCGCAAAACGCAAAACATAGCCGCAGATTTCGTTGTCTAAAACTAGTTTTTCTAAAGACTGAGTGTTTTCGAATTCCAGCATACCAGGGCCGGAGACGATGTTTATTCTCTTAAGAACAGCTACGAGAGCACTCATCGATGCTTCTGCTCCAGCCTGGTAATCCAGTATTTTTGAGTCACTTATAGCCATGTAGGTGTGCGTAGGTAAATTAAAGTACTTGGCTATCTCTATGTAAGCTGACGATAATAGAAGAGTCTCTGGGCTAACGATATTGGCTGTGCCGTATCTCATGCAAAATTCACAGGGGCTTCCGCCGTAAATAACTGGGGCTCCTTCTCTAGCTAGCTGGGCCAAAACAATTCCTGAGAGAGCTTCAGCGTGGTGCTGTACCAGTGAGCCAGCTATGGTTATAGGGCTTGTCGCACCAAACTGAGGCATGGGAATTATTTCGACAGGAATTCCTTTCTTGGCGCAGTCTATGAGGTTCTGTGATGTAATATAGCTCCATTTGAGAGGAGGACTAGGGCAGACATCGAAAACAGCATACGGTTTCTTGGAGATCTCTCCTAGAACTATTTCAAGCATTTTTGCCATATCATGTACTCCGTCTACAGTAAAGGCTCCTGTGACTACAGGCTTAGTAGTATTCTTCAAGACAATGTAAAGTCTAATACGGTCCCTAAGCTTTACTGGCACATCTGATGGAACTAAAGCAGTGCTCTGTAGCTTCAAGTATTCTAGTGCGTCTACTAAGCGAACTAGCTTAACTAAATCCTCTACTACAGGATTTCTAGCTTTCCTACTCCCATAGTCAAGTATTTTAGTTGCTGCAGACCCGGGATTAAAGTAAACATTATCTCCACCTATTTCAGCATAAGGTTTACCATTTCTGTCGTAAAGAACTATTTTGGAAGGAGTTTTCTTTAGACATGCTTCAACTAAATCTCGAGGAATTTTAGCCACTTTATCTTCAATTTTAGCGCCTGCTGACTTAAGCAACTGAAGGGCATTCTTGTTATCGAAGTACACGCCAACTTTCTCTAAAATTTCTAAAGCCTTCTCGTGAATTAACTTGATATCATCTTCACTAAGTAACTGCATCTTAGGAGCAGGCACGAGATAATTTCGTTTAAAACACACTTATACTTTAGCAAGCTACTAGGGCGGAAGAATATTTTATCTTAAGTATTTTGCAGCAGTTATCTAAATATTTAAAACTTTAATTGAATGTAATAGTAAAATATTCGGAGAAAATTATTTTAAAGAATTTTGAGAAGACTACTTAACTCTTGTCTTGTATATTTCTTCTACTATATGAGCTACTTCGTCGAAAGTCCACTTAGATGTATTTATGACAGCATCGTATAAGTCGGCGTCAATCCAGTCTTTTCTATAAAGTCTATATACGAGGTTTTTGCGTTCTTCATCAGAGTATCTTACAGCTTTAAGAGCTTCTTCAATACTAATATTTCTTCTCTTAGCTATTCTTTGTGCTCTAAAGTTTTCAGGAGCCCACAGAAACACTTTAATGTCGATATTTGGGTTATCTAATACTAAGAAAGCGACTCTTCCTTCAATAACTACATTTCTTTCAGCAATATGGTCTAAGACTACACTCTTAACGACATCCTCTAAGTCGAGTTCTCCAGATCGGGCCTTTCTTTCTAGTTCATCGAAGCTTATTCTTTCTTGTGCAACTATTTCTCTTATAACTAGTTGACTGTTAACAACAGAGACTCCGAGTTTTTTTGCTAGCTTTTCTGCAGTCTCAGTGCATCCTGCTCCTAATTGACCAGCTAGAACTATTACAGGCTTGTTTACAGGCATAGGCTATCCGCCTAAATATAAGAGAGAGCAAAATTTAACGTTATCCACTATAGCTCTGCATTACTTTACCACTTTTCTTAGCTTAAGGGAATTCACATTAATATTTTTACATATCTTTATATATAAATAAACCTAGTTAAAATAGCTAAATATTATCAAATGTAATTAAATAGAATACTTTTTAATAAAATTATAGGCAAGTAGGTTTAGTTGACTTAATAGCAGTAAGAGAAATATGCATGTATTCTTGTAGTATTCTCCGGCAAATATTTTCGGATAACTTTAATCAAGTTCTTATTTATTTTAGTATGAATAGTTTTGATGAATACGAGAGAGATGTTTAACTGTATAATGCTTGCAAAGAACGTTGTGTACTTTGTTGAAAAAGCTTACGCTGAAAGAAACATAGACTTATTTAGGCAGAATATTAAAGAAGCATTATTCTACTTAAGGCACTTAGAAGAAAAGCTAGAGAAAATAATTAATATGCCTGAAGAAGAGCTACTAGGGGATAGCGGGAAAACAGAAAAATAGCTTTTGATTCTTTGGTAATAGTTTCACTCTATTACAGCTACATATATTTCAATTAAGTAGAATTTAAAACAATAGTAATGCTGATCTCTACTTGGGATAGAACGGATGTTCACATAGCTAGAATATGGGGCAGGGGAAAATGTCTAAGAGAACTTAAGCCTCTTTTATCGAGCTACTGCAAGAATAGCTGTAAGTACTGCTTCTATAGGAGAGAAAGAAATGTTACGAGAGAGAAGTATACTCCAGAAAAACTTGCTAAAACTATTTATGCTCTGTGGAGAAGAAGAGTAATAGATGGAGCCATGATTTCTTCTGCAGTCTACAGTGACCCCGAACAAGTAGTAGAAGAGGAAATAGAGACGGCTACTATTTTAAAGAAGCTGGGCTACAGAGGCTTCATACATCTGAGACTTATGCCCGGAACACCACGCTATCTAGTGTGGGAAGCAGCTAAAGTCGCAGACCGAATTGGAGTAAATATAGAGTCTCCTGAGAAAGCAATATTCTATGACATTGCGCCAGACAAAGGAAGCTATCGAAACGATATTCTCAGAGTACTTGAAGAGTGCTATAGGGCGTGGAGAAGACTTAAGCGGGAAGGTTTTCTTAAATCAGGTGTAGTTACTCAAATGATAGTGGGCCTTGGTGAAACTGATTCGAAAGTATTAGAGATAACGTACAGGTTTTTAAAAGACTTTAAGTTAGCTAGAGTATATTATAGTCCATTTGAGCCTATAGAAAATACTCCACTAGAAAATCATCCAGCATGCCCTGTAAGTAGAGCGAGAAGACTCTATCAAGCATTCTTTCTAATGAGAGACTACAGCTTCACTTTCAGAGACTTAGAAGTCCTCTTAAACGATAATGGAATGCTGCCCAGTGTAGATGACCTTAAGCTAGAGTATGCTAAAAGGAATCCACAAGATTTTCCAGTAGACGTCAATTGTGCCGAGTACTGGGAACTGATAAAAGTACCCGGTATAGGTCCTAAATCAGCTAAAAGAATACTTGAATTAAGGGAAGAAAAGAAAATTACTCTAGAAGATTTAAGAAAAATTCTAGGGGCATATAGGTTTAAGAAAGCTATAAAATACCTCTCAGTTATTTAGTGCAGTAAATGACTGAAAGACCTTACTTCCTGCAAGAGTCTCTAATAAGTATACTTAAAGAATTTAGCCTAGAAGAAGTTTTAGCTATAGAAGAAAACTTCGACGAACAGTATATAGTCCTCGAAAAACTATATTATCGATTAAAAAACCCTCCTGTATATTTGTCTCTCATAGTATTGAATGCTATTAGTAGCTACCAGCTAAACTGCACTGGAGAAAAATATTGGAGCGGGTTCTCAGAATATTTTTCTAAAAAACGCGATATTATTAAAAATATAGAAGTAGAAGGAAAAATAATCGTTAATATGTTCCTAGATTTTCTCGAAAAGTCTAGATGCAATGTCAGGTTATTGAGACAGAAGCGTAGAAGAGTAATGAGAGTAGTTCCGCTAATAAACAGCTTCATCGAGAATATTTCAGTATATGTTGAAGACTTTAAGCTGCTTCAATTAGAGCTTTCAAAGCATCTCAATACTTCTATTTCAGCGAAAACAGTAGTTTTTGCAGTAAAAATGTTTAACTACGGTGTAAGAATAGCTTACAGTAAGAAAATACCGTTGCCCTTCGATATAGATATACCAGTAGACAATAGGATAAAGAAAATATCTAGTTGTCTAGGTGTAAGTGAAGAAGACATTAAAGGTTTTTGGCGTAAAGTAGCTTATAAAACAGAGATTCCTCCTCTACACATAGACTCTCTTCTCTGGGTAGCTTACCGGTATGCTAAAGAAGGAATTATGTTAGATAACTCTAAGTTTAATAAACTTATACTGTTTCTAAAGAGTTTTCTAGTAAATTAAAATGCTTGAAGCCTCCTCTTTAAATACTTTTAGAGAAGACTCCCATTTAGACACTATTTCTTCAATGTCTTTCTCCTCTTCGATCATTTCTCTCACAAAGCTATTTCCAATAAGCAAGTCGAAGAAGTATTTATCTTCGCTTTTCTTCCACTCGAACTCCTTGTAGCTTTCCTTAACTACCTTAATTAAGTGCAATGCGGTTTCAATAGGCTTGAATTTCTCTTTATCATAAACATAGATGTGGACTCCTCCACAGTACTTACCGGAGTACTTTGATGTAAATGGAATGAACCTTAAGGGTCTGAAGAGTACTCCTGGCAATTTAAGACTATTGAGTTTTCTCGCTAAGTCTACAGGCTTAATCCATGGAGCACCAATATACTCGAAAGGCTTTGTTGTTCCTCTTCCTTCAGAGAGATTTGTACCTTCTATAAGTACTGTACCGCAGTACACTAGAGCAGTATCCGGTGAAGGTATATTCGGTGAGGGAGGAACCCAAGGTAGTCCTGCTTCAGAAAACCACTGGTCTCTTTTCCAGTTCTCAAGAAGATATACGTGTATTTCTGCTCCGAGAGTGTACTTTCTGTTGAATAGTTTGGCGAGCTCGCCTGGAGTTAGCCCATATCTTAAGGGTATTTCGGCTATACCCACGAAGGATACGTATTCTTCGCGTAAGACAGGTCCCTCTACTTTAACTCCTGTAAGAGGATTAGGTCTATCTAGTACATAGAGTGGTGTATCTGCTTTGCCTGAGGCTTTTACGCAGTAGTAAAGTGTTGATATGTAAGTATAGCATCTAACGCCTATGTCTTGAATATCGTATATTAGACAGTCTATACTGGAGACTAGGTCAAGGGGGAGTTCTCTGTTTTCTCCGTAGAGACTATACACTTCTACGCCGTAGTCTTCATCAAAGTAATTGCTGTAAGTAGCCCCTGGAGGGAGAGCTCCACTTAAGCCGTGCTCTGGAGAAAATACTATTATTTTCTCTGCATACTCCTTGGTGACTTCAATTAAGTGAGTGAAGTCTGAGGTAACTGATGTATGGTTTACAATGAGCCCTACTTTAAGGTCTCTTAAGTACTCTTTTACGTCAATAAAGTGATCTAAACCCAGTTTTACTCTACTCAAGCTTCTTCTCCCTGCGCAGTTTTTCTGCAAGCTCTATTGCTTTGGTAGGAATATTGCCTGTAGCCTCCAGTAACTTGACTGCAGTAGCGTAGTCAACACCTGCTTTAGCCATAACTATAGCAGCTGTAACATTACCTTTAGCTTCCTCTAGAAGCTTAGATGCTCTATTATAAGATACTCCAGTCTCGATCATTATTATTCTCTTAGCTCTCTCAATAAGCTTCTTGCTCTTAGGCTCTAAAGACACCATAAGGTTTCCTTTAACTCGGCCAAGTCTAACCATTATAGCTGTACTCATCATAGTCAATATCATTTTCTGGGCTGTAGCCGCTTTCATTCTAGTAGACCCAGTTATTACTTCGGGCCCTGTATCAGGAGCAATGACTATGTCAGCGTACTTCGTTATAGGGCTTCCTTTAACACAAGTAATGGCTACAGTCTTAGCTCCAATTTCTCTAGCATATCTAAGCGCAGCAATCACAAAAGGTGTTCGTCCGCTAGCAGAAATGCCGACTACTACGTCTTTATCGGTAATTCTCCTTGCTTTAAGCTCGCGAACAGCCATGTCTTCGTCGTCTTCAGCTCCCTCAATAGGCCTAAATACTGCGCCGGGACCACCAGCTATAATAGCTTCAGCTATTTCTGGGCCTACATCATATGTAGGAAGCAGCTCAGCGACGTCGATTACACCTAGCCTACCACTTGTTCCTGCACCAACATAAAACCACTTACCGCCCTTTTTTATTGCCTCAACAATAGTGTCTACAGCTTTAGCAATATTAGGTAGCTCTTTTTCAACAGCGTAAGCCACCTTCTTATCCTCATCATTAATTATCTTGAGAATCTCTATCGTTGGAAGTTCGCTCAAATTCACCGACCTAGGATTTATCTGCTCTGTAGTAAGCGACAATAGTTCTTCAAAAATCTTCTTATCGCCTTTAATTTCAGACATAAACCTCAGCATAAGTACTCTATAAGAGAACTTATATATCTTCCAGCAAAATCCGCAAACTCAGTGATAGTCAAACATTATATTAATGTATTATAAGTGCGTCTATATTATTGATAATCGTTTTAAAAATTAGTATGTAACTATTTCCAATTCAGGTATTTTCGAAAAATGTTTAATATTCCTAGTTACAAGTTTCAAGTTGTTGGTGATAGCCGTCGCAGCAATTATTGTATCCGCGAATCCTATGGGTTCTCCTTTCTTATATAAATAGGCTGTTATTTCAGCTGATTTTTTAGCAATTTTATCAGTATATGGAATTATATCGAATCTAGCCAGTTCACTCTCCGCCTTTTCCAGCATCTTCTTGAGTTTATTTTTGTCATTCCAGTAAGACAAATACACTCCAACAAAATATTCGTGAACTGTTACAACAGATATCGCTACATAAATTTTCTCATAATCTATCTTTCTAGCAAATTTCACTGCTCCTGCATCTCCTCTAATGAGGTTTATTAAATAGTCTGTGTCAACTAGATACACTACTTCCACCTAATACTCTTTCAAGTCTCTCTATGTCGGCTAGTAATACTTTCCTCTTGTATTCTTTAAGAGCTGCTATACCCTCTTCTGTAATAGTCTTAGAGCCAGCTATCTCTAAAAGACCTCCCTTTCTCGAAATAAGCTTTTTAATAACATCACTGAAGCTCTCTCCTGGCCGCTTCAGCTTCTTAAGCATTTCATAGACTTCGTCTGATACCATAATAGTACGAGCCATGAAGATCAAAATATATACATATGTATACATATATTAATTTTTGGCTTTTACGAAGACTACGAGTAGTAGGCTAAAATATACTGTTATAAAAGTTATATTAAAGTTTTAAATTGCTTTAGGATTAAGTATATAAGTGCTACGTGTAATATCTTACTGGGAGCCGCCGGGACTGGCCCGCCGGGCCTGAATGAACGGTCGGGGGACTCACCGCGCGTTGGACACCTCACCTCCTTACTAACTTACAGTTTTCGGCTTGAAGTACATCTTTTATAAGGCCTTTAGGCTTTCTTCAGTTACTATAATTTATTGAAATATTCCAATATACTACTACTCAACTAGATTCTTACTAATACTTCGAAAAGAGTTTTCACTACTTCTTCTATTCTAGCCATTTTTCTCTTACCGCTAAATATTTTCCAGGACTCCCTATACAGCTCATCTGTAATTATTAGAGCTATACCTAAGTCTACTCCTCGGAACATTGCTACAGACATGAGTGCTGTGCTTTCCATGTCTATTGCCAGAATATTCATTGAGCTATACTTCGTAACTTTATCTTTAGTCTCTCTGAAAATAGCATCGGTAGTCCATATACCACCTGTATGTAGCTGAACACCTAGTTTCTGAGCTACATGGCTAAGTTTCTCATTCAGAATCTTTACAATTCTTTCACGTGGTTTAGGAATTACGTCTGAAGGTAAATAGTGGTAGCTAGTACCTTCTTCTCTTATGTCCCATGTAGGTACAATAATATCGAATATCTTAACTGAAGGATGAATAGCTCCAGCACCACCATAGACAATAAACTTCTTTACACCAGCAGCTATTAATAGTTCTAAAGCCATTACGGCGGCGGGAGCACCGAAATATGGCATAGCGACACAGACATCTACTCCCTTGTACCTACCCTTTATGTTTCCTAAAGTAGGTATTTTCAGCATACTTTCTTCGATTTCTTCAAAGATCTTTTTACCTATATCAAGAGGAGTTTTTATAAAAGCTAGAAGACATCTATCGCAGGGAGCCTCGAAGTTACTCATCTTAATCCATGTTCTTGGGTCTATTATAGGCTCTCCAGCTCCTGGTAGTATCATAGCGTGATACCCTGCTATTATTTTTACTGAAGGCTATAAAAATATATTATCAGAATCTCTAAAATTTAAACAGCATTTTGCATTAATGCAGTATTTTCTCTAAGTCTTTATGCAGTAAAACTTAGGAAGTAAAAATACAGAAATAAGTTATTTCAAAAATTAGATGAATTTAAAGGCTACTCCTTGTTCTTCGGCAAATTTTCTTACTTCACTTAAGTAAGGTAGACCTGTTTGTGCTCCTTTCTTTGTTACTTTTAGTGCTGCAACCATATTTGCGAAGCGTACTGCATCTTCTAGTTCAGCTTTCCTTGAGAGAGCGTATGCTAGTGCTCCGCAGAAAGCGTCTCCTGCTCCAACTGTGTCTACTACTTTTACTTTAAAGGTTGGTATTAGCTTAGAGTATTCTTTAGTTATTATTTCGGCTCCTTCCTTTCCTCTAGTTACTATTACAGTAGAGACTCCTTGCTCAAGTATTCTTCTGGATGCTTCGATGTAGTTTAAGGTTTCGCCTGTAGCTATTTTAACTAAAGCTTCTAGTTCTCTCGCATTTAGAACTAGTATGTCTACGTACTTCAGCTGATCTAGTGGAAGTTTTTTGACTGGAGCTACATTGAGAATTGTTAGAGCTCCTTTTTCTTTTCCTCTTTTCATTGCCTCTAAGGCTGTTTCTACAGGTATTTCGAGTTGTGCTAGTACTACTGAGGCTTTAGAGAAAGCTGGCTCGGCTCTATTCAAGTCTTCAATACATATTCTGTTGTCGACGCCGGGAGCTACGGCGATAACGTTTTCACCTTCCTTGTCTACGATAATAAAGGCGACTCCACTTTTTTCTTCAGAATCTACTACTACGTAGTCTGTTTTCACATTATTTCTTTTAGCGTTTTCTAGGAGTTCTTTTCCTACAAAGTCTTCACCTACTCTGCTGACCATGTAGACTTCTGCCCCTAGTCTAGCTAAAGCTACAGCCTGATTAGCACCTTTTCCTCCCGGAAAAGTTTCAAACTTATGTCCCAGTACAGTTTCTCCAAGCTTAGGGAGCTGGTCTACATAGATAACGAAGTCCATATGCATTGTACCTACTACAACAGCTACAGGGTTCACGAAAAAATAGTGGGAGTAAGGCTAATAAGTTTTAAGGAAGTAAAGGAGGTACTCTTATAAAGGCAGCGGTTGCTGTAGCTTTGTGTCCTGTCGACTACTAGGATTTTATGCTAAGTCGAGAAAATTTGTAGAAGACTTGCTTGACGCTTTGATCAAGGCTTCACGCTACGACCACATAGCGGCAAAAGTTATTGGAAGCTTCGATAAACACGACGACGGCTGGGGCTGCGTACTAGCGCTTAAAAATGATGACTACTGGAGAGTACTTTTCTACAAATCGGTTAAGCCTATATGGGAAGAAGACTTATCTTTCCTTAAGTCGTCGCTTAATTTCAAGTATGTAGCTGGTTTAATTCATACACGAAAAGCTTCGCGAAATACTCCTATCGACACGTTTTCTGCGCATCCCTTCTCAGTAGTAACGGCGGACGGTAGCACATTATATGTCATTCAGAATGGAGGAATAAAGAAAAAAGAGTCTTGGGAAGTAATATGCGAGGAGTACGACTTTGAGCCTGACGATGTTTCAGATACTTTCATTTATACATTAATGCTGGCGAAGTACTATAGACAGCGAAGTGGAGCTCCTCCAGAGAGGCTAGCCAAAACCCTTAGAAAACTTCATTCTTTCCTAGAAGTAGAAGACTTGGCTGGACGATGTGTAAACACGTTTATTCTCCAGTACTCTCCTGGAGACAGAGTATCTCTTGGAGTAGTCGTCGCCTACTATAATGAAAAATATGTAGATTACTACAAGGTGTACAAAGTTACTTCAAATGAAAATGAGCTAGCCTTTGTATCCAGCACTGTAGCCGAAGTTTTAGCTACGAAAGGGTATACCCCCGAGCTCGTTGAAAACAGGAAGGTTCTAGTATATGTTTTTGAAGAAGAAGAGTTGAAGGAAATAGAGTATAACTTAGAGTAATATTACTATGGGTAATTTTTAATCAACAGTCTTTACTCATATGCAATTTTTTGAAGCAAATAATCATAAATACCCGGGATAAGTAAAATATATGTGGTGACCGGCGATATAAACCTATCTAAATTTCTCTCAAAAAGAACTCGGTTCATGAGAGCATCTGAGATAAGAGAGCTTTTGAAATGGGCTACTGAGCCTGGTGTAATAAGTTTCGGTGGAGGAATGCCCGATCCTCGCTACTTTCCTTACGATGATATAAGAGAAATAATAGACTATGTTATTAGAGAAAAAGGAGATAAGGCTTTCCAATACACGAAAACAGAAGGTGTAGATGAGCTCAAAGAAGAGATACTCAAATTTATGAGTAGAAGAGGCATTAAAGTCGATAATATTAATCAGATATTAGTGACTAGTGGTAGTCAACAGGCACTAGAAATATTGGCGAGAATATTCATGGATCCAGGAGACTTAGTTGTAGTAGAGTTGCCTACTTACTTGGCGGCAATACAGGCTTTTAGAGTATATAAGCCAACGTTCATAGGCATACCTATGGATGATAATGGAATGAGAACAGATATTCTTGAAGAAAAATTAAAGAAAATATATTCTGAAGGAAAATCAATTAAACTCGTCTACACTGTCCCCACATGTCAGAATCCTGCTGGAATAACGATGAGCAATGATAGGCGAAAACACTTACTAGAGCTGGCAAGTAAGTATGATTTCTTAATAATAGAAGACGATCCGTATAGCTACTTCCTTTTCGAAGACATTGACTACAGAAGTATTAAATCCATGGATACTGAAGGCAGAGTAATTTACTTGAGCACTTTCAGTAAAATACTGATTCCAGGATTAAGACTCGGGTGGGCTGCCGCGAGTGAAGAAATAATAGCAAAAATGGCTTTAGCTAAACAGGCTATAGATCTTTGTTCGCCCGCCTTTTGTCAGTATATTGCTGCTGAAGCCTTGAAGAGAGGAGTAGTAGATAAACAGCTTCCAATACTCAAGAAAGTATACAAGCACAAAAGAGACTTAATGCTCGAAGCACTAGAAAAGTACTTTCCCGAAGGCTGTAGGTGGACTAGACCTGTCGGAGGAATGTTCATTTTCGTCTACTTACCCGAGAAAATCGATACTACTAAAATGCTTGAAAAAGCTAAAGAAAAGAAAGTAGCCTACGTCCCCGGGCGATCATTCTTTGTCGATGGAAGCGGATGGAACACAATGCGCCTAAACTTTACTTTCGTAGTAGAAGACAAAATAGAGGAAGGAGTAAGGAGGCTAGCTAGTATTATTAAAGAAGAACTCGGAGCATAGAATCAGGACACCGGGCTTTCATCACTTGTCAGCGTGGGTTCATTTCTTCATAGGTCTATTCACTATTATTTTTCTTTCAGGAATATAAAGCTCTTTTTATAAGCTTCAAGAAAGGTAGCTCAGAATAAGTGTTGCGGGGTCATCGGGGTTGGTAACGCAGGCCTAGTCGTTTTTAAGACTAGGCCTATGCTACCTACCCCTCACCCCACTATATATTAGTCCAGAGGAGGAATTTAAATTTTATTTATATAAAAGACGGTATAATTCGGTAATTTTTATTAATATTAATTCATAGCTATTTATTTATCTTGTAATGTAATTGTATCTTTTAATACATTATTAAGAGTTTTTTCAAGTAAGCGCAGGTGAGGCGATAGAGGACAGGAGAGCTCGAATTTTATTGGCGTCAGTACTATGTTCTTGTTTACCAGTAGTTCATATGTATCAGTATTTTCTTTAGGTGAAGTTGGGACACCGTAAATCCAATAGTATTTTTTGCCTCGAGGATCTACTCTCTCTTCGATATTCTCTATGAAGCGTAGTCGAGCGGGTTTGGCTATAACTACTCTAGTTTTTTCAGAAATATCTGAGGGGAAGTTTACGTTAAGAAAATCTGCGTCAGGTATTCCTTCGCTTAAAACTTTTTCTATAAGTACCCTACATATTCTTTTTATTGCTTTTGCTAGTGTTTCGTTTTTCTCAAATTCTTCTCCACTTTCTACTGCGGCAGAGAAAGCTATTGAGGGAATTCCGAGAAGCCACGCTTGAACTGTTGCGGCTACAGTACCCGAGGAGAGGATTACTTGTATACTTGTGTTATCTCCTATATTTACTCCTGATACTACGAGGTCTATTTTGGGCACTATTTTTCTGTGGGCAAAGTGAATAATGTCACTTGGAGTACCGTTGATGAGGTAAGCAGTCATTCCATGGTAGTTGATCGTATATGCTCTGAGGGGCTTATGAAGTGTAAGCCCTGTGCCGCTCGAGCTTTTAGGTGTTTCAGGTACAACAACTATAGTCCTACCTAAGTCTGACACAGCTTCGTACAGGAGCTTAAGTCCCGGACTATATATCCCGTCATCATTTGTAACTAAAATTACCGGCTTCATATTCTGCCTTTAGTACGAGCTTTTAATCTTAAGTACTTTCTATAAAGCTTTTCTACAATATCGTCTTCTATATACCTTTTGTGTGGTCTTAAGCCTCCGCTGAAAGAGCGAGGTATATGAAGTAGCTCATGTATAAGAACTTTGATTTTTTCTTCTTTCGGTAAAGCGTCAAAATTCTCGGAAATTACTTCGATAATGTAGTGTGCTTTAATTTTAAGAGCATGCTGCCATATTCTAGGTAAGCCGTGTATACGTGCATAAGCATAAGTGCGAGAGCCTTTACTTCTTACACAGCGGACTCTACTTAAGTCGATGTAATATAAGCCTAGGGTTTCTACAATATCTTTTAGCATTTTCTTTACGTCTTCTGCCTCATAGTACTTTACTCGCATTCAGCTGATTAACTGCTTTATAAGGTTTAATAAGTCTTCTCGAGTATCGTAGGATAATATTCTGAATTTTGATACCATATTAACGCCGTATTCTTCGACTACTTTTCTGCTGGCAATTAAGTATACTTCAGCTTTATTTTTAAGGTCTATTGACCTTATAAGAGTCTTCAAAAGAGTTTCTAGGAGATCGTATTCAGCTATATTGAAGCATAAGACTTTATTCTTCTTCCTAGCTACTATATCGAATGTATGTGATATACCGCTCACACCAGTAATTTTTCCTTTTATTTCAACTTTGTAGCCTGCTCTCTTTAATTCGTTCTCTATTATTTTTGCATGCATGTAAGCTCTCCCTGTAATCGATTGAATAAGTTCGGTGAAAGTATATAATCCTTTAGCTTAGTAAATGAAACTATAGATTTTATCTACAATAGTTTCTGCTATAATCTTTTCCTAAGATAATTTACATAGAGTGCTGCAGCCGGATTATGTCCGGTAACTCTATCTTTAGCTATTAAACATACTACAGGAGCTTTTGAAAGTTTAGTGAAAACAGCATCGTGTCCTACACAGAGACCTATAGTCACATTGAGCTCTGTTTTAAGTTTATTTAAAATAAGAGCCTGTAAAACAGGGTTACATATAGCTTCGAAAGAGCCAGGCCTAAGCTTGTCTTTTTCATTCAATCCCACTTCAGTTTTATCTATTCCTCCACATTTACAGCAAACAGAGTATACTTCGAAACCCTTTTCCTTTAAGTACTTAGCCACCTCGGCTGCTTCACTCGAGAGCCCTATACAGAAAGCTAGGCCTATTTTCTTAACTCCAAGTAATTTGGCGTATTCGGCTATTTCTCTGACTCTAGGCCACTTACAATAACCTCTTTTTTCAACAAAAGATGCTGCTAGAATAAGTTTCTTTAAATCCTCTCTTTCCATAAGCTTTTTAGCTTCAGCTATAACGTCCTCCATTCGAGCTATAGGGCAGTTTTTCCCTCCTTTATAGCACGCTTTCTCTACACATAAATCACATCTTACAGCAGTATTCTTCACGAACTAAATATACTGTGATCAAAGCTTTAAGCTTAGGTGTCTGCATTAAAAGAACATTTGCTTGGCACTATTGTAGAAAATATAAATTTTATATAGAAGGTAGAAGAAGTGGCGAGTATTGAAAAGAAATTTTTTAATTATAGCAGAGTGTTGCGAAAGTCTGGTGAAAGACTAAGCTACTGAAGCATGCATTTAAGTAACTGTTGAAAACTGAGCGAAAATCATCTTTCGTCTCGAAGACCAAAAATATTTTATTACAATTGGCTTTAGAGTATTCTGAAAGTAGTAGAAGGGAGGAGACTACTATGTCGACACTGAATATGAAAAAGCCTTTGAAGATAGTGCTTTGCGGTGAAGGAGGAGTAGGAAAAACCAGTATTGCTTTTCGCTTTACAAAAGGAGTATTCTACGAGACCATAAAGATTACTGTAGGAATTGAGCATTTTACGAAAATAGTTAAAATTGATGGCAAAGAAGTCAAAATAGTTTTGTGGGATTTGGGTGGTGAAGAGCGCTTCAGATTCTTAGCGCCGGTATTTCTCAAAGGAGCCAAAGGAGGAGTATTTGTATTCGACGTAACTAGAGAAGAAACTTTTCTTAAATTAGAAGAATGGTATTCAATTTATAGGCAGCAGGTAGGAGATTCTCCAGCAGTGCTAGTAGGCAATAAAATAGATTTAGAAGAATTTAGAGTGATTTTAAGGGATCATGCAGAAAAATATGCTAAATCGAAAGGCTTTATAGGATACTATGAAGTTTCTGCCAAAAACAATGTCAATATAGAGAAACCTTTTATTGATCTAATAAAATGTATACTTTCAAAGGAGTCTAGTTAACTTCCTGTATTTAGGGTTTGCGCAAAACGGTCTCTTTGTACAGATTCATTATCTCCCTCCAGGCCTTCTTGACATCATTTATGTCCTTTACTCGTTCTTCAAAAGGACAATTTTCTATCTTATCTATGAGTTTACTATATTTTACAAAAATATCGTGTTTAGTGAGCAGGTTGTAGGCAGCTTTTGTCATTACTTTACCGTAAACAGCTCGAGCACCATTTCTTACTAAAATAACTGCGGCAGCTTTTCCCACAACTTTGTCGGCTACACTAGAGTTACTCAAAATAGTCATAACGTCTACTAATTCTTTTACACCTTTACCAAATCCGACAAATTTTACTTCACCTTCTCTTACAACTACAAGTGATGCATTAAGTTCATTAAGGAATTTTATTGCTATTTCAAGGTCTTCTGGCATAAAAGTCACTTTTCCTCACCTAACTTTCTTTTAGCACTTTCTACTTTATATTCAAGACTCCATTCTGACCTATTTCTTCTTTCATCTATTTTGATTAATGTAAGTACTCTAAGAGCTTTTTCTAAGACTTTTTCATGTATTTCGGCTACTATCTTTAAAGCTTTATGTACATTAATTTCTTCAAAAATAGTGCATGAAGGTGCAAGAACATATTTTATGTTATATTTACGTAGAATTTCGAGAGCTTCGGCAACATATTTAGATAAGCTTGATCCTACTCCTATGGGCACTATAGATATTTCTACTACTACGGGCATTCATGTAAATAATAACATAAGCAGTATATTAGCGTTATTTTGAAGTATGAGATTTTTCTTGCTCTAAGCTATTTGCAATTAAATAAAGTAAGTATATATTCTTCAGATTTTCTTTTAAGTACTCTTCTAGTTTCTGCTTAAGGTACTTAGTTAAAATCTTAGTTCTTCCTGTTCTCTGAGATAGAGCTGTTTCAAGCATAATTTCTCTCAGAGTAGTTTTCCTTTCAAGGCCTACTGCTTTCTCTATTTCTTCTAGCGGAGCTATATTTAGGGAAAGTTTTTCTTTAATTTCTTTCCGCACATCGATGATTTCTCCTAAAGACTCGAGGCCTGCTAGAGTTACTAAAATAGATTTCTGGTTGAGCTCCATAAGTACTCTGTTTAGTGTTTCTTTTGAGTAGACTAGTATTTTGAAGCCTTTATTCAGAAGAGATCTTAGTGCTCTATCGGCTAGCTCTGTGTCCTCTTCATCTACCCAGTACTCTCTGTCCCGTACTATCACTGTATAGTTTTCTCCGTCAAATACTCCTATAGCGTACACGCTTTTCTTGAGTTCTTCGACTAGAGGTACTTCGAGGGCATCTATTGCAGCTAATTTAAGTGCTCTAGAAGGCTTAGGTATGTAAATCTTTTTATCTTTGAGTTTGAGCTCAATTTTTTCTCGGAGAAGGAGGTACTCAACGACTTTAGCGGCAGCTTTCTTGGCTAAATTCCAGTTCATGTTGTAAGTAACTAAATCTAAGTAAGCTATTTCGTCTACTTGCAGTAAAAGTATTTCATCTAAGTCATCTGGAGTATACTCCTCTACACTTTTCAATACTTGCGACCAGTCTAGTTTTTCTAAAAGTCCCGCGCTTTCTGGCTCATGGAGATTCATTAACTTCTTTTCACCTATTTTCGCCAAATCATACATTATTGTCTCAAAAGCAATACCGTATATTCTCCTGAGTATAAGCGTTAAGTACCCCAGACCTATTCTCAATATTGTTAGATCTTCTGAAGGATCAAGCTCTACTGTTACTCCGTAAGTGTAGTCTGTGTACTTGCCGTGAGTTACTGTCGGAACAGGAATAGTTTTAACATCTTTGAAGACAATAGTCTTTCCTCCAATATTCTTTACTATAGGCTTTCTTCCCCTAACGTACCAGACTACTCTATTTGGTATCTTAATGAGCTTGCCAAACCCGCTGCGAGGAGGATATACTACACAGAGTACTTCGGAGTGTATTCTTCCTGTATAATAGTCTTGAGTAAACCTAGGTTCTTCTCTCCACATCGCCTTAATCTTAGAGTATTCTTCGTATGCTTCAGCGAGACCTTCATGTTTCCATAAAACTCTCTCGTTGATAGGTTTTACTACAACAGCTGTCACTACTCTACCTGTTTTTCCTCCGAGTCTGTGTTCAACTACAATAGAGTCTGAAGTATAGTCTAAGCACCCAATCTGAAACTTCTCTACTAGATCGCAGTGCGAAATATCTTCTAAGTAGTATTCTTTTTCATCGAAATCTTCTTTAATCCTCTTAATACCGTAGGGAGGAGAAAACTCATAGAAGTTTAAGCAAAGCCATACTCTTTTACCACGCTCAGTAAGCTTGAAGTTTCTAACTAGCCCGAATTTCTCCAAGAAGGAATATTCTTTTTTAGTGAGCTCTTTTCTTAAAAGAGGTGAAATAAATTTAAATAAGCTTTCAAATAAAAGCGAGTACTTGTTCTCAGGATTAACTATAGTTTTCTCAAGAGGTAGCTCAACCCAGTTCTTTAACACTTCAACTCCTCGTGAAAGAAGATCTCGATCCCATCTCGCGTACGGAATAATAATTGACTCAGTGTACTCTATGCTTTCTCGTCTTCCTTTTCTTCCTTCTCTCTGCCTAAATTCTTTAACATCGTCCGGTAAACCTAAGTGAACTATTCTAATTACAGTGCCTATATCTATGCCCTGTGAAAGAGTTCTCGGAGAAACTATTATTTTAACTAATCCTTTGCGGGCTCCCTCTTCGACTTTCTCTCTAATTTCTTTTGAAATTAAGTGGTGATGTGATGCTACTCTTTCTCTAAGCTCCTCGGGCAGCTCGTGTTTAAGTCTTCTGGCTACTTCTTCAGCTTTAGCAATACTTCTAGTGAATATTAGTGTTACTCCATTGTCGTCAATGTAGTTCTTTAAGATCTCTATAGGATCTAAATCTACGCTTGGTATTTCTATGTCTAGTGCCTCGGCAGTGCTAAGAACTTTATATAAATTCTTTTTGAATAAATCAAAGTCATTTAAACTATTTAAAATATCTTCGCCTACATTATACTTTTCAAAGATATCTTTCTTAGACTTTAAAATATCCCATATTCTCTTAATATTTTTACCTAGAATTACATACACGTAGTTCTTTGTTCTAAAAGGCTTTCCTTCAATAACCGTGCTTTCACGTTCAGTAATTTCGGAAAAGAACTTTGCTACCTCGTAAGCGTTCGCTAAGGTAGCTGTAAGTAGACAGAGCTGAAAGTTTTTCGCTGAAAGTTTCTTGATTATCTTGGTCATCGAGAAAAGTAAGGCTATTTCTCTAGGTCCATAGAAATCGAACTCATCTATTACAATGAGGTCTACTTCTCTAATGAAGTCTAATAATATAGAGCTCCTAGGGCTTATAGCCCACTTCTTTAAATCTTGTAGAAGAAAGGCTGGGTTTGTTACAAGAATTACTGCGTCGCTTAAGTATCTTCTTAAAGCGCCTCGGCTTTCGAGTTCTTTGTAGAGTTTTTCTTTCTTTTTAGCGTCAATCGCTACTGCTTTTACTCCTGTGGCTGAAGCGTATTTCTCTATTCTTTTTATCTGATCGTTTGCTAAAGCTAAAGTGGGATATAGGGCAATAGTTTTCTTAGAGTGTTTTAAAGTATAGAGAAGCCATGCTTCTGTTTTACCGGAGCCTGTTCCTGCTCTAAGAATAATGTTTTTTCCGCTACAGAGAGCGCTATATGCTTCTACTTGGTGCCTGTAGAGCTTCTTAGAGCGAATGCTCTTTAAGAACTCGTCTGTAGCGTTACTTAGCGAAGGCAATAAGTCTTGAAAACTTATTTCGCTACGGTCGGGTTTAACTGCTTCTTCTACGAAATAGTAATAGTCGTAGCCTAGAGTCTCGAGAACATTTTTTGTTAAAATACCCACGTGTTTATGATTGTAGACACTATAAAATACCTTTTTGGCAGATATTCAGTAGTATAGCCGATGATGATTCATGCAGGCGTTGATTGGTGATGTGGCTCGGGCAATCATTGAGGCTACTCGCTGTATGCAATTACTCTTACTTCGCCTTTATTATTGCATACTGCTATGAGGTCTCCTCTGGGACTGAACCTGACACAGACAATGTTCTTTTTCAGTACTTGATATATTTTCAGAGGATTGCCGTTAAAGGCGTCTACTATCTTTACTATTCCGTCGCTACAACCCATAGCTATTACTTTTTCTTTAAGGTCTATACTGTAAATAGGTTCTTCTTGAGATTTTTGCCACTCTACTGAGTATGTTTCAAAATTGACTACACCAAAGTTCTTTACGTCTGTCGCGAAGACTATGTGTGCGGCGTCTTTCCAAGCAATATTCTTGATTGTCTGCTGTGAAGCTATTTCCTGTATTATACCTCCGTTTATATCGAATATTCTCATTCCGTCCTTATATCCGCTTGCAATGAGGTCTTTATCTGGGTGAAACACTATGTCGTAGACTTTGCTGTCGTGTTTAACCATGGCTAGTTCTTCTCCTGTACGCGGATTCCATATTTTCACGATTTTATCGTAGCCTGCTGACGCTAAGTACTCGCCGTTTCTACTCCAGGATACGCTAACACATTTCTTATGTTTAAGTATACTTTTAATTGTAAAGAACTCGGTTTCTAGAAGAACTACACCTACTTTGGGGTCTGCTAAAGCCACGAGGTCTTCGCGAGGACTCCATGCAACAGGATGACCGTGGTCTTTAACATCTACTACTAGTTTTTCATGAGATTTAATACAAGTTTTTGTCTCAAGATTCCATATACAAGCAGCATTTTTGTCTACTGTAATTAAGAAGCGTGAATCAGGGCTCCATGCACATGAAGTGTTCTTTTTATGTATTTCTGAAACGGATAGTCTGTAGGCTTGTGCGCACACGAATAATATCTTCTTCCTTATATTAATAGTTTAGCAGTACTTGTCTGCGAGAAAAGTATTATCTTTCTCACTGCTAATACTAATGAGCTGAGAAAACGGCCTATAGCTGATACTGCTTCAGGTGTTCAAAGCATAGCTAAAAACCACAAAGATCATGTGCTGATAGCTTATTTTGATAAATTCGGCGTTGAAGCAGTAGAAACAATGGGAGAAGACTTAGGGCCTCTTCCCTCAAGATTTACTTACATACCGATTCCGGAGAGTAAGTCAGAGAATATTCCTTCATTAGATAGCTTGAGTCCACTAGAGTTAAGAATACTTGCTCTCTGCGATGGAACTAGGTCTCTCAGGGGAAATCGCTCAAACTCTTGGAATGAAGTTTTCTGAAGTAAAGCTTATAGCAGAAAACTTACCAGTGAGAGGATACTTAAGAGAAATAAAGACTAAGATAAAAGTTTAGGTAAAACTGTTTCCAAAATACAAGACTTATGTTTTTTGTAGTCATGAAATATTTATGTGCACAAAGAATACGATGCAATCGTAGCTGGAGCGGGGCCTGCAGGGAGCGTTGCGACGTACCTTTGTGCAAAAATGGCTTTAAAGACACTACTTCTTGAGGCGCGAAATCTCCCTAGAGAAAAATCTTGTGGAGGAAGACTTACACTTAAGTGCGTTAACTTGTTCGAAAAACACAGAATTTTTCAGAAAACTCATTAAACATGTAACGCTATACGCCAAGTTCTTTTTCATGAAAAGAGAGCCCATTATACCAAGTGATAAAACTCCTGTCCACATGGTTCACCGAAGCGAATTCGACTATCTCTTAGCAAATAAGGCAAATGAAGCAGGAGCAGATTTACTGGCCAAGACTCCTGTAGAAAAAGTGACTATTGAGAAAAACTATGTAGAAGTCAGTGCTAAAGGCAAGATCTTTAGAGGAAAAGTTCTCGTAGCAGCAGACGGATATCCAAGCACTGTAACTAGGCTATTAAATGCAGAGTCTAAGTGTCTCAAGCATTTTGGAGTATCTGCAGAATTAACTGATGTTGGCGGAAACATCGAAGAAGAGTACTCTTACTTCTACTTTATAGGAGTACCTCTAGGATACTGCTGGGTATTTCCCGAAAAAGAGACAGTAAACATAGGTTTTGTAGCAGACCCAGATTTCGTCAAGAAAACGATGTTAAGAAAATATTATCAGAGTACATTAAGCACACAGTCTTAGGCAAAGTAGATTTAAGCGGAGTTAAGGTCACTAGGAAGCTATTTACCTTGGGGAGGCATACAAACCAAAGAGAGAGTAGTTAGAGATAGAGTACTATTCATCGGAGACGCTGGAGAATTGACTGACCCCTGGACAGGAGAAGGACTATTTTTCGTAGCGAAGAGCGCCGAGCTAGCCGTAGAAGCTATTAAGAAAGCTTTCGAGAAAAAACGATTTCACAGCAGAAGGGCTCTCCACTTACTGGAAACTACTAGAAAAAGAAGAATTCATGATAGGAAACCATCTGAGAGCAAGCTATGGCTTCGCTAAAGAATTCTACGACAGATTGAAAATTTATGCTAAAGTATTTTACTCAGATAAAAATACTACTGCTAAAACTATAGCTGATCACTACCGATTGAAAGAAGTCCTCAAATAGTAAAAGAAGGCAAAAAGGGATTAATAGTTAAAGTAATCAAGGCTATCCCAGTAAAGCTAGATGAATTTGAAGTAGACTTGGTTTTTTGAACTAAATAACGTTTATTTTTCTCTCAACCGCAACCTTTGCTTTAGCAAAACTACTTAAGCACCTAAAAAAGAGCCTAGTAAGCACTTATACTCTTAGAAGCGTTTACCTAATGGCTTTGACTGAAATGATGGACAAGTACGGAGCAGAGGAAGCACTAAGAAAAATATTCAGATGGGGATATGAAATGGGACACAAGTATGCCCTGAGGTTAGGCAAGGACCTCAAACGCTATACAAATATCTTTAAAGACAGCCCCTTCTTTGGAAGACTTGGCTGGTACTTGTTCTCCGGAAACATTCCTCAAGTTGAAGTCCACGTAATAGAAATAGAAGGCTATAAAGTACTCGAAATCTTTGTTAGAGACTATAATTGTCCATGGTGTCTCGGATTCGAGTACAGCTATCCTATATGCAGTTACCCCTGTGGAACTTATGAAGCAGGAACACTCACGTGGTTTATGCTCATAGGCAAAATAGACGAGTATTGTGCTATTACTAGAGAAAGTAAATGTAAAGCTAGAGGAGGTCCTTGCTGCAAGCTTTCAGTAGTATATTCCAAGAGAGCTTTCAATAGAAAAGTTCGCTGAAATTAAACCAGAGCTGTTTAAAATAATTAGTCCAGAGGATTCTCTTAATGCTTTTAAGGAGATATTCGGGTAAATAATTGCTTTATTTTTGATTGGAATCAATTTTCTACTATGGTAAATAAAATAATTTATATATAGTGTTTTACATATGTATAGGTTATACTTGAAATAATAAAAAAGGAATATATTGCCTAGAATAGAAGAGCCTGCCCCTAAACGCTTATAATTTATATGGAATCAGTATACTTGGTATGTATTCAATTAAGATAGTGCTTTGCGGTGAAGGAGGAGTAGGGAAAACTAGCATAGCCTACCGCTTTACAAAAGGAGAATTTCCAACAGATATTAAGCTTACAGTAGGAATCGAGCATTTTACTAAAGTAATCGAGGTTAATGGGAAACAGGCCAAAATAGTTTTGTGGGATTTGGGTGGTGAAGAGCGCTTCAGATTTTTGGCACCAGTGTTCCTCAAAGGAGCCAAAGGAGGGCTCTTCGTATTTGATGTGACCAGACTTACTACATTATTTAAACTAGATGAGTGGCTAAAAATTTTCAGAGAGCAAGTAGGAGATGTGCCTGTTGTGCTAGTAGGCAATAAAGTAGACTTAAGTGAAAGCAGAGCTGTTTTTCGAGAAGCCGCAGAAGAATTCGCCAAAACGAAAGGGTTTTTAGCATATTATGAAGTTTCAGCAAAGACAGGTGTTAATGTAGAGGAAGCATTTATGCATTTAATCAAAGCTGTTTTAGAAAAAATACAGCTGTAAGCTAGTTTAATATATTTCGGTGTTTTCAGAGAACTGTTAATGAAATCTGTTTTAGTAAAAGTAAGGGGTGTAGTTCAGGGAGTAGGATTTCGGCCTTTTGTTTATCGTCTCGCAGTAAGCCTCGACCTCAAAGGATACGTAAGAAATACTGGTGGCTCTGAAGTAGAGATACTTCTTCAAGGCAAGAATATAGACGAGTTCTTGACTAGACTCAAGAAGGAGAAGCCTCCTTCAGCGCTAATAGAGGAAATAGATGTGCAAGAAGTAGATGAAGCCCCTTACAAGTGCTTTAGAATACTGGCGAGCACGTATTCCGTAGAAAAGTACTCTATGATACCTCCTGACTTTAGTTTCTGTGAAGAATGTTTGCGGGAAGTACTCGACGAGTCTTCTAGATGGTATATGTATCCGTTTAATTCATGTGCATGGTGCGGGCCTCGCTTCAGTATAATTGAGAAACCGCCTTATGATAGAGAGAACACTTCTATGAGAGATTTTCCTCTATGCGAAAAGTGTCTAAAGGAGTATCGTGACCCAAGTAATCTCAGGAGGTTTCATGCTCAAGGAATAAGCTGTCCTAAGTGCGGGCCTAAAGTATGGTTGACCGACTCTTCTGGAGAAAAAATTGGGTGCGAAAATCCTATAATAGAGGCAGCTAAGCTGATCGAGGAAGGATTTATTGTCGCTGTTAAAGGAATAGGAGGTTTTCACTTAGCTTGTCTAGCTACAGACGATGATGTTGTATTGAAGCTAAGAGCTAGGAAGAAGAGAAGAAGAAAGCCTTTCGCCTTAATGGCACTAGACTTGAAAGCAGCGTCAAAAATCATAGAAATTACTCCCGCTGTAGAGAAGTGCCTTGCTTCGCCTCAAAGACCTATTGTAGTTGCTCTCAGAAAACCTGAGGCAGAAGTTTCTTTTTATGTTGCACCGAACTTAAAGACTCTTGGAGTAGAACTAGCGTATACGCCTCTACACTACATACTTCTAATGAATACTAGAGACAGATACCTCGTTATGACGAGCGGGAATTTAACAGGACTACCTTTGTGTCATACTAATGAGGAAGCTTTAAGGTCTTTAAAGGGAATAGCAGATTATTTTCTACTACACAATAGGAGAATAGTTAATAGAGTAGACGATAGTGTAGTAAAAGCCGTAGGCTCGCACGTATTCTTTTTAAGGAGGAGTAGAGGCTACGTTCCCTGCTGGATCAAAATACCTTTCACGTCTAAAAGGAACATAGTAGCTTTAGGAGCAATGCTCTCTAATACAGGAGCTCTCCTCATTGAAGATAAAGTAATACTAACACAGCACATAGGCGACATAGAGAATTTCGAAACCCTAGAGTTCGAGAAGAACGCAATAAGCTTTCTCTTAAGAGCCTACAACATTGATATCAAGGACTGTGTCATTGCAGTAGACAAGCATCCCCGCTACTTAACGAACCTCATTTCAGAAGAATACTCCCTAAAGGGGGCAAAAGCGCTTAAAGTACAGCACCATCACGCGCACATAGCTTCAGTAATGGCAGAACACAAGATTCCTCTAGGAGAAAAAGTAGTAGGTATAGCAATAGATGGAGTAGGCTATGGAGAAGACGGATGTATATGGGGAGGAGAAATATTAGAAGTCTCGTACACAGATTTCAAGCGTTTAGCTCACTTAAAGTACTTTAAAATGCCTGGAGGAGACCTAGCCACAAAATATCCAGTAAGAGTCCTACTAAGCATACTGTCTGATAAGTTATCTGAAGAAGAGCTGAGAGAAACAGCATTAAAGCTCAAGCTTCAAGATAAGCTTCCTCGAGGACTTCGAGAACTAGATATTGTTCTAAAGCAGATTTACTATAGTAGGCAGCCTTTAGCATCAAGTACAGGCAGGTTCCTTGATGCAGTTTCAGCTCTACTGGGCTTCTGTTATGAAAGGAGCTATGAGGGAGAACCAGCTATTGTATTAGAGGAAAAAAGTTTCGGAGGCAGAGTACTAGATGAAATTAGCTATAGGATCGAAGGAGATAGTGAAGGACATAAGGTAATTGAGCTAAGTTCTACATTGCTTCAAGTGCTTGATCTGCTCCAGTATACAGATACAGAAAACATTGGAGCCAGTGTTCAGTACTGGTTGGGAAGAATTTTAGCCAAAGTAGCTTTAATGTTCAGAAAAAAGCATAGATATCTCGTGGTCGGCGGAGGAGCATCAGTTAACACTTTCATTATTAAGGGAATACTAGATGAAGTAGGAGATTCAATTAAGGTACTCTTTGCTAAGAAAACTCCTCCAGGTGACGGAGGCCTGAGTTTAGGTCAAGCTGTTATTGCTGCGGCTAAGCTACATGAACAGATTTAAGCCATATTTCTTAGACAGGAGGTCTTTAATGAGACAAGGATAATCTGTAGTAATCATATCTACGTCTAAGTTAATTAGTCTAATAGCTTCTCTCTCAGTATTAACTGTCCATGCACATAAAGTGAGCTTCTTTTCTCTAACCAGTTTAACATAATCTCTATCTACGAGAGAGTAATGTACATGAACAGCATCGGCTCTGAGACTTACTGCTCTATTTAAGTTTTCAATAGGGTTTTTCGCGTAAATAAGACCAGCTTTTATAGATGAAAGTTCTTTAACCTTTTTAACTACTTCTGGGTAAAACGAAATAATCATTATTTTAGGCCCCTTAAATGACTCTACTTCACCTATAACTTTTTCAGTGATATCTGGTTCCTTTACTTCGACTAGAACTCCGACTTTGTTTTCACATAATTCTAGTGCTTCCTTTAAAGTTGGTACTTTCTCGCCTTTACCCGCGTCGAGTTTTCTTACTTCGCTGAACAGCATTTCTCTGAGAAGGCCTTTACCGTTAGTTGTTCTATCTACTGTATCGTCGTGCATTAAAACAAGTACACCGTCCTTGGTTGCGCGAACATCTATTTCGATCCAATCTACTCTGCACTCAATGCCTTTCCTTATTGCTTTAAGAGTATTTTCGGGCTCATATCCGGCTGCACCTCTATGACCTACTATTTCTATCATACAGCCTAATCAATTAGGGCTTAGATAAAAATTTGATTGCAATATGAAAATGCTTATTATGCTTGAAGCCAGTAATAGGTTATGTCCGAGAGAGTAGAGCTTAGTTTTACTGAAGTATCTGATAAGACACTTGAAGTAATGAGAGAACTAGGATTACTTCTAGTATCGGTAGATAATGAAGGTAAACCAAATGCTATGACTATAGGCTGGGGTTTTATTGGCATAATATGGATGAAGCCTGTTTTTATAGTAGCCGTAAGGCCGTCGAGACATACTTACAATCTACTTGAGCAAACAGGAGACTTTACTGTAAATGTTCCAGCTAAAGGATTAGAGAAGGCTGTAGAGTACTGCGGTATTGTTTCGGGCAGAGACGTAGATAAGTTCAGGGGATGTAAGCTCACACCTCTCCCCTCGAAGTACGTGAAGTCGCCGCTAATAGAGGAGTGCGTTATAGGCTATGAGTGTAAAATTATCTATAAATTTGATTTAGAGGCAGAAAAACTCCCCAGTAGTGTTCTCTCTGTGTGTTATCCTTCGGGAGACTACCATAGGCTGTACTTTGGTGAAATCTTGAGAGTAGTAGTTGTAAAAGACTTTGAAAAGAAATTACCTATATAGATTTATTCTTCAGAGGTCTTGATTACTTTAAATCCCTTTCTAACAAAGTCTTTTTTAGGAATAAAGACTATTCCCTTTTCTGTTTCAAGCTCAACCATTAATGTAGT
Source organism: uncultured Thermoprotei archaeon (assembly GCA_965367815.1). Classification (GTDB taxonomy): domain Archaea; phylum Thermoproteota; class Thermoprotei; order Thermofilales; family B15-G2; genus B15-G2. The sequence continues at coordinate 37,459 of CBDUKN010000007.1, forward strand.
TATTTTAACTATTTTACCCACTGTGTCATTTATTTCAATAATCGTCCCTTCTTTTAAGCCGCTAGGCTCATTGAATAGGAGTATGAGGGCTTCTTCTCTTAGTCCCAACCCGAAGAGAAGAGCTAATGCGAGACCTACGCTTATTCCTATTGCTAGGAAGAGTGCTTGAGCTATGTAGGAGATTACTCGAGGAGCTATGTCAGCTATTTCAAATACTATGAATATAAGTATTATGTACATTGCGTATTTTAAGAACGCTGCTAACGATGATTTAAACTTAGGCGAAAGAGGTATTTCTTTAAGCGCGCCTTCAGCAAATCCTACAATCCACTCAGTGAAAAGAATTCCTATGAAGAAGACCAGTATGGCTCCAAAGAACTTCGGTACATAAGTTACTGCAGCTACACTTAGTTCTTCTAAAGCCGGAATATTTAGCACAGAAATAGCTGTAACGATAGTTACAGTGTATATAGTAAGCTTCGTTAAAAGCGAGAGTATTCTTGATATAGGATATCCTGCTTTGGTTAAAAGAGCACCTATTTCAGATTTCTTAAAGCTTTCATCGCCTTTAACTAACTTAACCGCACCAGCAACAGCTTTTGCTGTAACTTTGCCTACGATGTAGCCTATAATTAGAACTACTAGCGATGACAGGATGCTTGGAAGATAAGAATATATTACTTTAATTATTTCTTCTAAAATTTTCAGTATATTTTCCTCCACTCTCTCCCCGTTTAGATGTAGAGGAGGTGTATTTATTCTCTTGTCACTAAAGATAACCCACATTTGTCATCAGCGCTAAAATTACCATTGAAACCAGTATTTGTGCAAGCGCTATTGGATAGCATTTTTTAACATATTCTCCCATAGATACTTCCATTTTTCTCCGCTCAAGTAGTCTTATACCAATAAGTACTGAAGGAGAGCCAAAAGTAGTCAAGTTTCCTCCAAGATTGCTTCCAACTATTAGTGCCCAATAGAAAGGCAGAGGATCTATACCCAAGATCTTAACTAAGTCGTTTACTATGGGATATAGTATTAACACTACGGGAATGTTGTCTATAAAGGCTGAGACAGTAGCACATATAAGTAGCAGTAGAGGCGCGCTGATACATGGATTTAAGTAAAGTAAGTCTACTAATTTTTCTGCTATCTTGTCGAGTACTCCGCTGCGCTCTAGACCTCCAACGAAAATAAAGAAGCCTCCAACGAAAAAGGGTATGCTCCAGTCAGTTCTTCTAAAAACTTTATCTGGGTCTACTCCGCTGAGCATAAATGACAGTACAACGAAGAAGAATGCGATAAAAGACGGCGGTAAATCAGTGCCGCTACTTAAAGATACCGTTATAAGGAATCCTGAGAATATGAGAAACGATCTGTAGAGAGCCGAAGGCTTCTCTACAGCCGACCACGGGTCTATAAGCTTTCTTATCACCTCTTTATTCTCAGGATTCAGTTTAGAGTCTCTACGGTAGTATAGAACCCACGATATAATGACGGTGACTAGAGTAAGTAGTACTATGAAAGGCAGTGATATTTTTATGAAGTCTGAAAAACCCATACGAGTTTTTGTTGCAATAATGAGCGCTGGAATAGAGCTTATAGGTATTAGAATACCTCCCACATTAGTCTGAAGTCCTTCAACTAGTATTGTCTCTTTTGCATTAAATCCTAAAGATTCCGCGAACTTGAAGGTTATAGCGCCAAAAATAAGCATTACTGTTATATTTGAAGAAAATCCGGAAAATAGAGTCACCAGCACTATTAGCGTGATTATCGACAATGTATAATGTGAACCAAGTTTTTGTAGTAAGTATAGTCCTATAAAGTCAAAGAAACCTGACTCACTTAACGTTTCAAAGAGTATTAGTATTCCGACTATAAAGAGTACTGTATCTAAGTTAATCATTTCGACAATATCTTCGTATGTGAAGAGACCGTAAGATATTCCAAAATATACTGAGAGTACTGCGGCGAGCATTGCTACAATAGCTCTATGCTCTATTTCGGCTACTAGAAGAAGTATGACTATTGTGAAAATTATAGTGAATGTTGCCAGGGGAGTCATTCTTTAATGTTTTTTAGCCAGTTTATATAAGCTTAGCGTAATGTCTATGAATATCGGGGCTCCGATGAAGAAAAGAAACAGCAGAATAAGTGCTTCTACTTCTTTACTTAAAGGATTTTCTCCTAAACGGACTACTACTGCTTCGTGTACAAGCGACAGGAGAAGAATATAGACTATTCCGTGGATTACTCTTTTGAACAGCAGACCCTTTTTACCGTATTCTTCGTCGAATTTTCTTTTAATAGATCGGTAGCTGTAGTATCCTATAGAAAATCCTACGCAAAAAAGTATCATCAAGGCCCAGGTGTATATTATGCTCAGTATCATCCAGCTTACTATTATGCATCAAAGTATATTTTGTTAACTCTCAAGTAGTTTTGCTTCATATAAAATCCATCTATCTACTTGTGTAGCCCAGCCGACTTCTTTAGTGTACTTGGGGCCTATTGATTCAATGTATATTAGTACTCTATTATTGTCATAGTCGAAGACTATGCTCGAGTACCCGTGTGTAGGCCAGTCTTTTCTTTCGTAAGGTGAAGCTGCTTTCCACTCTGTCTGATAGACTGTCTCTAAATTGTAGTTGCGGTAGTCGACTACGTATGCTTCGAAGTGTTTTGCTATACCGTAGCCATTTATTAAATATCTTCGAGCAAGACCCATGAAAGAACTCCCCTCCGGCACAAGTGAAGAAATTGCCGTTTAGCTGGAAGTAGTCTGGCTGTTTTTCGCCGTCTATAGTAGGTATACCTAGTTTCTTTCAGTGAATACCGTCGTGGCTTATTGCTAGACCTGTCTTCACGTTCTTTACTTCTCTTTGAGCCTTATAGAACATAAAATAAGTGCTGTCAATAATATCTACCACTACGTCTCTTGCCTCTTTAGCATCGTACCTCTCGCCTGTTTTCAAGACAAATCCTTTGTACTCCTGGGGGCCTGCGGGGGTCGTCAGATACATAAAGTATTGCTTCCTAAGCCCGCCTGTAGTCTACAGACACGTAGAGGTATAGGAGGTCTGTTAAGGGATCTCTTATAATCTGTACTCCTTCAATGCTGAGAACTTCTGTTTTCATGTCCCTAGATATATCTTCTTTAGTCAAAGCTGTCTTCAGGTAGAAGTCTTCTCCGTTTTTACTGGAATATATTCTGACTTCAACTCCTCTCGCTGGAGCAGGTTTTCGAGGCCTTACAGCCATTAAATACTCTTTAAAGACGTGGTCATAGAATACCCTGCCTGCACCAACCCATGAGCCAGGTTCAGAGCTCGGGGGGTCTAGTACAACTTTCTTGAATCTAGTTGCTCTGTCGATGTACTGGGGAGGAATAAAGCCTTTCCAGTCGACCATGGTACTTATTACTCATGACAAAATAAAAACTACTTATGGTTATAGATTTATACTTGAGGGTTAAACATTATTCTGTGTCCGAAAAACCAGCAATATTGGGTGGAAAGCCCGTAAGAGAAAAAGGCCTTGTAGACTGGCCTATAATAACTGAAGAAGAATATGAGGCTGTTAAAAGAGTTTTGAAGAGGAAAAAGCTTTTCGCAAGCATGTATGAGGGCTATGAAGTACCTGCTTTTGAAGAAGAGTTCGCTAAAGTAATGGACGTGAAATACGCTATCGCTTGTAGCTCCGGCACAGCCGCACTCGATATTGCTATAAAGGCCTTAGATATAGGACCTGGAGATGAAGTAATAACTACTCCCTACACGTTTATCGCTTCCGCTACCTGTGTTTTACACAACTGCGCTATACCTATTTTCGCTGACGTAGATCTCAAAACAAGAAACATCGATCCATGTGAAATAGAGAAGAAGGTCACTGATAGAACTAAGGCAATTATAGTAGTGCACTTAGCAGGTCATCCATGTGAAATGGATGAAATTATGCGTATTGCCGAAGAGCATGGACTTTATGTTATTGAAGACTGTGCACAAGCCCATTTAGCGGAGTATAAAGGAAAGAAAGTAGGCGGAATAGGACACATAGGTATTTTTAGTTTCCAGCAGTCGAAAAACATGACTGCTGGCGAAGGAGGAATGATCACTACAAATGACCCAGAGCTTGCCGAGAAGTGCAGGTCTCTTAGAGAGCACGGTAGACGTAGAGATAAGCCTTGGTACTATCACGCAGAGCTAGGCTGGAACTACCGTATGACTGAAATGCAGGCAGCGATTTTAAGAGTACAGCTCAAGAGGCTACCTAAAATAACTGAAGAGCGTAGAAGAAATGCTGAGTATTTGTCAAAGTTAATAAAAGAAGAGCTTGAGGGAGTAGTAGAGCCTCCTTATGTTGCTCCATATGTTAAACACGCGTGGCATCTCTATCCAATATACTATCATCTCAAAAAAGTAGGTTTGTCTAAGGCAGAATTCTGTAAGGCAGTACAGGCAGAGAACGTCGAGTTATATGAAGGATACGCTTGGCCAGTGTACGAGAACCCTATATTCAGAGAACACAGAGCAAGACCTAGAGGATGCCCGTACACTTGTCCATTCTATGGTAAGAAGGTAGAATATCCTAAAGGACTGTGCCCGAATGCAGAGAAACTATGTTATGAAACAGGCTTGTGGCTACCTGGCTCAGCGCTAAATAATCCACAGGAAGAAATGGATACAGTAGTTAAGGCAATTAAAAAAGTAGTTAGGCATGCCTCCAAGATAAAAGACTATTTCTCTAAGAAGAAGTAGAATTAGCACTGGTATTATTTTCTATAAAATCTTATTTTTATGTCTCTTCTAGTTCTCCTATAAAGTTCAGCCAGTATCATTTTAAGCTCACTATCAGTTACAGGTATTTTAAGGCGGCCGGCTTGAGCTAACTGAATTAACTGAAGTTCGAGACTTTCTGCGAGCTCGGGCTTAACGAGCTTCAAGTTAATTAATCTTTGTCTAGCCTCGGGAGTCAATATAGCTCTGAGCATAGCTTCTTTTCGTGCTTCAAACTCTCTTCTAGCTCTCTCTTGCTCCTCTAGCTCCCTTAATCTGCGCTGATACTCCTGAAGCTTCCTAAGCTTAATAGCTTCTAGCTCTTCATCATACTCTTCGGACATCAATAGTACTAAGCGGTAGTCTACTAAAATAGTTTTCTATATCTTGTATGCAAATAAGGTCTAGATTAAATAATTTTCATCAATATTCTTCTAAGCTTTAATTCGAGCTCTTTCGCTACTTCTTTTTCTTCACTAAATATGTTTTCTTTCTCGGGCTGATCTCCTATACTCCAGTCTTTAGGCGGAGGCGGAAGATAGTTCCTATCAAGACTATATAACTCCGGCTCCACCTTCTCTTGTTCTTTTATGTATCTTGTGCCGAAAGTATAGGGTGTCATTTGCTGAGGCCAAAGATATAGACTATAGTCTTCTGTCCTAATGCTCCACGACCGCCCATAGTGTCCTGCTATTGCACAGTCTCTAACATGTTCTTCTTCTCCTAGCAGGACTGGCAGTAGACTTTTGCCTTCATATGAAGGCTTTACAGTCCATCTGCTTCTTTCTTCAGGTAGCTTAAGTAGGTCCACTATTGTGGGAGCCAAGTCGACTGTCTGAACGAATGTTTTTACTCTTTTCGGCTTTGCTCCTAGTTCTTCAGGAGGCTTAATCATAAAGACTATTCGCGAAAGCTCTTCGTAGGGCCAGGGCCTCACTTTTCTTATTATACCATGTTCTCCTAGAGGCTCTCCGTGGTCGCTAATAAGTATTATCAACGAGTTCTCCCATAGTCCTAGCTCCTTTACTTTCTCGAAGAAAATGCCTACCCACTTATCTACTAGCGTGATTTCGCCCGCATACTGTGCTCTAATGTGCTGTATTTCAGGTAAAGTGAAGTGCTTAATGAATCCGCCGTCTTTTCCTCCTATTGATGGATGAATAATAGGTAGGCCGCTGTAGTCAGGAGCATATAGTTCATAGTATTCTTGTGGCGGGTCCCATGGCTCGTGGGGATCGAATGAGTCTAGCCACAAAAAGATTCTGTCTTTGCGTCCTCTAGCTACTTGTTCTTCAAGCCACTTAATGGCTTCTTTAACTACTTGAGCTACAAAGTGGTCTTCTTCGCTTTTCCAGTGAGCAGTGTTCTTGAGGTATTGAGTTAAGACATTTCTATCGTGGTCCGTGAGATAGTTCTTAGGACTCCATTTACTTAAATCAACTTTTATATTTGGGTCGACTATATAGGGGTCTGCTTCCTGGCCTCTAATCCACTTTACGTAGTCAAATCCTCTCTCGTAGGCCATAGTAGGCTTATGCATGTGGTATGTGTCACTTATAAGTGCCGTAACATAGCCGCTATCCCACAGGACTTCAGCTAAAGGAACGTCTTCTGGCTCAAGCCTCTGCCAGCCTTTTCTCATTAAAGTATATCTGCCTGTAAAAAGCGCTGTGCGTACAGGAAGTGTAGGCATTCCTTCAGCGTAGGCTCTATCAAAAACAATACTTTCCTTTGCAAAAGCATCTATATTAGGTGTCTTAATCCATGAGTTACCATAGCAACCTAAATGATCTGGCCGCAGGCTATCAAGCATCACAATAATTACGTTCATACAAGTGAATACTCAGGTTTTGTAATAAAACACTTTGCTGTCAATAAACATAAAAGCAAGTTAAACGTAAATAATCCTGCTGTGAGTAAAGTAAGCAAAGAATACATTAAAAGTGTTTTAAAGGAAATACAGGATGCTTTAGATGAACTAAAGACTATAACTAAATTTAGTGAATCTGATTTTATGTCTAGTAGAACACTTAGATTTTCAGCTAGATTCTCAATAATACAGATAGTAGAAGCTGCATCTGACCTAGGAATAGCAATACTCGAAAAAGACTTTTCGGAGACAGCTGAAAGCTATAGGGAAGTTTTTTCAAAACTAGCTTTGAAAGGAGTAATTAAATCTGAAACAGCCGAAGAGATGGAAAAAATAGCATCTCTAAGAAACATGATTATTCATAGATACTGGAGAATTGATGATAGGAAAATATATAGAGATGCTATTTCGGGAAACTTTCGAGAGCGGTTATGTTTATTGTTTCTTGTTCCACCAATATAGGAGTCGATACGGCACACCTATTAAGCTCTCCTCTACAACAATGATTACCGTATTTCCCGCCTTACTAATCCACGAGCCAAGCACCTTACCCTCTACCTTAAACTCCTTCGGCAACCTATACTCAAGCCACTCATCACTCCCTAAACAAGAACTCAAAGCCCATAAATCATGAATATAAATACTTAAATTAACATCAAGGTAAAATACTTGGAGAGAGGTGGGGGGAGGGTTCTATTGCTTCTGAGACTAGTATTCCCCCGGCAGGGGGTTTGGTTTAGAAGCAATAGGGCATTGGGCAATGAGTTCCGTGTCAGTCACTTACTTCTATTCATTCACTAATATACGAGTGAGGAAATAACTATTGCTTAAGCTTTGTCAAGGAAACTAATATACTGTATGGCTATTTATGCAAACAGCTTATATATCTCTGAAACAACTATTACTTTAGATGACCCACTCTACCTCTAGGGTAGAGTAGCGATGAGGCGAGAGCCCTATGGCTCAGTGAGCCCCACCCCAGGCCCACAGCTACTAGAGCTACGTGGGGTGTCTCCCCGGGATAGGGAAGGCAGGTGCCCCCCGCTACCATTCTTTACGGAGCGGTGGGGGTGTCTTGTGGGGCGAGAGGTAGAGGTTTTAAGAAGTAATATTTTGAGGATAATAGAGGATGAGAGTTTTTTAGAAGAGCTTAGGAAAGAATTTAAGAAATACTTTGATACTGCAAATAAATTCATAGAACAGTATTATCGGGAAAACTGTAGGCTTCCTAGTGTTTTAGAAGTCTATAGAGTTCTTCGTAGAAATAGTGCTTTCAGTGTTATTTCCAGTGAAGTAGCTAGGAAGGTCCTAGAGGCTTGGAAATCTTATATTGAGCTTAAAAAGCGTGGCTATAAGGTTGAGAAGCCGGAATTTAGGAGGCCTTCAATTATTCTTCATAATCAGCAATACAGGATTTATGCTAAGAGGGAAAGTGATGGATGGTCAGTTGAGAAAATCGAGGTGAGGCTTAACAGGAAATGGATTTCAATTAAAGCTAGAGGGAAGCTTAGACGGATTCCAGTATTGGAGAGTGGTCTAGTATTTTACATTAATATTGATAGAAAACTAGTATATTTGAGACGCTACTTAACAGACAAATACTTGATTCTAGGAGAATACTGCACTAATAAAAATAAGGCGAGATTTTTCAGAGAAATAATAAGTGGTATTTTGTTTTTAGTGTTTCTTTAAAGATTCCAGTGCTTAAGGGGGATGGTGTAGCGGGTGTAGATATTGGTGTAAGGAATCTTATAGCGCTTGTCGGAATTGACGGTGAAGGTGAGGCTTTTTCACTGTTGTTTAAGAGTGGTACCTTAAGGGCTTACTGGCTTAAAAACGAGAAGCTTGCTAGACGGAGACAGAAAATCGCTTACAAGTATTTCTGGGGAGCAGCAAAGTGTGCTGAAGAAGGTAATAGAGAAGAAGAGAAAGAGTTTTTCAGTAAATATGAATTGTATTTGAGGAAAGCAGGAAGGTTTAAGAAGAAGGCTAGGGAGGTTCGTAGGAAAGCGGTTAATCAGATGTGTCGATTGATTGCAGAGTTTCTTGTAGAGAAAGGTGTTTCAAGGGTGTTTGTTGGTAATTCGGTATGCTACTGTGTTAGTAGTGAAGAAGAAGTTAAGAAAGTTTCTAAGTCTACTAGAGAATTACTGCGCAACTTTTTTGCTTCCCGTCAAATCATTAATGCTCTTAAGCGGCACTGTGAGGTCAGGGGTATTAGAGTAATTGAGGTGAGTGAAGAGAATACTAGTAGTGTTTGTCCTGTGTGTGTTCAGAGGGTTGAGCGTCCTTATAGAGGGCTAGTAGTGTGTGAGAAATGTGGACAATTTAACGCGGATTTAAGTGCAGCATATAACATAATGAAGTTTAATAGTAGTGTCGAGTTAAGTGGTAAAGAGTTAAAAAGACTTCTCAATAATCCTAAAACATTCCTCTACCTTACTAAGGAACAGAAATGGATATCTAAAAATTAAATCTTTTTTACCCGATAGGGAGACACCTCACTAGCTCTCTCCGAAGAGGAGGGGTAACCCGCCTGACCCCCAGGCAGGCAATGAAGGGGCAAAAGCCCCCAAGCCGAAAGAGGGGTCTGGAGGCATATGTGCAATAGAAAGATTTATGGAAGAGGTAAGAGAATATGTGTCTAAGGACTGTTGAGGAAAAGAAAAAGTTTACATTCTACAATATTAGCTTTAATTCTCGGAAAAAATTCTAGATAAAATAGCTCTTATGTTAGAGAAAGAAAAAGAAATAATTTTTGCAGTAATTTATGGCGGATTTATTGATTCAAAAATTTTTAGAGATATTGATATAGCAGTTTTCACAGGATATAAAGTGCCGTATGAAGAAATGTGGTCTTATACGGGGTCTCTGGCTAAAAGACTCGAGGAGGTGGCAAGTATTCCAGTCGATATTAAGATGCTTGATTACGCTCCTCCTTCTTTTAGAGTAGAAATCTTAAAAAAGGTAAAGTTATAGTCGACAAAGAGCCTTATATAAGAATCATATTGAAGTGGGCATCATTATGTGAATTAAATGATATTTCAATAAAATGTAATAAAATTAAAAGTATTTTAGGCGAAGAGGTATTAAGCCCTTAAGCTAAGTTTTATTTCTAAAAAACGGGAATAAATCTATATGTCGAGGGTATTTGAAGTTATTAAAGCTAGAAGAAGCATTAGGAGATACGAGCCTAAGCCTATTCCGCGAGAAGACCTAGAGAAAATATTTGAGGCTGCGAGACTAGCTCCTTCAGCGAAAAATCTTCAGCCCTGGAGATTTGTCGTAATAACTGACCCTGAAAAGAAAAAGGAGCTAGCTAAAGCCTGCTGGAACCAGATGTTTATAGCTGATGCAGCTGTAATCGTTGTAGCGCTCTCAGATCCTAATTTGTCTCCAAGGTGGCATGATAAAGACACTATGATAGCTATAGAGCACATGGTGCTTGTTGCAGCTGATTTAGGGTACGGTACATGCTGGATAGGAGCTTTTGACGAAAACGAAGTAAAGAAGATAGTTAAGGCTCCTAAGAACCTGAAGGTAGTAGCTGTACTGCCTATCGGTTATCCAGCGGAATCTCCTCCACAGAGACCTAGGAAGAAGCTTGAGGAAATCTTCTTCTACGAGGAGTACGGAAAGCCGCTAGATTTAAGTAAAATATAGCTTGCTACGACTTAGTTCACGTAGAAAAAGTAATTATTTAAAAAATACTGTATTTTGTGGCTAAGCTAGCTCTTTTAGGAGGAGAGCCTGTTAGAGACCTGAAGAAGAATCTATATCCTTTTTACCCTAGAATTGGTGAAGAAGAAATAGAGGCTGTAGTTGAGGTCATGAAGAGCGGCACTTAAGTTCTCTTAGAGGAGAATATACGCGTAGATTCGAAGAAGAGTTTGCTAAATATATTGGCGTAAACTACGCAATTGCCTGTAGCTCAGGGTCAGCTGCTCTGCACCTAGCTCTGGCTGCTGTAGGAGTAGGACTTGGAGACGAAGTAATAGTTCCTGCATACACTTTCACATCGACTGCTGCAGCAGTATTAATGCAGTGTGCTATACCTATTTTCGCCGACGTCAGCCCCGAGACATATACAATAGATGTCGAAGACTTAGAGAAGAAGGTCACTGATAGAACTAAGGCAATTATAGTAGTGCACTTAGCAGGTCATCCATGTGAAATGGATGAAATTATGCGTATTGCCGAAGAGCATTCCGAGTTTCTTAAAAAGAAGCCTATTAGTGAAGCATTCAATATGCTTGGACGGAACTACCGCATGACAGAGCAGCAGGCAGCTATAGGCTTAGTTCAGCTGAAAAAGCTAGATAGAATGAATGAAGCTAGAAGAAAAAAGCCGAAGCGCTGATTAAAGTCTTTGAAAAACATGATTGCTTGGATGCTCTAAAAGTAAAGCCTTATGTTAAGCATGCATGGCACTTGTTCTTCGGAAAATATTTTGAGGAAAAAACAGGTATATCAAGAGAACTTTTCATCAAGGCGCTAGCAGGCAGAAGGAGTACCCGCCTACATCGGCTACAAAGAACCGCTATATGCAAGTTCTCTCTATAAGTATAAACTTGCTCGTAAAAGAGGATGTCCATTTACTTGCCCATTCTACGGCAAAGAAATAGATTATCCAAGCGGACTCTGTCCTACTGCCGAAGAACTATGTTACAAGAGAGCACTTTGGCTTCCGTGCCACTCTGAGCTTAAGAAAGAAGATATTAAAGATATTATAGAAGGCATTGAAAAGGTAGTAAATAATATAAATGAATTAAAACAATTTAATACCTAGCCACAAAGACCCCTAATCATATTCTTATCAAAAAAGCTTTTCGCAGATTACATTGTAGTGTAAACAGAGTGGTTGATTAAGCACGTAAGATTTATATGTATAAAAGATTCTCTCCTCTAAGGGACCCAGTATTTCCGAAGAAGAAACAATTACGCGGAAAGAAAGTATTATTGTGTTTAAAAAACTATTACCTTATATAAGAAGACATATTAAATATTTCCTAATATCTTTAGTACTATTATTCCTATCTAATCAGTTGAGTGTAATAGTACCTCTTATATCGAAAGACATCATAGATAAGTGCATTATAGGAGGAAATCTAGAGCTACTACCTAGACTAGTTATTTTAACTATAGTTCTTTCCGTAGCTTCGGCAGGCCTCGGTGCTTTAAGAGGATATATTAACACATTTTTTGCCCAAAAAATAGTATACGAGCTTAGAGTTGACGCATTTAAAGCGGTTCAACGTCAGTCATATGTATTCTTTTCTAAAATGCCAATAGGTCAGCTGATCTCGAGAATCACTAGCGACACCGATGTTGTTTCAAGTTTTCTCAGCAGACCTTTACCTAATGCTCTCAACGCGATTATTTTAGGAGTTCTAGCTTTCAGTGCAATGACGTCGATAAACTTAAAGCTCACATTCATGATATTTCCCTTCTTTATTGTAATAGTGCTGATTTTCTACAGATATTCTTCGCTAATAAGACCTCTTTTCCTAAAAATTAGAAATCAGTATGGAAGATTAACTTCAATTACTAATAATTCTCTAGTAGGTATAATAACTATAAAAGCTTTAGGTGTAGAAGAATATTCTATTAAAAACTTTAAAGAAGAGAACAGTAGATACTTTGATTTGACAATGAAAGCTGCTAAAGTGAGGGCAACGTATATACCGCTAGTATCACTCATAATTGGTATAGCTACAGTTATGATCCTCTACTATGGAGGAATCGAAACCATATTAGGAGCATTTACCGTAGGAAGTCTTTTAGCTTTTATAAGTTATCTTACAATGCTTGCATGGCCCTTCAGGTTTATAGGCTTCTTCGTGACATCTTTTCAGAGGTCAATGACTGCTGCAAAAAGAGTGTTCGATTTAATAGAGGCAGTCCCCGAAGTAAAAGAAAAACCTGATGCTATACCTATGCCTCCAATTAAAGGACACATTGTCTTCGAAAATGTTAGCTTTGGCTTTAGCAAAGATAGACTTGTCCTAAAGAATATAAACCTTGAAATAAAGCCTGGAGAAAAAGTAGCTGTTGTAGGTCCAACAGGCTCAGGTAAAACGCTGCTAGTAATGATGATTCCAAGGTTCTTTGATCCGATTGAAGGAAGAATACTGATAGATGGAATTGATGTAAGAGATGTTAAAATAAGATCTTTGCGCAAACAAATAGCGATAGTTCCTCAAGAACCCTATATTTTCGCCGGGACTATCAAAGATAATATTGCTTTCGGTAAGCCTAAAGCCCGATTAGATGAAATAGTTAGGGCAGCAAAAATTGCTAGAATACACGATTTCATAGAGAAGCTTCCACAGAAATATGATACACTGGTTGGAGAAAGAGGAATAACGCTTTCCGGTGGGCAGAAGCAGAGAATAGCTATTGCAAGAGTTATTCTCGTAGACCCCAAGATACTCATACTAGATGACCCTACATCGAATCTCGATGCACAAACCGAGAAAGAATTTGTTGAGATGCTCAAAGACGTGATAAAAGGCAAGACTACAATTATTATAACTTCTAGACCAGCTTTACTCAAACTAGCAGACAGAATAGTCGTGCTGAAAGATGGAACTATTGTGGAAGAAGGAACCCACGAAGAGCTTCTCGCTAAAAAGGGTCTATATTACAGGCTTTATGAAGAGATGGTTAAAATGGCTGAAGTTGAGGTGAAATAATGCATAGAGCACTGTGGATGGAGCCTGTGAAAGGAGAACATAAAATACCTCTTAAGGTTCTTTTAAAAAGGCTAGCTAAATTACTGGCTCCGTATAAGTGGGTTCTCTTAGGAGTCTTCGTCGTAACTATTCTGTGCGCTTTAATAGGGCTTGTTCAACCCTATTTAATTAAAGTCGCCATAGACAGCGGAATAAGTAAAGGCAATATGGAAGTGCTACTGAAGGCTTCAGCTTTATATCTGCTGGCAGTTGTGTCGCTCTGGGCTTTCGACTCAATAAGATCTTATTATTTCGAGTGGATAGGAAATAGATTTGTATACGACTTAAGAGAAAAATTATTCAATCACATGGTAGGCCTATCTCACAGCTTTTTCGCGAAATCTCGTGTAGGAGACCTTATAGCCCGTGTAATGAGCGACTGTGCCAGAGTAAGAGACGTTTTCATAAGTGGACTAGTAGCTGTAGCCGGCGACATTGTAAGCCTAGCAGGCGCACTAATCATAATGTTCATACTAAACGTTGAGCTAACACTAGTTACGCTCACAATTATTCCCGCTATGATTATTGCAGCCTACTTGTTTACAACTAGATTTAGGAGAGTCTTCATGAAAGTTAGGGAAAAAACTTCGGAGCTCACAACTAAAGTACAAGAAAGTGTCTCGGGTATACGTGAAATACAGGCTTTTGCTAAAGAAAAAAGAAGTCTAAGAGAGTTCTGTAAAGTCAGTGAAGAGGCTCTCGAAGCTAGAATAGAGGCTACAAAAACATTTTCTCTTTTTCTGCCGCTAATGAACATTATAATCACAATAGGCTCGGCTCTAGTAATATGGTACGGCGGACTAATGGTTGTAGCAGGCAGAACTACTGTAGGAGTACTAGTAGCGTTTATAACCTATACATCTAGGTTCTTCAGGCCAATATTTACACTAGTATCAATGTACAATATAGTCCAAGAGGCGCTTGTCGCTTTAGAGAGAGTATTTGAGGTAATGGACGTTAAACCCGAAGTAGTCGACAAACCTGGAGCACTAGAACTAAAAGAAGTCAAAGGACATATAGTATTTGAAGACGTATGGTTCTCCTACGACAAAAAGACTCCTGTACTTAAAGGAGTGAGCTTTGAAGTCAGGCCTGGAGAAAAACTAGCGATAATTGGTCCTACTGGAGCAGGAAAAACAACAATTGTATATCTTCTCTGCAGGTTCTACGACCCCGATAAAGGGAGAGTTCTCGTAGATGGACACGACTTGAGAAATGTTAAGCAGAAGTCTCTAAGAAAATTCATAGGCTATGTTCCGCAAGACACTATACTTTTTCCAGGAACAGTAAAAGATAATATTAAAGTAAGTAAACCGGAGGCAAGCGACGAAGAAGTAGTAGAAGTATGCAAGAAGCTCGGAATACACCACATAATAGAAAAGCTTCCTCAAGGATACGATACAGACATAGGTGAATTCGGTAAAAGACTTTCAGCAGGCCAAAAACAGCTAATATCAATAGCTAGAGCACTTCTCAAGGATCCTCCGATACTGATACTAGACGAGGCAATGTCTAACGTCGATCCAGCTACAGAAAGCATAGTTAAGAGAGCTCTAGATATTCTGATGAAAAACAGAACTACTATAATAATAGCACATAGACTTACTCTAGCCAGAGACGCCGATAAAATAATAGTAATTCAAGATGGCAGAATAATAGAAGAAGGCAGTCACGCCGGATTAATGGCGAAGAAAGGAGTATATTACAGACTTTATACAGCACAAATGGGAATAGCTGCTAAATAAACTCCTCGTTGTATTTTATCCCGATAGGACAGACTAGTACACATGATAAGCAAAATACACACTTATAGGTCTTAACTGAACTTAAGCCAATAGCGCCTACTGGACAAAAAGCTGTACAAGCTAAACAGTTCTCACAAGGATTAAAATCACCTAAAGCCTGTTTCTTTTCAAAAACCTTATCCAAAGCAACTCCCGCAACAACTACTCTAGGACCATACCTAGGTGTAACTAAACGCCCATTTCTTCCAACTACTCCTAAACCACCTTCCTCTGCATATTTCTCAAGAGGTAAATTAGTAAATGGCGGAATGTACTGAGCAAAAACACCTAGTGACTGTAGCTTTGATACAACATAAAATCCTATTTCAGAAGACTTTCTACAAGCTTCAATCATTTTAGAGAAAACGTTTCTCTTACTCAGCCCTATGAAGGGAATATAGTACACTAGAATAGACTTAACCCAAGGAAAAATCTCCGCTAAGAGACTATCAGCCTTAACTACACACCACTCAGTTAAACCTACTTCGTTCAGTACCTTTTCTAATGAGAATATATCCACATTAGCTTAGGCTTAAGAAAAGTATTAATTATTTTCTGTAAACAGTAAAACCGAAAAATATACTAGCAGTCAAGCGAACTAGCCATAGATGTATTTAACCGAAATAAAGTTCATACAAGAATACTTCAAGCTGAAAAAACTATTTAGTAAACTGAAACACTATAGTAATATACTCAAAATATACTTTGGATTAAAGTTATATGAATTTATATTAAGATATCCTAATGTGAATAAGTATAAATTAATAGAAATAGCTGAATTAAACAAAGATTTCTTTGCAATTAAAGTACTAGAAAAAATATTTGAAAGACCGAGCTATAAAGAGCTAGTCGAGTACATTATAGAGTCTGAAAACATTAAGCTAGACGGCAACGGAGTACCTTATGTCGAAAAGAAAACTGTCTTGCCGAGGCCTGTTGCATGGACTATTGTAGGCTTTATTTTCAACAGTAATGTTGTTGAAAAATACATAGATTACTTAAAGCTGTGCATAAAAATAAGTGGTATAAAGGAGTTTCTAGAAGGTAAGCTAGAGAAGGTAGAGATTTTAGAGCCTCGAAAGTCTCTAAGCTATATTCTGTATAGCTTCCTTACAGGAAAGAATGTTTTATACAAGCAGGTTCTGCTTAAAGAACTTCTCAAAGCTAGATTTATACTATACTGTAAATTTGCTGAGGAGACGGGAAGAAAACCCTATAGTTTTTCAACTATCCTTTCAGAAAACTATTTAAAAAGAATCGTTAACTTAGCTTACTTAAGTCTTAGAGAAAGATTTACTATCACACCTGCAGTAGCTCTTTCGGAAGACCTAATTCTATCTAAAAATGTCTCATTCACAGTAGTCTACGGTAGCTTAAAGAGAGGCTTTATTAACGCTTTATGGGATTTAGCGAGAGATGTACACGAATACGATATCTTCTCTAAAAGCAACATAGTCTTTTCCGCCTGCCATTGGAAGAAGCTAGCTTTACTTGAAGACAAAATTCTGCTTGCAGAAGGTTTTGTAGGAGAAGGAGACAAAGTAGTGTACGGGTCTTTAAAGTATCTTCCAGAAGTAAAATGTGTTTTCTTTCTGAACTTTCCATACGGAAAGGAAATAAGTCTTCACAAACATTTATCTGAGATTTTTTCGCAGAGAGACATTATTCAAGTAAATCCCTATTTTTCATCTAAAATAGCTGATAGCAAGTACTTAACTAATATTGTTTTAAAGAAAGCGAAAATAAATATTCCTGCTCAGTTGAGGCTCCTCAGGGGCTTAAATTTAAGCTACTGTATAGAGCAGATAAAAGCTTTTTCGAGAGAGCTTGGAGCATCTATACTTGTAGTAAAGCCTGAGCACGGAACTGAGGGAATACAAGCTGAAGCCTTAGAGTTGTCTAACGAAAGAAAACTAATGCAGTGCTTGCAGAGAATTCTTCAAAGCGATAACGCCGTAGTAGAAGAGCTAAGAGGCAACATAGGGTACTTAGGATATCCTACTGTATTTAGAGTAGTTGTTTCATGGAACGGCGAAGACTTTGAGTGCGAAGGAGGATACGCTATAGTGTCTCCAGCTAAAAGGGAGTACATTGCTTCGGTATCACATGGAGGAAGAATAGTGGACATAAATACTGCTTTAAAAAACCTTTACACTTACAGTGAGCTGAAGCAAGTAAACGTGAATTCAGAAATACTAGTTTCTTCTTCTAAAAGAGCCGCTAAAGTACTGAATACTGGTTTCAGTGAAGAAGACTACTTGAAGTACATGGGCATAGACTTAGTACTTGAGCAGAGAAGTAAAGAAATCGAAGCAGTTGTCATTGAAGTAAATGCGAGACCTAGCGGTCTAAGTTTCCTAAAGAAAATAGACTCAGGTGAAGTAAACGTTATAAAAAATTTGTTAAAGTATTTAAAGAGATTCGAGTAAAGCAGCAGCTTCTTTAACTTTGTTTAAAGCTTCAGAAACTTTCTCTTTATAGGTATTCAGTTTATTCTCAGCCTCTTCTAGTTTCTTTTTAACTTCTTCTAGCTCAGCTTTGAGTTTCTCTATATCTTCTTTAGGCGCAGCCCTAACTAAGGGAACTTCTATCTTTACTCCTTCTCTAGCAAAGCGTTCGTAAGTTTCTCTCACAAGTTTTCCTGCCTCAGTTTTACCAGACAGGTGATTTCTAATAGTAGCTTCAGTTCTACCTAGTTCTTCAGCTATCATTGATATCGTGTAGCCAGCTTTTTCTCTAGCTAAAGCTGCGGCAGCTACTCCGAGAGAATCTAGCCAAGTTAAGCGTTCTTCAGCATGCTTCATTTTCTCTAAAACATCTTCTCTGAGTAGAGTAGCTATCATTAAGGCAGTTTCAAGTTTATGAATATCGCTCTTAGTCAAAGGCTTGAGAGGAATTTCTTCGCTCATACTATAATATATACTGGATTTACAGTATATTATTTAATCGCCTAAATTTCTTCTCGATCTCGCGGAAAGCTAATAGTATATGCGTTAAGTAAATTAAAGACTTGTTCAACGAATAGGTGTGCACGTATTCATAAGTCATATTTGTCTCCAGTGTCTAGGTAAGCTAGCATACTACTTCGTATCGAAGACTAAGCTCAGTGAAGAAGAGAAAATAAGGGCTACAGCACACCTCTACAGAAAGATAGCCGAGCTATTTGAAGGAGATTTAAGCAACTACATGGAGATCTGCGCCAACTTCTACTTAGAAGTATTCAAGGTCACTGGTGAAGAAGACTTATTTGCTGAAGAAAAGAAGCTGAGCAATGAAATAGCTTTCAAGCTACTTGACTTAGCTAAACAGCATGCCGAAACTCTCAGCGGAGCAATTAAAGTAGCTGCTGTCGGAAATGCACTAGACTTCGGTACAGGCGTATACGAGGTTTCCCTAGAAGATTTCAAGAAAGAGTTTTCTGAACTTGTATCTCGGGAATTCGCTATAAACGACTACAGTGTATTCGTAGAAGACTTAAAGAAGTCTCAGAACATACTCTATGTTCTCGACAATGCTGGAGAAGCAGTATTTGATTTAGTGCTAGTAGAAAAACTGAAAGAATATGTAGATGAAGTAATTGTAGCGGCGCGAGACAAGCCTGTACAAAACGACGTGACGGCAAAAGAGGCTCTAGAACTAGGCTTCAGAAAAATAGCTAAAGTTATCAGTACTGGGTCTAGAGTACCTGGAATTTATTTAAAGACATGTAGCAGCGAATTCATTGAGATCTTGAAGAACAGCGACCTTGTTGTTCTCAAAGGACAGGGCAATTACCAGTCAATAGATGAAATAAAGAAAGTTAGAAGCAAGCCTACGTACGCTATTCTGAGAGCAAAGTGTCCTCCAGTAGCAAAAGCTCTTGGCGTGAAGTACGGAGACTTTGTTTTCAAGAAGCTGATTTAACGGAAAGAGAAAATCGAGACTTTTAGTACACATGCTTTTTATATAGCAAGCTGAGGTAATTGCCGTGTACAAGAAAATAGTATTCTTCATACTCACACTTATTTCCTCGTTTGTAATAATGTATAGCGTAGTATCGAAGTGTCCTCTACTGCCCGGCATAGACGGTCCCTACTACTTAGTTCAGACAAATTATCTCTTAAAGTACTTTAAGCTAAAATACATGGATCCTCCTTTGGCTTTCTTTATTCTAGCTTTCTTCAGATTGTTTATAAGCGACCCCTTTGTAGCGCTTAAAGTAGGAATAACAGTAATTACGTCAAATATAGCAGCCACTATTTTCCTTTACTCAGATTACTTCACTAAAGACGAAATACAGGCTTTCTTAATTTCGCTTATATTTGTCTTAAACAGCACTACATTTAGACTGCTGCAAGACTTCTGGAAAAACATAACTGGCTTCATTTGGATAGTTCTGTCGCTGTATTTTACTGCAAGAGGGGTAAACGAGAACAACAGAAAGTACTGTATCTTAGCCTCACTATTCATAGTGCTGACCTATTTAACACATATACTTGACGCAGGAACCATTACCTTGATCTATCTATTTACACCATTTTTTCTTCTAATACACTCTACTAAAAGTGTTAAGAAAGTATGGGTTCAGGTAGCTACAGCAGCATTAATGCTTGCAGCAGCTTTCGCAGCGCCAATAATTGTCGGAGGAGATATAGCCAAAGGAGTAGCCTTTATTGAAGACTTACTGGAGCTAGAGAAAGAGGTAGAAGAATTTCCGCCTATTATTGCTGTAAGGTGGTCGTTTACAGGACTTCTCTTCGGTGCAGCCTGCTTAATCTTTTCAATATACTATATTAAAAGAAAGCCTGTGTGCAGTATACTGGGAGCAATAGGTGTAGCTTTAATAGCGCTAAATTTACCTTTCATTGAAAGAGGCTGGCTATGGAGATTTCAGTTAATGAATGGACTTCTCATAACTTTAGCTCTTCCAGTAATTTTAGCGGAAATCGAAGACAAGACCGCTAAAATAGCTATACTTCTTCTAATTCTAGGCTTTGTTGTATACGACTCTGCCTACTACTTCGACAGAGGACTCCGTATGAGCATATCTTTAGCTGAATACGCTGAAATAAAGCTTCTTGTGAAAAAGCTCCCTCCAGGCGCAACTCTAGTAGTACCTAATACTAAGCTAAGGTACTGGATTGAAACATTTTGCGAAAATGTAGTTAGACAGCCGACAGGAGCTGAGGGAAAGCTTATTCTAGTAATTGAGAAAAGAGTAGTGCACAAAAGACCTCCTTGGCCTGTGTTTTTCAGAGGAAAATTTATTGAAGCATACATTATATTGAAAAAGAGACCTTAAGTTTCACAGGGTAGAAGTTTTTTATAATAGATAATATACAGTACCTTGAGGTGTTATGCTTAAAGGGAAATTATTAGCTTTCATACTAGGATTAACTCTAATATCAGCGGCTCTGCTAGCGCCTATTTCAGCTGTACCAATGTTTACCATAAGAGGATATGTTAAAACATGGAAAGGAGAGCCTCACACCAATACTATAGTCGTGGCATTCGATATAGCAAACTACGAAGTAAGAGGAGTGACTAAAACAAATGCTAGCGGATACTTTGAAATTACAGTACCGAGAGGCTATAAGTACGTAGTATTTATTCTGCCGCTCAACGCTAATGGAACAGCTCTAAGCCATGTACCAGAAATAGCCGACTTACATTCATTTGAAGACTTAGTTGAAGTCACTATAAACTTCAAGGCATACCCAGCAGCATTTGTTAAAGTCTACGGAACAATACACTATGTTGGGGGAGATTGGCTCGAAATATTTTCACTTAAAGTACTAGATACAAGCGGAACAAGGATATCTGAAGTACTAGACGCAGGTAAAGCAGTATACTCAAGAGAGTTCGTGGGTAAAGGTGAAGTAAAAGTATCTCTTGTCGACGAATATGGCACAGCGTCAAGTTTCCTCGTATACTATGAAGTAGGAGTAAGGAGAGGAAAACTGCCTGCAGGTCTAGCCGATAAAAGCATAGCTATAGTTCCTGCAGAAAAACCAGTTATAGTTGAGTTCACGACAAGCATAATAGATAACCGTAAGCCACCGTTCCTTAGAGAACCAATACACAGAGTAAAATTCACTATAGGAGATCCACTCAACCCGCTAACACTAAAACCCGGAGAAAAAGTATTATTTGATATCGAGAAAGAGTCCTTGAAGAGAATTATCCAGGAAGTTAGAAGAGACGTCGATATAGCTGAATCACTCATAGAAGAAATGGAGCGAATGGGCTTCTACCTAGCTCCAGAGAGAGCAGACTTAGCTAAAGCTATAGCGCTAATAGAAGAAGCAAAGCTCGCCTATGAGCAG
The DNA here is from genome assembly GCA_965367815.1 of uncultured Thermoprotei archaeon. Classification (GTDB taxonomy): domain Archaea; phylum Thermoproteota; class Thermoprotei; order Thermofilales; family B15-G2; genus B15-G2. The sequence goes on from CBDUKN010000007.1 coordinate 58,930, forward strand.
AACCAGCCAGTAGAGCAGATAATAGAGAAGCTTGAGAGAGCATACGTTATAGCGACACAAGTAGTAGCTGGACGAGTATTTTTCCTCAAAACAGTTGCTTTAGAGGGAGCGCCTCTTCTCTCATACTTCATAGCACTCTTCGCAGCAGTAATGGCCTACTACTTCTTCGAAGACCCCAAGAAAAAACTATACTCGTTCATAGCGTTCTTCGCAGCCTTCATGATAATATTCGCGCTATCTTACCCAGGATTCCCACTACTATGGAACAACAGAAGAGACCTCTTCCTAATCTCAGTATCTACAGCCTTCTTCGGAGTACTCTTCTTACTATTCTACTTACCCATCAAAATAAAGGAAGCAGAGCTCCCAGGAACATTCAGAAGAGGAGCAATACTGGCAGTAACATTCTCACTTGCAAAGAGATTCTCTAGACTCAAGAAAACTAGAACAGGTATAGTAGTGTTCTCTCTAGCGGCTCTAATCTGGGCGTTTACAGTACTAGCATCTATTTCAACAGTATACGGCATATGGAGCGCTGAAGTACCTTCAGTAACCAAGGTAAACGCGCTAGTGGTAAAGCACTTAATAAATGAGACAACTATAAGTTCACTAGGCTATTTCTCTGACTACCAGTGGTTCGTCCAGCAGCTAGGCAACGATAGTGTATCAGTAGTAGTCTATAACGATCCGACAATTAAGCTAACTATACTCATTACTTCACCTGAAGGAAAATCTGTTGAAGTCAAAGCCTTCATGGGAGTCTCAGAGATAGAAGACAAAATTACAGGCATATCAAAAATAATAGTTGAAGGAGACTGGTCAAAAGTAGAGGAAAAGAACTCTGTCTTCTTACCTTCAACTCTAGCTGAGAAGCTTGGAGTGAAAGTAGGAGATGTAGTTAAAATAGAAGTATATAGGCCGGGAGTAGAAATACCTGTATCAGAAAAATACGTTGTCGCAGGAATATTTGATGAACTGTCTCTAGACAGAATAAAAGATATCGATGGAACACCGCTTAAACCACTAGTTCTAGTGAAAGGAGGCTTTGCTCCAGCAAACTCAACAGACATAATTATTGGCAACTGGGAGTACTTACTCAAAGAAGTTCTCCTTGAAGAGAAAGCACTATTCTCAACAGTATTTAAGATATACAGAATAGCTGCAGTAGGGTCATCAGATGTACTGAAGAGCGTAGCCAGAAGATATATTGAAAGAAAAGGTGAAGGCTACTATGTTTACGTAAATACTGAAGGCAAGTGCTACAAACTTTTCTTCGGACAGAAAGTAGAAAACATCTTAATGAGAAACGTTGACTTCATAATACCAATAGCAATAGTAATCTCGGTAGTACTTGTATCAATGTACAGTATAGTAGAGGAAAGAAGAAGAGAAATATTTATCTTCAACGCTATAGGCTTCAATCCAATGCACATAGCCTTCCTATTCTTAGCGGAGTCAATAGTCTACGGACTCATATCAGGAGGCCTAGGATACATAGCTGGAATAGTCACCTTCAGAGTAATGGCAACATACTTCTCGTCACTAAACCTCCTAGTAAGAGAAAAGCTAGAGTGGTACTGGAGCATCATAGCAATATTTATCTCAATACTAGTAGCCATGATCGCTTCCTTCAAGCCAGCACTCAAAGCAGCCATGATGTACACTCCATCAAGAGTACGCAGAGTAAAGGCCACTGAGGCAGAAAAACTCAAACGCGAAGAAAAAATCCTAGTAACCTACGTAGGCAAGAGGTATCTACTATCAGCTAAAATCAAGGAAGATGAGGCCGTAATATTCTTCTCGTTTATATACTCAAGGCTCAAGGACATGGAGTCAGGATACACTGAGAGAGTAGAAGATCTGCAGGAATATGATGAAGAAGAGCTTCCCGACGGAACACTAGTAAAGAGATTCACCTTCAAGTGCGTGCTCTTAGTTGAAGGAGAGCGCGTAGTCATAGACAACGACTTGAGGTGCACAAAGAGTTCTAAAGAGAAGTTCTATAGAGTAGAGCTCTACGCGAAGCCTCATGGCGAAAAAGAAATCCCGCTGAGGTACCTTGATAGAGTAGCCTCAATGATCAACGATATACTCAAGTCATGGGAAGAAGAAAGAAAGAGGCTGCTGTCGTCGCGCCGATAAAATGTTAAGTAAATATTTGGACAAAGAATTTTTGTTAACTTTATTTATTCTAATTATTTTGCTTATAGAAATAATAGCATTATTTATACTACCTAGCTTTAAAGTAAAAAAGTTAACTAGAGAAGAATACTTAGCGAAAGCTATTGAAGCCTACGAGTGGATGATGCAGTTCCAGATAACTCCTCCCGGCACTCCATGGGGATGGCACCTGAACTGCAGAGACGCATGGGGAGGACTAGCAGGCTACTACACCAGACACTGCAAGTGGGCAGCAGTGTACGGTGCTGAAAGCTTCTATCAGCTCTACATAGCCTCACACGACGTAGGCTGGTTCTTGGAACTCGGAGTAGACCTATATAATATAACCGGCGAAGAAAAGTACCTTAAAGCTACTGAACTAGCAGCACAGTGGGCTCTCAGAATACAAGTAGGGTACAGTTCTTGGCTTAAAAAATTCGAAAAGCGCTACATTATGCCTCAAAAAAGTGAACGCAGTGTTAGCTGGAGATACGTTCCTGGTATAAAGTTTTCTAATGAGGTCATTGGAGCATACACTGAAGGAATGTTTGTTTTCAGCGGCGAACCACCATATCTTCATGATTGGAGTGAAGGAGTATGCTACGCTGAGCCAGCACTTTGGGTTGCGCCCGAGCATGTCATACCTATAGCTAAAGGTTTACTAAAACTATACTTAGCAACAAAGAATAAAACATACTTAATGTCAGCTATGAGGGCACTCGACTTTATAGCTAGAATGCAGTCTCCTGAAGGCGGTATATACACGTGTTATCCTCCGAATGCCTACGGAATTAGAATGAGTGATACAGCTAGTGCAGCTGAACTTTTCCTTTATGCCTACATAGTGGTAGGAAACAAAACTTATCTCGAAAGAGGACTTAAGGCATGTGACTTCATGATAAGCAAGCAAGTAGCTTACGGCAGGTGGAGAGGAGTGCTGCCTCACTTGTCTACAGCTGGAGGTTCTTGGAGAAAACACAGTTATTTTACAGGCGACGCTGCTGAGGCTATTATAGCCTGGTTAAAAGCATATGAGCTTACGGGTGAATATAAGTATCTGGAGGCGGCTGTAAGAGCAGCTTACTTTCTTCTTAGAATGCAGGAAACAGACGCCAGTAAGCCTTGGGGTACTAAGATATATTCATGGGATAAGCGTGCAGTAGGAGGATTCTACTGGGCCTATGTGCCAGGCTACGGCATCTTGGAATACCAATTTGTTTCATCAACTACGTCAGCCGCCATAGCTTTACTCAAATTATACACTGTAGTCGAAGAACCTATTTTCTTAGAAAGCGTGAACTTGGCTTTAAAATGGCTTCTCGAGACAGAAATATATTCTCCTTCAAACACATACTTAGATCTTCCCGGCTTAACCGTAGTAAGCGATCCTCACGGACTTTATAAAAGCGGATATGTCCCACTATACGGTAAGTATTACGATGAAATCCCCGGAACAATGACAGGAGACCCCGAGCAAGGCTTCTGTGTAGCAATGGCTGCCTCCGGTCCCTGCTACCTCTTCCTTGAAATATACAGATTATACCATAAAGTATATAATCAGCAGAAGTAGGAGGTAGATGTATATGTTTGATAAAGCTTTTCAGTTGGCAATAATGATTTTCTCGAGCTTAATGATGGCACAGCTTTTCTCTAGAACTTTATTCGAAAAAGAGTTTTACAGAAAAGTAAACTTCCTGTTAATATTTCTTGTATCAGTCTTACTCATGTATAAAATAGAGCCAATGCCCTTCGAACTAGCTCTTTCGCTTATAGTGCCGCCCTTTAGACTAGAGTACTTAATGACTTTTATTCTAGCGTTTATACCCTTCCTTATTCCTTTAGCTATACTATTTTCACGCGGCGAAACGTGGCTACTCGCAGAGATAGTCGTACGTTTTCTTAGAAGAAGGCGCCTTAGAACACTATTAAATGTAATGACAGTAGCCTTAGTACTCTCGGTACTAACCTCGGTTGCCGCTATATCGCCGCTAAAATCATTTTATGTAATGAAAATAGCACAGACACCAGCAGAGCTAAAAGAGCTGTGCAAGCACCACCACGTATACATATTGCTCTATAAGGAATATACCTGGATTGCATCTACTGAGGCAAGTATACAGAAGGAAGAAATGAAGTCGCTGACACTGGAAGTGAAAACAGGCTTCTTGTCACTTTTCAGCAAACCTGAAGCAGTAATAGACTTCATGTACACTGAAGGCCTAGCTGACGGGAAAAAAGTTCAAATTCTCATAACCGATACTAACACTTTACAAGAGATCTTTCCATCAAATTTAATATTAAAAAAATTAAATGAAAAAACACTAGCTTACGCCAATTCATATACTTTAATAAATACTACAATCAAAATAAACAGTATTGATCGCGAATTTAAGCCCAGCGGATTATTTAATTTAACAGAAGTGAAAATAACAAGAGACATAGCTATTCTAACAAAAACTCCTTCAATCTTAATCGACATTAAAGCACTTAAACCAGAAGAGATTTTAAACCTCGTAGATGCAGGAGCCTTAAAGTACGTAGTTGTCGCAGTAAATCATGCTGTTAGCAAATCGAATCTAGAAAAATTCATTAAGTTATTTTCAAGTGAAGCGAGCTACCAAGAAAAAGCTCTTGTATACACACCACTAGTATTGCAAATAGATGAAAATAACGTAATGATGTATTTCACTATAGGCACATACTACATGTTTTCAGGCGAAATAGGGTACTTGTTCTTTGCAGCACTATCAATTTTCCTACTCCTATTTTCAACAATTCTAGGAACTGTATATGAGAGAAGCAAAGAGTACTCCATCCTAGCCTGTCTAGGGGCAACTCCTAGTAAAATATACCTTGTCATGTTCCTTGAAGGAGCCTACCTAGCCTCCCTTGGAGGAGTACTCTCAATGTTTATTGCATATCCTATAATAAGGGAAGGGATATCAGCTTACTACAAATCAAACTTGCCTTCAATATTCTTTCTGTCACTAGGCACAAGCTACCTAGCAACAATAGCCTCATATTTAGCTCTAAGAATTAAAGGAATACGTGAAGTTACTCCAAGCCGCGTAATAAAATACACTGCGGAAAGAAAGAAAACAGGGGGAGAATTCGAAGTACCCATAAAAATTCACGACTGGAGTAGTTTCAAGCATTTCCTCAAAGAAATCGAAGGAAAAAACGTTGAACCAGGAATAAAAGTACTAAAGGTATCCGAGGAAAACGGAAATCTAAAAGCACTAGTCGCATGTGGTATAGATAGAGAAGCCCTATACATGTTTACATTAATTTATTCAGGAGAATCTGTAAAAATCAGGGTTGCAGGCGAAAGAACATGGACAGCTGAGCACTCCAGATTATATGACCTCGCTGTAAGAAGCTTTAGAAAACTAGCCTTAAGATACTCACTCAAAGAAAAATTAAACAAGTAAATACTGCACACATTACCGTCCAAGAAAGCAATAATTTTAGTTCAATTAACTTTAAATTTATCTTTCCTGTAGCCAATCAATCTTTAACACACTACTATAAAATTAGTACTAATTTCGGCAGCAATATTCCTATTTTTTGCTCATAACTACCTTTACGTTCTTATAAAAAGACTTTATTAAAGCAGTCTTAAACTAAATGCGTTAATAACTAAACATATGGCTCCTAGCAACAATTTTCATAAAACCCTTACGACACGTTATGACCCTGAGAAGAAATTTGACAAAGGTAAAAAATACTGACGGTTCATATATCTTTTTCGGAAAGCCTTAAATAATTTTGTTTTTCTAGTTAAAACAGCATTTGATACATATTGAGGGATAGAATATGGTGGAGGAGACGAAAGTAAAAGAAGTAGAGGCTCTAAAAGTACTCAAATCACCGCGCCTCATAATCCTCTGGATTATAATTCTACTAGTATTCATCCCCTATCAAGCATTCAGACTCTATGGATGTTACGGCAACGGAACATCGTTCATGAGCCTAGTGCTCTTACTAACAGCTATAATCGGCTTATTTAGCAAGAAGTTTAAGCTATCACCTCAAGAAGCAACAATAGCCTTTGCCATAGCGACAGTAGCAGCTGATATCTCAATCTATACAGCTTTCTACGATAATCCACTATCAGGCATACCCTTCATTAACCTATATGGCGGACCAAACCTCGATAAAGTAAAGCAGTGGATACCTTCATGGATGTTTATACCTACAGAAGTACTAGAGCCTGCCAGAAATGGTGGAGCAATGCTCCCACTAGGGCCGCTCTTACCAGTACTAGCTTTCTTAACAATATTCTTAATAGCACTCAAGTTGCTACAGCTAGCCACAGCAGGCATTATTGCAAGACAGTTTGTAGAAATAGAGCGCCTTCCATTCCCAGCCTTCATGCCAAGCCTCTACGTAATCAAATACTATTCCGAAGAAGTAGGAAAGAAGCCTAGACTACTATCATGGAAAGGCAACACTCCGTTCTGGCTGGGCTTCATCATAGGATTTCTAATAGATGCTATAGCTATTATGGAAGTATTTAGCGAAGCTGTCACAGGAAAAACCTACATACAGCTTCCTGCAAGCACAGGATTCATAGGACAGTTCGTAGTTGATCTAAGGTTCCTAGAACCGTACTTGCCGGGCGCAATGCTGTACTGGTATCCAGGACTAGACTTCGGTTTCTTCCCAGTCGCTCTCTTCTTGCCATTAGATGTAATGGCTACGGCAATTCTATGGTTCTTCCTATGGTATATCTTCTATCCAGCAACAGTTAATATCCTTGGAATATATCCGACAAAAGTTACCGCAGGACAGCTAGGAGGAGGTGCTGTAGGAGCATGGCCATTTACATGGGTTGGTCAGATAGCAGTCCCATTTGCATTAGGCCTCTATCCACTAATATTTAGCTGGAGGTACTTCAGAGACTTCTTCAGAAAAGCTTTTAAGAGAACAGACCTCAATCCATCGCTCCCAGAAACTCTGCCAGTCTACACGGGTATTGTAGCTTTCATAATATTGCTAGCTCTGCTAGCGACTATAGGCATGCCAATAGTGCTAGCGTTTCTCTGGCTAATAGTTCTGACAATCTGTTGGACAGGTATGGCTAGAGTAGCAGGCGAATACTTCACTCAGCCACTGGCCTGGGCGTGGGGAGACCTCTACAGAGGATTCATGGGCTTCTCTCAGACAGTCATGGGCTGGCCTAACCCCTATCCATCTAAAGAAGCATGGGGCACTATGATGGGCATGAGGCTGACTTACAATACTGTAGAAAGAGAGGTAGACAGCACATGGGGCTTCTTAGGCTGGTACAGGGTAGCGAGAGACACTAACACAAGCTGGAAAGCAGTCTATATAGCCCAGCTCGTAGCGGTAATTATTGGGGTAATTCTTGCCTGGCCAGCTATCTACGGTCTAGCCTACTACAGAGGTCTTGAGGTAGGCTGGAACGGATACTTTACAGCTACATCCATCAGATACGCTGCTAGAAGATTTGTGGACTACGGTCTAGCAGGAACAGTAAATGCTATTAGTCCATGGAACATGCTAAAGATCGGATGGCTCTTTGGAGGCATCGTAATGGTCTTTGCTATAATGTGGCTTAGACTCAGATTCCCATGGTTCTTCCTCAACCCAGTAGGTATGCTATGGCAACACCCATGGTGGCTTGGTGCAACTATGCTAGCTTTCGTTATAAAGTACATCGTTATCAAGGTGGGCGGTGCACAGGCTAATGAGAAATACTTAATACCCTTCGCTACCGGCTGGGCTTTCGGATCAGCTATAGGTGGACTAGTGACATACTGGCCCGAAAACATTTATAGAGCGTTCTTCAACAGACTCTTCCCGTACTTCTGGTGGTAAACTAGAAATAGTTTAACAATTTTTTATTTTATTTTTAATGTGTTTTAAATAGTTAGAGTCTTCTTATGCTGTATATGCCTTAATTGAGGCGTAGGAAGTATCCTTTACTACAAGTTCTCGTTATGGTTATGTCTAGTACTAGGTAAACCGGGAGTCATAATATGGAAGCTTAGCTGACACAATTTTAACAATTATTGGGTTATCTCTATTGAAAAATCTTTTATAAGAACATAAATTAGGTTTATATAGCCAAAGGTTTACTGTTAATTGATGGTGATAAATTCAAAGAAAGCTTTTACACTAATATTCATTATAGTTCTGAGTGTAGTGATTGCCACGGTACCTGAAGCAACTGTTTCTCGCAGAGAAACAATTAACTGGGAGGATCTTGAAGCATTCTTAAAGAACTTCAATTACTCCAAGGTTCTCAAACATATCGAATATTTTGGCTCGCTTGATAGTCGCTTGACAGGGTATCCCGGTGCCTGGGAAGCTCTACGCTATATATATTCAGAGCTGGAGCTCTATGGGTACGACTTAGTCTATTTCCAGAATTTCACCACAGTTGTTCCAGTAGTGCGAGAAGCTTACATTGAAGTTAAGAGCGGCGAGACTGTCAGCAAGTTTAAAGTATACCCTGTTTGGCCTAATCTTGTTCAAACATCTCCTACTGGACCCGAAGGTATCTCGGGGAAGTTGCTCTACTTAGGTAAAGGGGACTTAGAGAGCATCAAGGGAATAGACATAAAAGATGCTATTGTTCTCCTGGATTATAACAGCGGAGACAATTGGGTGAAGTTAGCCGAGCTAGGAGCAAGAGCTGTAATTTTCATAGAGCCTTTATCAACCAACAGATTCGAGTCTTTCAATAAATTTGTCTACGTAAATCTTTATTTCCCTAGAGTCTATGTTGACAGAAAGACTGGTATCGAACTAAAAAAACTGTGTGAAAAAGATGCCGCTACAGCTAGGCTTATTCTAGATTACTCGATGGAAGAGGTTGTTTCAGCGAATGTAGTTGCTTTCCTGAAAGGAAAAGGCAGCACTAATGATTCTCTTGTTTTAGCAGCATATATTGACGATTGGTCTCCTGTACCCGAGCTCGCTAGCCACTATGATAGCGCCTGCGGTGCAGCAGTCTTACTCGAAGTAGCACGCTTACTAGCTAAAAGTAAGCCAGAACTCAACGTCATTGTAGTATTCTTTACGGGTCACTGGGAAGGTTTATGCGGACCTAGAGCTTTCGTAGAAGAGGTACTCGAAGTTTTTGCTGACCGCACATTGCAGAACCATCCAATATGGAACCAAAGTGTTCCTAAAACATTTCTTTCATTGGATTTATCTACTGGTAGCAGTAGTGTTGCCCTACTCCACTCAGGCGGATTTTATCACGTAGCAGGTCCCAGTATTTTTGAAGAATGCGTAGACATGTTCAGGGGAATGGATTTCCTTCTAAGAGAGTATGGTAGGAGTAACAGGCTAGCTGACTTAGTCAAAAAATACTCAGGCAGGGCTCCTGAAATATATTACCAGCTTATAGATCAATCTGGAGGCGCTTACGTGGAGGCTGGTGAGCTAGAATACTTTACTCCTGTGCCCTACAAGTACATCGCTGATGTAGAGCCATGGCTTCAAGCGGGACTACCAGGCTATACGCTCTTTACTGCTTTCGACTACAGGTTTACATGGTTCACTCCTCTTAAAGAACGAGTACACTTTAACCCGGATAACCTTAAGCCTCAAGCATACTATGTTGCAGCACTATCTTACATTTACTCCAACGTCGTAACAAGTGATTACCCACCGAGGAGAGTATGGGGCCCGACTCGCTACTATTTCCCAGGACCCTTCGCCCCATTTGTTCCGGGCTTCACTAAGATGAGAGGTCAAGTCGTAGTATATTTGCCTATTTCGCCTAGACAGTATGAGCCGCTAATGAATGAAACTATAGTAGCTATAGTGGATTCAGAGGATCAATACAATATTTTCAACTATATTTTCTTAAAAACAAAGCCTAATGGAACTTTTGTTGTCCATGGTCTAGCCATAGATAGAGGAGGGGGAGCAAGAACTTATATGGCTAGGCTCTACGTAATTGACTATAAGAACAAGGGAAGAATTCTCTATACAAATGATTACGGCAAATATGGTGCTGAAGCAATATACACTACGAGAACGTTCAGTGTGAGAGAAGGAGTCTATGGATGGCCGCAGCCTTTGCGTTTCGTCGTATTCAAGTGTGCCAGCATAACTATGTTTAGTGTAACTTTTCCTCAAGGAATGCTTGACTTATACAACTACATGAGTATATACAAGACTCTTCAAGCCCGAGATGTTTCAGTAATAGTTAGAGAATTTACATCTCACTCAGAGGTATATCACTATGGTTATGAAGTAGACCCTATGTCTAGGATACTAGTTGTCTATGTCAAGCCTGAAGAGAGAATAGAAATAGAAGTACACGTTAGGTCTCAGGAAGGGCCAATCTACTTAACAATTCTACTTTTAAATGCTTCTGAAAAATACCCGGAGGGTGCTGGTTACTATCTTAATGAGCCGGGAGAATCTCTGGTTTTATTAAAGTCTACTTTGCACTACGTCGAGAACTTCTACTGGCTAAGTAGATATAGAATAGACTTGGCTGCGAGGTTCGGTGTCTTTGACGCGGAGTCTCAGAGAAGTTTGAGGATGCTTGAAGAGTGGCGTAATTTAACTAAAAAGTATTTAGAGGAAAAAGATTATAGTAAAGCCTACTATGCTTCGCTAATCGCTTGGGCTTGGGCACAAAAGCTCTATTACTCGTCGAGAGGGCTTATTCAAGGCTCATCTACAACTACTGTAGTCTACTTCGTTATGTTGATCCCATTTGCTTTCGTGCTAGAGAGACTTTTATTTGAGTTTTACGAGGGCAGAAAAAGACTCTTAACAATAGCGTGTATCTTTGCAATATTTATTGTCTTGATGTGGCTTAACCATCCAGGTTTCCATTTAGTAGCGAGTATGCCTACACTGTTGCTAGGCTTCGTTATACTAACTATTTCGGTAGTAATAGGTTTCCTACTCTACACAGATTTCCAAGGCGTAATGTGGAGAGTAAGGAAAAAGACTCTTGGAGTACACTTCGTAGAAGTGAGTAGATGGGATGTCATGGTTTCGTCGCTTTACTATGGTGTAGTAAATATGAAGAGGCACAAGGTTACTTCGCTTCTTACTCTGACAGCAATAGTCATCATAACAATGTCGCTAATATCACTTACATCAATTACGACGCATACTGTTCTAAAAACATTGAGTATTACTGCTGAGCCTAGTTATACAGGGCTTTTAGCTAGGTATGTCTCTTATGATACCTTGCCGGAATCGTTTGTGGAGTGCCTAAAGGTGTTAAGTGAAGAAGAAGTAGCTAGACGTGCCTGGCTTTATGGGCCTATTGAAGGATCGACTCTATGGGGAGAAATACCTGTAGAGTATGAGGGTAAGAAAGAAACTGTAAGAGCTATAGTAGGCTTAGATGAAGTAGACGGTAAGGTCTTAGGCATAGAAGCCGCTACTATTTATAGAAGATGGAGTGAGCTTTTCCGCGAAATATCGCCCGACGTAATATCTTGTATAATAAACCGTAAGCTCGCAGAATTCCTTGGCATAAAGTCTGTGCCTGCGAAAGTAAAAATATGGGGCATTGACTTTATAGTAGTCGATATATTTGATCCAGCTGCACTCGGTGGAGTAAGAGATATTGATAATGAGCCTATAGCTCCTTTCAATATATGGTCTACTGAAGCAGGGGCATCTGGCATCGTTGTTACAGAGAGGCTTCAGTGGGATACTATTATAATTATTCCCTACAGTGTCTTAGAAAAGTTCCCTGGCTCTATAAGAGCGAGCACAGCTGTTGTAGGCGAAGACTACACGAAACTAGATAAGTTTGCCAGAATACTCGCGGAAATGACCTATAACATGTATCTCTTTGTCTCTGACGGAAAGAAAGTGAAAGGATATGTTTCGTTAGTAGGTCTCGCTGCTAGAGGATGGTCATTCTTACTACCGGCTATAGTTATAGCTTCGCTTATAATGTTCAATATGATGATTTCTCTAGTACAGCAAAGAACAAATGAAGTTAAAACTCTTTCAGCTCTAGGTCTTGCTCCACTACATGTTGTTGGCCTCTTCTTCTCTGAAGCTATAGCCTATGCGCTCATAGGAGGAGTAATAGGATATACTACCGGTATATTTGTACTCAAGGCTTTGACACCACTAATGGGCCCCGGCTTCTATCCCAATTACACTTCAGGTGCAGTAGTGTTAGCGATAGCACTTTCATTTGTCACTGTAATAGTACCCTCAATTATTCCTGCCTTCAGAATGGGTGCTCTCGTAACACCATCGCTTGAAAGAAAATGGAAGATTACTACTAAACCTAGAGGAGATATATGGGAAATTCCTACGCCGTTTAGAGCAACTAAGGTAGAAGCTCCCGGCGTGCTTCTTTATGTTAAAGAGTTTCTCGATGCTCATAGAACAGAAAGAGCCCATAGATGGTTTGCTTCACTTGAAGAAGCTAAAATAACCTCATTTGAAATGGAGGGTAAAAAAGGCTATGCGCTTAAAACTAGAGTAATGCTCTATCCATGGGAGGCTGGACTAAAACAGGAAGTTGAAATAGCTGCGTTACCAGAAGACGGTATTTCTCGATTCACTGTAGCGCTGCGCCTCGAGTCAGGGCCAAGAGAAGTCTGGATACGTTCCAACAAGGCGTTCCTAGATATCCTTAGGAAGCAGTTCTTATTATGGAGAAGTATTGTTCCTTCTGAGAGAAGAGAATACGTTAAGAAGGCTTTAGATCTTGTGGGCTTGAAGGAGGGTGAGTAGTTATGGGGAGGTTTAGGTTATTCAATGAAGAAGAAGGATTAACTTGGAGGTCGTTTTTAGCAATAGTGTTTTCAGCGGTAGTAATACTTCCTATACAAATTTACATGACTCTAGCTACTCCAATATCAGTAGCTTGGCCCGCTGTAATTCTATTGCTCTTCACTGAGCTTGCCTATTTCTTCCACTCGCCTCTATCCAGACAGGAGGGCTTCATAATATATTTCGTCTCATCAGTAGCTATAGGAGGATCGGTACTCGTAGAGGGAATGATACCTTTCCTTAACTTCCCCTACCGCGTATACATGGTTCAAAGCCCCTACTTCAAGGCACTAGGCTTCGATAAAGAGGTGCCCTGGTGGTTTGTTCCGCCTATATCTTCAGAAGCTATACTGAAGAGAACTCTGCTTCACCCAGACTGGCTATTCTACATAGGACTGCTTATCTTAGGCTTCATCATATATCTCGGCACAATACTGCCTATGACCTTCATATTAGCTCAGCTCTACATAGAAATAGAGAAACTGCCATTCCCTATAGGAAGAGTACAAGCCGAGACAATAATCAGCTTGACTGAAAGAGACCCTGAGAGATTCGATAAATTCATACTGTCAGCAGTAATAGGAGTAATATATTCACTCATCCTCTACGGCTTCCCAATAATAACGCTAACATTCTTCGGCAAAGCATTTTCTGTTACAGGGTCTATGATATGGTCGTTCCTCGACTTGACTCAGGCACTACAAGTAATCATACCGGGAGCAATCTTCGGCGTATCGCTAGACCTCCTCAACGTAGCTTCAGCATGGGTCATTCCCTCTTACCTAGTGATTACAGCAACTATAGCATCTATACTAGCCTATGTTGTCGGAAACGCTATTGCGCTAAAACTTCCGCTAGATATATTCAAGTGGTGGCAACAAGACTGGTTCCCTGGAGCAGGACTAGTCTGGCTCTACCAGCGCTCGTACTTTGACTTATGGCTTAGTGCTTACATAGGTGTATCGATAGCTGCCGGTATAATGCCGTTTATCCTCGAGTACAAGAACTATGCCAGAGCTTTCTCTAATCTAAAATCTCTCCCCGAGAGCGTGAAGAAAGCAGGGTACATATCGCTGACTCCTCTTCTCACAGTATACTTCCTTTCCGTAGCCGCCTCAATAGCGCTATTCAAGTATCTTGTGCCTAGATTCCCCATAATACTGCTTCTGCCTTTCGTTGCCTGGGGCTTCATATGGCCTTTCATCAGCGCCTGGTCTATAGGTATGACAGGATTTGCTCCAGCCCAGCCCCCGATGCTCAGAGAGGCAACTATTCTCTTCAGCGGATACAAGGATCTAGATGTATGGTTCGCTGGATGGGTTGCTCAGCCAGGAAATGCTCCAGGAGTAATAGTGAATGCATTCCAAGTAGGCTACTGGTGTGGAGTAACTCCGAAAACATACCTCAAGGCGGCTTTCATGGCAATGCCTCTGCTCTTCATATTCTCGCTAATATACGTCGACATGTTCTGGCGCATGGCTCCAATGCCCTCAGCCTTCTACCCATGGATCGAGGTAACGTGGCCTATTTCTGTGCTAAACTGGGTTATCTGGCCTACATTCGTGAGAAAAGGCTTCCTGCCTACAATAAGCTCAGAGTTTATAATAGGGTTCTTCTTAGTATCAGCGATTCTCGCAGTGGTCTTAAAGATACTTAAGCTACCTCTAGCAGTGCTAATAGGTGTTCTCTGGGGAATTACTTCTATGCCTCATCCGCTAGTAGGAGCAACAATAGGAGTAATTGTGGGCAAGATACTCGAAAAGAAGCTTGGTAAGGAAAAGTGGGACCGCGATAAAGTAGTCATAGTAGCTGGCTTAACTCTAGGAAACGCTGTAGCAATAGCTTTCGCCGCCTCGTTGCTACTAATATCGAGGTCGCTATGGGCTCTACCATACTAAAGCGTTCAAAATATTTTTGATAATCTTTTAGTTTCAGACTGTGGCGTACTCTTCATCTATCTGTTTTCCGAGCTTCATCATCTTAGTTTTGAGTATCTAACCGTAACTTTTACTATACTAACCTAAATAATAATTATTAGTAATGCCTGCTGTAGCAGATTTACCTTTACATACAGGCACTGTTCCGCCCTGGCTAGCTTCCCGTATGATTAAGCTGACTGAGATAGTTGTAAGACTTCTCGTAGAAGAATATGGTACTGTAGGTGTTCTTGAGAGATTATCTGACCCTATTTGGTTTCAGGCACTAAATAATCTAATCGGAATGGACTGGGATAGCTCTGGATCGACGACAGTTACCTGTGGAATACTTAAACAGGTTCTTATTAAAGAAGACTTCGGTATTAAAGCAGCTGGAGGTAAGGGAGATAAAGCTAGGGCAACTCCTTCCGAACTCAAAGAAATCTGTAGCAAATATAGCTTAAATCCAGATAAATATATTCAAGTATCACGTATTGTAGCAAAAGTAGATAACGTTGCTCTACAGTGTGGATATACTCTATACCACCATATGTTTTTCGTAGACAAGGAAGGCAACTGGACTATAGTCCAGCAGGGAATGAATGTTTCTACGAAAATGGCTCGAAGATACCACTGGTTCTCGGGACATTTAAAAGACTTTGTTGTAGAGCCTCATAAGGCAATAAGCGGAACTAAACACAGCTACGCGTTCAATACTATAGCTAGAAGAATAGATGAGTTTAGAAAAACAGTAGTAGATTTAGCTAAAGAAAATGCCTCAAAACTCGAGAGAGAACTCAAATCAGTTCTTGCACTCGCTAAAGGAAATACTCTACTAGCCTACTACACGCCCTATAATCCTGAAGAAGCGAGAAAGAAAGTAAGGAAGTATATAAGCTTGGGGCCAGTAGCGCTAAATAGGAAGGCTTTAATTGAGGCAAGAGAACTCGCAGTGTCTGATTTCAAGGAACTGCTTTTAGTTAAAGGACTCGGTCCAAGCACTCTCAGAGCACTAGCTCTTGTAGCAGAGCTTGTATACGAAACACCTCCCTCGTGGAAAGACCCCGTAACACATCCAATAGACCCCTTCAAGTACGCTTACGCTGTAGGAGGAAAAGACGGAGTACCCTTCCCAGTAGACAAGAAGACTTACGATGAGCTTCTCTCTTTTCTAGAAGCACTGCTAGCTAAAGCTAGAGAACACAGAAAAATATTCCTCAAAAACATGGCTAAGATCACTAAAAACTGGTCTCCTCCACCAGAAGACAAAATTCCAACATAATATTCGACTCAACTAGAATATCCTTATATACTTCATTCGAGTATATTCGAGTGAAGTATATATAGGTGACTCGAGTGATCTCGAAAACTATCGTAGAGCAGAATCCCTGGTGGAGAGTAAAAGATTTCGAGAGATTTGATTATGATTTAGAAAAATACCAAAAAATGATAGTACATTTCAGTAGAAAAATACCGCCACTCGCCAAAGGGAGAACATATTTTATTAAAGGTCCTAGGAGGTCAGGAAAGACTATTTGGCTGAAATTATATATTAAGCATTTAATAGAAAATGGAGAGGATCCATTAAGCATATTATATTTATCATGCGATAGAATACCTATAGTAAACTATGTTCAGTTAATGAATATTATTAGAGAATACTTAAACATATATAAAAGAGAATCAAATTTTATTTTAATAGATGAAATTACTAGAGTAAATAAATGGAGCTATGCGCTGAAGGGACTAAAAGACTCCGGAGTACTGGAGAACTGCATAACAGTAGTCACGGGGTCAATACCCTTACTACTGACTAGAGGAGCAGAATTAATGCCTGGAAGAGGTGTTGAGGGAGGAGAATACTACTTAACGCCAGTGTCGTTTAGAAAATATATTGAAGCACTAGCTAACGAGAAAATAAGAAGAATTCTAAAAGAGAAATCTTTTTCATTAGATGAAAGTATAGAAAAAATAGCTAAGAAAATTTCAGAAACATTGCCCTATATTACAGAAATAGATGAAATCTTCTACAAGTATCTTCAAACAGGCGGTTTCCCTGAGGTAGTCGATGCTTTTCTCAGAAAAGAGAAGCCTGTAGAAGAAGCTCTTGAAATACTACTAAACTATATTTTAGGAGATATAGCTAAAGAGAATAGAGATCCAGATATAGCTAAAGCAGTATTAATAGAAATATCAAAAAACCTATCAAGCATAGTAACTTATGCTACATTAGCCAAAAAAATAGGAATATCGCTAGATACTGTTAAAGATTATATAAAAATACTAGAAGAAATGCTAGTAGTAATTCCTCTCGGGAAATTCATTTTTTCAAGTAAAACAAGCACTCTAAAAGGAGGAATAAAAGCTTACTTTACAGACATAGGCTTCTACTACGCTATAAAAACATTTAGCGAAGGAAAATTATACAGTCAAGTAGTAAATGAAACATTAACAGTAGAGAAAACTCCGATCATAGTAGAAAACATAGTAGTATCACATATAGTTCAGCACGGAAGAATACCTAAGCTAAGAGAACCAAATACTTTCATAGGCTATATAAAAAATAAAAAAGAAACAGACATACTGTATAAGAGACAAGACGGAACATTAGTAGAAATCGAAGTAAAGTATAGGTATAAAGTCAAACTGCCTCCTGTTAAAAGAGCGAAAGAAGTAATAATTATTTCAAGAGACTCTTTTAGCTATGACAAAAATAAAAAAGTGCTTATAGTTCCTGTTTCAGTATTTCTCGCATTACTTAAAGATTGTGAAAAAAGTCTATAGCCTACATAAGTTATTTAAATATTTTGTATCTCTAATTAAAATATCTTTTTTCTCTAAATCACTACATCGTCCAAGAGACTCGTCTTCAATAGTTAAGTCTCCGTTATATCCATGTCTTTTTAAAATGCTAACTATTTTCTTCAAGTCGACGTCTCCTTCGAAGAGAGGAGACATAGTTACGTCACCTGGCTTACGCCAAGCTTCTTTACGCTCAGCGACAGCGTTCTTAACATGAGTGTGTTTAACTCTATCGGCAAACTTCTCGACTATCTCGTAGACTTTGCTCAGCGGATATCCATACCAGTAAAAGTTACCTGTATCGAGAGTCAATCCAAGAAAAGTTTCCGGAAACTCTTTAAACAAAGCATCCAAGTACTCTTCTCTATTAGAAACATAGCCGTGATTCTCGATAGCTAATACTACGTCCTTTACTTTATCTTTAAGCTCTTTAAGCCAGTCAATTGACGCCCGAATACAGTCTTCTAAACTATAGCCTTCTACTTCCTTTACAATAGTATCTACACGAACTACTCCTAATCCAAGCCTATGAGCTATATTGACTGCTTTAACCACATAATCAGTTTCCATAAAATCATTGGCAATAAGTATAGAGTTTACTTCAATATTCTGTTCGCTTAGATATTTCTTAAAACTGCTTAACTCGTATTCAAGATTATGGCCGCTGAAGACTTTAAAGTCTCTAGGCAAGTAAAGCTCAATACTATTTATTCCAAGTACACTAAGTCCTTCTTCAACAGAACCGAATACGTTCTTTAAAATAATGTCTCTACAAGCAACGTACACGAAATACTCTCAGTTCAAGCAAATATATTACTAAGCGCGGCAAATCGCTAGAATTCTTTATAAGAATTAAATCAAAGGTTAATAAGTGTACATAAAGCAGTATGAAGACCTATTGTTTAAAATTGTCGAAGAATACGGCACACCGGTCTATGTTTATTTTGCTGAAATACTGTTAAATAACTTTAATAAAATAAAAACTACTGCCGAAAAATATTTTAGAAAACCATTAATAGCTTATGCTTATAAAGCTAACTCAAATATACACTTGTGTAGACTATTGCATGAGAAAGGAGCTGGAGCAGAAGTAGTTTCGCTGGGAGAAATTTTTCTAGCAATGAAAGCAGGCGCCAGTAAAGTAGTTTTTAACGGAGTATCTAAATCAGTTAACGAAATAGAATACGCAATTAAAAATAAAGTGTGGTTAATTAATATAGAGAATTTAAGTGAACTAAAATACATTAACAATTTCTCTAAAAGAAATAATAGTATTCAAAAAGTAGGGATAAGATTCAACCCAGGTATCGAAGTAAGCACACATAAACATATCGCTACCGGAGGCAAATTAAATAAATTTGGTTTAGATTCAAAA
The DNA here is from genome assembly GCA_965367815.1 of uncultured Thermoprotei archaeon. Lineage (GTDB taxonomy): Archaea > Thermoproteota > Thermoprotei > Thermofilales > B15-G2 > B15-G2. Next base: position 77,935 of record CBDUKN010000007.1, read on the forward strand.
GATTTCATTAAAGCAGTCGATATCTCAAAGAAAATGAATAATGTAGACTTGTGTGCTGTACATTTTCACATAGGATCACAGATATTTGAAATAGAGTCTTATGTAAAGGCACTTGAAGAAGTTCTTAACTTAACTAAAGAAGCAAAAATAGACTTAAAGGTAGTAAATATTGGCGGAGGCTTCGGCTACTCTTATGAAACAGGAGAAATTCTCAATCTAGACAATCTATTTGCAGAGATAGCTCCTATACTGAAAGACTTTCTTGAAGAAGAGCCCACAGTCGTTTTAGAGCCGGGCAGAGCTATTGTAGCTTCAGCAGGAATCCTGTTAACTAAAGTAAATTATGTTAAAGAAGTCTATGGCAGAAAATGGATACTAGTAGACGCTGGCATGAGTGATTTTATTAGACCTGCTCTCTATGGAGCAAAACATAAAATAACAGTACTAGGCAAGAGCGAGCCCGTAGAAAAATACTCCATAGGAGGGCCGGTATGTGAGTCAGCCGATGTTTTTGCAGAAAACGTAGAGCTCCCTAAAGTAGTGCCGGGAGACATAATAGTTGTACATGATGTGGGAGCATACGGCTACTCCATGTCAAGTAACTACAACGCTAGACCCAGACCCCCAGAAATACTAGTTAAGGGGAGAGAAGTAAAGCTTATTAGAAGAAGAGAAAGCCTAGAAGACTTGCTAAGATTAATGACGATTTGAAGTAATTATGACAGCAACCAAATAAAGACCGGTTTATACTTAGTTAGAGTGATGAAGGATTGGCTTACTGAAAGCTGATGAAGGTGCGAGATTCTGATACCAGTTTCATCAGTATTCAATACTTTGAGAATTTTGTCCGAAGCTCAAACTACAGCAACAGTATTTTGAAACAATAGAATAGCGGTCTGAAGCGAGGTCCCCACCAATCATCCGAGTAGTCAGCGCCCGTAAGAATTCTTCATCCCATTACTTTAATAGAAGATTCGGGCTTATTTAGTTTATTATCAGTGATGGGGCTACCGCTCATCAAATAGCGGAGCCCCAAGTTCATCATCTATTACTCTACTTGAAGTCAGACTTAATAATTTATCTTCGTGACGCGTTAATGATAAATACTTTGGGCAAGCATAGCTTTTGAAAAAATGAGTGTGTCTTTAGATGCAATTAAAGAACTAGCGGAATCTATTCTTTATCCTCTAGAGCAGTATGTTCGGAGCAATATTTGCTGGGACCCTAATAGCCCCTACTACGGCGGACTACTAGAGACTATCCCTCACACTCCTCAGCCTACATGGCCCCACGCCTCTTACGTGACTGCTGACGCCTACTTAAAGCTATATGAAGCCTACAGGAAACCCGAGTACTGGGAGGTAGCTAAAGTAATGGTAAATTATCTTGTTAGAGAGCAGAGCGACGCAGGTTGCTGGTATGGATATACTGGATATCCGAAGAGTTTTGGATGGAATGAGAAAAACGCGCCTCCTGGAAGTAAGCTAAATGTTGTTTTCGAAGACGGTACTGTTCTCGACATAATACGTGAGCCTTTTAGTATTTTCGGGACAGTTCTTTACGGCAAAGTAGTAGTAAACGCCTATGAAGTAGCTGTTAAAAACAACTTAGACTTGAGCGAGGCCGAGCATTGGAGAATATCTTTCCTTAAGGCAGCAGAGTTCGTGTGCCATATGATTGATAATAAGGGCTACTGGGTAGGCAACAGAGCGTGGAATCAGAGAGCTGCAGTAGCAGTACTACTTTTTACTGCCAGTAGACTTTTATGTCCTGAACGGTACTTGAGAAAAGCTAAAATAGTACTAGACCAAATTCTGGAAGCACAGCTCGAGTCAGGCGAGTACCCCTACTCTGAGACAGGAGGCAGAACTTACCATTATCATGCTTTGACACTGTATTTTCTCAATCAAGTAAATAGAGAGTATCCGAGTAAACGCGTAGAAGAAGCTGTATTAAAAGGATTGAAGTGGATGTGGAGTATGCAGAAAGAAAACGGTGATTTTGACTGGAGTATACACTCACCTAAAGACCATAAAACAAGGCTGTTCTCGACATTTGGAATAGCTTTAGCTGCAACAGCACCTTACTTAAAGTTATTCAAAGAAAATGTTTACAAAACGCTAGTTTTCTTAAAGAAGCACCAGAATCCAAATGGAGGTTTTCCGCGGAAAATAGGACTAGAGAAGACGGATAATGTCACATCAGGAGAGATTTTACACGGCTTAGCTGAGCTAGTTAAAGCCTTAGAATAGTTTACTCGCTTGAGAGTTTTTCTAGTATTTTGCCGTACTCTACTAGCGCTTTAATTGCTCTGACAGCTCTTTCTGGAGTCGGGTATGTCGGTATGCCTTCTTCGTCGAAAAGCCTTCTATAGTACTTAGCCATATCTGCTTCGCCTATATCGCATACTACTACTGGTTTACCGTATTCTTTAATTATCTTGGAGAGTTTCTTGGGAAGGTCTGTAGTTACTAGCGGTACTTGGTGCATGGGTAAGAGAACTACGCCATCTACATTAGGGTCTCTTAAAACAAGCTTCAGGGACTCTATGAACCCTTTGTCGTCAGCTGAGCCAGTTAAGTCTACTGGATCTGTTGTGACAGCGAAGTCTCTTAGAATTCCCTGCTTCTTGAGTTCCTCGAACTTCTCTAAAGTCTCCTTACTGAATTCAGCTAATTTCATTCCCTGAAACTCTATTTCATCGGAGGCCATTACGCCGCATCCTCCGCCGTCAGTAACCACGGCTATTCTGTCGCCTTTAGCTGGAGGCTGCATTGCAAGAGCTTTAGCCATGTCGCAGAATTCTTCCATGTCTCTAGCTCTAATTACTCCGCACTGCTTAAAGGCAGCATCATATATCGCGTCTACTCCAGCTAGAGCACCAGTATGAGAAGTCGCAGCTTTAGCGCCTGCCGCAGTTCTACCAGACTTGAGGACAACTATAGGTTTCTTTAAGGCGACTTTCCTAGCTATTTCTATGAATTTTCTGCCTTCCTTTATGTTTTCTATGTAAACCATAATAGCTTTCGTCAAGTCATCTTCAGCTAAATACTCGAGTAGATCTGCTTCATCTACGTCGCATTTATTGCCGTATGAAATAAACTTAGAGAGCCCTAAGTCTGTTCCAGCAAAGTAGTCTAGTACAGCTGCGCCAAAAGCACCGCTCTGACTAATAAAAGCTATATGTCCTCTCCTAGGTCTAGGCATTGATAGCAGAGGGCCTTTTGGGCTGTTCTTGTAGGTCGGTATAAAAAGAGTATCTACGCCGCTCCAAGGATCATATATGCCTATACAGTTTGGACCAATTATTCTAACACCGTACTTTTGTGCTGTATCAACAAGCTTCTGTTCAAGAGCGTGGTTACCTACTTCAGAAAATCCTGCTGAAATAACTATAACACACTTAATTCCCTTTACACCGCAGTCTTCAATAATTCGCGGCACTATTCTCGCGGGGACACATACGACACTTAAATCAACGTCTCCGGAGATGTCTCTAACACTTGGGTAACATTTTACACCAGCTATTTCATTAGCTTTAGGGTTAACTGGGTAAACTTCACCCTTAAAAATCCCTTTTTTCTTGTTACTCAAGAAGTTCTCTAGAATAATTCTCCCCACTGCTCCAGGTTCTCTTGAAGCACCTATTATTGCTACGCCTCTAGGATTAAAGAATCCATCTAATTCTTTACTCATGCAAGATATAGGGAGTAATAGAATTTAAGTTCTATTGTTAAAAACTGTTTAAAGTAATCGCTAATAGTAAATTAGTTAATGGCTTAAGGTAAAGAATATTTTGTCGAATACTAGTATACGATAGTTCAGAAAATATATTTTTCTCCGCAATATATTCTCGTGTTTTTAAACAAGATAAAGAGTATTCTAAAAGGGCTTTTGTCCTTCGGAGAAATCATAGCTGGATCTAGTGAGGAAAAAAGAGTAGTAGATTTTATTAAAAACAGATTAGAAAAATATGTATCTGAAATAAATATTCAAGAAGTACCAGTAATGAATTGGAGAGAAAAATATTCTATAGTGGAGGGTAAAAATATTAAGATAAAGTCTATAGCTTTGCCCTATTCTCTTTCTTTTGATGAAGAAAGCACATTAATTCATATAACACATATTAGAGATAAAAAGTGGAAAAAGGCCTGTGGGAAAATAGTGTTAGTTCAAATACCTCCAGGAGACGTAGATTTTGTTGAAGACTACTACGCCAAAGCAGTTGAAGTAGGAGCTGTTGGGCTAATAGCCTATGATTCTTACCCGGGGGTCTACAGAAGGATAGTTGTCACTGGAGTTAAAGACTATCGTTGGGGATGCGGCGAAATGCCGCCTCCAATTCCTGCAGTAATGGTTAAAAAGGAGGACGGCTTAAAGTTAGCTAAAAGAGAAGGAGAAAAAATACGAGTACTGGTCGAAACCAATGTATTGAGCTCTACTGGATATAACATCGAGGGGATTATATACGGACACAGTGATGAAGAAGTCCTTCTTATAGCTCACCACGACCACTGGCTTACAGGCGCAGCCGACAACTGCTTAGGAGTATCCTTGCTTATAGCTGCAGCCGAACAGTTAAAGAATAGCTTTCTTAAAAGAACAATTAAACTCGTGTCGTTTACAGCAGAGGAGGCAGGGGCTCCCTGTTTTTCCTCATATTATTGGACATGGGGTTCAAGATACTATGTTAATTCGCTTGAGTCAAAGAAAGCTCTAAGTAAAATCTATGCCGTAGTGAATGTCGATGTTTTGGCGAAAGGAGACGTCAAATTAAGTGTGTCTGGACCCGACTACATGTTTTTAGCAGAAAAGCTTTCTGGAATTAAGGCGGAGTACGATAGCAGCTACATGGATAGCTACGCTTTTTCATCTAAAGGAGTACCCGCACTGACATTACATACTCTCGACGAATACATGCAGTACTATCATACGGATAAAGATGTACCCGAGAATATTGATTGGAGTACAGTAGAAAGGGGAGTCTCTATTGCTTTAAAGATCTTAGCAGAACTAGCGAAGGGCTTGGAAATAGACTATGACAAGTGGACGGATTTAATAGAGAGTACTGCTAAAAGACTAGATGTACCACTACCCGCTGACTTAAAGAGAATATCTAGAGAGTTTTCTCGAAGTCTGCTTGAAACAACAATATACGCCTATGACGAGCACTATCCCGACGAACGCCCAGCTTTTTTGAAAACACATTTTCTACCCGAGCTTAAAGCACTCGAAGACTTTAAGAGACTTCGGGAAGCATACATTGCGCTCAAAGAAGGAAACCTAGATAAATGCATAAAGATAGTATCAAGCATACCTCTGCGAATAAAGCTTGGGTCAGGTGGGACGCTAATATCACTAAATACAAAGTGTTTGCTCATATTCTTAGAAGAGAAGAGAATATCCACGGCCCTAAAGCTTCTCGAGAATATTCTCTCTATTGAGAAAGAATATAAAGCAGAGCTGAAGAAACTTTTCTTGAGGAAAATCGAGGAAGCGAGGATGAAGATCCAGTATACTGAAATGTGACGACTTTCGTCCCTCCTGAGCTACTTACCATATTTCAAATACTTTAAACCTAAGAAATTAATCTAAATACCTTAATAGATCTTTCAAGTCATTTAATATAAAATCACATGAAAACCTATAGGGAATTACAGAGTATCCTCTCGCTACAAGAGCAGTTTTCATGCCCATTTTCCTAGGTATAGCTAAGTCTAGGTAATAGTCGTCGCCTACGCTCAGTACTTCTTCTGGTCGGAGACTAAGCGTGCTCAAAGCATATGTGAACATACGTGGATTAGGCTTGACGCACCCAGTATCTCTGCTAGTTACTACAGTCATGTATTTTTTCAAAGTAGACAATATATCCTGAATAGCAAAAAGAGGAACAGAAGTGACTACAGCCATTTTTAAGTCTTTATTTTTAAGTTCTTCAAGTACCTCAAGGACTTCGGGGAAAAATTTGTTTCTAGTACGACTATAAAAGCTAACTATTTTCTTTAAAGATTCGTTATCTACTTTTATGTAGAGGCGGTCGCATACTTTTCTGAAAAATTCTTCAAAATTACTGTATTTTTCTCGAGGATAGTCTACAAAAAGGACATAGAGATAGGCTGCTCTTAATTCCTGAGCGTATACTTCGTAGCCGTTTTCAAGTAAAATTGATGATAGATCTTCAAATGAAATAGGTTTTTCAGCGTAAACGAGTGTTCCATAAAGGTCAAATACTATACCATGGACTTTCATATTCATAGGTAATTGTTTTCTTTACCCTTGATATAAACAATGCTGTTTGCCTTAAGTCGTTAATTAAGGTGGCTGTATGTAAAGGTCACGTTACCGTTTAGCTAGTTGAGCATAAAGGATATTAATTTCCTCGAGTACTAATCCAATAAGGTAATGTCAGGTTTGTTTGAGAACCTCATTGTTGCAAGCGAGAACGGACACATGGAGTATGATTTAAGAGTTCACTTAGCTGATCTTAGTCTCGAGAGAGAAGACTATAGTGAAAAACTTGCGGGAACTGTTGTATCAATGTTGCTGCAGCTATGTAGAGATTTAGGTATAGAGCAGGAAGGAAAGCTGGAAATAGGTGATAAAAGCTTTTATTTTTCTCGTAGAAATGGAGGCTTGGCTTTAGTATATTTTCTTTCAAAAACTCCTGTTTCACCTGATGAAATAAATTCTTTTCTAAAAGAACTTTTAGCGTTAAGAAAAGAAGTTTATAGCAATGGAGGTAAACTCAAGGATTTAAGGCGAGAAATAAACAAGTTTCTTGTATACTATATGGGCGTACATAATTATTCTCTGCTTTATTTTAAAAATACTTTGATGGCTAAAAAAGGAATAAAAAGCATAATAGTTTACTATAAGAATAAAGTATCTATTGATGGAGTCAATTTAGGTGAGGGTGTCCAAAGAAGTATAATCAAACTTATTAGAAAAATACAGAGTTTTTGGGATTTATCGATAGATTTTGTTAAAGCTAGAATAAATAATAGCAATACTGTAATAGTATACGTTAGTAAAGACTTCTATTTATCTCTTCTTTACGATGAAGGAGCTATAGATCTCAATACTTTAAACGATATTATAATAAAATTGAAAAAAAGACTGTGTTCGATTAAAAAGGAGCCTATTAGAATTACATCTAGTCTTATGCCTATTTACGAGAAAATTTTAGAGAATTATAAGCTAATAGACCCGAAAAGAGCTTCGGAGCTTTTATCCGAAGACATAAAGAAGCTTGTCTTCGAGGAATGTTTTACGCTTAAAGAAGCTTTAAGTTATATTGAGAGTAAGGGAGGCTTTCCTGTAAGTGCTAGCAAGACGACTTATATAAAAGAATCCTAAGCTTAGTGCCAGACGATTTTACTACATAGATATCTTCGAGCACAAGCTCAGTTTTTATTTTAGTTACTATGTTTACGTACGGAGTTATTAATATTAGTTTCTGTGAAACTATTTTCTCCGATATTTTTATTAATTTTTCTAAAATTTCTTTGATATTTGACGACTTCATTCTAATTCCTCGAGGAGGATCCGCTATAATATAATCACAGTTCTTTATTGGAGTGAATTTAAAGTCTGCTGTAAACAAGTCTATTTCTACTTCAGCTTCTCTTGAATTATGTAAGGCGCATAGAATATATTTTCTAGAAATGTCACTTCCTATACAGTATACGTTTTCTAGTATTTTTGCCGTCTCTATTAGTGTTGTCCCAGAGCCGACAAAAGGATCATAAATACTTGACTTAGATTCTACTTCAGCTAAAATCAGAGATGCACATGCGACAATAGGGCTTAGTGGAGCTGGATGTTTGTAAACATAGTATGATCTTTGGTGAAGTGCTCCTTTCACTTCGATCGCTAGGTAGAGAGTTTTTCCGTAGAGTTCTGCTCTAAGCTTCCTTGTAGCCCTAGGGCTACAGTCTATTTTCCACACTCTTTTAATTTCTCTGGCTACTATTTTTTCTAAAAAGTTTTCTGAAAAAGTGTGCATAGGAATGTGTGCTCTTACAGCTAGTTTGTCGATATTTTCTGGCTTAAACGTCCTTGAGAGTAGTTCTCTAATAGCATATCTTAGTCTCTTAACTGAAATAGCTTCCAGCTCAGCTACACCTAGTACTCTAGCTATGAAGAGCACTGTGCTTAAAGTCAACGCTCTTTCCTCAGAAAGGTTTTCTACGAGTACTCTTTCGTCAGAGAGCCTATGAGCTGTAGCTGCAGGGTCTTTTAGTTTAATTTCTTTAATTACAGCTTTTTCTACTCCAGCAAGTGTTCCTAATATGAGTTCATTCATTTTATTCAACTATCTTTAATCCAGAGCCTGTTAAAGGGGCTACTACTTCCTCGCCTTTATCTAAAATTCCTTCCTCCACGGCTTTAGCTAGTGCCGCGAAGACAGTTATTGAAGTAGGTTCAACTATGAATCCTTTCTTGTAGGCAAATGACGAATATAAGTGGATATCATAGTTGTCTACTACTATGCAGCAGCCCTGAGTCTCTTTAATTGTTCGTACTATTTCGTTTAAGCGAGGGGGATTTTTTACTCGAAGTCCGTCAGCTAAAGATGAGCACCCGGAGGGCTTTTTCCCGTAAAGGGCCTCGTATACTGGAGCGCAGCTAGCGCCTTGAACTGCTATTAAGCGCGGTACTTTCTCTACTAATCCTAGCTCGTAGAGTTCTTTAAAGCCCTTATAAAGCCCTAAGAGCAGAGTTCCGCTAGCTACAGGAACTACAGCTGCGTCGGGAGTTCTCCAGCCGAGCTGCTCAGCTATCTCGAAAGCAATAGTCTTAGTGCCTTCAATAAAGTAGGGATTCCACAAATGGCCCACGTAGACGTAGTCGCTTAGCTCTGCTTCTTTTACTGCTTTTTCGTGTGCTTCTTCTCTAGAGTTACACTCAACTACTTCAGCTCCCGAAGCCTTAATGAAAGCTATTTTTCCCGAAGGAGCGTCTTTAGGCACAAATATTTTAGCTTTTATGCCAGCTGAGGACGCATAATAGGCTACAGAAATACCAGCATTGCCCGAAGAGTCTTCAATTACTCCGCTGAACTTGAATTCAGCTACCTTAGACAAAGTGACAGCAGTTCCTCTATCTTTAAAAGATCCTGTCGGATTCAAGTAGTCTAGCTTAAGATAAAGTTTTAGTGCAAAGAAGTCGCGTTCAACTAAAGGAGTGCAGCCTTCGCCTAGGCTAACGAGTTTTTCTGCAGGAATTAGTTCTTTATATCTCCATAAGCTCCACTCTCTCCTCTTTATTTCCCCCGGATCGATTTTAAGTCCATTTAAGTCGTACTCTACTGTAAGAGGACTTCCACAGGAATGCTTGTATACCCAGTTTTCTTCAGAGATTTCTTTCCGGCACTTAGGGCATACAAGCCTGTAGGTCACAGTAATTTGTCTCGGTAAAGCTAATAAGTTTCTTTCCGCAAAAGGCTATGTGAGTAAAGCTAGAGCTGCGGCTTGCTTTGGGTATTTCCTACTAATAGTACCGTTTTCGCCTGCAGTAATAGCTGGCTACCTCCTTGCAGGACTGTCGTGGCTTTTCCTTAATAGCAAACTTAGTAAAAGAATTTTCTTGGTGACAGGAATATACTTTGTTTCAGTATCAGCTCTCCTTACAGCAACTTATCTTCTTACAAGAGTACTTCAGCCAGTTAAAACTTTAAGCTACTTATATGAACAAGTAGCAATGGGAGTATCTCATATTATTGTATTAGCATGGCTCATAAAGCTCTGTCTAGAAGCAGTTGCCTTCAGGATCTGTGGAAAAGAACTGCTTTCTAGGCTATTTAAAGTAGCTGGAATAATATCGATTATCTCTCTCTTAGCTATTTTAGTAGGATACATAGCACTCGACTTTAAATATGAGTTTGTTCAAAGTCTTTCCGAAGTAGTCTTCGCCACAGGACTTATATTAGCTTTAGTAAACAATATTATAGCTGGAATAGCTTTTATTAAAGCAAAAATACCTTCGCAAAAAACAGCTTTAAATATCGCTGAAGAGATGTCATACCAGAATGTATGCGTGGAAGACTCCGCCTCGGATAAAGGTGCTGGAAGCACTTGGGTGTATAGCTGATGGCAGAATAAAGTTCATAGGTGATAGAGAAGCTATTGTTGTAAGCTCTACTGGAGAAAGGAGCTATAAGGTCACTTGGGATGGCGGAAAAGCCATAATGTCTACTGACAACGGGTCTCTATATAGAGGATACTTAGGTTATCCTAGTATAGCTTTCTTAATGCTTAAAGGAGTTCTTCCCTTCGACAAGAGGTTAGCTGATGCTCTTAAAGGAGTACCTTGGAAAAAACTCAATGAAACTTATAAAAAATATAAAATTGTTGAAGAAAAAGTTAAAGTAATAGCTAAGGAAAGAGGAGTGTCTCCTGAAGAATTAGATAGATTCGTAGCCAAAGTAATGAAAGCTATAAGAGAACAAAAATTTGTTAAACTAGAAGTCTAGCATATTCTAGGAACAATTTCGCCCATAGGCTCTTCGACAATGCGTGTACCTCCCACAGACGTCTTCATGTAAACTCTAGGCGGCTTTTTATCGACTGCTTCTCCGATAATAGCAGCTTCAGTATAGCCTCTAGACTTAAGTTCCTTTAGAACCTCTTCGGCAATACTACCTTCTACTCCCATGACTACTCTTCCTTCGCAAGCCAGCACGAGAGGATCTACTCCAAGCATTTCGCAGTAAGCTAGGACTTCTTCTTTAATAGGAATGTTTTCTTCATAAATAATAATGCTGACTTCGGATTTTTTGGCTAAGTCATTTAAGGCCATAGCTAAGCCTCCTCTCGTAGGGTCTTTGGCCGCATGAATCTTAGTTATTCTCTGTACAGTCTCGATTATGTCTATGACGGGAGTGCAGTCGGAAGTCAAACTAGACTCTACTTCTATTCCTGCCTGACACGCCATAATAACAGCGCCGTGGTCTCCTATAGTTCCAGAAACAATTATTTTGTCTCCAAGCTTAAGGCCGTTATTTCTAATGAGATTTTCTTTAGAGACAAAACCCACACCTGTAGTTGATATAACTATTTTGTCTAGTGAACCTCTAGGCATTACTTTAAAGTCTCCTCCTATAAGAGCTATGTTTTTCTTCTCAAGAACATCGACCATAGACTTGACTATTTCATAGAGCTTATCTAGAGGAAATCCTTCCTCAACGACAATAGTGTCTAGAAAAGCCAGCGGCTTTGCTCCCATGACAGCTAAGTCATTTATTGTTCCAGTGGCCGCTAATTTACCTATATTTCCTCCAGGAAAGAAAATAGGGTTTACTGTATAACTGTCAGTAGTTATAGCCAAGTAGTTTCCTTCACCTACAGGCAGTAAAGCAGAGTCTTCAAGCTCGCTCAGCCCTGTTCCACCTTCAATTTTCTTCAATGAAACTAAATCGACTAACTTTTTGATAAGTGAAGACATTTCAGCGCCTCCTGCGCCGTGGGCTAAAGTAACTATTTCTTCCATCAAATAGATGTTCTGCTTCACTAGTATTTATAGTAGTAGAACTTTAGCGTAGAGTATAGATTTATCGTCTATACTTCGAGTACATAAAAAAGATTAATAAACAGAGAAGTGTTCACATGTATGAATAAGTTAGCTATAGTTTCAATACTAGCGCTACTATTAATTTCGCCTATACCTCTAGCTTTCCTTGAGGGGAGCGGGGTAAAAGAAGTTACAGGAACAATAGTTAAAATAACAGATGAAGGCATCGTATTATCAACTAATTCAAGTGAAATAGAGCTCTTTTGCAGAGGCGTATGGGTAGTATTCTACAATAATACTAGAGTCAAAGTCACATGGAATAAAGTGAAGACAAGACTTTCTGAAGGAATGACCGTGACAGCTAAATACATTACCAAGGAAGTAAAGGGCAGACAGCTGAATATAGCTTTATCTCTTAAGATAGGAAACTATACTCTAGTTAGAGCGAAAGCACTCAAGAAACATGTTGAAAGGAAGCATATAGTAAAAGCTAGCGGAACAGTAGAAGAAGTGGGCTCAGACTATGTTGTAGTAAATATTAATGGGACCAGCGTTAGACTAGAAACTAAAGGAGAGTGGATAGTTAAGGGATCCTGGAGCTCCATAACATCAGCTCCCCTAAGTCCTGGAGATAAAGTACTAGTAGTGTACTTAAAGCTAAAAGACAAGAACATAGCCTTAGGCTTCAAAAACTACGACAAAAACCTCATTATTGTGAGAAAAAGACCTCGAAGCAAGTAATTTATTTGCTATTAAAAGCAAAGCATATATTTTATTTTTCTTTTAACCATCTATGGTAATGAAGAAAACTCATCTTGCGGCGGGTCTCTTGACATGGATTCTTCTCTCAAGTTACCTCAAGCTTATTGACCTAAATGCTCTGTTTTCCTCTGTTTTTGCTTCGCCTCTACCAGATTTTGACTTAAGAATTAAGCATAGAGCTTTGCTACACAATCTCTTTGCTATGCTAGCTCTAGCAAGTTTAGTTTTATACTACTTTGGGTACTTGAATGCAGTGTTTTTTACATTAGCCTATTTTTCTCACATACTACTAGATTCTTTAACGAAGGCGGGGGTCTCTTTACTTTACCCCTTTTCTAAAAAACGGTATGGTTTAAGACTTTTTAGAAACGGAAGTTTATTTGATAAGTTTATCTTTTTCTCTTTTACGGCGATGTTTTTACTACTATTTATCAAAATGTTCAGCAGCGTAGAATTTACTGAATTTTTAAAAGAATTTAAAGAGCTTTTAGCACGTTAATTATCTCAGAGGATATTTCTTTGAATGCTCTTTTTCTCCAAGAATCCTTTTTAGCATACGATAAGGTATATAGTATGCTTAAAGAGGCTTTAACAGCTATTTTAAGAAATAGTTTCTTAATGCTGTTTGAAGAATACTTCGAGAAGAAGGTTAGTCCCCATTCTCCTATATTGTATTTCCAGCACTTTATGAAAATCTCTTTCTGCAGCTCACTTAAGTGTTCAAAGGAAGTTTCCGGCCCGTTTTTGAGGTAGCAGGTTTCTTCAGGTACAAAGAACAGAGGAACTATGAATAACTTGAGGCTTGAAAGTTCGTCTAGTAGCTCTAGAGTCTGAATAACGTCTTCTTCTGTTTCTCCGGGAAGCCCCGTGATAATGGTTGCTAGCGGATACCAGTCATATTCGTTCATAGTGGCTATAGAGTCTAGTACTACTCTAGGCCAGTCTTCGGGCTTGAATGGTTTTGGTTTGCCCGCCATGTATTTGGCTATAAGCCTAGTGCTCCCCGTTTCTATTCCCACCTCAGTTGTTACTATTGTTTTATTCCTGTAGCTGTAGTAAGAGTACTGCAGTAGCAGCTCCGAGATCTCTTTAACTAGTTTCTTGTCGAGGAGTACTGGTGGCAGAGCTGAGTGGGCTGGCTGAATATACTTGACTCCTTTTATGCTGGCTATTGCTTTAAGTACTTTGAGTATTTTCTCGCCGTTAGGCTTGAAATCTGGGCTATTACACCCATAGAGAAATAGATCGTCCGTAGCCACTAGGATAAAGTCTTGTCCTGCTTCAACATTTACTTTCACTTCCTTTACTACGCGGTCTAAGGGCATGCATCTTCTAACTTGCATTGTAGGAGAGCAGAACTGGCATCCACGTCCGCATCCTCGAGTAATTTCGACAACTCCGTGGACTGCTGCCCGCTTAATGCAAGGTATTTCGTCAGCAGAAGCAGGAGTTCCGTAAACAACTTTTTCTACAGGCTTACCTTCAATTAGCTTAGAGAAGAGTTCTCCTACTATTTTCTCTCCTTCACCTATAATGACTACGTCAACGCCGTACTTCTCCATCATCTTTTTCTTAGCTAACTGCCAGCTACCAGCGCCTCCTACAACTATTTTGACTTTAGGCTTATATTTCATCCACTTTTCTGAAAGCTTCTTGAACTCGTAGGCGGTCATCGACTCGCCTAAGCCTATTAACGTAGAGTAAGTTATGCTAACGAAAGCTATTCCAAGAGGATCCATTGATGATACAGCTATTACTTTAGTTTCCGGGCCCACTACTTTATCTAAGTCATCGGGATGAACTACAGCTACTTCTTCTTCGCTGAAGCCGTACTCTATCAGAGCGGCTTCTATTTTCCTTAAGCCATATGGGGCATAAAGGACTTCGTAGTTATCGAGTTTAGGTACAGGAGTGTAAAGTGTTTTTAAGAGAAAGCACCTCGGAATAAAACCTGGTTTAGAAAACGAGGCTGAAAAAGCTATAAAAGGGCTTTTCTTATAGTCGCTCATTTCGGTAGCTGGCGAAGTAAGAACTATCTTCGGCGAAGTCATGGCAGTCAGCTTAATGATTTTTCATTAAATATATTCTTTTCGTTTCTGTCCACACAGTTTCTTTAAAAATGAAAACGATAACGTATTTATCTGACCAAAAGACTAGTGACACGGTATTATGCTCGACTTTAACGCCTTTCCAGTAACGAAAGTTGATGCCTCAGGTAAAGTAAATAGAGGTAAGTACAAAATTATAGGAAAGTGTGAGCTTGAAAAAGGAGTATTCAAAAACGTCGATATTTCTGGAGAGTACGCTGATTTAATTAAAGTTATTGAGGAAGCTGCTAAAGACGTAGATTTATCGTGTGCACTTGAGTTTTCTGTAAATTCTGAGTACCTCCTAGAAGCAGTTGACAGAAAAAGAGTTAGGCTAGATGTAGATGTCTTGAAGGAGATTCCAGAGAACCTTTACTCAGGCCTAAAAACTCTCTACAGGCTTAGCTTTATTTACGCCAAAGAGCTTTTTGAAAACGGCTGGAGGAGCGCACTTAAAAAAGTTTTAGAGGAATACAAGAGGCTTTCTGGTAGCGATAAAGAGCACTTGAGACGGGTCTTAGAGCAGCCCTGTATAGACGCACACAAGTTTTTCTTGAAGTTTCTCGAAAAAGCTTCTATTACTTCAGGAGATGAGCTAGAGTGGTGGATTACCTGGATTAGAGCCCAAGTAACGAGAGACTATCCCTACGATATTGAAAGAGTCCGAGAAATAATAGAGAGATACGGCGACGAAGTATATTCGAGCGAGGCAGTCGACGAATTTTACAGAGTAATTAAAGGCAGCTATAATGAAGACTTAGATGAAGAAAACATAGCTAGGCTAGCTAAGAGAGCTAGAGAAAAGGGCGAGCTAGTAGTATTCACTAGACTTGGACGTGCGTCAATAGTAATGGGCTATTTGCTGGCTGCGTCAAAAGTACTGAAGCCGGGGAGAGAACTGATTGAAGCTGTAGAGAGCTTGGAGAGCTATATTAAGAAGCTAGGGCTAGACGAACTGTATCCCTCGATACATAAACTAAAGCTCTTTCTCTCAAAAGAGGAAGTAAGTTTAGCTCAAATTATACGCTCAGTTAAATTAGCTTTAAGTGATGTCGAGGAGCTGGAAAAGAAGGTATCTAGGGAGCTAAGAGAGAAGCTCGAGAAAGAAGCTATTTCGAGCAGTGAAGCAGCAGAGCAGCTAGAATACTGGCACAGAAACCTGCTTGAAGTCAAGAAGAAGCTTTACGATATTCTAGGCAAGGCGCACAAGCAGCCGTCGCGCCACGGAGTGTTCGTGTTCTTCGGGCAGAGAATATCTCCTCAAGGATCCTATAGAATAGCTCTCATAAACGAGAACCTAAGAGCATACAAGGGCCCGTCGTTCGGCTTAGAGGAGTACATGATTAAGGGAGGCTACAACATCTACTGTACTCCATCGCTAAGAGTCTTAAAGTACGTCGACTACTGGATAGAGGCACTGCCGCTATTTATTCACGAGAAAGAGGGAGGAGGCTATGAAATAGACTACGAAAACCTTGAGGCAGCAATAAGGAAAATGGCTCCTTACTGGGCACTGAACATCGAGAGAGCAGAAAAAGAGGGAACGAGAAGGCCTACATTCTGCCTAGTAACAACACAGAGCTACAATATGACTCACTTGGTGAGATTCTGGCTAGAAGAAGAAATGGCTCTATTCAATACAATCAGGGCAAAAAACCTTGAAAAAGAAGTAGAAGCACTAGTTAAAGAGTACCGCAGAAAAATAGCTGAGTACGCTAACGAAGTAGTAGAGGAGCAGCATCTACATGAAGCACTATCAATAGAATTAAAGAAAACTAAAAACAAGGAAAAAGCTTTAATAAACATAATATATAAAGATCCCGTTTTTGCACACCAAGTAGCGTGCTTAGCTCTAGTCAAAGAATATGGTCTCGAAAAGAAAGTAGAAGAAGAACTGAGTAAAGTTCTCTCAGAGAAACCTGGAATAAGCAGAGAGGAGGCTTTAGCTGAAGCTAGGGAAAGAGTTTTAGCGAAAACATTCATAGATCCCGAAACCTTTGAGCTAACTTCAGAGCCTAGAGGAGTAGCTCTCATAGAGCTTGCTGGAAGATATCTTAGAGACCACTTAGACTTAGCGGAATCTACTGCGCGTAAAGAAGTTGTGGTCAAGCACGGGCTCTTAAAGGAACTCTACAGATACTGGTACTCTGCTGAAGGGCCTAACAAAAAGTATAATTTAGCGTATACACCGAGCAGAGTAGACTTAGGGCCAAATGAAATACCTTCAGTAATAGACCAAGGACAGCCAATAGGACCTGTTGACATAGAGTCTGGAGAAGCCACGAAAGAGCTCTTCGATAAAATCAACATATCAATCGAAGGAGCCTACGTCTACCTGAATACAGCTTGCGCTGAAGGCCAGAAGACGCTAGAAAATGCTTCGAGAGACGACAACTATGCTTTTGCAAACATAGTGGCGCTAACAGCCCAGGCAATGGAGTCTAACGCTTACTCCATTATAGCCTACATAAACATGAGGCCTACACACCTAATACTCTGGCCGGGCAGAGGCTACGGAGGATTCTGTATACCTAAAGATGGCCTCTTCGTGAGCTATGTGCTCAGCCTCAAAAACAGAGACATTCTGCGTAAGCTTGGAGTACCTGAGCAAGCACACTTAAAAGTCTCTAAGCTAGTCGACGAGCTTCTTTCACTCAAACAAGAGTACGAAGATCCACTAGAGTGGATGGAGCTTGTAGAAGAAAAACTAGGAGAGCTTATCGATAAGCTCAAGCAGGCAAGAATATACGTTCCTCCGCTTCAAGCAGTCTCAAGTGTAATCGAGAGACTTAGAGGGCCTAAAGACCATTGGAGCGAGTACTTGAGAAAAGTCGCGTCAGTTCTCTACGAAGCGAGGTACGTGCCTTCACGAATGGTTAATAATTACATGCCTTACCATACTGCAGCCTGCATGTACCATGCACTAGACTTAGCCAGGAGGAAGAATCCTAAAGTCCCTGCCGACAGCGAAGCAGTTTTCTGTATACAGGCCTCCTATAAGCCGGGAGTACAGGATAGCAGACTTTCAACAGAATTCGAAGTATTCTTAGCACTAACTAAGTCAAAAGACAGGCTCAAGAGATTCCGCTGGAAAGAGCTGAGGGAGCTCGCGTCGCTAGCTCTCGACAAAAGATCCGTGCCCAAGGAAATTAGAGTAGTAGACCCGCTAATAAATACCCGGGACTGGCTTTTCGACAGTGAAATAGCTCTGAGGAGAAAAGCTGAGGGACTCAAAGAGATTCTCTTAGAGAAAATAGAAGGCTTCACCGAGGACGATATTAGAGTAAATGTCGAGAGATTTGGTGCAGAATACGAAAAATGGGTTATAGGCTTTAGAGAAAACGGAACTGAGGTAAAGCTCTCCGATAGACCTGAAATACTAGTAGAAGTAGCTAGAACAGTTTTCGAGGAAGAAGGCATAGAGTATGAAAAAGCCTTAAAGTACGCTAAAGTCTATGGCCTCGATTTCACTAAGTGGCCTGGGCTCACGCAAGATAAGGCTAAGTTGCTCAAAGAGCGTATTAAAGGACTCTTCCAGTGGCTCGTAGTATACACTAAAGGAATAATTCAAGATCCAGAAGAAGGCCTCAAAGGAGTAGATGTACTCAGCCTCGGCATACCTCACCCAGAGATACTGGCCTATGTCTTAGACTTACCTAGACTCAGATTCCTCATGACTACAGGAAACCCGTCTAGTGCTCTGGCAATAGTAGATGGTACAGCTGGAGCAAGAGGCCCTGTTTTCGACAAAGACTTAGTTAAAGAGTGGCTGGCTCTAGGAGGAACATACGTCGCTATAGGAGTTTCAGATGAAATAGTTGAGCACTGGAGAAAAGAAATAGAGTACGAGAAGAGGCTCGCAGAAAATCTCCTAGAAGCAGTTCTCGCAGAAAACTGGAGTAAAGCAGAAGCGGTCTTAAAGGAAGTAGTAAGCTATTACTCTAGTCCAAGCAAGTACGAAGAATACGATTTCCTTAGAAGAGGATACGAGATAGGAGTAGACACTAAGCTCACAAGCTACATTACTAAAAGGTATCGTGCACTACAGAAAATCTCTGAGCGAGTCACAGGAGAATTCAGTGTCAAAGACCTAGATTTCGCCTCATTCATAGCACTTGGAGGAAGATTCCTCTTAGCTAGCAAAGCACGCGAGTTCTCGAGCTACGAGGAGTGGGAAAACTTCGTAAAAGACCTTTGGAAAACATTTGAAGAGAAAATAAGTAAAGCTCCCTTCAAGAAGATCAAAGGAAGGCTCAGCAGAAAAGAGGCTGAAGAAATAGTAAAAGTGCTTCTACTGAGAGAAAAGGCTGAAGTAAAGAAAGAGAAGAGGCTCGGCGGAGCACTGAAAGGAGAGATGAGAGAAGAGTGGGAAGTATTCCAGCGCAGAATTATTAGAGCTAGACAGAAGAGGGCGGCTGAAATACGTGCACTACTACCATCAGTTATTCTCGAAGACTTCGAGGTAACGTACAGGAGAGCTAAAGATGTTCTAGGAGAGCCTAGAGCCTACATCAGCGAAGAAACCTACACAAAGTTCCTGGTCTTATCAATGTTGTCTATCAAAGCTCTAGCAGAAAAGCTAGGCGGAGACCCGAGTGAAGCAGAAAACATTATTAACGAGGTATTCAAGATAGGCGGACTCACTATAGCAGGCTACAAGAAAGTAGTAGACTACTTAACAGAGTTAGCTGGTCTAGTTCAAGGAGACAAAGAGAAACTAGAGCTAGTTGCAATGGCAGCAGAACTCGTAGACACTGCTTTCGCACTCGAGCTGACTCTCTCAGCTGCCAGCTGGAAAGAAGTATGGGTAGGCATAGCAACTTTCTTCGACAAAATGCTCAACTGCCATATCTTCGACTACAAGCCCTACCTCTACTGCAGAGCTAGGTTCGCTAAAGACAAAGAGTTCAGAGACGTCTTCACGAGAAAAGAAATATTTGAGCTAATGAAAAGAAGATACTCTTGGCTATACGAATACCTCAAAGACGTTCTCCTCAAGAGAACAGAGCTCAGATTCATGGATCCCTCTAAAGCAGAAAAACTACTCACAGTAGGCACCGACAGAGATCCACTCGCAGCCGAAGAAGGATACCGGGAAGCAGCAGAATTCGTATTCAAGTTAGCCAGAATCAGAGACTTAGCTACACTATACCACGACGGATTCTTCATACCGGAAGTCCTCGAAGAAGTTGACCCAGAAGCAATTAAAGTTGACGAAAGAGTAAACATAGTCATACTCTACAACCTAGGAAACACTACGGCAATGACATTCCTCAAGAGAGCACCGTACCACCACTCAGGAAAAGGACCAGACAAAAACATTATTCTCACAAACTTTCTGAGACTTGAAGAAAGAAATGGAGTGACACTAGTCTACGCAGACTACGGCTTAATGTTCCTCACTAAAGAAGAGTACAAGAAAGCAGGAGGCAGAGGAGAACTAGCGAAGCTCATACTAGACCCGGAGAAAAGAAAAGAATACGAGCAAGCTGAAGGACGCTTCGTTTTCGCTATATTTAAGAAACCAGTGCTAGTGCACGCAGTTTGGCCTCACTTCACGCACCCATGGTTCCTGAACCAGACGCTGGAGAAAATAGGAGTACCTCTCATGCAGAGTAGAGTCATAGAGAGACTAACCTACGAGAAAACAGAAATGCCTCTCATGATAGAGTACTACAGCAAAGTCACTGGAGACAAAATAGAGTTCATAGACCAAATCAATATCTACAGAGGAGAGCTCAAAGATCTTCTACTTGAAGAGAGAAGAAAGAGAGTAGAAGATATTCTACTGAAGTTCTCTGAAAAACACCATAAAGTAATAATAAAGACGTCCACAGAGTCAGGAGGCAGAGGAACAATCATAGCGCTGCTCAGAAAGCCAGACGGCTCAATAAACAACGAAAACATACTTGACTCTGAAGGCAACATAGATGTCCATGGATTCAAGTCAGCCGTAGACTTCATTGTAAATGAAATATTGCCGAAAGATGATGCAGTAGTACAAGAATTTATACCATCTAATCCAAGAGAAATACTTACGCCAGAAGCACTAGAGCTAGTAAAAAGAAGATTCGAAAAACTAGGCATAATCATAAAAGACGATACACCTCTCTACTGGAACTTCAGAAACTACGTAACACAGGCTCCAGGCAAAGAACCAGAAATAGTCGGCTGGATAATGCTAGTACACGTAAAGGGTATAGCAAACTACGGTCAAGGAGGACAGCTATTCGTACTCGAAAAAGAAATGTTCAAACCAGAATACAGGTACTTAATCGACGAAATGGAGGAAGTAAGCAAGAAAATGATGAAAGCCCTCGAGCTCTACGCACCAGTCTACGCCAAGAAGAAGGGCATAAGCATAGGAAAAGACCTCACAGGAGTCTCGTATGCCAAACCAATGATTGATCTATCAGACTTAATGCTCAAGCCAGTAGGCGAAAAGAAGTGGACAGTAGTACCTATAGAAGAAAACGTCGGAATGGGACTCTTCTATCCCTATGAAAAACAGCTAGCACAAAAGGGTAGAGAAGGAGAATCAGTCGACCCAATACTAGTAAACTTCGCTCTCTTAGGAGAAAGATATAGAAAAGTTATTTCAAAACTCTAAAACACTACTAGGCTTCAAGCACCAAAATTCTACGAGTTAATCTCTACTTTAATCATCGGAGAGTATATTTTCTCATATTCTTTTAGTCTTTTCTTACTTAATAAATGAATATTTATTCTATAATCATCAGTTAGAGCTTTTACAATTTTACAGTACCACTCAAAATCTATTTTTTCAGGAATACTATTAGATACTATCAAAATATCTAGGTCAGAAGACAAGGTATAAGTCTTCCTAGCGAAACTACCCACAATATATACTTCACAGTCCTCGAAAATCCTTCTAGCTCTTATAGCTATTTCTCTTACTATATCAAATGCCTTCTCAAAAAATTCCTTATTCCTCTCAAGTAAATCATAGTACTCTTTCATAGGAATCTCCTCCTAAAGTCTCTAGCTAAGTTTAGAGCCTTTCTTGCAACTTCTTCACTATACTCTACATCCATATATCTTGAAGCAATATAAGATAACTCTATCTCCCTAAATAAATCTAAATTACACCTATAGTAGCTCACTAAACTAGAGTCTCTTGTTAACTCAAAGAGAGTTCTTAAGCTATGAGTCTTAGGGAAATCACCGTACTTCTTGTAAAGAATATACTTTAATGCGAGTTGAAAAAACTGTTCTACAAAGAACATAGTGAAACTATAATCTCTTCTCGCAAAAGCTTCTTCAGCTTCACTAAGGAACTTTAAAGCATTTCTTTTCAGAAACTCCATTCAAACACCTCTAAGTAAACTAAATTATTTTAAGCTTATAGAAGTATCTAATAAAGACGATGTTTTCTGAGAGGGCGGTAAGTTGATTGGTTCCAAGGGTTTTATCGAAAATAGTTGATGGTCTTCAGATCTTCATACTGGTGGCATAAAAAGAAATATTTTCTTCTCCTAAATCATTACATATATCTTTGAGGTTAGTGAAATTTCGGAGATTGGCATAAACATTGCAGAAATCTTAGAGAATGATGAGCTAAAAGCACTGACTGCTGAAAGTGATGAAGTTCGCTAGGGCTGACAATAAATCATGAGAAGAAAAGTGAAGTTAAATATTCTAGCTTCTTATGAAAAATGACTCCAATAAACCCTACAATTATTAGCGCTACTGAAATCTGAAATAAATCTTTTTCAATACCACAGTTAGCTAAATAAGCATTAACTTCGAGTTCCTCTCTTCCCCAACACCACTCAATTGAAATAAGATAATAGCCTCTCTTAGCATTATTTAACTCAGTATACAATCTTGTAACGTTCCTAAAGCACTTAATTAAAAGCAATTTATTATTCTCTATGCTATACACATAAACGTTTACAGCACCACCCTTAACAGAAATACTAATAACAATATTTCTAGCAGGCGAAAAGAAAACATATTTATGTACAGAGTTCCTCGAAATAGAGGATACAAAAGAGGGGCCTCCGCTTTTTCCTCTTAGAACAGAAGCTATTAGCAAGGATATACCTATTACGGCAATTATTTCAAAAACTGCCTTCTTCAAAGCTCTCACCTAATCTAGATCTATTTTCTTAAAATAAATATAGGAGACTATGAGCGAAATTAAAGTCACTGACGTGAAAATAATTAAACTTGTATGAAGTTCACTTAAAGCTAAATTAGCTTTCCTTAAATATTTACGGACTAATAGAGGGTTATTGAATGCCGAAGCACAATAAGAGTAGTGTACATAGTCAAGGGCCGCGCTATAGCAATTAGATGCTAAAGCATACTTAAACTCGGGTGGAACAGACCCTGCTAAAGGTAAAAATAAAATAGATATCGTTAAGAGAACGGTTGCAATACTGTTCTTAACTATAAGAAATATCAGTGTAGTCAAAGACACTACATACAAAGTATAGAGAGCTGTAAGAAGTACAGTTATTAGAATTGAGTGAAAGTTAATGAAGTTATCTAAGTATATTTGAGAAAATAGATGCGATGCTATGTAAGTCAGGTAAGGTGGAATTACTATAGATATTATTTTAGAAGCAAAGAAAACTTTTCTACTAATAGGAAGCGAAAGTATATTTTTAGCAAGTTTTCTATCAATAGCATTAGACCAGCTAACGGCTGTTATCGCGACTAGAAATACAGTATATATTACTGTACTACTAGTAAATGCATTCCATATTTCTGTAAATCTCAACGAAATTACACAAAGTTCGCAAGTATCAAATAAAATACTTGAGTTATAGTAGCTTAAAGTCGAAGAAATAAATATGACTAACATCACATAAGTTAAGACCTTAGACCACAGTGTCTCTAACTCAAATATAAGTAAGCTAATATTTCGATTTCTCAACAGCATTTTTAAACACCTCTTTAAGTCCGCCAACAGGCCTAATGTAAAAAATCTTAACTTTATCCGAAATACTTGCCAACATTTTATTGAACTCACTATAGTTTTTAATCCTCACTTTTACTTTACTCTTAGTTACCTCAACTACTTCTCCTAAATTATGCTCTCTAATATAATCATATAGAACATGGACATTGTCCGCCATTACTTCATAAAACTCTGTACTATATTTTAAGTACAAGTCGCTTAAAGTACCAGAATCTATTCTTTTACCTTTATGAATCAACACTATCCACTCACATATTTCCTCAAGTTCAGGTAAAACATGTGAAGATATGAGAAAACTAGTATCCTTCTCCTTACTTATTTTAACAATAAAGTCCAGAAGCCTTATTCTTCTTAAAGGATCAAGATTAGACACAGGTTCATCGAGCACAACTAATTCAGGATTTCCTGCAAGAGCTTGAGTTAACCCCAGCATTTTATACATTCCAGCTGAAAGAGTTTTTATTTTTCTATCAAAGTACTCTAAAAGCCCTATTTCTCGAGAAATCTCTTTAATTTCTTTAAAACTAGTTCTCTTCAGTCTAGCCACATACTTTAAATATTTCTCAACAGTCAAGTTACTCGGATAATACATTTCTTCTAAAAGAAAACCTACTTTTTCTCTAATTAAAAGACTATTTTCAGTACTATCTAAGCCTAAGACTTCTACTTTACCTGAATCCGGCTTAACGAGTCCAGCTAAAATATTTATAAACGTAGTTTTTCCAGACCCATTAGGCCCTATAAGCCCACATATACCCCTAGGAAAAACAGCATTGAATTTATTCAACGCAATAATACTACCAAATTTTTTGAATAGATCTTCGGCAATAATAATATAGTTCACTGTCTCATGAAATTTTATATTTTAGTGCTTATATATAGTTATCGATAAAATGCTTGAAGAAATTAGAAGAGATAGTATCGTTATTATTCTCTTAATACTTCCAATAACTGTAATACTTCTACATGCTCAGACATACTATAAAAGAGATGTAGATATTGACTTATATTCTTATGGTAACTCAGTAAAAGCCATAGCAAGAGACTACCATAATAATAACAGAATACTCTCTACTGCTATGGAAAAAGATATGAGAGGAAGTTACTTAAGTTATTTGCCTAAATTTTCTTATACATCAGACCTATATGTAAGCCTTCATAGAGACTCTGGAAAATATGCTATTCACTTAAATGCTGAACATTTTGAGGCTCAGCCTTATTCTTGGCTAAAAGAAAATAAATACTTTATATATAAATTGTTTTTTGCTAAAAGCTATTATTTATTGAAAATAGAGATTCTTAAGGTGTATGATAATAAAGCTTATTTAAAATTAACAATACTTAACTATAGCGATAGTTGTTTAGTTACAGTAAATTTAGAAACTAGAGAAGTTTTCATGAATGAGGAGAAGATAGGCTATACTTTAATGTTTTTCAAAATGTATCCCAAGTCAGGAGAAGAGTATATGACTGTAGTATTTAATAGGAGTATTAAGCGTATTAAAGTAAAGATCATAGTAAGGGGCTTTTACGATACTCCTAGAGGTTCTCAAAAGGTTTACTTAGTTAAAGATGCTTCAGGAGTTTTCTTCTTATTATATGACTATGATACTGGTGTACTGCTTTCGGGTTTCACTATAGGAGTTGAAGAAGCTTTCATTAAGGCTTTTAAAGTGAAGTACGGAGAACTCGCCCCTATGTGGGTTTACTATTTATCCATGGTCCATACATATGAACTCTATGATACTAATGCCGACTTAGGTCCTATAGATATATTCTATGAAATACGAAAATATTTTGTAAGGAACTTTCCTTTAATACTTCTCTTATTCTCACTAATTTTATCTCTCATTATTATTTATAGAAGAAAAGCTCGCCGATTATAAAACTACTCGACAGTTGTCGTATCACTTTTGTCTCTTGTGGATAGAAATATATTCGAGTTACTGGAAAAGAACTTGCCGTTATAAGTAGGCCGGCGGACGAGGCAGGCATCCCGCCGTTACTCAATGAAGGCTGGGTCGATGCGCTGGGCTGTAACATTTAAATGTTTCAAATTGTGTCTTTTTGTATCGGAGAATGGCAGTAATGAGCCTCCCCCAGAGAGGTGAAATATATGAGAACTAGTAGAACAGTCGTAGTTAAGAGCGTTAAACTACCAAGAAAGCTATTTAGAGTATTCGTCGAACTTGAGGGCATGTACCGCAACATGGTTGAACAGCTAGTATTCTACGCCATAGAAAACAGCATAAAGAGTTTCATTAAGCTGAAGGCAATAAAGTACCGTGAGATGAGGAGTCTTTACCCGCAACTACCTTCACACTACGTTTACACTGCGTGTCAAGACGCTAGTACTAGAGCCAAAAGCTTTCTACGATTAAAGAAACTTGGATTAGCTAAGAAGTATCTCGAAGTCAATAAGATTTCTATTTGGCTTGACGACCACTTATGGAAACCCAACGGACTAACGTCAGTTAAAATAGTTACTCATAAGGGATGGATTATAGTAGATTTTGAGCCACATAAACAGTACTGGAGATATATTAATGGAGAGTGGAAGCTAGCTTCAGAAGCTAAAATAAAACTTGATAAAAAGAACAGACAGTTAGTAATCTACTTAGTTTTCGTAAAGGAAATCGAAGAATATGAGTCTAAGAGATATCTACCAGTAGACGTTAATGAAAATAACATAGCGATACTGGTTGATGGAGAAGCATATTTACTTAAAACAAACCTAAAGAAAACTATACTAGGGTACTATTATCGTAGAAAAAGGATACAAGAGAAATACGATAAAATCTACGGCACAAAATCAAGAATTAAAAGGAAGGCTATGAGGAAGCTCAAAGAAAAGAAGAAGAAAAACGATATCAAATGGAAAATAGCAAACATAATTGTCAGAACAGCCTATGAAAGAAAATATGCTATCGTATTAGAGAAATTAGGTAAAAAGGCAGCAAATAACATGATTAAGAAAATAAGGAATAAGCAATTAAGACATAGGATTTTTCAAGCATCTTTTAGGGGTATTCAGAGGGCGATTGAAGAGAAAGCTAGGGAATATGGGGTACCAGTAATATACGTAGACCCAAAGAATACTTCAAGACTGTGCCCAGTACATAAAGCACCAATAAAGTATAATGGCTCTAGAGTAGGCAGGTGCAGTATTGAAGGCGAGAAATGGCACCGCGACGTAGCTGCATGCTACAACCTCTTACTTAAAATATGGGGCAATGGGAGCAATGCTCCAAGCCCTGTAGAGCTAAACGTAGATGGGCGGAGCTTTCCGTTCTCCGCGACCGCCACCCATGACCCCACACAGATACCCAAATCCGTGTGGGCGAGGCGGAAGTCCCTACCGCAGATACAATTTTAAATAAAATGAAGCGGTAGGGACAAACGGCAGAGGCGACTGTGAAGCCCCACAAGCCCGGCTGGACGAGAAATTCTCCCTCCCGATGATAGTGGGAGGGGCTTGCAGAGGTGAAAAGTATGAGAAGTAGGGATATAGGTTTAACAGCAGTATTTACGGCACTCTATGCTTTACTGACAGTAGCCTTAGGGAATCTCAGCTACAGCTGGATACAGGTAAGAGTCTCTGACGCACTACTGCCTCTCTCCTATCTTTATGGCCTGCCAGCAGTCATAGGGGTTACAGTCGGCTGCATTGTAGCAAACTTCTTCAGTCCGGTAGGTGTAATAGACGTAATCTTTGGGTCTATAGCTAATTTAGTGGCTTCACTGCTTTCATGGAAGCTAGCATTTAAGAAAAAGACACTAGCCTGCATTTATCCAGTGCTTGTAGTGTCGGCTGTAGTGCCACTGTACTTAGCGTGGTTTTTTGGAGTACCTTACTGGCTAGTGCTTTTGTCAGTTTTCGTAGGAGAATTTATTTCCTGTGTTCTACTAGGCTATCCGCTTTTAGCGGCACTAGAGAAATACAAAAAGAAATAATTTTGAATAATACTTTTTACCATAGTATATTGCGTGATTATACTTAAGAAAAAGTTTTGATAATTTCGAACCATAAAGTTTATAGGACTATTGATTTCCGAAGACTACGGCATGTTTAAGAAAGCTGTCTCTAATGTAGTTGCACTTGCACTAATACTCTTGATAGCTGTGATAGCTTGTACTATAGCTTATTTCTGGATAATAGGTTACGTTCCTTTAAGATACTCTAGTTATACTCAAGAAGTTATTAAAATAGAAGGAGTAAAAATTGTAGGAAATGTAGCATACATATATGTAAGAAACCTTGGAACACAAACAGTAACAGTTACTACGGTTTATTTAAGTGATTCAAATGGGCTTATACAGTATCAGCTATCAATGCCTGTTTTTAGTAGTAGTACTGAGATATGGGGAGGAGATGTTTGGCGAGTAGATGTGGCTAAAAGGAAAGTAGTTTTAGAGTCTTCGGGCAAGATTATAAATGGGACTGATTCATGGCAGACTCTCGGTTATAGAGTGCTGTACGGTAATATTGAGGAAGAAGGTTTCTTGAAGATTTCTTCTGTAAGCGCTACTATTGATAAGTGGTCTGTGTATGGCTTAATTACGCCTACAGCAGCAATTGACTTAACTCAACCTCTCCTACTTGAAGTCAAGTTGAGAAAACTTGGAGAAAATGCAGTATACTCTCCTCATTCAGCTTGCTTATATTTACTCAGGGAGAAAACAGATCCCTATAGTACATCTAATGTATTTGCTGTTAAAATAGCTGCAGTAAAAACAGGCACAGAAGAATTACTAGGCGAAATTATTGAATATAGTATTGAAAACTGCTACAAGAAGTCAGGAAATAAAGACTCCTTAACTCAACTTGACGGCAATGTAATGGAACTAATTCCTGTCCCTGAAGATATTACACTCGTAAATAGACATGCTAATTGGTATGACTCATTTGACTCTAATACATTTTCACGTAATAAAATGACTATTAGATCCGGAGATTGGGTATGGATCTCATCAGGATATATTAGACAAAAATATACAGGCTACTGTAGTAATGGCGTGGGAGGCACCTGCGTGGCTACAGCAAATGGAATATCTGTTTCTATAGGAAAAACTTACCGTGTCCTAGTTAAAGTACATGTAAGAATATCTAATGATAAATCATGGATAGGGATTTACATACCATATAATCCTTCTGCTAAAAGAACTTACGAATTAGCACTTGAAAGATACGATAGAATAAATCCCAGACGTTTCCTATACATAGGCGAATATGATCAAAAATGGCGCTATAGGAATAGTTATCCTTATTATTGGTCAACTAGCTATTGGTATACGCTTTATGCTGAAGTAAAAATATTTTCATCTAAAGTAAGTATTTTCTTGAAAGCATATAGTCCTTCAGGTGATTCTAGCTATGTTAAATGGACTGATACCTATAGGGTTATAACTTCTGGATATATTGGAATAGGTACTGGATATGCAAGTGCAGATTTCGATGACCTAATAATTGTTGAAATACCTTCAACATCACCAAACAAAGATCCTGATCCATGTTTTGTAAAAGTAACTAACCTATTTTCTGGGTGGAAAGTAGAAATAAGAGATTCGTCGGGAGCTTTAGTAGGGAGCGCTACAGCAGATCCTGAGGGAGTAGCTAGAGTGAGTGTAATTAAAAAGCCTATTATTAAGAATGGTCGCATTATAATATATGATGGAAGTATTAAAGTTTTTGAAAAACAATTTGATGAGATTGTTGGGGGAGACGAGTATAAGGTTACAGGATATAAGCTAGTAAAGCTTAAAGTAACAACTGTTGCTGAAAAATCGAGTCTGGCTAGCTATAAGCTATTAGTTAAAGTAAGTTCTACGCAAAACATAGGTGTTAAGGTCTATGCTTATGATTGGAGTGCGTCCAATTATGTTTTAGTGTATAGTGGAAATACTCCTATAAATGAGGAACTAGAGCTTCAGAAAAACTTTGTTAATAGTAATAATGGTACAGTAAAGCTTAAACTCGAGCAGGCTACAGAGGGTAAGGTAAAGATTCAAATAGATGCCTTAAATGTTAAAGCAGTAGTTCCTAAGTATATTACTAAGGCTATTATTTGTTCAGGAGATGCAGAGACTCCTGCGTGTGAGCTATATACGTGGAGCCGAGACGAGAATCCAGCAGGAGTATTTCTTCTTTCAAGAAAAACTGAGGGTGTATTAAAATACTATTTCTGGGCTGGAGATAGAACAGGGGATCCTACGGCTACTGGAACTATCTCGGCTCCATTAGGACCCTATGTGTACGCTTATTTAGCAATAGATAACATAGAGAGCAGCGAGCACAGTATAGCTATAGACTATATCAGAGCCTGCAGAGGCTCAACTATAGTAGTCAAAGGTCTAGGATCCTGCTGGACTGTAAATATAACTGATTTACACGGGAATGTTTTCTATTCGCGAATTGCAGGCGGATATAAAGTTGAAATAAACTTGACGGAGTATTATATTAAGTATGGTGTGCCACTACACGGACATATAATTGTAATACCTTGCAACTTGTCAGACTACAATGTTCACAGAGGCTGGGTTATTCCACCTAATGGGACTAGAGAAATAGTCGTTAGTTTGCCTTCAAGCATTAAGCCAGGAGAATATATAATTAAAGTCGTTACAAAGAAAGGTACTGTGGCAGCGATTAGAATAAAGTATGGTTAAGGGCTTGGAATTCTGAAAGTTTTTTCTACTTTCTTTAAGAAGATGCTTGTAGTAGCATTTATTTTTTCAAATATAGTGACTACTACTTTATATTCCCCTTTGCCTAATACTCCTAGATCAATTATAGCAGCAGGAGATGTGATAACTTGTATTACTATTGTTTCTGGAGGAGGATTAATGTAGGTTACTTTTATGTAGAAAGTATTGCCTTTCCTCTTAATGCTGTCTACAATTAGGGTATATCCTCCAGTGCTTTTAAATCCTCTCGCTACAATTAGGTAAACGTGGTCGTTTTCACTTATTTTTTCTGATAAATCTTTAAATGATTTAAATTCAGTTAATGGCTTCGGGTACCCTCTAACATATATTCCTTCTTCTAAGTTTGTGTGCTGGACGACAATGTAGTTTAGCTCGATGATAATGAAGTGTTCGTGTGTAAGTGTTATTTCTGCTTCAGCATTATCAGCTAAAAGTTTTACAAGTACTTTTCCGTATGATGGAACCGTGAAGAGGACTGCTTCAGTCTTGTAGTATATTCCCTGGCGGTATACTTCAGGCTTATATTCAACTACTTTGTCCTCATAGTAGACTCTAAAGACTACTGTTTTTAAATTAGAAGGCTTAGGTGAAAAGAACCATGCTCTGACTATAAAAACCATTTTTTCGCTTGTAAATGCTATAGGAAGTACTTCAAGGCAATACGACCTTGTTCCACTACGAATCCATTTCTCTTGAGGAAACTCCGATAAGATTCTCTTTAAGCCTATCGCTATTGCTTTCTCTCTTTCTTTATAGAGAAGATGAGTATAAGCTAAAACTATCCCACAAACTACTAGCGCTGTAAGCACCACGGCTACTACTTTCTTTTCCATATTCCGATAATACTTACTCTAGGCTATAATTCTACTCCTTAGAAACGCTTTTATTTTAATTAAAGATTTTTAGGGGCTTGTATAGTAAAGTTTTACTTTTCAGTAGTCTTAGACATCTTAATGTTAGTTGTCGTAGGGAGCATGAATCCTGTTAAGCTGAGCGGCGTCGAAAAAGCTTACCGTAAAGTTTTCGAAGATATTGAAGTAAAAGGTGTCAAGGTTTCTTCGGGAGTGTCTCCTCAGCCGCTTTCGCTAGAAGAAACAGTAGAGGGTGCTGTAAATAGGGCTAAGAATGCTTTAAAATCTGTTGAGGGAGCTGAGCACGGAGTAGGTGTTGAGGCAGGCTGGGTCGCTGTAAGAGATTCGTGGATTGACGTGCAGGTAGCAGCAATATTTACTAAGAGTGGTGAGCTGAGTATAGGCTTTAGTCCAGCTTTTCCTTTACCTAAAATAGTTGTTGACAGTGTTTTAAGCGAGAGTATTGAAATGGAAGATATTATGATAAGGCTTACTGGAATAGATGCGATAGGTGAGAAGGAGGGGGCTATAGGCTATTTCACAAAAAATATGGTCAAAAGAGAGGATCTAACTTACTACGCTGTACTTATGGCTCTTTTACCTTTCATGCCGTGGAACAGGAGAATTTTTAGTGGTCGTTAAGAACACTCTATAAGCACTTTAACTGCTTCTCTTTTCTTTTCGACAGCAATTCTATAGGCTTCATCTACTTTACTTAAGGGCAGTACGTGGGTTATGAGGGGAGTGACTTGGAGTTTTCGAGAAGCAATGAGGCTTATAGCTCTCTCAAAGTCTTCTCTAAGGTACATTAAGCTTCCTTTAATCACTATTTCGCCATCTTGAACTAAGTGTATTTTAATAGGTGTTTTTCCGCTGAAAACGCCCACTACAATAATTTCTCCTCCTCTCCTCACTACATCTATCGCTTGGTTTATTGTAGCTTCTATGCCGACGCACTCAAATACGAGGTCTACTGAATCGGGGCCAAGTTTTTCTTCAATAAATTTCTTTAAGTCTACTTGAGATACATTGACTGTGTAATCTGCACCAAGTTTTTCGGCAAGCTTGAGTCTGAGGTCAATGATATCTGTCACAATTACTTTGCTTGCCCCAGCTAGCTTAGCGCACTGTAGTGTAAGAAGACCAATAGGGCCTGCGCCCAAAACTACAACGTTGTCTCCCAGCTTTATGTCACTTAATCTGACTGCGTGTATAGCGACAGCGGCTGGCTCAACTAAAGCTGCTTCTCTCAGCGAAATTTCTTCAGGTAACTTGAAGACAAGGTTTTCGTCTACTGCAAATAGCTCAGCCATAGCTCCGTCTACTTGGCATCCTATTACTTTCAAGTTCCTGCAAATATTGTATCTACCTGTTTTGCAGTTGTAGCAAGTGCCGCAAGTAAGCTGAGGAATAACAGTTACTTTATCTCCGGGCTTTACTTTCTTGACTCTATCGCCTACTTTGACGATTACGCCAGAAAACTCGTGTCCCGGTGTGATAGGGGGCTTTATGAACGGGTGTTTTCCGAGAAAAGCGTGAATATCGCTTCCACATATTCCACAGTACTTGACTTTAATCAATACTTGATTGTCTGAAATCTTTGGTTCAGGAACATCCTCTACAACTATTTTCCCGGGACTCAGAACTCTAGCTCTCTTCACAATAACATAGTCTTCTCAAATCAATAAAACACTTTCTATCAAAAATATGTACAGTAATTAGATTAAGTAAATTCAGTTGGAAATTATTTGCGAGAAAGCTTTTTCTCTAAATCTAGCTGTGAGGCAGCTGACCAGAATCTCGCGACAATTCTCTCAAGGCCTTCAGGCTTTCTTTCAGATAGCCAAAGATCAGAGTAAATACTAGCGAGTTCTAAGAACTCCATTACAGTAGCTCTTCCTTCAACTTTCCTCAACCCTACTTCAAGACACCGCTTAATGAAGGCTAAATCAGGCGGGAGAACGGTTTTCTCTAATTTCTTTAGAACTTCTTTCCAAGTAGTGTACACGGGTAAGTCTTTTACTTCGCTTACAGCTTTAAAAAGCACAGGCTTAATGTACTCTGAAACTTCTTTCTTTCCAAAAAGTTTTCTCGCCTCAAGTGCTTCGAGAGACTCGCCTGTCAAAGCCAGCCATTTTTCTTCCCATTCGCCTGAGCCTTCAGCATACTCCATAGTAATTAAAAGAAGAGGCTCTAGGAAAGAGAACAAGCATTCTTCGCCGTCGTCGCCCCATGCAGTCACCATAAATCCTTCGACTTTTTCTTCTTTAGCGGCTTCAGTAAAGTTCTTTATGTTAACGAGAGCGACATCGAAGTCAGGGTAATACCTATTCCAGTTCGAGAACCCTGGGCAGACTATTTGCCTATATCCTTTTTCCTTAAATACTCTTATTTTTTCTATAAAGTACTCTTTAGGTGAAGGACTATAGTCCCAGTTAGCCATAAGCGCTTTACTCCAGATAGGGTTTTCCAACACACTTCTCCACAACTCTTTTTCCTCTTCTCTAACCGACTTTCCTAGCAGCATGTCACCCCACATTACTGGAATCTTATTTTTTCTCTTGACGCGTTTAATTAGCTCAGAGTGGTAGTCTGCGTAGAGTTTAGGTCCTTCATATATTCTTGTTTTATCCAGACTTCGTCCTCTACCCATAGCCCATGTTTCGTCCCCGCCGATGTGAATGTACTTCGATTCTGTTTTCTCTAAGGCTTCTTCAAGTAGGCTGAAAGCAAATTCTCTTGCTTCATTGTCTGCTACGTTTAAGCATCCTTCGGCAGGTCTATGCCACTCGCTATATTTTCTGAACTCAGGGAGTGTTAGAATATGCTCCATGTGTCCTGCTAGTTCGAGTGATGGAAAAACTTCTATTCCGAGATTTTTGCCATATTCGACTACTTCGCGCCACTCTTCTACGCTAAGTTTACCTCTTTTCGCGCCTATTTGTGGATATTTTTCCCACGGGAAAAGGTCTTCGAAGTATATTGCAAAGTAGTTGTATTTAAGCAGGAAAAGCCATCTGAGAATTCTTTTGAAGGTCTCTACTTTTGGTACACCTCCGCGTGCAATATCGAGGTGAAAGCCCCTAAATTTAAATGTGAATTTTTCTTTAACTAGCAGTTCAGGGAGTTTTGTTTTAGTTTGCTTAATTATTTGTATTAGGGTAGCGTAACAGATGTTTTCATTACCCCATATTTCGACAGTCTTGTCGCATATTTTTAAGCCAGTTCCTTCGCGCTCTACTTTCTTTATAGTCCATGTCCCTTTAGGAATGTTAAACTCTTTGCTTAGGAACTCCGGGAAGTTAGAGAAGCCATCGAAGTAGAAGAATTTGTCTGTAGTTTTTAATTTAACTGGTTCGGGTACTATTTTAACTACCACGTTAGGTCTATCTACTTGGCAAATAATATAGCTTCTTATGGGATGATGTGCTTACGTGAGAAAACTTATAGCATGGGTAAATATTAACTCTGTGGGATTATGGATGCTCTTCAGTTTTCTGACTGCGCCGTAGTCTTCGATTTTTCTCAGTATACGCTGTAGTTCACTGCTTTCTTTCTTGAAGACACCTACCCAGCCGAGCTTACCTGACTTTACTCTAAGCTCTACAACATCACCTAAGTCAATAACCTGGTATAGCACATACCTAGCGTACCTAACACACTCCTCAACGTCCTCCCACTTCTCAACAACAAACACCACTCGAGCCCGCCAAGAAAACAGCACACATATATATTAGCATGCTAGAAAACTGACTAATTTTCCCTAAAGTCAGAGAATGCACTTAATCTCAGCTACAACTCTCTCTTAGTGTATTTACCTATAAACAGTACTGGCCACTTTATTACATTGGAGTTAATATAACTACAGTAATTGTTGCAATTAAGCGTCTAAAATAGTTTAAGGGATTTAGTGCTTTTAATGACATTACAATTAAATGCACTATAAGTAATACTATATTTTACTGAATATTTGAGTATTTTAAATATGTAAATTAACCAAGTAAAGTTTAAATGAATTTAGGAAATAATAAAATATTGTTTATATTAAATAAGTTATTTTAACTATAATTAAACTATATATATGTTGTTTATTTTTCTGTTATTATTTGTTCTTTTATTAGTTTTCTGTATGTTTGATTTGTTTTTATTAGTTGTTTGTGTGTTCCTTGGCCTGCTATTTTACCGTTTTCTAGTACTATTATTTTATTCATGTATGTTATTGTCGATAATCTATGTGAAATTACAATGAATGTTGTGTTTGGCAGGTATTTGAATAAGTTATTGAATATTCTTTTTTCTGTCTCGGAGTCTACTGCAGCTAAAGCTTCATCTAGTATGAGTACGTAGGGTTTGTCTAGTATTGCTCTCGCTAAATTAACTCTTTGTTTCTGGCCGTCAGATAAACTTACACCACCTCTACCAACTCTAGCATCCAGCTTATCTAAAAGTTCTTCAAGACAACAAACCTTAACTACTTCAAGCAATTCTTCTTCACTAATACTTCTGCCTAGTAGAATATTTTCTCTTAGAGTCATGTCGCTGAATAATGGTGCTTCGTGAGGCACGTAAGCTATTTTAGGTGAAGGTAAAATGTATTCACGTGCGTCAATACCATTAATAAGTACTTCGCCTCCACACGGCTTAAGAAAACCAGACATCAAGAGAGCTAAAGTAGTTTTACCAGAACCAGTCCTACCTACTACAGCAATTTTCTCGCCTCTTCCTACTACCAAAGAAATATTCTTTAATACATCTGCATCATCGTATCTAAAGAAGACATTTCTCAATTCAAGAGAACCAAAAGACTCTAATTCCCTCCAACCCCCCACCTCCTCTTCTTCTTCAAGAAAATCAACTACACGAATAGC
>CBDUKN010000008.1:0-110923 GCA_965367815.1 uncultured Thermoprotei archaeon
TATACTTGCGCTCCACAGATACTTTAACTCAAATACAGCAGAAAAAACTATTCACAAAACACTAAACTCTGAACATGCTGTCCCATGTATCCTCCGCGTACTAAATATACTAGTACTACGTTTAGCCACATACATGTGTCGCACATTACTTTAAGGAACCTTCTCCTGCTATCCTGTGAAAGTTCTTAAGAAAATACTGCTAGCAACGTGTCATCTGAGAGCTCCTTAAAAACCTCCAAAGCACCACTAAATCCCTCAGGCGGGCCATGAAAATTATCATATAAAATAGCCGCACGGAAAACACTCTCCTCCCTACTACCGCCAATACGCCTCTTTACAATAAAGTAAGCACAAACACCAGCCACAACACTACTAAAACAGCAAATACAGCAACTCTCCTCAAATCCATTATCCCACACTTCAGTAAAACCAAAGAAACCTAAACGACTCAGTAAGGCCCATCTACTACAGCTCAAAAAGCATAGCCTTAAACATATTCATCGGAGGAGTACACAGCGACCCACCAGACCTAGACATAGGAAACTACGACACATCAAACATATCCATAATACACTGTACAACAGGAAGACTGAAAGTGTCGGAAAAAGATGTAGCAATAATATCAAACACAAAAACAACCTAATAACACCACACCTTACAATACTCACAGCTCAAAACAAAATAACAATAAGCAAGCCGAAACAAAATACAGACAGCAACCGATATCGAAATCCCAAATCCACAAAAAGGCATAATATTAATGGACAGAAAAACGGGAAAAATACCACCTATATCTAGAAGAAAATAAATTAAAACTTAAGCTAATATAGTAATCCTACTTAGACTTCAATTATTCATAAAAACAGATTCAGCAAACACCGCATACAAATAAGCAACGTTAAATAAATTCTCCAAGTAGGCGCTAGCCCTAAACAATTTCTTTATAATAGTGGTTATAAAACAAATTATGT
This sequence comes from uncultured Thermoprotei archaeon, assembly GCA_965367815.1. GTDB lineage: Archaea > Thermoproteota > Thermoprotei > Thermofilales > B15-G2 > B15-G2. The sequence goes on from CBDUKN010000008.1 coordinate 972, forward strand.
AAAAATTTATCTATTCTTTAACCTCTTTTATCAAGGGGATTGTTCTTGAAGATAGTAACGATCGATCTCCTTGAGCCCAGAGAATTCGAAAAACTTGTCAAGAAGATACTCTCTGCAAAGTACCCGAACGCTAATATCTACTTAACCCCCTATGTTAGAGACCGCGGGTTCGACATAGTAGTACACAGCTATAGAGAAAAAATACTTGTTGAGTGTAAGCACTATAAAACTGCCGTGGTCGGTAGACCCGTTGTCCAACGCCTTCACTCAGCCATGGTGATAGAAGGAGCTTCGAGAGGCATAATAGTTACTACAGGAACTTTCTCAAAAGAAGCACTAGACTACTGTCACATAGTTTACAGGCGCTTCGGTATATTTATCGAATGTTGGGACTTCAAAAGACTATGCAAAGAAGCGCTAGCTGCAGGAATTCTCTTAGTTCGAAAAGGAGAAAAAATATTTTCATTTGATATAGGTAAAGAGACTCTCACTCACAGGCTCTGGCAGTACGTCATACAGCATATTGAAAGTAGGCCCATTAGACCGGAACAAGTGATCAGAGTAATACCAGAAATCAAAACATATCCTTATTTTCTAGTCGAGTACTCAGTTCATAAAATATTCACTACTTCAACAGGCAGACCAATATATAAGATAAACGAGAACAGCAAATTGCTTGTGGATTACACGTCGGATTACCCTAGAATCTACGATGCTACACACTACATCTCTCACGCAGCTATTAAACCAATAGAAAACACAGATATAGCTGATTATCTGCCAGTAGCTATGAAACTCTATGCAAACCTAGCAGTAGATGAGAAAAATGCAGCAGACTATATCAAGAAAACTATAGCAAGACAACTATCCAGATACATTCGCTACATCGGACGAAATAACCGAATATACACTAAGTACTGCAAAGTCACAGAAAAAGACGTAGAAATACACTCTGCACTAAAACTCGCAGTACCTATAATCGAAGCACGACTCGAAATTCCCGCAGCCAACCATAGATACAAATTCTGGGCATACTCTTTCAGCAACGGAGAAATAACTATAATATCTGCGACTACACCTACCCGTAGTCTAGATAATCTTTTCCTCTGCAATACTTGTGGAAAATTACTGAGCAAAGACCAGCTGGTCACATGTAGTTCCTGTGGAGCAACTATATGCAGTTCAGATATCTTTAAAGTCCCTGGACTCGTATGGTCAACGTCTTACTGTGACATTTGCTTCCAAAAACTCCTAGAATCAAATAAACTTTTAGGACATATACCATCAGAAAAAAGAACTCCAAAAACACTTACACGAGCATTAATTCTAGCTTTACTCCTACCCGGTCTCGAGTCTCTATACTTAAGAAAAATTAAAACAGCTATACTTGAATTTCTAGCTTTAGCAATATTAGCAGCAATATCACTAGCAGCTAGAACACCGCTTCCATTACTTCCATTATATGTTATTGCAGCGGCAAAAACGCTGAGAGATCTGCGAATAGTCAAGTACATACAAAAGAATAGGTATCGCCTTGCTCAATTAGCGAAAATATCGCTAATGAGGAAAATGATATAATAAATCTTCACCATTGACTTAGCTTTACAGTAATCAAACAAGCATATCGATCTACCACAGTATTTCGGAAGCAAGTATAGCTGAAAATACTATAAGACCTGCTAGCGAAAGCAAGGAACCCACCCCTCCTTTAGCCTTATATGCTGCAAAAAACTAAGGCGAAAATAGCCATAAAGAAGAGACTCAAGAGAGCAAGCAGCATTCTGAGTTTACCTGAAAAGCCGCCATAACCGCGTAAAAGCCGAAGCTACAGTATATGCTATAAGCTGAAGAAAAGAAGCAACAGCACAGCCCCTACACCAAGAACACCACTGATAAGAGAGTAGCTATCACCACTATCCGCGAAATCCTCTCACAACAATCTATAACCAAAAAACAACCCATAGAATTCCCAGATTTCACAAACAACTAATTAACAATTATCCAAACAGTACTCTGGACTCTAAACAGCATCACCAAATATTCACATAACAGACCTCTATTCCAAAGTCCTTCCCGCACCTCTCTTTCAGACTATTCACTAAGCCCAACAAATTATCTCTCGCTTTATGATCTCCGGTCACTATCTTAACAAAGCCTCGCCCCCCTTAGACCATGCAAAGCCTTTAAAAACAAGTAAATATCCTCTTCAACTCACAACAAGTATCTCCACAAACATAACGCACAAAATAAATAAACTTGAACATAATCATTGACTCTAATCTAACAATACCCTACTAGCACTCCTTTCTGAACACGAAGATAACGTCTTTTCATACCATAAGTCTTTTAAGTAATTTAACTAAATAACTACTACTAAGCAATCTCTCTTGAAATAATAAAGCCTTTCTCTATAGTATAAGGACACCTTTCTTTCTTTACAACATAGCTCCCTAATTCTTCATCCCACTCAGCGTAAGGAGGTCTAGCTAAAAATAAAGGAACTGGTGCTAAGTGCCGTTTTATCTGAGCTAGTAAACGCCGCCGCATAGAATAATTTCTCTCCCCTTTAAGCTTAGTAAGTAACTGTTTTATTTTCTCACGATATAATTCTGGAACAACTAGAATATTAGGCTCCCTTCCTAACAATTTTTCAGAGAGAACATTTTCATAATCTTCGCGGGAAACATGATAAAAGCAGTATGTAGCCTCAAGAATATTCTCTAACTTTTTATAATAGTCTTCTATTAACTCCACCACAGATAAATACTCCCAATAGTCTTTTACTTGATCAATATAAGCTCTCTCACCCCGCTTCTCAAGCGCCTCTACTAACTTACCTTTAAGTAACTCACCTGTTACATCAACTTCAACTCGAGTATAAGGCTTATGCGATTTGAGCTTCATACAAATCCAGACATTAATTTCATCAAATCTCTTACCATACCTATTGACACGCCCAAAACGCTGTATTAATGATGGAAGCGGAGCCAGATCTGTTACAAGCATGTCAAAAGATATATCTAAAGAAACTTCGGCAACCTGTGTAGAGACTAAAATCTCTGCCCCTCTAATAGCATCTTCTTTAGCCAAACGATCCTTATAGGCAAACCGACTATGTATTATATTTACTTCATGATTCTTAAAGCTTTCTTTTAATAAATCATAAACATTAATAGCTCTATCAACAGTATTAACTATAACAAGTAAGCGCCTCCCCTCACTAAGCTTAGTATTCAATAAATCAAGATGTTCTTCAAGAAAGTCTTCGACACTCTTATCGAGAACAGTCTCAATCTTATGTCTCTTTAACTTCCTGTACTCATCTTCTAAAATAAATTCCTTGATCCTATCGCCACATATTTTCTTTAAGTACTCAACATAGGGTCCTGCAGGAGTAGCTGACATAAATAGTAGCTTAAACTTATAGTAAGGCTGAATGTGCTTAAGACTCCAGCCTAAAGCCGCCATCATCTGTGGAGTCAATAAATGGAACTCATCAAGTATAAAAAGAGCATTATTAAAATTAAACCTTCTCAAATGATACTTACCTACTTGTAGTGCAGTAAATAGTACTTGATCTATTGTCGTAATCGTAACCTTAGGAATAAAATATCGATATAAATTCAACAAATGTTCATATTCCTCCTCCGAAGCCCTAAGTAACTCCACATCAGCGAAATAAAAATACTCACCGACATAGCCCTCTCCAAATATTTCCCTCAACTTTTCGTAAAATTCTTTAATTGCCGTTATTGTCGGCAATGTATAAAAAACCTTCATAGGCTTTAACTTACCTATCCTTAGAACAGCTAAAGCCGACTTACCCCAGCCCGTAGGCGCAGCTACAATCAAGTGCTCTACCGGCGATCCAGCTATACTTGACTGAAGACTAAATTTTTCCTCATCAAATTTTCCTGTTTTCTTAAGCGCATGAGTCTTCAAAAGCCCGATTGATCGTTTATAAGGATCATAACTCCACACATACTGATCTATAATAAAAGAAGGATCAATATTCGCTGCAGAAACTATGTCAGCAAGCTTAAAAATGCCCATTACATCAGCTAGCCTTAAACACTCATTAGGAGACCTGAATTCACGCTTAAATCCGTGAAGAACAGACCATAAAGAAACCTTTACATCGCTCCACATTCTTTTAAAGTAGTAGCTTTTCTTAAGCAAACCAGCCTGAGGATACTTTAGCGCCGAGTGATGTCGCCAAACGAGATAAATTAAAGCGTAAACATATTTCGGCTCTAGCTGAAAATAACTAGCAAGCTTATTGCAAATCTTCGATAAGAGCAGCGCACCCACCTCCGAATGCTTTATCCTCTTTTCACTTAACTTCCACTCAGGCGATGCTTTACCCACATCATGTACAACCGCCAGCGCTAAGACCAACCTCTTTAACACAGGGTCAAGCTCAACATGCCTCAAAATCTTTTCAACAAAAAACACGCACTCCTCAACATGCTTCAGTAAACTCTTCCCCTTATGACTTTCTTTCAACTCAGGATCCTCAATACCGAGATCTTTAAGACAGATCTCCTTCAATACACTAGACAACTGATGCATAGTCACATAGTCAAATACTTAATAAAGCTTAAAGAAAGCGATACACGAAAAGACCGAGACAAATATATCACTTGGTCAATTAGCGTTCGAAGAGCCCCAAAGTTCACTCGACCTACCTCCACTAAGTCTTTATAAAATATTTCAAGCGCGTTAGCTAAAATTTCAAGCTCATTTTCAGCCTTCTTACGCTCCTCCCTCCCAGCTCTCCTTAAGACCTTATCAAAGAAAATAAAGGTTTGCTCACAGAACATTTCTAAAACCTTTCTACGCTCAGAATTCTCAAGCCATAAAAGCGTAAATATGTTTAAAGAAGGTATCGCTATAATCCTCCACTCAGACTTAGAGGAAGGCATAAAATACAGCATACCAGTAGAACCCTTTAAATCATCAATTATCTGCTCAAGTAACCGCTTTTTCTCAGGGTCCTTCTCCATATCATAGTTATCATAAAGCCACAGCAGGAACTTAGTAAGTACGATGTAAGGCTTACTACTCTCCAATTCGTGTATCTTAAGCTCACGCAAATCTTCACGTAATATATGTCCTCCTCCCCGAGGAAACCTCTCTAGAATCAAATGTCGAAGATTTTCTTGGACATCCGCTAGCACACCCCGCTCAAAATAGACAGAAATTCTATTACCAATACCCACCGACCTCAAAAACTTCTCAGTTAACTCTAAGAGCTGCTCCTTTCTAAAACTCTCACCAAAATACAAATTGCGCGTCTCACTTAAAGCAAGCGAACTCAATACATGATAACGCCGAAGACCCTTACTAGCATCCGATATCTCTTTCATAACATCCCCTATCACTTCATCGTGAAACTCTCTAACGAGTCGGCAGATCTCATCAATATCATCCTTACTCACACTCTCTCCTCTAAAACGAACCTTTCGAAGCACTTCTATAATCTTCTCCTTTAGCCTCATCCTAGCCCCACGCCCAACATTACCCCAGTTAATCACCCTCCTAAACAAAGGATGATTAAAGTAATATAACTGCTTCACAAGATCCTCTGCACGATTCTTTAGCTGTCTCTCACTCTTCACCTTCTTAGCAACATTCTCCAGCTCCTCACCTATCTTAGTTAAATTTATCTTAGTCCCAAGATTCCGCTGAAGAAGATCCCTAAGCCGAGCCTCCACTTCAGAGCTCATGTCCCCCACCGAACAAAGTACTCGTGAGCAGGATAGACAAATATCCGGCTCTCACCATCATCAACAACCTTTAGAGGCTCTACTGTAATAATATCAGCACCATAAACAAAAATATACCACTCATCAATATTCCCACCAATATAGCCAGGCACTACTAACGGGGTTCTCCCATCTATCCTAGTTCTCTCAGGATACCTAGTAATAGTAAAATTAGAGGCTTTCACTTCTTTAAACTTAGACTGAGGACAATAACCCCTCCCCACACTACTATCAACAAGCCTCGCCTCCTTAACAGAACCCACAAAATCAACAAAATGGTAATCATTACCTCCAAACACTTCAAACTCAAAATTCAAGTCCCTAATCCTCCTAATACCCTCTCTAATCACACCTATATCACTAGAAACTATAGCAAACTTATACTCAGGCTTATACAGAACCTCACTACGATATATTGTCATAAGCTCTGAGATTGCTTTAAAAACCTCATCGCGTTTCCCTCTCGACAAAGTATGTATTTTATACCAGCTATCAAGCAACTTCACCAATTGCATTGCATCTCTATCAAACTTAAATATACGAGAAACCTGAGAAAAATACCCCTCAAAACTCAAAAGCTCAGCTCCCGCAAGAATACACTTTTCACGACAAAAATCATATAGCTTCTCTCTAGGCACACCAAGTATAGCACCAAAGATACCAGCTACAGCAGACGGCGGAGGTATAAGATAGGTCCTCCTAACTAACTTTTGCGCGTGCTCCTTAAACTGAGCCGTTAAAAAACGTATAGTAAACGTAATAGCCGTTAGACGACTATATACTCGCATATCCCCTCAATAACTTCCCTAATAGTCTCTGAATCTAATTTACTTGATTTAACTTTAGTGAGGGTACCTTCAGACCCCCTCTCATAAACATCGACAACTCCCTGCCTGTAGTCAATAACATACATCCTATCTATGAGCTTACCGTAGATATCAGAAATCTTAGCGAGCTTACTTTTATCAAGCTCATCGTCACTTACATCTACATAAGAGAAAATTGGTGTAAAGTGCTCTGTCAAAGCCACAACAGCATAGTAGAACTCAGGAGTACACGGACTCTCAGAACCTCGCGGAAACTCCCATCCTTCCCACAAAAGCACTTCAAGCAAAGCTCTCAGTCTTTTCTTACGCTCCTCAGCACTTAACTGATATACACCTTTCTCAACCTCAGAAACTTCTCCACTCTTTAACATATCCTCAGTAAGCTCCAAAGCCTCAAAACGACCTATTCTATCTGACACTATAACATTCAAGCGGCCAAGCCACTCCGCCACCTCTATCTCAAAAGGCACAGGATTCCCTTTCTCATATTCCTTTAAGAAATCTCTAGGAAAACGAGCAGCAAACTCAACCTTAATTTCAGTATGGTGAAGAGATATAAGCGGAGATATCTTCACAGGAGAACTCCTTTTCCTCGGCGGTCTTTCAGGCACTAAGAAGCCAAATAAGTCGTCGTCAACGTACTTAATAGGATTACCTATATCACCTAACTGCTGCTCACGGCCAGCTCCAACTAGCTGAAGAGGATCTATATAAAGGCCTTTCTTTTCAGCAAGCCTCTCGCGTATACATCGACGAATACATCTCGCAGAAACAAACGCCTTAACCTCCTGCTTCCAATTAAAAATCTTCTTCATAGGAACCCTTATTCCAACGCTTATATCTGCATTCACATTACCACTTACTTTAATTATAGAAGCAATAAATGCACGTCTAGGCATATCATTCCCCACCAGACCCAAATTCACTAATATACGCATCAAAAAATCCAGAAAGTATAGCCGTACTATATCGATAAAACTCCTCAGTCCTCCATCTACGCTCCTCTTTCAATTCCCTAGGAAGACCCTTAATATCAGGACGAAGCTCTATTATAATATTAACCAACTCTCTCCTAAATTTCGTTGAAAGAGACTCTGACCTCAAATTCAACAATATCGTCTCCATACGCTTTTTAGCCCGCTCACTATCACCCCCATAAAGCTGAATCAATCTCTCAATAATCTTTATCCCAGCATGAAAAGCCCAGCCGTACAAACTTCTCTCCTTTTTCTCCTCAGCACTCATGACATTAACTATTACACAACTAAACTTATAAACTTTTCTCATGTTTCAAATAGCCAAGTAATTCTTCAAACAAACACCGACAGACATTTCCTTTAATCTACTACCCCTAAATTATCAAATTTACGAGCCGCTTACTCAGAGAGTAAGAATCAAGTATCTTTCCATCATCTTTTAATTATCAAAAAAGGAGACTTCTATATGTAATAATCATAACTCTCCACCCTCACTAAGCTAAAGCCTTAATAGCAATCCTCTTCACAAGCTCGAGCCCCTTAACTAAATCTTCATTAAGCTCCTTTAAAATAACATCAGCGGACTCTTCCTTAACTACATAATTCCCTAATACAGAAGCTAGCAAAAAGTGGAAAGAAACATGCATAATAAGTATTGCAGTATAAATCGCCTTGCTAAGCTGTCACGAGCATTAAGTAGAAAATTTTTCTAAATATGCATAAGAAATACAACCCTGAACCCTCGTTAAAACTAGAGATAATCAGAGCATCCGCTGATCTTATTTCGATCTATCGGCTAATAGCAAGAATATATAAAGAGAACTTAAAGTCTCTTCTTATCAACCAGATACTGATAGAAAATCTTTAACAAATACCATAATCAATTTAGAGCCAAATAGAACTCATGTTATCAAGTAATCGTGATTGAATTCTGTTTAATGTTTATAAAAGATCCTTTATCTAAGCCAACTAGGTTACCGCAGCGCAGACACTTAACTTCATCTCCTTCCTTTACTTAAAGATAAAATGATATAAGAAAAGTTAAAAATAATAGAGAAGCTTTTACTTAAAGTCATTTCTATGCCCATGCCTTAGAACTTTAATAATTCTCTTAATAGGTAAGAAACGATCTGGTACTTTCCTCATGTATTCAGCATATAACTCACCAAATCTATCAAGCATTTCCCTCTCCTCCCTTACTGCTAAGTAATAATGGTGTATCATTAAAGCTGAGGCCGTGATGAGACCGGGTATACTTCCAAAGGCTAAAGCTAAACCAAAGAAAGCTAAGATAAGGCCTAAGTAGCCTGGATGTCTAATCCATTCATATACTCCACGGGTAGCTATGTAATTTATGTCCCCAATATCCGCATGAGCTTTAGGGTGCTCCTTATGACTGAGATAATGTATGTAGAAACCAAGTATAAATAGCAACCACCCAACTATACTCAGCGCTACATTACCATAGTTAAGACCTAGTAGCCATCCTGCTATGATACTTACGATAAGAGAAATCCATGTAGCGCTATGGCATAAGGCTCTCTCCAAATCCATAACCCTCTAGTAATAGCAAGACGGTAAACGTTATAAGTTTAGCGACAAAGAAAAAGACATTCTCATATAGAAAAATCACCTCTTCGCCAAGACCTCTTAAATAATTGTCTTTCAAGACTTATAAATACCTTTCTATTATCCGACTATTAAAGACATAGAAAATAATTTACAGAATAAAATATCCCTCCTCTCAAAAATCCTTTTCTCGCAAACAACACAAACTATATTCAGTCACTACTCATTCCAACAACAAACTTGCCATTATCAATTGATATGTCTCAGATTAAAAGCCATTAAAATGGATTAATTTTCTAATTATAATGTAAATCTAATACTCTTTCCTTAATTATTAAAACCCAAACATATATTGATGAACATCCACTTACTTATACTCTTTTTATGTCTTAATCATAGAGAGACCTTTATTTTGAATATCAATTGATCCTTAATAAAGTCTCTAACTCAACTTATATATCTAATATAGGCAGCTCTTTCTATTATCTTTTGATTGTTAATATAATGGAACAATATATGGCGCGACATGGGTCTCAAGTGACTTTCTATTATCTTTTGATTGTTAATCTTTCTTGGATGGAGGAGGGGAGGATAACGGTAACGAAGCACTTTCTATTATCTTTTGATTGTTAATAAGAGCAGTAGTGTAATCGGGTCCATGTTTACTCTTCCTCTTTCTTTCTATTATCTTTTGATTGTTAATTCTATGCTCATATTACTCACTCAGATGTAGAGGAGAAGATAACTTTCTATTATCTTTTGATTGTTAATTTAATAAAGGCCAGATGAAATAGACGAAGAAGAGGTGAAAATTCCTGAGCTTTCTATTATCTTTTGATTGTTAATTGAATATCCTTCATCACCTTCAATAACAGTTACCGACACCTTTCTATTATCTTTTGATTGTTAATGTACAAAGTACACTGAAACTAAACTGTCGAAACTCATGTAGCCCTTTCTATTATCTTTTGATTGTTAATAGGGTTATTGGTTTTTCTCTTTGTGGGGTTTCTGGTATTATTTGTTTTGGTAGAGGTATTTAAGGGTTTAGTCAGAGGAGCTTATGGTTAGGTGATGTTGGCTGCGCGAAGATAACTCAACTTTATTTTCTGCAAGTTTCGGAAATAATATAAGTGAAAACAAATTTAAGTCAAGGAACCTAGTTTTACTTACCGTATTTATTTATGGTTTTTGTGAGTATTTTTGCTAATGAGGACTATTTGATATGGGGTGTGTGATGTGGCTGTTTCATAGGGTGTTCGAGTTTTCTTCGCTCAGAGTAGTAGTTTTGCTTCTGGTGCTATGTGTATTTTTCTTGTTTTCTTGTAGTCTGGGTTTACTAGTTGGAGGTCTTGGAGGTACATTATGTGGCGGTATATTGTTGATGTGTCTTTGTTTAGTATGTCTGAGATTTGTTTTGCTGTTAGTGGCTGGTTTTCTATTAGTTGTAGTATTTCTTTTTTCTCTTTTGTTAATTGTACTGGTTTTATTACTTTTGTTATGTCTGGTAGCTGTATGTAGCCTTCTAGGTTTTCTAGGTCTACTATTATTTGTTTTTGTTTTTCTTTGAGTGTTTCTTGTGAGAGTATTATTGCTGTGTATGTTGCTAGTATTAGTGCTCTCATTCCTCCGCTTAGTATGAATTTTACTTGTTTTGCTTGTTGGGTGTGGTTTGCTATTATTTGTTTTATTTGTTTTACTGCTTGTGTGAAGTCTTCTAGTTTTATTGGGTATAGTGTTGTCTGTATTGGTGTGCTTTTTAGTAGGAATAGGTCTATGCTTCTTTTTGCTTCCTGTACTTTGGGGTTGAGTGGGTGTGCTGTTAGGAGTATTATTTGGTCTTTTTCTGTTAGTGGGAGTTTTGTGAGCCATCTCAGTATGAATTTTTCGTCGAATCCTAGTGTGAAGAAGAGTGTCTGCATGTTTTATACATTTTGAGAGAAAATTTATTGTTTGTGGGAGTCTTTATGCTTAATTAGTTTTACAGTTTCTTTTGGTTTTCTTGTATGATAGCTATTTTATTTTAAGGGTGTTTCGGGTTTGTTTTGTGGTTTTAGGGGAGATTGTTTCGTCTAAGTTTGCTAGGCGTGTTAGGGTTTTTATGCGTGAGGTTGGGGTTTCTGAGGAGCTTCGTGGGTGGAATTGGGATAGTGGGATTCTTTCTCCTCCTCTTAAGGGTGTTTTGTTGAGTGTTAGTGATGTTGCTGCGCGGTATTGTCCTACTAGGCGTGATGTTTACTTGAAGTATGTTGAGGGTGTTGTTGTTAAGCCTACTTTGCCTATGGTTGAGGGGCGTGTTTACCATAATGTTATTTCTGGTGTTGTGTTGGAGGTTAAGAGGAAGCTGTATAGTCTTGGGCTTGTTTCAGGCTATGAGCTTTATGAGAGTCTTGTGGAGGGTTGTGAGGCTCGTGTGAGGGATATTGTTTTGCATAATGTGCGTGTTTTAGAGGAGGAGCCTAGGAGCGAAGATGTTGAGAGAATGGTTGTGAGGGGTGTTAGGCTGTGGAAGTTTCTTGCTCTTCAGTTTGCTGCTAGTGTTGACCGCTATGTTTCTGTTCACGGGCACCTTGATGTGGATTCTGTTGTTGCGGAGGCTGTTCCGCATATTGTTGAGTATAAGGTTGATGGGTCTCCGCTAGGCCTTAGTAAAGAGCTTTCGGTTGATGTTCTTTATCCGGGTTACACTGTTGTTGAAGTTAAGACTGGTTCGCGTCAGGATTTTCATAGGCTTTATTTGGCGGGCTATGCGCTTGCTTTTGAGGCTGATAAAGAGATTCCTGTTAATATGGGTGTGTTGATTTATGTTAGGGCTGGTAGGTCTCCTACTCCTTTCTTTAAGGTCGAGGAATATGTTGTGAGTGATGAGCTTAGGAGAGAGTTTATTGAGGCTCGTGACGAAGTTTTCGAGATTATTGAGAATGAGCGTGACCCTGGTAAGCCTTTGAGGTGTTATCCTTACTGTCCTTACTACAAGTACTGCTAGAGGTGTCTGTGTATGAGGGTGCTTGTTGTCGACTCTTATGGTGTTTTTGTTGGCAAGAAGGGTGACCGTATTGTTGTTAGGAGGAAGAAAGAGAAGATTTGTGAGGAGCCTGCTGGGAGTATTGATTTGATTAGGCTTAGCTGCAGGGGTGTTTGTGTTTCTCTCGATTTGCTTGAGCTTGCTCTCAAGTATGGTATTGATTTAATTATTACGGCTAAGAATGGTGTTCCTTTGGCTCTGCTTCTACCGTTTAGGTGTGGTTCGGCTATTAGGACTAGGCGTGAGCAGTACTGGGCTTATCGTGATGACCGTGGTGCTTTTTTGGTTAAGAAGTTTATTGAGGGTAAGATTAGAAATCAGGCCAATTTCCTTAAGTATATTGTTAGGGCTTATAGGAGTATTAGACCTGAAGTTAAGGCTTCTCTGCTGGAGGCTTCTGAGAAAATTAGCGGGCTTTTAGAAGATTTGCGGGAGGTGGAGTGCCGTGACTGTGATTATGTGAGGAGAAATGTTCTTGAGGTTGAGGCTCAGGCTGCTAGTGTTTACTGGGAGGCTTTAGGTAAGGTTGTTCCTCCTGAGCTCGGGTTTACTAAGAGGAAGAAGAGGAGTGAACATCCTCGTGACGCATTTAATGTGATGCTTAATTATGCCTACAGTGTTTTAGCTACGGAGGTTTGGATTGCTCTTGTTAAGGCTGGGCTTGATCCTTGGGCTGGTTTTCTTCATAAAGATAATCCTCGTAGACCTGGCCTCGTGTACGATCTTATGGAGGAGTTTCGTGTACCGGTTGTTGATAAGCCTTTGCTCAGATATGTTTTTGAGAAAAGGGGTCTTGTGTTAGAGTACTTGGGGGAGGACAGTAGGCTTTCTCGGGAGGGTAGGCTTGAGGTTTGTGCTCTTTTGAATAAGGTGCTTGGTAGTGAGAGGAGGTTTGGTGAGGAGAAGCTTACGTTGAGGTCTATTATTTTGAGGCAGGCTAGGAGGATTGTTAAGTTTCTTCATGGTAGGTCTGTGTATAAGCCTTATGTTGAGAGGTGGTAGTATTTGAAGACGCTTGTGGTCTACGATATTACTGACGATAATTTGAGGCTGAAGATTGCAGAGACGTGTAAAAATCATGGGTTGTCGCGTATTCAGAAGAGTGCGTTTATTGGTGAAATTCCTAGTGGTAGGAGGAAAGAGCTTATTGTTGCGCTAGAGAAGCTTATGAGGCAGAGGGGTCCTCGGGACAAGATTCATGTTTTCGTCTTATGTAGTAGCTGTTATTCATTGACTAGAGTTATTGGCTCTAGTATCAAAGAGGAGAAAGAAGAGGTGCTTTTTATATGAGTGAAGAGATTTTTGTTGATGTTAGTGATGTTAAGCAGTATTTTTATTGTCCTCGTATAGTTTACTTCAATAAGGTTCTTAATTTGAGGGAGAGGCTTACTGAGTCTATGCGTGCTGGTAAGGAATCTCATGAGGAAATTAAGTTTAGGGAAGAGAAGAAAGTGCGGCTTTTGTCTACGGCTATATTGGCTGAAGAGAAGCTTTTTGGTATTTATGTAGAGTCTAAGAGGCTTAAGTTGAGAGGTGTTATTGATTGTCTGGCTAAGCTTCCTACGGGAGAATGGGTTGTTGTAGAGTATAAGGACACCTATAGTACGAGGCTTCAGAGTCACCATTACTATCAGCTTGTTGCATACTCTCTTTTAGCTCAAGAGTACTTGAAGAGAATTGTTTCAAGAGGATTTCTTTTCTATGCTCTTAGCCGGAAGATATTTGAAGTTGCTGTAACTGATGAAGCTAAACAATATGTTAGGAATGTTTTAAGGAGAATTTTGAGAATTATTGTCTATGAGGAGCTACCTAAGCCTACTGGTGATAAAGCTAAGTGCAGGAGCTGTGGTTACTACAGATTTTGCTATAGAACATAGTTAATTGTATAAATTGCCTCTTATTCTATTAAATTTGTTTTAAAGGTCTTTATTTTTAATTAATATTAGTCTACAGATATTAGTGTTGACTATAATGCTGTAGCTTCTACAGCCCTATTAATTTCACTACTTATTTTGAGGATGAGCTTGTTGAGAATTTCTCTATTAGCTGTAATTTCTCAGGGTGATTTTAAAAGTATGAGATTAGATCTCTTCATAGGACCATAGAAGCCTATTACTAACGCTGATGCATCAAGATACTCGAAGTGCATTAGAATATACTTAGTCAACAACTGCTCACTAAGAGTCAATAAAACTATTGCAAAAACCATAATCACAATATCTCGCTTTGAGCTAAACCACTTCCTCAATCTATATAGCAAAGAAATCCCCTCAACACTACTATGACAACAAATAAAGTACTTACATGCATACGTAAAACTACTTGCTAATTACAATAGCCTTCTGTTTAATGTTTATAAAAGGTCCTTTATCTAAGCCAATCAGGCTCCCGCAACGCGGGCACCTAACTTCATCTCCCTCCTTAACGGTATAGTCCCTAACTATCCGCTTTTTCCAGCAATGCCAAAGCCTACCTTCACCAACCTTAATGTAAACGAATAAAATTTTCTCACAGTGGGCACACTTAATCTTTAATACACGTGGCATACAATCATGGAATATTCCTCAACTTAAAGAAATTTCTAGCAAATTCATACTTTACTCCTCTTGAATCAAACAGACTGTGCTAACACTAAACTTATCTGTAAGCCACTCTCAGATCCCTCAATTAATGCATCAGAAGAAAAACATAAATTAAAAACTAATAATATCTACGAACCTTTTGATTATTGCGCAACAGTTACGAAAACTTCCGTATGTACTTTGATGAATACCTTTCAGTTCTTTTTGGTTATTTACTGTTTATTGTTTGATAATGGAAGTATTTGAGTTTTCCAGCTTCGGGTACTTCTATATACTTTAGTGGTGTAGTAGAGTTGTGGTTTTATGGAGGCTTTGGTAGTTAAGCCCGTAATTACTTTCCGTGAATATGAGAGAAAAGAGAAAAGGAGCTGGAGGCCTTGGGGAGGAGTGCAGACTCGAGAAGACTTGAGAGAAGAAGTCGGTAGAATTGAGAGAGAGCTGGGTAGCTTAGTGGAGAAAGCAGATTTTCCTCTAAAGATTCTTCCAGTATCTGTTGTTGAGAAAGAAGAAGATGTTTATAGTGTTGAGAAGGAGGCTGATGTAGCGTTAGTTTATGCTGCTTCAGGGTCTTTAGAGGTTCTCGAAAAGATTACAGAGCTATTTAATTGGACAATATTTTTTCTACGCCATAAGTCGGGTCCTGTGTACTTGTGGTACGAGGTAATTCACCCGAGGTTTCTTAGGGCTGGAACAGACTACTTTGTTAGAAAAGATGTTACTGTAGAGGATTTAGTGGTAGATGACTACGGTGAAGTATTGTGGAGGCTGAGAGCTCTTTACGCCTTAAAGAGAACTGAGAAAACGAAAATAGTTGCAGTAGGAGGTACTTCTGGCTGGGGGCCTCTTGGCCGCCACTTATCTCCTCTTGAAGCTAGGAGAAAATGGGGGTTAAATATAGTGGTAGTTACTTACAGTGAGTTAGCTGAGAAAATTAAAGAAGCCAGAAAAGATCATAGAATGCTCGAGGAATCTAAGAGACTTGCTGAAGAATACTTAAAGACCCCAGGGACTACGCTAAAGACAAGTAAAGACTTCTACGTAAACTCTTTTCTCTTATACTTAGTGTTCAAAAAACTGCTTGAAGAATATGGAGCAAAAGCAATTACCATTAATGAGTGTATGGCAACAATAATGCCTATTGCGGAAACAACAGCCTGCCTTCCGCTAAGCATACTAAACGACGAAGGCTACATAGCTTTCTGTGAATCAGATTTCGTAGTTATTCCTGCAGGAATACTTCTTCACTATATTTCAGGAAAACCCGTCTTCCTAGTAGACCCTACTACACCTCACCACGGAGTAGTTACTGTAGCTCACTGCACAGCTCCCCGTAAAATGAATGGAAAAAACTACGAGCCAGCAGACATATTAACACACTTTGAGTCAGACTACGGAGCAGCCCCTAAAGTCTTCTTCAAGAAAGGACAAATAGTTACTGTAGTAGACCCTGACTTCGAGGACAGAAAATGGATAATATTTAGAGGCAAAATTATCGAGTCTCCTTCACTAGCAATATGTAGAAGCCAAATAGACTTAGAAATAGAAGGCGACTGGAAACTTCTACTCAAAGAAATGAGAGGATTCCATTGGGTACTAGCATATGGAGATTATTTAAAGGAACTAGAATACGCTTTAAGCAAAAAAGGAATAGAAGTAGTCAACATAACTCAAAACTAAAACTCCGGCCTATAAACAAACTTTACCCAATAACACCATCATAGTTCCTATAAACAAAAAACATTTAAGTGAAACAAGCAAAAACAAAAATAAATAATATTAATGCTTTATATTTACCAAATATTTCTTCTATATATTTTATAGTATTAGATAAAATTAATAATTTATCTTCGCTTGTAACACCTTTAATAATAATCATTTTTGCTAATACTCTACGTAACTCTACTTCAGCTATTAGACTGGGAATTAATATCTTGTGTTTTCCGCGATAAAATAAGTTTCTTGCTATGCATTCTTTGATCTTCTCCTTAGAATTTATTTGCTGAAAATACTTGGTATTTACGAAAACGTAGACAAGTAAACTTGTATCTAAGACTAGAGATGTATACAAAGTATACACCGCTAATCCTCTTCTTCGGTTAGGGCTTCAAGGAAGCCCCATGATACTAGTAGTTCTCCGCTTACTAGGCTTTCTACTTCATAGTCGTATGACAGTTGTAGGACTATGCTCCAGTGTTCGGGGTTTTCCCATACTTTTCCGATTAATTGTTCGCGTAGGGGTAGTATGTCCCTGACTCCGTAGGCTACTAGAGCATGTGCTGAAGTATAGTCTTTTGTTTTTAGGAATCTGGCTAAGGCTGCTAATATGAGAAGAGGAGCTGCCTTTATTTTACTTTTGTAGGCTAGCTTGTAGGCGTATAAAAGTACGTTTAAGTGATAGATGTCTCTGCGTCCTCATAGCTAAGTAGAGTATGTGCATTGCTTTTAGTGTAATGTCAATTTTTTCTTCGAAGTCTTTAGCAGATAACTTTAGGCTTTTCTTAAGTTCTTTCAAGAAGTCTCCTGGAAATTCATCTAAAATTGCTTTAGCTCTCTTATAGAAGATATCACTGATTTTCTCGAGAGCAATAATCGTGTTTTTTAGATCAATGTTCTGTCCCCCTATTTCTAGCGCGTATCTAACAGCATCTTTTACTTCATTTATTAAATCTACTAAAAGCCTATTAATTCTTTTTTCTAGATTCCTATAAAGTATATCTATTCTCTCTTCTAGCTCATTAAACCTGCCAGAATACTTGTTAACTAGTTTAACGGCACTTAATATAGTACTCACCTATGGTAGCGCTGGACTACGCTAGTATATTGTGATAGTATAAACGTATATATTTTTCCAATATGTATCTGCGGAGAAAATAAGTGTCCTATTGTCTCTCAGACTTTATCTATTTAGCGTCTTTAAGTGAGTACTAAGAAGAAGCTTAACTGTATTTCCTTGTAGGGTCTTCAGTGTTCGTTTAAGTAGTGGTTTAAGTATTTAAGGTAGTTTTATGTAGTTAATTGTGTGATGAGTGGCCTCCTCCCTGATTAGTGATGTGGCTCGTTTTGCTGAGTATTTTGTTGAGTAGTCTGTTTCTGTGGTTTGTGTTATGTGAAGAGAGTCCATGCTGAGTGATGTTGTTCTGTTTGTTTCCGGGTACTTTGGGAAATGTTGCTAGAAGTGTTGTAGTGAAGACTATTGTTCAGTTTTGGTGCTGGAGGTAGTTTAATATAGTTGAGTTCTGATTGCGCTGAAGAAGAGCTGGGAGCAGAGGGTGAGGGGTGATGGAAGGTGATAGTGAGTCGAGTATTGAGATAAAGCTGAGGGAAGGAGAGGAAGTTCTCTTTAGGTTTGAGAGCGATCTTACCTCGGACGGGCGTTTCGGTAAAGAGGTTTTAGTGCTGACTGATAGGAGGGCTATTGTCTTTGATCCTGATAGGGGTAAGGAGAGGAGCTGTTGGTACGATGAGATAAGAGAAGTTAGGTTTTATGATTATCTTGGCTGCAGTGAAATAGAGGTTGTTTTGAGGGATAGGGTTGTTAGCTTGATTCGTTTTAGTAGGAGTAAGGCTGCTTTGTTCCGTAAGGCTGCGAAGCTTCTTGAGGAGCTTTCGGTCTGCCGGCTTGGTGTTGAGCGTAATGGTAAGCGTGTAGAGGTTGAGGAAGAGGAGGAGAGAGTTGAGGTTAGGAAAGTTTTGCCTAAGCTGGTTTCTCTTCTGAAGCCCTACTGGTACTTGTGTGCTGTAGCGTTTTTGACTGCGCTAGGTATTGTGGCTGTGAATCTTACTCCACCGTATCTTATGAGGCTGCTTATAGACGAGGCTCTTGAGGCAGGGAATATTGTTTTGCTTATGAAGCTTACTCTTCTGCTTATTGGAGTCTATGTTTCTAATACTGTTTTGAGTATTGTGAACAGCTATACGCTGAACTACTTGGGCGAGAGAGTTGTTTTTGATTTGAGGCGCAGGCTCTATGATCATGTACAGAAGCTTTCGCTGAGCTTTATAGACAAGTATGGCTCGGGCAGAATTATTTCGAGGATAAGCGACGATACGTTTAGGATAAGGTGGTTCCTAACATGGGGTATTCAGTCTTTAGTGATTAGCGTGCTTCAGCTGATAGGCATCGGCATCATTATTTTCAATATGAATACTTACTTGGCGCTGTTTTCTCTTCTGCCTGTTCCAGCTGTCTTTATTGGGCTAAGGGCTTACAGGAAGAAGGCTTGGGTGTACTACCATAGGGCTTGGAGGAAGTGGGCTGATGTCAGCGAGAAGCTCGTGGATACTATTCCAGGAGCTATTGTAGTGAAAGCTTTCTCTCAGGAAGAAAGAGAGACTAAAGTGTTTGTTGATAGGCTTAAGGAAGTTGTTTCAGCGAACCTCAATGTAGTTAAACTCAATTTGAGGACATTTCCAGTAATGGGTCTCATTACGTCGATTAGCGCTGTTCTAGTATGGTATTTTGGCGGACTGAAAGTAATAGCTGGTGAAATAACTCTCGGTACTTTGACTGCTTTTGTTTCTTATATGTGGCAGTTTTATGGGCCAATAAACACGCTGAGCTACTTGATGGAGCCTCTGCAGACAGCGCTGACTTCCGGTGAAAGAGTATTTGAGTTGCTTGACATAGACCCTGAAGTAAAGGAAGACGAAAAAGCAGCTGACTTCGAGTTCAAGGGAGCAATTAAATTCGAGAACGTTTACTTCGGCTACGAGCCCTGCGTCTACGTTCTTCAGGACATTAACTTGGAGATTAAGCCTGGAGAAGTTGTTGGAATAGTTGGCCCAAGTGGTTCAGGTAAAACTACTTTAACTAAGCTTCTCTTGAGGTTCTATGACCCTGATAAAGGCAGAATTCTCATCGACGGAGTTGATATAAGGAAAATTAAGTTGAGTTCACTGAGACGACAGATAGGTATAGTTCTACAGGATCCTGTGCTCTTCTCGGGTACTGTTGCCGAGAATATTGCTTACGGTAAGCCTGAAGCAGAGCCCGAGGAAATAGTAGCCGCTGCCAAGGCTGCTCATGCACACGACTTCATAATGAGGCTTCCTGCCGCATACGATACTAATGTAGGTGAAAGAGGAAGTAGACTTTCTGGTGGAGAAAGACAGAGAATAGCGATTGCTAGAGCTATTATAACTGATCCTAAGATACTGATACTGGACGAGGCTACGAGCAGCGTTGATACTATTACTGAGAAAGAAATACAAGCGGCGCTGAACAACCTCATTAAGAACAGGACTACAATAGTTATTGCTCACAGGCTGTCTACAGTAATGAACGCTGATAAAATAGTAGTTGTCGATAAAGGTAGGATAGTTGAAGTTGGAAAACACGATGAGCTTTTGAAGCAGAATGGTCTCTACAAGAGGCTCTGGGATGCTCAGTTTGCTGAAGAAAGAGAAGCTGTTAAGGCGAAAATTAGGCTGAGATAATGTCGCTTCAAGAATTTATTAAAAAATTAAATTTAGTTGATCCGAAGAAAGTGCAAATAATTTACGATGAGAAAAGAAATGCTTTGAAGATTTTAGTAGACGGCGTTAAGTACTATAACATTGTTCCGAGGAAGCCCTTTCCATTTAGTAGACCTTACTTCATAATATTTGCTGATAAAG
The DNA here is from genome assembly GCA_965367815.1 of uncultured Thermoprotei archaeon. GTDB lineage: Archaea > Thermoproteota > Thermoprotei > Thermofilales > B15-G2 > B15-G2. The sequence continues at coordinate 21,336 of CBDUKN010000008.1, forward strand.
AAGGCGCAGAAGTCTGCGCGGTTAAAGACTATAGAGAGCTTGATAAGGATTCTCGTGAGGCTTTAGAGAAAATGCTTTCTCGCATATACTTTATACCGCTTATTAAGAAAATTAAGAAAATTGTGTATAGGGCTGGTGAATATGTTTGGTTAGTTGAAACTGATAGAGGTGAAAGAGAGTTTGTTGCAAGGGGTAGGAAGAGTATTCAGTATTTTCCTGGAGGAAGAATCATTATTTTCGATAAATATGATAATGTCTATGAGCTTAGGTTAGATAAGCTTGATAAGAAGAGCATGGAGTATTTGGCTTTAATTCTGTAGTCTGCTACACTAAGGTGCATACTTAGGGCAGATGTTTTTACACTATATTATTATACAACTAGGATGTATACTTATCTGGGAAGTTTTATATAGTACACATGTATTTTTCAATAGGTGCACATCCATGAAGAAGAGCCTTCCAGTCTTATTAATTGTGGTTTTAGTGTTCTCTGTATTTGGTGCGATCTGTACACCGCAGAAAGAAAAGCCTGTTGTAGTATGTACTACTACTGTGCTCGCCAGCATTGTTAATGATTTGGCTGGAGACTTGGTTACTATTGAAGTTATTGCTTCACCTGCTGTCTGTCCAGCACACTATGATGTTAAGCCGAGTGATATTGAAGCCTTTAGGAAAGCTGACTTGATTCTTATGCATGGTTTCGAGCCTTGGGTAAGCGAGCTTAAACAGGCTTCTGGGAGCACTGCTCCAATAGTCAAGATCCCTGGCCCCTGGAATGCTCCCAGTTTTCTTAAAGCGAGGTACAGTGCTGTAGCTGATGCTCTCAAGAAGTACTTGGGCCTTGATGTTTCAGATAGGCTTGCTAAGTGCCTTAAGGCTGTCGACGACGTAGACGCTTACTTAAAGAAACTTGCCGAAGAGAAAGGATTTAAGGGTACTCCTGTTGTCTGCATGCTTTGGCAGAAAGCCTTCGTAAGCTACCTCGGCTTCAAAGTTGTCGCTGTCTACGGGCCTCCAGAAAAGGTTTCTGCTAAACAGTACGAGGAGATATTGAAAAATGCTAGTGCGGCTAAAGCTCTGCTGGTAATCGATAATCTTCAGAGCGGCGAAGAGCTAAGTGAGAAGATTGCTCTTGAAGTAGGCTGTGTTCAAGTCGCTTTATCGAATTTCCCTGGAATTGCGCCAGAGCTTAAGAATATAACTGAGGTAATGAAGTGGAATGCTGAGCAGCTTGCCAAGGCTTTGGAGATAGCTGAGCTTAAGGGAGAAATTAATAGGCTTAGAGGCGAACTCGAGACTTGGAAGACTGCTGCGTTAGTAGCGTCTGCGCTTGCTGTAGTGTTTCTGATGGCTTCAATTTTCCTTGCACTGAAGCTGAGAAAGAAGTAGGGTGGTTTCCGTGACTACTGCTCCAGCGCTAGCGCTAGAAGAAGCAGCAAAGCTCCATGGACATAAAGGTCCTTGGCTTGTGTTAGGGTACCGTGCCGGCGCTAGAGCGTGCGAAGTCTTCGACCCAAACGACGAGTTTTCACTATACTGTATTGTTAAGACTCCGCTTAGAACACCTTATACTTGTGCTGTCGACGGTATTCAGGCTTCTACTCGCTGTACGCTAGGTAAACTCTCTATTAGACTCGAGGAAGCGAGTACAGACAATATAATATATATATTTATAGATAGAAAAAGTGGTAGGAGACTTGAACTCAAGTTGAGGCCTAGCGCTGTTAAGTGGATTGAGGAGCTGTGCAGAAAAGATATGAGTGAGGCTGCTCGGAGAGTAGAGGAGGAGTCTTTATGGAAGCTGTTCGAAGAGAAGCTGTACGGCTAGAAGATGTATGGGTCGCCTACTCTGGTTCAGGGAGACCTGCTATAAGGGATATTTCTTTAGTTTTTCTTAGAGGAGAGTTCGCTTTGATTACTGGCCCTAATGGGGCTGGTAAAACTACTTTAATTGAGACTTGTTTGGGCTTGCTTAAGCCTCTTAAAGGTAGAGTACTTCTGTTAGGTATAGATACTAGGTCGAGGAAAATTATTAAGGCTAGGAGGAAGTGTAGCTATGTTCCGCAGGACTTTATGAAGCCTCCCTATGAGTCTTATACTGCTAGACACGTCATTGAACTCGGGCTGGCTTTAGAGAAACTCAGTGGGAGCCGAGAAGTGGAGAAAAGAATCGAGTGGGTTTCACGCCTCCTCGGGATAGAGGATCTTCTCGACAAGCCTATAGGTATTTTGAGTGGAGGTCAGCAGCAGAAAATCTACTTGGCTAGAGCGCTGGCCCGGAAGCCTGAAGTTCTTTTCTTAGATGAGCCCTTTTCTAGTCTGGATAAAGAGTCTCGCGAACACTTAGCCTCAGTTTTGAGAAAATATGTCGATGAAAAGAAGGCTTCAGCTATTATCGTCAGCCACGATACTGGTCCTGTAGCGGAGTTAGTTGACTGCACGGTGATTATGGAGGAAGGTAGAGTTGTTAGAGTGGAGAGGCGGTAGATATGTTTGAATTAGCTGTAGCCGCGTCTATTGTGAGCGGCGCTCTCTGCGGTGTTCTCGGGTACTATGTCGAGAAATTTAAGATAACTACTTTGAGCTTTAGTGTAGCTCACGCCGCCTTAGCTGGAGCAGCGCTCGCGCTCGTCTTAGGACTAGATGCTACTTACTTGGCTTTAGTGTTTGCTGTAGTCTTCGCGCTAATTATGGGTGTTTTGTCGCCGAGGCTTGCTCATGAGCGAGAGCTAGTGAGCATGGGGTTCTTTTCGCTTTTTAATGCTTTAGCCATATTCATGATATATTTGTCTAACGTCTATGTGCTTTCGTCGGCTTCAATAGCCGTTGTTCTTTGGGGAAGTATTCTGGCTGTAACTAAGCCTAAGCTCATAGTGCTACTCGGCTCTGCTGCCCTGTTTTTAACTTATCTAGCTTTCTTTAAGCACCAAATAGACGCTATTCTCTTCGACAAAAAGCTGGCTGAAGCAGAGGGCGTTGACGTGTACTTCCACACTATAGTACTTCTGCTGTTTGTAGGGACTACTATTGCGCTCACACTTAAGCTCACTGGAGGTTTTCTTGTATTCGCTCTCCTCTATAATCCGGTGGCGTCTTCTATTAGGCTAGCTAGAAGCGCTAAACGCCAGCTAATACTGTCGCCTGTTCTAGGAGCTTGTTTTGCATTGCTGGGGCTTGCTGTAAGCTATGTTTTTGACTGGCCTGTCGGCGCGACTATTGCTCTTGTTTCCTCGCTTTCTCTATTTCTGTCACATTTAGCTAGAGCTGCTGCAAATAAGATGCTTTTGCTGAAAGTAGCTAGAATAGGAGCTGAGAGTCGAGAAAAATCTAAATCGAAGAGCGAGTAATGAATATTGAAGCCTCTATGGCCTTCCTAGATGAACTGAGGCGCCTGCTCTCGGGAAACACGTTGATAGTGTGCTTAGGCAATACTCTGAGAGGTGATGACGCGATAGGCATTCTTGTGGGGAGGCGTTTGCTTAAAGAAAAAATTGGCTGTAGAGTACTTGTCTATGAAGACGGCTTAGAGAACCATTTAGGTGAAATAGGGAGACTTAAGCCTTCTAAAATACTTGTAGTAGATGCAGTCGACGCGGGACTCGAGCCAGGTACTATTGTTCTAGCTAAAGCAGAAAATGCTTCACATATAGTTGTTTCAACTCACAAGCTTCCGCTAAGCCTCATGTATAAGTTTCTCCGAGATATCTATGGTGTTGAAGAAATGTGGGTTCTCGGAATACAAGTCGAGAGAACTGATTTCGGGGGAGAAGTGAGCAAGAAAATAAGGGAAGCTGGAAAAGCTGTAGTGGGGTTGATTAAGCGGGCTAAAAGAGAAACTATTGACTGAAGACTGTTCTGAAGTAGTAAAAGATATAGTTCTGAAAGCTACTGTTAATCGGTGAAAAATTGACTATCATCGAGGAACTAGCAAGCGCCTTAAAAAAGAGAAAGGCGAACGTTGTAGTAAAAGCAAGAGTCAAAGGAATGAGTGGAATTGAACACGAGGTAGACCTTCTCGTGCGTAATGGAGAGAAGTATGCCTTTGTTTTGTTAAATGAGTGTAGCTGCGAAAACTTTATTAAACAATTTGTTAAAACTGTTGATCTTCACGGGTATAAAAGCTACTTGCTTGTAGAGAGTAGCTGTGCAGAAAAACTTTTCGAGAGTATCAAGCCTAAAAGCACTATTATCTATACTGATGAAAAAGACTTACTAAGTAAAATATTGTCTTTAGTTGAATTAAAGCAGAGTTAGCTGTTCTACTCTTAAAGTCTTCCTTAAGTAATTGAGCACGCTGTCTCTGTCGCCTATATATGCTTTAAGTTTGTAGGCTACTGTCGAAGCATAGCATCCTCTAATTTCTTCTGCTGGTCTGAACTGGAGCTCTATTTCACCGAATTTCTCGGGCCCTCCTTCGGGCCCAGAGTTATATGACTGGACACAGCCTCTAGGTCCTTCTGGCCTATATTTTGCTACGTCGAGGCACTCTTCTTGGCTGAGTGGAGCGTCTCTAGTTTCGAGTATAAGACAGTACCACATGTCTTTTAGAGAAGACACATAAGCTATTGAAGCACATCCGGGCAGAGGGAGATCTTCTGGTTTTACTCCCAGTTTACATACGTAGTTTCCATCTATTTTGAAGAATACTGCCTCACCAGTAACTTTGATTCTGTTGCTGGGTATCGGCTTGAAGTAGTGTATTGGCTCAGCTCCTTCTTTAACGGGAACTACTACTGTGCCGGGCGGAACTACTTGAAGTAGTGCCCACAAGTTCACTTTAGTCGATATAGTGTTCTCAGTCAATAAAGTTTCCTTGACATAGACTACGACTTCTTCGCTTGCTTTTTCTAGAGAAAATTCTCTCCTAATAAAGCCTTTAAGAACTTCTCCCGTAAACATGTCTTTTAGCTCTATTTCCCCTTCAAGAACTGCTTTTTCTTTACTGTCAGCGAACTTGTAGTTATTCGGGTCTAGTGTCTTGGGACAAAACCACTCGCCGAAGACCTCTGGCTTTCTGTAGAAAAAGTTTCGTTCAGGAGAAATCCATACTCTTAAGCCGCCTATATTCCACTCATTTTCCTTAAGTATTTTGCTTAAAGCTGGGTTTACCCAAAGAAGGTTAGGGGAGCCCCCTATTTTCAGCGAGATTAATCTGGCTCCTCTCTCACATACAGTGACTTCAGCTTTATTTAATGAAAGTTTTTTGACTGAAGTATATTTCTCTAAAATCTCTAGACCCATAATTAAATAATAGTCTTAGAGTTTAAATAACCTTAAGGACTAGGGAAGAGGCTTTTTCTCTAAGAAAAAGAGCTTGTTCTTATTTCGCTCAATACTCATGAGCAGTCCTCTTTCAAGAAAGAACTCTGACAGATCTTCAACGATCTTGTCCCATGAAGGAACTTTTTCTTCATCTTTTACTGTCAGAGACAACTTTAGTTTAAATGTGTAGGGTTTTTCAAAGAGCTCTACGAGCTGCTTGTAGTCTTCTAAAGCATAGCTGTTTTCAGGCTTAAACTTCTTTCCCTCGATTAGCCACTTCGCGACTTCATATACTTCTCTTGCTTCTGAGAGCTTGCTAGGCTTTTTCTCTTTATTGAGAGACCATCTCCATAGAACATCTTTTATGTGCGTGACTGTTTTCTTAAACGGGTTTACTGTTGCCGCGTTCCAGCAGTGAGGTGTAGATATTTTTATTTTAAATGCTTTTACTGAAAGTACTTTGATTACAGCTGGCGGCTCGCTTCCTAGTTCAGCTTTAAGAGCATATCTGCCTTCACTATCGGGCTCAGTTATATCGGGTGGATAGTAGTGTAGCTCAAATTTGACTTTATTTTCATCTATTTCAGCTACTGCCTCTCCCTCAATATCCATAATAGAGTACTTCCATCCTTTCTCCTTTATTTCATTTAAGAAGCTTTTAATCTGAGGATGGAATTTTAGGACCTCTTTTTCGCTTAAACAAATATTGTCCTTAAATACTACTTTTATCAAATCATCCCCCAGTTAATTGTTCCTTACAGTATAGAAGGAGTCTCTTGGAGTACTTTATTTAACTACATAAATTTTCTAAATAACTTCAATCCCACTTTTATATTATCTACGTAATATCTTTTTTGCTTTGTGAAAAGAGATATAAGATATCTTTCATCATTCACTTTGATGGAGAAAAAGTATATTGGTGTTCTGAGGAGGATGGATGGTATATGGTGGCTTGTAGTTAAAGGACGAAAGTACACTCTACATGAGCTTATTAAGGATTTTGAGGAGAAGAAAGTTGAAATAACTATTAGGACTGTTAGAAGTTAATTAGTGTATAGAGGAAAAGATATATCTGGTAGGGGCACCAGTTACTGGTAGGGGCACCAGTCTTGATCTTTGACCCTAGACCAAAAACTAAGAGAAGCGACTTATTTGATAGAGAAGAAGAGCTAAGTAGATTTGAGGAGAGTATTTCCAGGAGAGACCCTCTAATTCTTTTACTTGGTCTAAGGAGGACTGGCAAGACATCGCTGCTTCTCACAGGGTTAAATGAACTTAAAGTAAACTATCTTCTTGTCGATTTAAGAGTTCTTGAAGAAAAGCTTCAGATTACTCGTAGAGATATAGCTTTTCTTCTCGAAAAAGCTGTAGTAGATTTTTTAAGAAGAACTAGTTTTAAGGAAAGAATTACTAAGTATCTTGAGAAAATAGAGGGGCTTCGAATAGCTGGTTTTGAAGTTAAAGTCGACTGGCGCACTAAGCCTTACTACTTTATATCAGATCTATTTCATGCATTGAATTCCTGGGCTGAGGACACTGGAGAATATGTTGTTGTAGCTTTTGATGAAGCTCAAGAACTCGCTAGAGCATATCGAGTAGGGTTTGATAGAATACTATCATATGTATATGATTACTTAAGAAATATTTCAATAGTTCTTACAGGATCTAAGATAGGTTTGTTGTATCGTTTTCTTAGAATAGGAGATCCCGAGGCACCTCTCTATGGTAGAGCCCGTCTTGAAGTAAAGTTAGACTACTTTACTAGAGAAATGTCTCTAGAGTTTTTAAGAAAAGGGTTTGAGGAGCAAGGTATAGCAGTAAGCGAAAATACTTTAGAGAAAGTAGTAGATGTACTCAATGGTGTTCCGGGGTGGCTTGCTCTTTACGGCTACTATGCTGTAAGATATAGTGTATCTAACGATGTCTTAGAGAGAGTTTTAAGAGAAGCTTCCGCAGTAGCTTTAAACGAACTTAAGCACTTTCTCGAATTACGCTACCAGGCTAGAAGTAGGTACCTCACCATATTGAAATATCTCGCTTCAGTAGAATATGCGGTTTGGTCTGAAATAAAGAGATATTTGGAGTCCAGAGAGGGAGTTGCTATAGACGATAAGACTTTCTCAAGACTTCTCAAAAATCTCGTCGATACAGGATTTGTCGAAAAAAGTAGTAAGGGCTATCGTATAGCGGACCCTGCACTTAAGTATAGTTTACGTGAAATAGTCTCTTAAAAAGGAGCTGAAGTTGAAAATCTACTTATTTTCTGCCTGAAGGCAGTGTAGAGTCTTTTGCAGTCTTCTTTGAGCCAGGGCGGTAGTAGTGGGTCGTTCAGCCAGCTTTCTGCCGCCTTAATTTGCTTTGCTGCATAATCTAGTCTGTTTTCTTTTAAGGCTATTTCTAGCTCTATTTCGGTTGCCTTTAAGTGAATTTCATATATTTCTTCGTGGTACCTTACTATAATGTCTTTATATATTTTAAATACTTCTTTGCTTCAGAGAGCTCTACTAGTTCATGTACTACTAGTAGCGGCTCTTTCAGTACTTCAGTTGAAGAAATATCAGTGTAAGGTGTTTCTGCTTCAAAATACTTTATTAGATCTTCAGCGCTCACGTTTGCAGGTAACTTGTATCCATGTTTTTCTGACAATTTTTCAACACTTATGACTGCTTTCTCAACTTCTTCTAGTGGAAGATGTGTAGACACACTCAAGTAGAAAACTCGAGACTATTATGTTTAGTTTCTCGAAGACCTTGGCGTCTTTAATAGTAAGGGTATTAGCCTCTCTTCAATTCTTATACCTAAAATAGTTAACATGGTTTGTTGAGGAAAACGCTACATAATAGTCTCGCGCTCTACATGGTTTGCGCGAGTTAACTTCTTATGTATAAAGCTGTTAGAAAACACATGCGCTTTACTTACTGCTCCCCGACGAAAATAGTTTTCGGGGAAGGAGTATTGGAAAAAATAGGCGAAGAGGCTAAAGTACTTGGAAATAAAGCGCTACTTGTTACAGGTAGAACTTTTGCTAGGAAATACGGCTATGTTAATAAAATATGTTCGTTGCTAAAAAGACATGGGGTAGAATGTATTGTTTTCAGCGAAGTCGAGCCTAACCCCTCTTATGAGACTGTGGAGAAAGGAGCCGAGGTTGCTCGAAGAGAAGAAGTAGATCTTGTCATAGGCTTTGGTGGAGGAAGCGCTATGGATGCTGCAAAAGCTATAGCTGTTTTAACAGCTAAAGGTGGTTCTGCAAAAGACTATATTTACCCTAAGATAATTGAAGAGGAAGTCTTGCCTATAATAACTGTTCCAACGACCTGTGGGACGGGAAGCGAGGTAACAAAATACTCTGTGCTAACGGATAGAAGCTCCAGGAGAAAAACAGTAATGGTTGGTCCCGGAATAATACCTAGAGTAGCTCTACTAGACCCAAGTGTACTCAAGCATCTTCCACCAAGCCTCACAGCCTACACTGCCTTTGATGCCTTTTCTCATGCTATTGAAGCATACTGGTCTAAGAGAAGTCAGCCTATATCGGATATATTAGCTATAGAGAGCATAGTTCTCATAGTGGAGAACCTTGTTAAAGCATATGAAGGAGACTACGCGGCTAAAGAAAAATTGTTTTTGGCTTCGATGCTAGCGGGCTTAGCTATTAACGCCGCTGGGACAACACTTGTACATGCTTTAGGATACCCACTTACCGTATACTACGACCTGCACCACGGTCTAGCTAACGGTCTTCTCCTGCCAGCTGCAATAGAATTTAACAGAGATGCTGTACCGGATAAGCTCAATCACTTAGTTAGGCGGCTTGGATTCAGCAGTATAGAAGACTTCATCAAAAAAGTCAAGGAACTGTTAGCAAAGACGGGAGTAAAAAAACTGAGAGATTACGGTATAACAGAAGATAAAATAGCTTTCCTAGCAGAAGAGGCTGTAACATACTCGAGGAACCTCACTAATAATCCGAGAGAAGTTTCTTTAAAAGACGCTAAACAAATATTCAGCAGAATATTCTAAGGGACCTCTTTGACCCCCTTTCGGCTCTAGGCCGGCTGGCCTTTCATTGCACCTAGGGGTCAGGCGGGTTACCCCTATTTGGGCTAGTGGGGTGTCTCCCTATCGGGTAAAGAACTTAATTTATTTTAGTTTATTTAAAGACTTTTTCTCAACCCATTTTTGCTCTTTAATCAAGTATATGTATGTCCTAGGATAATTAAGCAGTCTCTTCAATACTGCTCTATCCAAAGAAACACTAGTATTATTCCTCATTATGTTATATGCTGCACTTAAATCCGCGTTAAATTGTCCACATTTCTTGCACACTACTAGTCCCCTGTAAGGACGCTGAACCCTCTGACCACACACTGGGCAAACACTACTAGTATTCTCTTCACTCACCTCAACTACCTCAATACCCCTGACTTCACACTGTCTTCTCAAAGAATCAATTATTTGACGCGGAGCGAAAAATCCTCTAAGCAGTTCTCGAGTACGCTTCGACACAACTTCTTCAACTAAGTCTTCTCTACTAACACAATAGCATACTGAATTCCCTATGTAGACAACTGAAACACCTTTTTCTTCAAAAAACTCTGCAATAAGCCTAGCCATTTGATTAATCGCTTTTTTATGAATCTCTTTTGCTTTTTTCCTAAACCTCCCTGCTTTCTTTAAATACCATTTATATTTACTGAAAAACTCTTTCTCCTTCTCCTTATCATTGTTTTCAGAATGTTTAACTGCCTCCCAGAAATACTGGTGAGCAATACGATTCCTACGCCTAGCCAATTTCTCGTTTTTAAGCCAGTAAGCCCTTAAGGTACCGCTTTTAAAAAGCATTGAAAAAGCCTCGCCACTATCACTGACCCCAATTAAAGCAATTAAATTCCTTGCACCAATGTCTACGGCAGCAATACCACTACCCCGAAGCCTCGGAACCTTCAAGGAAACACTGAAAGCAAAGTACCACTTGTTATTTTTCCTAAATATCTCTGCCTTATTTTTATTGATGCAGTATTCTCCTAGAATCAAGTAGTCATCTGTTAAATAGTGTCTCAACTTTACATCAGGATATTTTAATCCCTTAATGTAGAATACTAATCCTTCTTTAAGCTCTGGAACCCATTTAATTTTTCCTCTAACCTCTAGTGAAAACCATTTTCTATTTGAAGAAAACTCTATTTTCTCAGCAATCCACTTGTCTCCTTCTCTTACAGCATATACACGGTACTGTCCATTATGCAGAATCACTGGAATATTTCTGAATTCCGGTGGCTTAGCCTTAAACCCTCTTCTTTTAACAGAAATATAGCTTTCCCATGCCTCAAGAACTTTTCTTGAAGCCTCATTAGCAGCAGTACTAGAAGCATTATTTCTCCGCAGAACTCTATAGACTTCTAAAACATTAGGAAACCTATGATTTACTCGATAATACTGTTTAACGAAACTATTTGCTACATCAAAGTACTTCTTGAATTCTTTCCTAAGCTCTTCCAAAAACCTCTCTAATTCCTCATCTACCTCTATTCTTAAAACATTCGTCCTAATTATCTCAACAACCTCCCGCCTCACAGAACACCCCCATCTCCCTCATATCATAGTGGAGGGGGTGCCCTGCGGGACGGGAGGCATTAGTATATTTGAAGCATTTTAAAGCAATATACTTCAATTAAACCTACTAATCACAAGAACATTTCTGTTAAATACTGTATGTTGTTGGATTGATGTTTGCTTAATGCTGTTATCAACCCGCCTGGCCCCCAGGCTGGGGTCTGGGCATCTTACTTGTATTCTGAGTGTCTCCCGTGGGAGAAGGCTAGGAGAATACTCCTGCATTCCCGTAGAGGGTTAAGAGTATTCTCTCGGAGACTCAAGCACTCCTGTGGTTTATCATTGTCTCGAAGACAAGTACCCCCCATCGCTCCGTAAAGAATGGTAGCGGGGGGCTTCTACTCTCTTCTCCCGGGGAGACACCCCACGTAGCTCTAGTAGCTGTGGGCCTGGGGTGGGGCTCACTGAGCCATAGGGCTCTCGCCTCATCGCTACTCTACCCTAGAGGTAGAGTGGGTCATCTAAAGTAATAGTTGTTTCAGAGATATATAAGCTGTTTGCATAAATAGCCATACAGTATATTAGTTTCCATGACTCAATTAAAACAAAATTCTCCTCCCTTATAGCTCTCCACAACTACTTCTTTCAGAGCGATAGGAGTGGGCTAGAGGGCGGCGATGAGGAACCGTGTAGGGGTGCCTGAAGCCCTATTGTCTCCGAACCAAACCCCCTAGAGAGGAATGCTGGTTTAGAAGCAACAGAACCCTCCCCCACCCCTCTCCAAGTATTCTTTATTTACCTACTTTAATTTAGGTATTCATGCAGTGCTCGAGTCCTCACTTCAGAGGACGATGAGTAGCTTAAGTATAGGTTACCTGGAGAGTTTAAGGTGAGTGATAAAATAATCTGGTCATGGATTAATAAAATGAAAGGCTCCACAGAAGACAGAAGCTGAATTCGGCTTGGAAATAAACTATGAAGGCTTATCTTCAAGAGACATAGCGCTCTTAGCCCTTAAACACGACTTAGTGAGAGGCAGAGGACGCAGGAGTAGCTCTTGTTTTCTCAGTTTCTGGCGGAGGTGTTTTGAGAGGTATTTCAAAAGTTGGTGTTAGGACTTTAATTTTGCGTACTTCACACTTTCTTAGAGGATAGATTTTCTTTGCTCTATTGAAGATTTCGGAAGAGATTTTGCCGAGAACAGCCTCCTGTATAAAGGCGTCAAAGTCGAGCTTTGCTGCAAATTCCTCGACTATTTCCTTCATAATTTTTCTTATGGCTTTCTTCTGCGAAGTCTTTGCTCTGTGCAGAGTAATTGCCATTACCATAACTCTTAGATGCACTCCGTCCTTTGTATGTACATCGAAAATGCCGTCTATTTTCGAAGACCCTCTTCTCACAAGGCTTCTAATATAGTCTCTTGTGAGCTCAAAGCCTTTAAACTGTGTATAGGCTTTATTTCCTTCAACTTTGACTATCTGGAACTTTAATTTATACGGTAGCTGGGTAATATCTTTAGTTAAGTCGAATAAGCTGACCTCTATTGTTCTTCTCAATAAATGTTCATCAGTTAGAGCTGGCACTAAGCCTAGCTCAGCAAACCCAAATGCACTTGATGCGTAGACTGTATACCATTTTTTAAGACTCCATTTATCTCGACGCCTTCTCTCAGACAAGCTTATCCACCCTCACACACCTTTTAGCGACATTAAGTCTTTAATTCTAGTATTTAAATTTGACTTACGTTTTTCAGAGATCTGTACACTGCACACATACACCTTAATATATCATTAACTGTCTGCTTGACTCTCTCTATTTTACCGCTTGTATCTCTAATAATAATGTTTAAGCTCTTGTTATGCACAGACATCTCTATTGTTAGTCCGGCAGGGAGCACTAGGTTATCAGGTGATAGCGCTACGTGCATGCTTTTGAGAACTTTATCGTTTGAATGCGATATTTTAAGCAGTAGAGCTATTTCTTCGCTCAAGGTATCTCTTTTTCCAACTTTCTTAGAAATAGATTAACTTTTTCTTCTAGCAGCGTGGCTCCAGCAGCTTTTTCATGTCCTCCAGCTTCTCCACCTATATCTTCGGCTATTTCAGATATAGTTGCTCCCAGAGAAAAACTAGGTATTTCTCTAAGTACTCTCAGCGATATTTTTACATGCTTAGGTTTTGACGACGATGCTAGTAAAGCCAGAACTTTATATGCTCGAAAATCAGGTTTAGTTGAAATTATTGACGATAGTGCTCCACTAAGTCTTTCATTTACTATGCCTATACAGTCGACGACAATAGTTTTACTTAAGTAGTTTATTGGAATTTCTTCGTTTTCAATCATATTCAGTACTTCCTTTAGAGTTTTTCTATATTTAGTAAGCACAGATAAAACTTGCTCGTAGTAATCTATTTTGTTTAAACATATCATTAATCCTACCCACTCTTCGTTAAGCCTACCACATGCATTTAACAGTACTGCGAATTCTCTGGCATCATAAAGCTCGGGATACTTGTAAAAGCTATTAATGAAGTATGAATATCCTAGAAGTTTTTCCGCTTCCTGTGGAGGCACTCCCTCTGATATCATGTATTTTACTAGCTCTATTACAAGTTTTCTAACTTCGCCTTCACTAAGATCATTTATCATTTTTGGACGACCATCGCTGAAAAATGGTTCTATAGAAATACTTCTGAGAAATTCTATACATGCTTTTTCGTCCCCGCTTAAGCCCGGTATAAATGGGTCAATTGTATACTCTAGACACTTATACAGTGGTCTACGTCTAATACCAAATAGTCTCAAGCCTATCTCTCTGGAAACAATTTTTTTCTCTATAGCTTCATTTAAAATCAGTTTATTTACACCCAAAAAATCGCACTTCTCTCCTTGGTCTTGGCGGTCTCCTAGAGCCCCTATAAGAGCTAAATGCACTACTTTTTCGCTAATTTTGCTGTCAAGCTCCTTTACCATTAAGTAAGCTAGCCCCGATGAACTTACATGTAAAGACCCATTTACTCCATGTCTCCACGGATTTACTTCAAGGAAAAATTTAGTTGTCTCCGGAGCCTCTTGCGGAGGAGTATGGTGATCTATTACTGCTATTTTCTTCGAGTATTTTTGAGAAAAATTAGACAATAGGCTTCCGTGCCTACTACCCATATCACATAGTATTATGCTGTTATAGTGCTTGCATTCGCTTACTACTTTTTCTAAATCTTCTGCAGATGGCTGTTCTATTATCTTTAAGTGAAAAACTGCGTTCTTTTCAATAAGTAAGTGCACTAGAACAGATGCTGCTGTTAGACCGTCTGCATCATAGTGGGAAAGGAGAAGGACTGGCTCTTCTTCAATAAAGTCTTCTAGCTGACTTGCTTTCTGAGAAATATGCTTTAAAAACTCTTCAGTAGCTTCATTTGACATTAGCCGAATATACTTATTCTCTCTATTTTATACTCCCAGTCTGGAGGAAGCACTCCTTTTCTCTTATAGTACTTAACTAATCTAGCTATTTTTGCTTCAACTAGCTGAAGCCCTCTCTTGGAGTGCAAGTCTTTCGGATGCTCCTCTAAGTGTTTTCTTATTTTTATAGCCCTCTTTATTAAATTAGCTAAGTCCTCGGGTATCTGAGGAGCTAAACCATGCTCCTTTAGTATCTGACATATCTTCTTACCAGTTATTTGCTTTACTAGAGGTATTCCATACTGGTCTCTTAGGATAATACCTATCATTGAGGGAGGATACCCTCTTCTAGCTAGCGTTACGACTAGATTCTCTACTTCTTCAGGAGCGTACTTTACCCATGATGGAGGCGTTCTCCTCGCAGGTCTTGTTGAATGTGATTTACCCTTCTTTTTTCGCTTATTCACAGGAAGTATCGAAGACTAAGGGGTAAATATGTTTTGTGCCGAGAAATAGCTTCAGTCTAGCACCAGATTCAACTCTATTCTTCGTACTTCCTCTTTCTCTCGCTTACATATCGTCCTCGCATTCTAATTTCCTTGATCTTCGATTGTATTTTTTTAGCTATATTTTCGCCTCTAGCTTTACTGTATCCTTTAATAAAGTGCTTAAAAGCTTCGTATGCGATGGAATAATGTGTACTTTCAAGTGATCGAAGGAATAAGTGTAGGTCTACGCTCTGATCTTCATAGTCTTTCGAAAATGCGCCTAAGCCGAAGTCGATAAAAGTTATGTCACCAGCGGGTTCTCTTATCATAATATTTGATGTAGTTAGATCTCCGTGAACTATACCTGCTTCATGAAGCAAACCTGTATAGTAACCTGATTTCTCCAAGAAAACTGCTACGCTGCTTAGATCTTTCCCGCTGATGACTTCTTTTAAGAGTTTTCCTTCAATATACTCCATGACAATAGTTGTATTTACCAAATCTATGAAATATACTACAGGTGTAGGCACTCCATTTTTAATACTATAAAACATGAGTTTTGCCTCGAGTAGTGTTCTACGTTTTCTTAGAGAAATATCTAGTTCTCTACATCTATAGCTCTTGGGAACTCTTATTTTTTTGACCGCGGGTAATTCCATAAAAGCTGTTTTCACGATAATCGCTTCAGCGCCCCAGCTTAACACTTCTTCATTGTTCGTCGAACCATGGTACATCGACTTCATCTAGTCTCCACCTAGGCTTTATATAACTTTTTTCTATAGGAACTGTAATATCATGTTTGATACACAAATACCCCGTGTAAGCTATCATGCCTCCATTATCTCCTGCATATTCTTTTGGAACTGTTTTGAATTCAACTGAGTGAGATGAACACATTTCTTTAAGTTTTCTTTGAAGTAGCTTGCTTCTAGCAACGCCGCCTGTTAGAACTACTACTTTTTTCCTTGTGTGGGCTAAGGCTCTTTCAGTTACTTCAACTACCATATCATATGCCGTCTCGACAAAACTGAAGCAAAGGTCTTCTAAAGGCACACCGCCTGACGCCAGTTCGAGCCCTTTTGTTAAAAGGCCTGAAAGCGATAAATCTTGACCCTTTACTACGTAAGGTAACTCTATGTATCGCTTTCCTTTTTCGGCATATTTCTCTAAAATCGGCGGACCGGGAAAATTAAGGCCTATTTCTCTAGCGAAAACGTCTAGACAATTTCCTAGAGCTATGTCTAAAGTCTCTCCGAATACCCTATATCTCCCATCGCTGTAAGCCGCAATAATAGTGTTTCCTCCCGAAACATATACAACAAGCGGATCTTTTACTTTGAGCAAGTATCGTGCTATTTCTATGTGTGCAACACAGTGATTTACAGGTACAAGTGGTTTTTCGAAGTAGGCGGCTAACGCCCGCGCAACGCTACAGCCTACTCTAAGGCAGGGACCTAGACCTGGACCAAATGATGCCGCTATAGCCGAAATATCTTGAATAGATAACCCGGCTGTTGAAAGCGCTTTAGCTAGAACTTCGTGTGCTACTGATGCATGATGCTCAGCCGCTTCTCTTGGATGAATACCTCCTTCTGGAGGAATATAACTATCGTTAATGTTTGCTAACAAACCTCGTTTATTCGAAAAAATACCTACCCCAAAGGTATGGGCTGTAGTCTCTATTCCTAAGACTACGACCTCGCTAGATTTTCTCATTAGTTTAGTCCCACTTAGGTAGGCTGAATTACTTGCGCTTAGTTAAGAAAATAGTGTAGCCACATCTGCCACAGTGATACCGCTCAACAGGCTGCAGATGATGCCCCATTATCGACCCACATCTAGGGCACTTTTTATTTTTCAACCTAATATATCCCTTTTCGTAATCGTACTCATACAACTTATGTACATGAGCCATAGGAATCCCCTATGTTTTACTTCGTCTAAGCTCCTCTAATTTCTTTTTTCTTTCCTCTGGAGGAAGATTTTTAAGTATTATGTGCAGAGGCTCTACTTTTCTAGCTCTTTCGGGAGATCTGTATATATGTACTTCAGCACGACTTCTACCTACGCCGAACTCTGTTATCATTTTACGTATATACACAGTATTTATGTCGACTTTGAACTGTGACGCTAGATACTGCCTTACGTCGTATACCCTTGGGGTCCCCCTTGCAAAGTGGTGTACTATTAGTTCTAACTCCTTTCTTTCGAGCAGTTGGTTATCTCTTTCTTTAAGTATTTCTATCTTGAACTCTGTTTTAACGGCTTCTGCCATAGCTATTCCTCTAGTTTCACGTCTGAAATTATATAAGTTTAATGCCATTTTGTATACCCTGATCTTCAGCTTCTATTGCTCCTAAAAGCAATTTATTAGAAAATAATTAATATTGTCTGTGCAGACGTTATCTTACTCGAAGTGCGTATCTTCCTGGCTTGCTTATACCTAGTTTATTAGCTACTATGGACTTGGCAGGATCAGTAACTATAATTATTCCGCTCCATTCTGTTGAGAATTCCTTTGAACCACATATTGGACACTCTTCTACTTTAATGTCTACTAGAGCTTTACACTTTTTACAAGCCTTCCAAGAAGATAATCTTCGAGGCATTTATTTTCACCTCTTTTCTTTCTTCTTGGGCTTAGTTTCCTCTTCAATCCACTCGAGTTTACCTAAAGCATGTTGCCGCATAGTCATATGAACTCTAAATGTTTTAAGTTCTCCTGTTCCATAGCTTACAGAAGTTATTCTAGCTCTAACAATATCTCCTTTCTTTACAATGCGCTGCTTCTTTTTACCAATTAGTGCTTGTTGAGCTCTATCATATGTGAATTCTTCTTCTTCCTCTATTTGAGACACATGAATAAAGCCATCAATAGGTCCTAGTCTAACAAAAATTCCGTACTTTTCAACAGTCTCTACGTCTCCTTCAACTATTTCATTCTGAATCGGCGAAAAAACGAGAGCATCAAAATACACTTTATGATACAAGGCTCCGTCACCAGGTATTATTTTACCTACATCAGAAACTTTAACATTTATAACTGCAATAACTATACCTAAATTGGGTATCGTTCTACCTTCATAGCTTTCTTTAACTAACTCAAGTGCCGCCTCTTCAATAGGCTTTCTAAAATAACTAGGCGGTATTCTAAGCACATCTTCGATAGAGACTACTTGATACATCGCCAAAACTTAACGCGATCGATATATATTTTTAGCTACTATACCTCTTATTCGGCTAGATACTTTACACCACTTATCTCGTAGGCTGCCTGCGTATTTCTATGAAAAATATGCTCTATTAAGGTCAATTAGGCGATAGATTGCTCGAACTAAATTTCTCCAATCACTTCTATTCTCTTCTTTCTTATATTAACATAAATAACGGGAATATTTTTGTAGAGAAGCATTTTCATCAAATACTTGTCATTTGTAGCTACAATACAGTCATTTGTACTCGCATAGCGTAGTATTTTCATATCTACAGATATTTTTTCGGTCGGAAGATAGTCGACTACTTCACAGTATTTCTTTACAAAATCTACGATCAACTTAAATGTCTTTAGAATATTAGGCTTCTTGCGGATAAGAGCTTCTTCAAGCTCAATTAGAGAATCTTTCAACACAATAAGCTTAATTCTCTCTCCGAGCTCCTTTCTTACAAAATCTACAATATCTATTTTGTTGGAAAACGATGCTACAAGGAAACTTAAATCGAAGAGTATCGCCTTTTTACGCACAGTATGAAGTCAGCTTTCCTCTATTTTAATTATAGCTAATTTTACGCTTATTAAATTCTATTTTCTCGAGCGAAATTTTAACAACTATTTAATAAAACTTTTTTACCTGCAAATAAAACGGTTAGTGATGCGAAAAAGAAGAGTTATAATAATGGGTGCTGGCGGACGAGATTTTCATAATTTTAATGTCTTTTTCCGAGATAATGAACAATACGAGGTTGTAGCCTTTACAGCAGCACAAATACCCAATATTGCTGACAGAATTTATCCGCCAGAACTAGCGGGTAAATTATATCCTAAGGGAATACCAATATATCCTGAAGAAAACTTACCCGAGTTAATAGAAAAATATCAGGTCGACGAAGTAGTCTTAGCTTATAGTGACCTTCTATTCGATGATGTAATGAATAAAGCTTCTTTAGTTTTAGCTAAAGGAGCTAGTTTCAGAATTCTTGGACCGAAGGACACTATGCTTCAGGCACAGAAGCCAGTAATAGCAATATGTGCCGTAAGAACTGGTGCTGGGAAAAGTACTACGACTAGATACGTCGTAAATGTGCTAAGAAAAAGAGGAATTAAAGTAGGTGTTGTTAGACACCCTATGCCTTATGGAGACTTAAAGCAACAAATAGTTCAGAAATTTACTAAGCTTAAAGATTTAGACAAATATAACTGTACTATCGAGGAACGAGAAGAGTATGAACCCTTAATAAATTTAGGAGTCACAGTATACGCAGGCGTAGACTACGAGAAAGTGCTTAAGCTAGTAGAATCAGAAAACGACATAATTATATGGGATGGAGGAAACAACGATTTTCCGTTTTTCAAACCCGACATAATAATAACTGTTGCTGATCCAACGCGGCCGGGACAAGAAGTATTCTCTTATCCAGGTCAAGTAAACGTCAGATTGGCCGATATTATTTTAATAAATAAAGTAAACGTCGCAGACACAGCATCAGCGGAAAAAGTAGAAAGAAACGTGAGATCTTTGAATCCAAAAGCAGTAATTCTGAAAGCTCACTCTATAATAAAAGTAGATAAACCTGAGCTTATCAAGGGAAAAAGAGTACTAGTTATAGAAGATGGCCCCTCAGTAACTCACGGTCATTTAGGCTATGGAGCAGGATACCAGGCTGCCCTCAAGTATGGTGCATCAGAAATTATTGACCCAAAGCCCTATGCTGTTGGCTCGATTAAAGAAGCTTACGAGAAATACAAGCATTTACGTAAAGTTTTACCAGCACTTGGCTATGGATACAAGCAAGTAAAAGAACTTGAAGAAGTAATAAGCAAAATTGACTGCGACACGATAATTCTAGGAACTCCCACAGATTTACGAAGAATAATTAAAATAGATAAACCGGTAGTAAGAGTATATTACGAATTATACTTTCCTCAAAAACCAGATTTAGAAGACATTTTAGTAGAAAGGTTAAGTAGACTGGGCATTCTCTAGCATACGCTTTATTTTCTCCGATATCTCTCTGCTGATTTTTCTTCCTAGTTCTGCACAGTACATTATTTCATCTGCAGTAAACATTCCTCTTCCACCTTTCTGAATAGCACATATTTTCCCCTCTTCATTGAACGATATTGTCAGTCTAGCATCCATTATCAGCTCTTCTTCATAACACGGATCTACTACAATTTTTTCACCTATTTTCGCAAATGTTACAGGTATGGCTTCATGCTGTATGGGCAGTTCTTCTTTTTCTTCAAGTATTTTGACGTTCTCGTTTTCAACAGCATGCTTAGGGATTTTAGTGCATACTAGTGCACAGTAGGCTGCTAGCCCTGAAGCATCCATTAAATTCCCGTCGTGGTTTAGCGCATATATGTCTATGTAGAGAGCCCAGACAGATTTTCCAGGCACAATACACAGCTTCTTGAGATCAACTACCTTAGCGCTTCTTATGCCTCTGTCTACTACTCTAGCTATCTCAATGTCATCCTCGCCTGGAGGCCCTGGCTCAAAAGTAGGTGATGCTAGGGGAATTAGTTCAGTATTCACTATCAATACTCCTTCGTCCGGTGTATCGGGGAACGGTTTGCCTAATACTGATTTTACTCCAGCTATGACCATGGTATTGCCTATATTCACTATTGCCGAGCCTTCGGCCTTTTCTATTACATTAAATTCAACTGAAATTTCCCTGTATTCATCTAATTTTCTTCCATCTATGCGCGTGTTCTTTCCCAATAAGGCCTCGATAGTCTTTTTCTTGATAATAGGTATTATTTCCTCAGATTTAGCCAAGTTCCTCACCACTCCCAATATACTTTGATTTAAGAGCCTCTTTCTGCTTCTTATATATTTGCATAATCCCGGCTTTAGCTAGCTCGAGAACCTCTTTTAGTTCCTCTATTGTTATGAGTCCGTCGGCTTGAAGCAAAGTTATTTGGTTAAGTCCAGGCATCATTGCCACGGGGATATCTGCCTCTCCGTACTGGTCTTCTAAGTGATTCAAATCCAATGCGATTTTTCCATCAATTTTTCCAACTGCTACTGCTGCGACTAAATCTCTCATAGGTATTCCTGCATCGGCTAGCGCCACAGCTGCTGCTGTTATAGATGCGCATCTAGTTCCCCCATCTGCCTGTAGAACTTCTATGAAAACATCTATGGATGTTCTAGGGAACATCTCTAAAAAAAGAGCTGGTTCCAGTGCCTGCCTTATTACTTTGGATAATTCTACTTCTCTGCGTGAAGGAGCTGGACTTTTTCTCTCAGGTACAGAGAATGGTGCCATGTGATATCGACACCTAAGTACAGCTCTATCGGGTAGAGATAGATGTCTTGGATGTAGCTCTCTAGGCCCATAGACTGCAACCATTATTTTATTTTTCCCTTGAACAATATAGGCTGATCCATCAGCATTCTTCAATACTCCTACCTTTATCTCAATAGATCTCAGTTCATCTAGTTTTCGTCCATCTACTCTGAGCCCCTCTTCATTGAGTAAAATCGGTTTCTCTTTCATTAGATAACCCCCTCCTTTTTTGCTTTAATAATTATATTTTTAATTTTGTCGGTTAATCCAGTCACATGCGCCTCTTTTTCGATCATTTTAATAAGCCTCACGGCAAATAGCTCTCTTGCTTTGTTCTTCCCAGTTACAAGTATTCTTCCATTTTGCCCTACTATTATCTCACAGTCGAGCTCTCTTTCGAGCATAGAAATCATAGACCCTCTTTTGCCTATTACACGAGGAACTTTAACAGGCGATATTTCTACGAGAGACCCACGCTCAACTTTTCCTAGCTTCGATTCTTTAATTGTTAATTGAGGGTCTCTCATTAGATCGAAGGCTATTACTTTCGCTACTATTATATCACCTATATCGAGGAATTTTCTTAACTGAATTTTAGTTATGTCTACGGGTTTAGAAAGAGCATCTGTTACTTGAAGATACCCTGTATACGGAGAATTTATATCTATTAGCCAGCTAGCTATACCCACATCAACTACCTTGCCTATAACTATGTCATTTACTTTTGGTATATAACATCCCTTAAGCGGTATTACTGTAATAATTCTACCTTCACGTATTTCAGCCAACCCTAACACACTTGAATATATCTTTCCGTCTATAGAGTACACATTGTTTCCTAAATTGTAGTTTCCTTCAGCTAGTAAGTCTCCAGGAGCTACTATCTGTCTCTGGGTGAAGAAAACAGGCATATTATCCCCATTATCTTCCGGTCTTACTAATAATCTTTACTTCAGCAGACCCTTTCGTCAAGCTCGCTATCTTGTCTATTAAAGATGTCTGTATTCCTGCAGGAATTTCTATTTCTACAATCCATGTACCATCACTCTGATACTCACTTCGTATGAGCTTCCCTACTTTTAGAATATAGCCTTGGGCTCTGCCTATGTACTGTGGAGGAATCTTTATTCCAACTAGCACTTTTTCCATTTTCAGAGGAAGCACTTTACGTAGTTCTTTTAGTATTTCTGTAACCTGAACCTCAACTGGCTTGAATGGATCTATACCAACCTTGACCTTCTCTAGAACTAATTCTATGCGTTTAGGGGGTATTGGGAGCCCTGTGCGTGCATCAACGCAGTTTCTGGCAATATACTCTATAATTTGCTTCTTTTTAGACTCAATAAGCTCTCTTCTTTGCTCAGCTGTTAACTGAAGCTCTCCTTCTTTAAGTATTCTCTCGGCTACTTTATAGAAGTCTGTTGTACCGAATATTTTCCTAATATCTTCCTCGGATGCTTTAAGTCCTTTTCTTGCATCTGCGTAAATAATGTCTCCTTCAACTATCTCATAAATATCTATCTTTTTCCCGCTACGGTACTTCCATGCTTTTTCAGCGTCTACTATTATTTCGAAACGAAGCTTTCCTCTAGTTAATCTAGCTATTACTTTCTGCCTTTTACCGCTCATGATATACCTCCCTCATTTTTTGCAAATATTTTTCAAGTTCATTAATAGTTAGTTTTCTGAACCTTTTAGTTTTTACGTCAACATATCCTGCTTCAACAACGTCTTTTTTGGCTCCCCCCTCAATAGTTTTGTCTAGTACATGAAGCGCCAATAGGAGTGCTTCTTCTAGAGACATATCTTCACGGTACATTCTTTCAAGCATACTTAGTGCTGTTTCTCCGCCAGATCCTATTGCATGAGCATATAAGCTGAGATACGATCCTTGAGGGTCTGTCTGCATTAACTTAGGTTCTGTTGCGTCTACTCCTGCTATGAGGAATGCTACTCCGAACGGTCTTACACCGCCATGCTGAGTAAACGCCTGCTTTATGTCGCATATTCTTCTGGCTAAAGTTTCTACGGGAATAGGTTCATCGTAAATAAGTCTATGAATCTGCGCGTATTCTCTTGCTTTATCGATTAGCACACGCGCATCAGAAGCAAGGCCCGCGAAAGTCAGCCCTATATGCTCGTCTATCTTCTGTATTTTATCAAAAGGCTCTGCTAAAGGAAACTGCTTTTTATTTTCTACTGCTAAAACTACGCCTTCTTTACACCTAATACCTATAGAGGTGTAGCCTCTGCGGACTGCTTCGAAAGCATACTCTACTTGATATAGTCTGCCATCTGGCGAGAAAATAGTTATTGCCCGGTCATATCCCATCGACGGAGCAGTCATCATTAAGCCTCACCAGCATTCTTTCTACACTTCTAGCTATAAAAATATTGTCGTAATATAACTTCAAAGTATATATAACATTAATTATCACACAAACTAAATATTTCAAACAATATTATTTAGTTTAAATTAAACCTATCGATTTCAAGTATTTTCTAGCTTCTTGTATGTCACATCTAGCTAGCGGCAAAAGGATCTTCATTTTAATTATATCATCTGAAAATGGAGCCAGCCTTATGTGGCCATGATATGCTTCCTGTTTATCCAATCTTAAGTAAAGATTACCAGAACCATCAATACGTAAGTCAAGAGTATCGTTTATTACTTGTTTATCGTCTTCACCGAGCCTTTCTACAAGATATTTGACTACGAGGCTTGCCTTGCTAGAATCGCCTATGTCCGCTCTAATGATTGTTATTGGGTTTCCGAAGTATCCCTTGAGATTTTCTGTTGTTAATTTAATTTTGTCTCTTATTTCTGGTGGAATAGTGTTTAGTAAAGCCTGCTTTACTTTACTTATATCTTCGGTTGCGTGACAGAAAGCTTCTATTACTACTCTATTGCTTAGTTTCTTGAGACTCATTATTTTGCCTCAACTTTTCTACTATCTTCTTAATCACGTGCTTATACTTCTTTTTCTTCTTGTAACCTATTAGCCAGTTGTAATGAGGATCGTTTCTAATTACTGGATGGAATGGGTCTACGAGTATCACTTCGAACCATTTGTATTCTCCGTCTTCGCCAACCCAGTAGGATCCTAAAACTTCCATATTTGGATACTTTCGGGCAGCCTTTTCTTCTGCTATTAGCTGTAGACTCTTCTTAGGGGTATGACCATAGATACCCATTCTTTTAGGTCTTCTGCCAGCTCTTGGTCTGGGTTTATTCATGGCACCTTTTCTTACACGTACTCTGACAACTATTATTCCCTGCTTGGCCTTATATCCTAGCGCTCTAGCTCTATTGAGTCTAGTGGGCTTAGGTATGCGAACTACAGTTGGTTCACGGCGCCACTTTATTAGTCTTTTTTTGAGTATTTCCCCTAAGGGTCCATCATATGGTCTCTTCCATGCCTTAGCTAAGTATTTGTAGAGCGACATTGTTACCTCGTCTTCTTAAAATAGGGAAGTATATTAGTTTTCTGTTGCCTGTTCAAGTATGCTTATAATCTTCTGGACTACAGTCACTCCTGTGCGTCTTTGAGCTTCCCTAGTCATGGACCCTATATGTGGAGTTGCTATGACTTTAGGGTGATTTACTAGCTTTATTTCCCAGTCTTCTACAGGAGGCTCCTTAGTAAATACGTCTAATGCAGCACCCGCCACAATGCCTTCATCTAATGCTCTTAGCAAGGCTTTTCCATCAATTATTTCAGCTCTCGATGTATTTATTATATATACTCCTCTTTTCATAATTTTGAACATATTTTCATCTATTAAGTGGTAAGTCTCTTTAGTTAAAGGTACGTGCAAAGTTATTATGTCGCTTTGCTTAATTAAGTCCTCTATGTTTTTTGCAGGTTCTATTCCCAGAGCCCTGCATGTCTCTTCTAAGCGATGTCTTCTGTACCCTATAACCTTCATTTGAAAACCTTTAGCTATTCTGCATACTTCACTGCCTACACTACCCAGCCCTATTACACCTAGAGTCTTCCCCTTTAACTCCATGCCTAAAAGCTTCTTCTTAAGCCACTTTCCTTCACAAAGCCCTTTCCAACCAAGGTGTATTCCTCTAACAAGACATATCATTAGCCCAAATACTAGTTCTGCAACAGCTGTCGCGAGTGCTTCAGGTGAGTTGACCACTATTATCCCTTTACTCTTAGCATACTCTACATCAATATTATCTAGACCAGACCCCGCTCTTGCTATAATCTTAAGGTTGTTCGCTTGATCTATGACTTCGCGCGTAACTTTCGTAGCACTTCTTACTATAATGACATGATATTCTCCGATTATTTTTGCCAGTTCTTGCGGAGAAGGTGACTCTACAAAGCTAACCTCAAACCCATGTTTTTTAAGAAGATCAATAGCTTCACTTGCTATTGGGTCACAAATAAGTACTTTATATTTCGCAGCCATCTCGATTACTAGTCTTTTCTGCTTAATTAAACCTTTGTTATGCGACAAAAGTTTTTATTGAAGCATAGTCTTGTGATAGGGAGCACCACTATCCGAGGCTGAGATGATTGACAGAACCGCTAATACTCCTCGATAAAGTATCGTTTAAATACAGAGGGTCTCCAGACTACGCTATTAAAGATATTTCGCTAAAAATTCATGAAGGAGATTCTGTTTTAATAGCAGGACCCTCAGGATGTGGAAAAACCACTCTCTGTAGAATTTTCAATGGTCTAATACCAAATTTCTACGAAGGAACTTTTGAGGGGAAAGCAGTTGTATGCGGCCATGATGTTACTAAAACTCCCACATATATTTTGGCAAGGTACGTTGGCATGGTTTTCCAAGAACCTGAAAACCAGCTCTTTTTCTCTACTGTAGAAAAAGAAATAGTTTTCGGACTAGAAAACTTGGGTTTAAGTAGAGAAGAAATAGCAATAAGGCTGAAAGAAGTAGTAGATTACTTTAATCTACACAGTATCCTAAATAAAGCTCCATTCGAGCTATCGGGCGGTGAACAGCAGAAAGTCGCTATTGCTGCATGTATTGCAATGAAACCTAAAATACTAGTTTTAGATGAACCTACCGCAAATTTAGACCCTGTATCCGCTAAAGAAGTAATTCATCTACTTCATGATCTTAACCGAACATTGAAAATAACTATAGTAATTGTCGAACATCGTCTTGAACTAATAGCGCCTATAGCAACAAGACTCATAGTAATGTATAAGGGCAGAATAATCTTTGATGGTCCTACCCGAGAAGTTCTCTCGAGAAAAGATCTTGAAACTTATGGAGTGGCACCACCAAAAACTGTTGAATTATACAATAAACTTTGTGAAAAAGGAGTAAAACTCACTAAAATACCTCTATCACCACAAGAATTAAGGGAAGAAATAACAGGTGTTGTTTATGCCAAAGGCAGTCGAAGTACGTAGTTTGTACTTTAAGTATGAAGATTCAGACAAATACGCTTTAGAAGACATTAATCTCGAAATAAAGTCTGGAGAAAAAGTAGCCATAGTAGGTGAAAACGGCGCTGGAAAAACTACTCTCATAAAGCACTTCAATGGACTACTCAAACCGACGAAAGGCTATGTCAAAATCTTCGGTGTAGATACTAAGCAAACAACTGTAGCGAGTCTAGCTAGAAAAGTAGGCCTTGTTTTTCAGAATCCTGATCATCAATTTTTCGCAGAATCTGTTGAGAAAGAAATAGAGTTTGCACTAAGAAACTTCGGATTTAGTGACACAGAAATAAAAGACATTATTGATAAAATGCTGAAATTCTTTGGTCTTGAAAAATATAGAAAATCATCACCATTTACCTTAAGTGGAGGAGAAAAGAAACGACTAGCTATAGCTTCAGCTCTATGCTATAATCCCGATATAGTAGTTTTAGATGAGCCGACAGTAGGTCAAGACATTATCCAGAAAAGAAAACTATCACTTCTTCTAGAGAAAATATCTGAAATGAACAAAACTATAGTAGTTGTAACACATGACATAGACTTTGTTGCAGAAAATTTTAAAAGAGTAATAGTTATGGCACAAGGTCGAGTGATAGCTGACGGCGAAGTAAATGAAATTTTAACAAATAAAGATATCTTAAGAAAAGCAAGGCTTCTCCCTCCGCAAGTGACCTTATGTGCGTGGTATTTATCCGACCTAGGAATTTCTGAAAAAATAATTAAATTAGATGAACTTTTGGAGGAAATATTAGATCTTATCAAAGGGGCCAGATTATGTTGAGATCACTTCAGTCATTTAGATATCTTAAGAAAAACACTATTATTCATAATCTAGACCCTAGAAGCAAAATGTTATTTGTCATTTTATTATCATTTCTTATATTTATATCAAACAACATCATAACACTTAGTTTAATAATGTTTTTAGTTATAATTACTGCATACGCAGCTAAGTCTATTTCACAGCTATTAAAGATGCTTAAAGGAATTTTGCCGTGGATTATATTTATATTCGTAGTTAATTACTTTACGTCAGAAAAAGGAATTTTGATAGCCACTATAATGTCATTAAAGTTTACAGCCTTAGCCACAGTATTTACTCTCTTCTTTATTACAACTTCGCCCGAAGACTTTATGCTGGCTCTCAATAAACTCGGTTTACCTTATGAATATACATTAGCCTTCACTATGGCTATGAGATTTGTCCCTTCGCTAGCCAGAGATCTTCAAATAATAATCGATGCACAAAAAAGTAGAGGCCTTGAATTAGAAAAAGGCAATTTTATAGAAAGAATAAGAAGGTACATACCAATACTAGTACCGCTAATAGTATACGAGATTAGGCGGAGTTTTATGATAGCAGAAGCGCTTGAATCGAGAGCTTTTGGATCTACTAAAAGAACATTCTATTATGAATTGAAGATAACTAAAAATGACATTCTTTTCATTATTTTCTCATGTATTATTGCAATGGTACTATATTTGATAGAAGTATTCTTTAAGTTATTCTAATCCTCTTTTTCTTAATACTTCAATCCATGGATTTTCTCTAAGATAACTTGGAAGAGTTTCCTCTTCGGGAGTATAGCTTGCTACAATTTCTTCACGAGTGGGCAACTCGCTTATTTTTATCATATACCTTAGCGATCTTAGATTCTTGTTTAACTCCTTTATCTGCTCAGCTAAATTAGCTATTTCTTTGATTAGAGCTGAAAGTAATTCTGCATTTGCTGGCTGGGCAGTAGGCTTCTCTACTGTAATCGAAGGTTTTGTTTGTATTTCTTTAAATGCTTCCGCCAATATTTTGGCGAGAACCTTTAGTAAAGCCTCTTCACTAATGGACGCTTCTGCTGTGACAGTAGAAGGTGTTGAAGTAGCTGCTACTTGAGTTTGTGTCCGTAAGCCTTTTTCGCGTTGAAGTTTGCGGTATTTGGATAAAGCCTTGTATACTGTTTTTATAGAAACTTTAAGTTTCTCAGCTATCTCTCGTGGAGAGAGTCCATTAAGATATTCTTTTACAATAGCTTTTTCAGTATCAGTAAGCCTTATGGACGACAATGTTTAAACCCTAGTGTAAAGTTGATATAGAAAAGTATTTTAACGTTATGTTTAGAGACTTTAAGGCTTAATGAAGTCTTCGGGTTTTGGTATTTCTTTTGGAAGTCCCTTACGCTCTCTTATCTTCAGAATAAGGTCTGCTAGCATTGATTCAGGTACTGGAGCCCACTTGTAGAACTGTGTAGACCAGAAAGCTCTTCCTGCTGTAGCGCTTCTAAGCTCATCTGCTAAATCAAATGTTTCTGATACTGGAATTTCTCCTTTTACATGCATCAACATACCGCTTTTTTCTAAGCTCACTATTTTTCCTCGCTTGCGTGTAATTACGTTGAGTACTCCGCCTAAGTAGTTTTCAGGTACTTTTACTTCAATCTTGTAAATTGGCTCTAGTAGCGTTGGTTTAGCTGAAAGGAAGCCTGCAAATATTGCGTTCTTAGTAGCTGGCATTATCTGGGCAGGTCCTCTGTGTGCCGGATCTTCGTGTATTATAGCGTCATGAAGAATTACTTTTATTCCACGGACTGGTTCGTGGCATAGAGGCCCTTCAGCTAGAGCCCATCTAAAGCCCATTATTATAGTGTCTCTAACTTCTCTTAGGTGCTGGACACCTTTTGTTAAGTCGACTAAAATGTTTAGATTATCGTCTATAGCCCATATTCCTCTAGCTTCGTCTGCGTCCCAACCTGCTTGTTCTCTTAGTATTTTAGCTCTTGTTCTCCAATCCTGGTCATCGTATACAATACCTTTCTGTAACAGCTCTAGTGTTTCTTCATTTAATGGCTCTACGCTTATATATAGTTTGTTGTGCTTGTTAGGTGACTTGCCCTCAAACGGTCCTGCTACTTTACGTATTGTCTCTCTGTATCTGATTACAGGCGGCGATGTAACCACTTCTATTCCTGACCTCTGTTTCAAGTCCCATAGTGCGATTTCTAGGTGAAGTGTACCCATTCCGCTTAGTAGATACTCTCCGGTCTCCTCGTTAATGTAAACGTGCAATGTCGGGTCTTCAATAGCCATCTTTCTGAGTATTTCTACAAGTTTAGGTAAGTCGCTGCTGTTCTTAGGTTCTATAGCTATTGTAACTACGGGCTCGCTTATGTATCTGAGTCTTTCGAACGGCGCTGCCACGTCCTTATATTTAACATCAACTATTGTCTCTCCTGCTCTCGCTTTTTCTAGACCTAAGAGAGCTGCAATATTACCAGCAGTGATTTCATTTGCCACTTCTCTGACAGGACCCATGTAGAGACCTACTTGAAGTATTCTCTCTGTGGTCTTAGCTCCTATAAGGTATACTTCTTCGCCTGTATAAACGGTTCCTGAGAATACTCTACCTGTAGTAACTAATCCAGCATGAGGATCTGCTACTACTTTAGTTGCACATATAACTGTTGGTCCATCGGGATCACACTCTAACATAGCTTTACCTATTTCCGAGTTAAGGTCTCCTTTCCATAGCTTGGGTATTCTGTATTTCTGAGCTTCTGCAGGGTTAGGTATATGCTCGATAACCATGTCGAGCACGGCTACGTATAACGGAGCCTCCTTAGCTAGTTCTTCGTAATATCCTCTCGTGTATGCGTCAATTATATTTGAGAACTTGAATCCGAGTTTCTTTGCTAAAGGTATGGTCAAACCCCATTTATGAAGCGCCGCACCAAAAGCTACCTGTCCTTTAGCTGGGTCGACTTTCCACTTATCTCTGTACTCGGGTTCTGCATATAGGTCTATTAACATGTTGAACTCTTTTATAATCTGGACGAAGCGTTGCTGAATCTCGCTTGCAGATAATTTAAGTTCTCTTATGAGCCTGTCGACCTTGTTTATGAAAAGAAGTGGTCTAACTCTTTCTTCGAGAGCCTGTCTTACTACAGTTTCAGTCTGGGTCATTACTCCTTCTACAGCGTCGACAACTACTATTGCTCCGTCCATTGCTCTCAGAGATCTAGTTACGTGGCCTGTGAAGTCGACGTGGCCTGGTGTATCTATTAGGTTTATTACGTATCCTTTGCCTTCCCATTCATGGTATAGGCTTACGTTAGCTGCCTTTACAGTCATTTGTCTTAACTGCTCTATTTCTACGTAGTCTAAGGCGAGAGCTTTTCCTGCAACTTTAGGTGAGATAAGGCCTGCTCCCATTAGCAAGCTGTCTGAGAGAGTTGTTTTTCCGTGGTCTACGTGGGCTAAGGTACCTATATTTCGTACTCTTTCAACGTCTCTCATTAACTTTAATACTTCCTCGGTCTGTTTGTATTTAGGCATACAATCACCTTTACATTACTCCTTTGGTATCGCAATATAAATCTGTCTCCTAAATAAATTTACTCTCCAATAGAGGAATTTAATTATAGAAGAAGACGTACAATTAATTTCTAAAAACGGCTTAGACTATCATTGTAGCCATTGAAGCTATTCTAGGCCAACGGTCTGCCGCTTCTTTTGCTACAGGTCCTCTTATTTCGCTTCCTTTAGGATCACCTTCGGGAGACACTATCACTATGGCGTTGTCTTCAAACGCTATCCATGTACCGTCAGGTCTTCTGTAAGGTCTTTTCTGTCTTATTACTATACCCCTCATTATTTGCTTTCTGAGCTCAGGTCTACCCTCCCTAATAGACACTATAACCATGTCTCCTACTGCTGCTCCAGGTATTCTTCTCCAGACTGTTTTTGCTCTAATTACACCTATTATTTTTGCCAGCTGTGCTCCTGAATTATCGCTAACTTTTACTAAAGACCCTACGAATATTCCCGGGGTGATATGTAGCCTATACGATACTCCAGAGACTTTAGCTCCTCTCTTTGCCATTAGCTCTCCCTCTTCTCAAAATGAAGAACTCCTCTTAAAATCTTTCGCCTGTATATCCTCACTACCGTCAGCTCTTCTTTTTGCCTAAAACTACAAACGAAACTGTTTTCGCTATAGGTCTGCATTCTCCAATAACTACTTTATCTCCAACCTCTACTTCAACGCAAGGCGGTAAATGAGCATGTATTTTTCTTCTTCTGCGCTCGTATCTCTTGTATTTTGGAATATATACAAGGTACTCGTGAAGAATTACAGCAGTTTTATTCATCTTTTTCTTAATTAAAGTTCCCTCTAACAGAATTCCTCTAACAGATAGTGTACCGTGAAATGGGCAGTTTTTATCATTGCATGTTTTTTCAGGCTCCTCTATCCAACTTATACCTACACTTCTTTTAGCCATTACTTACCACCCCTTTCTCTCTTCAATTCTTCCTCCCTCTCTATTGTAAGGACCCTAGCTATATTTTTTCTCAAGATTCTTATTCTAGCCGGATTATCTAGCACTCCTCTGCTTTCCTGCATAGCTCTTAGCCTCATTAACTCAGTTTTAAGCTCTATTAGTAGCTTACGTCGTTCTTCAGGAGTCATTTTTCTTATATCATCAGGCTTTAGCGCCATATATCTCACCTAGCTGCTACTTGTTCAGGAGTCTTTATTTTAATATCTTCTGGAGTCTCTACAGGAGGCATTATCCTTACTTCAATTCCATACATTCCGGGTTTTAAAAGGACTTCTACTATAGCTTCATCTACGTAAACATCTTTTAACTGTCCGACTTTATATATCACTCCAGCAGTATACTTCTCGTATCTGGCTCTTTCAGATGTAAGCTTACCGCTAATAACTATTTCTGCTCCTCTAGCCCCAGCCTCCATAATTCTTCTTAAGGCGATAAATGCGGCTCGCCTAAACTTTACTCCTCGCGCTAATGCATTAGCTATGTGATATGCCACTATTTTTGCATTGAGATAGGGGTTCGGTATTTCCATGACCTCTATTTGAGGATTATCTAGTCCGAATTTTGTTTGAAGTATTCTAGCCAGTTGCTTAATGTTTGCTCCGCGTCTACCAATTACCATAAATGGTCTCTCTGCATAAATTATAACTCTTGTACCCAAGGGTGTACGCATTAAGTCTACTTTAACATATCCAGCTCTACAGAGAACTCTTCTCAAATACTCGTTAATTTCCATTCTGCGTAAACCGCGTATAATAAATCTCTTCTCGACATCAACCTTTTTCTCCAAACCAAAGCTCATACTACCTACCTCTCTTCAAGAGCTATTTCTACATGAACTAACTGCTGGAAATAGGGTGTTGCTCTACCAAACGCTCTCGGAATATATTTTCTAATTTTAATACTTTTGTGAGCAGCTGCATGAACTACGTAGAGATTCGATGTGTCTAGACCTTTATAGGCAGCATTTGCTTCAGCATTCTTAAGTACTTCGAGTATCGCTTTAGCTGCCTTAACGGGCCATCGAACAGCAGGCCATTTATCTACAGCTTTATGATGCGGCACCTTCTTTTTGTATGTTCTGAACGGTATTGCTTGCTTCATTTTAATTACGTCTACAAGTATCTTCTTAGCTTCCTCCAATTTTCGGTTTCTTATGAAATGACATATTTCTACTGCGTGCTTATATGATATTCTTAAGTCTCTACCAGCTGCGATTGCAGTTCTCACGGGATCCAAGTCCTGTCGTGAAAAGTGCCATCTCGTCATAATATACGGGAGAAAAAAATAATGGTAAATTTAAATTTTTCTATCTCTAGTTAGCTAATACCGGGAGGGGACCCTAATGTCTCTTAAAGCATATGTTAAGTTAACCCGTCTGGACCACGGCGTACTAAGCGTTATTGGGGTTCTCGCAGGACTCCTAACAAATTGTTCAAGCAATGTATCGGTACTAAAGATCACTATCGCAGTAGTAGTTCCTCTCTTCATTGAAATGGGGCTTTTTGCGTTAAATGACTATTTTAACATCGAAGAAGACAAAATAAATGCACCCGACAGGCCTCTTGTTCGAGGAGATATCTCGCCAAAAGCTGCACTTACTCTAGGAATAGCTGCTTTGCTTATAGGCTACACAGCAGCTCTATTAGCTATATTAGAAGGCAGAATGCTTTCTATAGTTTTGATAACATTGATCATCATAATAGGAGTACTGTACGACGCAAGAATAAAGACTCTAGGGCTTATCGGCAACCTGATAGTATCATTCTCTACAGCGTCCACGTTTATTTATGGAGCATTATTAGCCAAAAGTATTGTGGACATAAATATGGCTACTTGGATAATCTTCATTACGGCATTCCTATCGTGCCTTGGAAGAGAGATACTTAAAGGCGTTAGAGACTACTTGGGAGACAAAAAAGCTGGAGTATTAACTCTTGCAGTAAAGTATGGCACTCAACGAGCAGTGGCAATATCGAGTATTTTGATAGTATCCGCAATAGTAGCCGCGTTATCAAATATCATTTATGTGAAAAAACCAGCAGTTTATACAGTTTTATTAATTCCTGCAGTAATGCTTTTCGCTGTAGCAATAGCGATATCCTTCAAAAATCCAGATGATGTCAAGCTCGCAGAAAAAGCCAGAAAATATACACTATATGCTATGGGTTTAGGGCTAATAGCCTTTTTAGCAGGAATGATCTAAATTAATTTGGGTAAATATCTTAGAAAGTATAGAGAACTTCACTTAAGTGGAACATACATGCTTGACCTTGTTGCTTTAAGTCCAGGCTCTCCGTGTTCTACTTTCTTTGTTGTTAAAGCGAATTCTCCAAGGTAATGGCCGATCATCTCAGGCGTTATTGTGACAGGGACAAATTCTTTTCCATTATACACTCCTATAGTGACACCTACCATTTCCGGCAATATGATCATATCCCTTTCGTGTGTTTTTATGAATACTTTCTTCCCTTCTTTCATTAGCTTCTTTGCCTTTCTTATTTTTTCGAGCAATCTTCGCTTTTCGTAAGACAACCCTCGCAGTAAGCTTCTGCGCTGCCTTGCTGGGAGCAGTTTAATGAATTCATCCATTGGCATTTTTAATAGTTCTTCGAAGGTATATCCCCTGTATCTAAATTCCTTATAGCTCATAGTCTTTCTCCCTATTACACTCTATGTTATAAATCTTACTCATTTTAACCAAGCGATACTACGTAACAGCATGCTAGCCTTTTCTTCTGCCTGTTCTTCTTGGTGCTATGTGACCCACTTTCTGACCTGGAGGCGCTGTACGCGGTACAGGTGTACCTCCTTTGGGGTGTGCTCCTCCGCCGTGTGGATGCGCGTAAGCACCCATGGCTTTTCCTCTAACTGTTGGATACTTCCATGCCTTAGATCTAGATAAGTGGTACTTTTTGCCAGCCTTGAGGAATGGTTTTTCTACGCGTCCTCCTCCGGCGACCACACCTATTGTGGCTCTGCACCTAATGTTTATTTCCTTAGTTTTTCCCGAAGGTAACTGTACAAGTGCTTTACTTCCGCTTTTTGCGAGAAGAATAGCATATGTTCCGCTAGACCTAGCTATTTTTCCTCCGTCTCCAGGCTTAAGCTCTACGTTACATATCTTAGTACCTTCAGGTATTGAATACAGAGGAAGTATGTTTCCATTTCTAGGCGCGGCGTTCTCACCATACTCGATTATTTGACCTACATAGAGGCCTTCAACAGCTACAGTAAGCATTTCTGTTTTATCTTCGAAAACTATTTTTACCAATGGTGCCCCTCTGCCGGGGTCATGAAGTAGCTCAACTACCTTACCTTTAAGCCCTCTTTTTATCTCCTCTTCATTAAATACCCTATATTTGGCTGGTCCTACTTTCTTCCATCTAGGAGACCTAAATACAGACCCTCCGCGCCCTCTCCTTTGTACTATTAGTCGTTTACCCATTTTTCACCACCTTACAGTAATCCTAATCTAGATGCTACTTCCTCAGCCTTATACTCAGGAGCTAGCTTTACATAAGCTTTTTTCTCGCCTTCAGGCGTTATAAGTGTATTGACTTTAACTACCTTTACTCCAAATAGCTTCTCTACTGTCTCTCTTATTTGATGCTTAGTAGCTTTGCGATGAACAATAAATACTAAAGTATTCTCTTTTTCAATTTTAGTCAAAGCTTTTTCAGTCATTAGCGGCCTTATAATTATAGAGTAATAATCAATACCCATAATTATCCCCCTACATAGTTTCAAACACTAGCTGCATAATTCTGTCTTCATATTTCTTCTCGAGAATTTTAAGAGCAGATTTTGTCCATAATGTAAGTCTACCGGGATGCCCGCCGGGAGCAAGATGCATTGTGCTTAGCTGGTCTACTGTGACTACGTCTACACCTGGAAGATTTCTCGCAGCTTTAATTATAGGTGCTGGAGACGGTATTACTATGAGCACGCTTTTCGGCTTCTTATAACGCCGCCCTCTCATTTTACCTTTACCTGCTCTTACTTTTCGGCCTTTTTTAGCTCTTTCAACATCTTCCCACAAGCCTAGCTTCATGAAAAGTTCTCTGACTTCTCTTGTTTTCTCTAATTTAAGTATGTCGTCTACAACTATAAGTGGAATATGAGGCACTTTATCTACTACATGGCCTCTTTTTGCAACAATATCCTTATTTGCTGTAGCTGCAATAGCTGAGAGTATAGCCAGTTGTCTTTCCTTTTTGTTTACTTCTTCATGAATTACTTTTTCAACTACTGGTGGGTGAGCTCTTCTTCCTTTAACGGTCATTGGTGCAAATGCTGCTCTCGAAGACCCCTTAATTCTCGGTACACGAGCTACTCCGTAGCCTACTCCCCAGCTTTCTGCTGTTGTTCTTTTACCTGCCATAGGGTCTCTTCCCTGCGGCTGTACTCTAGCAGTAAAAGCTGACAAAAAGTCTCTTCTTATGACATCTATTCTCAGTGGAATATCGAAGATCTTAGGTCTTTCTATTTCCTCTACAACTTTTCCTTCAAGGTCATATACTGGGATCTTCACTTAACCTCACCTTTTATAACAGCATTATGAACATACACTATTTTAGGTGCCTCCTTTACCGGAGGCGGAACTACAGGTCTTATTGGGTATCTAAGCTTTATTAGTCTCTTTACAGGTCCTGGTACAGATCCTTCCATTAATATGAAATCGTTTCGTATAACACCATAGTGTTTAAGACCTCCTTTTGGCACAACATTGAACTCCTCTATTTTCTCTTTGGGAACGATCTTAAGTATGCGTTTGTTATACTCTGTTCTCTGGTGGAAGCCCATTTGTCCGGCTCTCGGTATCATGAACATTACTCCTGGTTTTTGAGGACCTATGCTTCCTGTACGTCTGTGTCCCTTTCTATGTTTGTGCCACCGCGGCAGTATTTTTACTCCAAATCGCTTGACTACACCTTGTGTACCTTTACCTTTCGTTATGGCTATAACATCTACAAGCTGTCCCTCCTTGAAAACTTCGGTTACTCTGAGCTCTTTTCCGAGTTTTGAGAGAGCGTATTCTAATGCTTTCTGCGGATCCCCTCCTATGGCTATTTCAAAAACTTCAGGCTTCTTTTTCCCTATAGTAGTTAACCTTGGCTGAGTACACACAACTAGCCGGACGCTGCTTATTTTTTCTTTAACACTCCCTATTTTCTTGAGCTGTTTTTCGAAACGCTCTTCTGCTTTCTTTTTCTGTTCGCCATCTTCGCTAGTTTTCTTATCTTTAAGAGAATAGAATACAGCTGCTTTTGTTACGGTAAATTTGCGCTTAATGTCCTCTGGAAGCTCTTTTGCCCAGACCTCTCCCAGACACTTGTATCCGTAGGGAGTCTTCTCATAAACTCTTATAGCACAAACTATGAGCGGAGGGCATTCGATTATAGTAGCGGCTTTAGCCACTTCTTTTCCATAGAAAGGATGATTAGGGTTGTTCTCGATGTATATTAAGTGGGTCATGCCTGCCTTATATCCTGCAAATGCGAGAGGTACTGTTTGATCTACTTTAGGCCAGCGTCTGATTCTGGCAACTATACTTTTGGCCCTTACTCTTGGATAAACTCCCATTGATCCTCTGCGAGGCCTATGATCTTTAACCATTTTGATCCCCCAGAGCTGAAGTGAGAGTAGGAAAGGACGGTAATAAATATTTTGCCTTTAAATAGCGTTGAGTATCGATAATACTATCAACACAGCCTCTTCAGTTCTCACAGTTTTTGTACCTTGGTAAGGTACAAAATTTACAATTAAATCACAAACACTTTCTGGATCTACTCCCTCTTCCTTTAGTATCTCACATATACCTTTATGAGGCCCGCCAAAAATAATTAGAACTTTTCTGGTGCGGCTAAACAGTTTTGTTTTTAGGTCTTCTTCCACCTCTCCTATCATAACTCCGTAGCGAGAAGTCCCTAAAACAAAGTCAGCATTGCTTATCTTAATTGCATTAAGTAGAGACTCCGCCTTAATTACATCATAACCCCAATAGACAGGAACTTCCTCTTTTGAAAGTATACGACAACAGTCAACGTCTACGGTAACTCTTGAAAAAAGAGGCCTAGCAGGGCTACAAGTAATCGGCTTATCTAAACCAATGTAGACAGTAGACTTATTTTTCACAGGATCGTTTTCGATAACTACACCTTCTCTATACTCGTGTCCTTTAACAATAATTCTTTCAGACTTTAACGGGTGATGAGGAGTGCGGAGAGGTGGCAATACTCCTGCATACTTCAACTGCTTTATTCTAGGAAATAAATACTTTCTTAAATATTGGGGACATTCCATATACTTTAGTATACTGTAAATAATTTCTTGGTAATAGCTGGCTTTTTCACCTTCTTTATAAACATAAATTTCATCTACCCTAAAAATGGCAGCTGCTCTCCCTACTATTCCTACTTTAGTTGTTTGTTCTCTTAGATCTCTGCATTCACTAATTAAAGAAGATGGAATAGCAATTGCCCACTCGACTTTACGTTTAGGAGGATGCTGCATTGCTAGTTATTTTATACTATTTATTTCTTTTTCTTCTTTTTCTTTTCTTTTTCTTTACTCTTCCCCTTCTTTCTTGACTCCTCTTTACCCTCCGATTTTTCTACATCAAAGAATATTGATGTCCTCTGTCTTCCGCCCATATTCTCGTTTCTTAGTTAATCTAGTCCTTAATTAACTTTCTTATTCCTTTATCCTCCAGTAAGCTACTTTTCCACGCTTAATTTCCTCAATTAACCCTTCTTTTTCGAGTATTCTTAATACATAGAATACTTGTGAATGGGTTAAGCCTGATCTTTTAACTATTTCCGATGTTGGTAATTCTTTTTCGCTTTTAATTAGCTCGTAAATCGTTTTTTTCCTTTCTTTTACTGCTTCTGTAGTTCTGCGAGGCATGTTGTATATCACGCGGAGACATAATTTATATTTTATGTTTTCACTTACGCTATATTTTCAGTATTAGCTAGAGAATTTTAGAAAAGGATTCTTTAAAATATTTTAGCTTTTGACTAGTCTTCTGAGTAATGGATATGCCTCTAGAGCTCTTTCTTGAGCTATCATTGCCTGATACTGGACTAATATGCCTGCTAAAAGCAGTATACCTATGCCAGAACCTATAACGCCTAGAATGTCGCCTATAACGCTTATTATGGCTACTATGATCGAACTGAGTACTGTTAGTATAGGTATGTATTTTCGCAGTAGATATGCTATTATTTTAGGTGAATGCCTAAATCCGGGTATCTGCATTCCAGCGCTAACTAATTGCTCTGCCTGAGACTTGGGATCCATTCCAGTAAGTTCTACCCACAGTATTCCGAAGAGAATACAGAGCCCTATTGTTATTAGTGAATACAGCAGTACGTGAATAGGGTCTTCTAACACTGAAGTTAATCCACGTGGCGGAGTTATGTAATATATTAGGCAGCCGGGTAGAGGAACTAGTCTTCCTTCTTTAACTTCAAATTTAGCTATTAAGTTAAGCCATGTATTGCTATTGTCCCTATTGAATCGAGACCATAGTACTTGTGAAAACATATAGATATCGGTGTACAGTATGCTAGCAAAGATTAATGGGATTATTGACACATAAAGGAATTTAAGCGGTATTTTAGCTTTAAGGCCCCTGTATTTTGAGAGAGAAACTCCTACTTCGACCTGCATGCTTTCCATGTAAATTACTAGTATGAAGAAAACTATCATCGTAGCGAAGCCGACTATGTCTGGCAGCCCTTTTCTTACTAATACAGTCGAGACAACAGACCAATTTCCTGTATTTGTAGCATTTAATATGGCAACTGTTAACGCTGGAATTACTCCTAGAGGCAATCCGTCAGCAAAGGGACCTATGGGCGAGAATATTTGCCAGAATATTTGCTGAGCAATTCCGGCTGCAATGAATAAGTTTACTCCGCTTCCTATACCCCATCCTTTCTGTATCATCTCGTCCATCAGAATAACTGCAAGGGATGCCATCATTAGTTGGGCAAATATGAGCGCAGCTGATGTAATTGCTAGCACTCCGTAAGCTCCTCCTAGAATGAAAGCTAAAGCCTCTACTGCGGCAAAGACTATTGCTAAAAGTTTCTGCGCCCCGCTAAAGAACGCTCTATCCTCGGGTTTGCTAAGATCTAGTTCCAGAATCTTGCTTCCAACTAGAAGTTCCAATATAATACCGCTTGTAACTATAGGTCCTATGCCGAGTTCTGCTAGTGTTCCTTTTCTAGAAGCTAGTATTATTCTGAAAAAGAATAATTCCTCGTAGCCTCTAGTTCCATAAGGTATTCCGTACAGAGGTACTTCACACATTATTAAGTACACTATCACTACTATGGCTGTCCAGAATAGCTTCTCTCTAAGCGTAACAGGTCTTCGTGGCCTTGGAACTTCAGGCAGAATACTGAATGCTGACCTAATAACGTCTTTTACAGATACAGACATGATATCACCTTTAGCTCGCTGTAATAACTTTGCCTCCAGCTGCTTTAACTTTCTCTATAGCTTTCTCTGACGCCATTCTAACAGATATTACCACAGGTTTGGATATTTTTCCTCCCCCTAGAAGCTTGTTGTATCCTAATTTTCCTAGGTCTACATAGTACTTGTTTTCTTTCATTTCAGCCAACCCCTTTTCCATGAGTGCATCTAGCATAGAGTCTAAGTCCTTGAGATTTATTGCCTTAACTTGAGGTTTTATAGCAGGAGGCTGAGTAAATCCATGTTTACCATACCAGTCTGGCGCATATTTGATAACCCATGTCCACATGTGTTTATGATATCCTGCGTGTCCTCTTCCTCCTCTGCTTCCACTTTTTCTGTGCTGACCTACTCTCCCCCAACCATGAGTTCTCCATCCTCTGAGACTTCTAGATTTTTTCTCCCTTCTGACTACCATTAAATCACCACTAGATTAGGTCTGAAAGTAAGGCTTCATCGGTGCTATATAGCTTTTTCGTAATGTTCACCTTCAGCAGTCAACCTATTTCTCTAAGACATAGCGGAAAATTTATAAAGCTTAACCATAATGTGCCTTAGCTGAGAGTATTTAAGGAAAGGTGGTATTATGAGTGTACTAGACACATGGGTACCTAAAACAAGAGTAGGGAGACTGGTAAAGGAAGGAAAAATAACTTCAATAGACGAGATATTCGAGAGAAACTGGCCCATTAAAGAGGTCGAGATAGTTGATATACTCTTACCAGACCTTAAACATGAAGTACTCAACATAAACTTGGTGCAGCGCCAGACGGATAGCCCGCTTTAAGCGGGCCCGTAAGCTGGCGAAATAAGTAGATTTCAGGCAGTTGTAGCTGTCGGAAACGAGGATGGTTACGTAGGAGTGGGTGTAGGCAAAGCTAAACAAGTAAGACAGGCAATTGAAAAAGCTATCATAGATGCTAAATTAAACATCATTCCTGTAAGAAGAGGATGCGGAAGCTGGGAATGCTTATGCAATACTCCTCACAGCGTGCCCTTTAAAGTCAAAGGAAAATGCGGAAGCGTTGAAATAATTCTAATTCCAGCACCCAAAGGCGTTGGTTTGGTGGCAGGCGAGACTGCAAAAACAGTACTGCGATTAGCTGGAATTAAGGATGTTTGGACACGAACTCGAGGCGAAACGAGAACAACTATTAACTTCGCTAAAGCCACATACGAAGCCTTAAAGAAGACATATGCTATAAAGACCCCAGATAGGTGGTAAACTTTGGGTAAAAGACTAGCTGTTATACGTATAAGGGGAACAGTAGGTGTAAGAAAAGACATAGAGTATACACTAAGGTTACTTAGGCTAGTAAGAAAATTTCACGCAGTAGTAATCGACGATAGACCGGACTACCTTGGTATGCTACAGAAGGTAAAAGACTATGTTACATGGGGAGAAATAGATGCAGAAACACTAGCCGAACTTTTAAGAAAAAGAGGTCGTCTCGTAGGAAATAGAAGACCTACAGACGAAGATGTCAAAAAGTTAGGATATAGCAGTATAGAAGAGTTTGCCGAAGCAGTAATAGAGTTTAAAGCAGAACTGAGCGACATACCTGGACTAAAACCTGTATTTAGGCTACATCCTCCTAAAGGAGGATTTAAGGGAACAATAAAGAGAATGTACGGCGACGGTGGAGAAACAGGGTATAGAGGCAAAGATATTAACGAGCTACTACGAAGAATGATTTAAGAGCTCTTCTTGCTTAATAAACTTTCGTATTTTGAAACAATTTTACTTTTAACCTCTGTAAAGTGACTCACTATATTTTCTGGCCGTAGTCCTCTTTTCAGATACTGAGAAAACTGTCTTTCATATAAGCTAAGATCTTTCTCCAGCAAGTATTTCGCGTAATCTTCTATGTGTTTCCCTGATATTCTATCTTCCGATGGAAGTACTTCAGGAGAACATGGAACTTTAAGTCCGGCATCGAGAGCTCCCTTTATTACAGCAAATACTTTAGACCCCTTTGTCGGTCTATGTAATCCTATATCGGGTATAGCTTCTTCTATTCCTTTAAGTCTAGCCTTATATCCTATTATCAACCCCGTTAAGTATGCTGCAGCAGTATTTGAGCAGTCGCCTAGCCAGCCATATTTTTTAGCTAGTACTTTGGAAGATATACCTACTATTGTCTCATCTCCTTCTGGTTTCGCTTTAACTATTTGTGCTATAATGTATTTGAGAGTTTTTCTTATAACTAATCTTGGTTTGTCGGAGAGTATCATTTTTCTTCTCTTGTAGTAGTTTGTTAGACCTAGTCTTCTTCTGCGGAAGGGTACTTTATAGCGCCCGTTTCGCGCCATAGCTACTACCTCTCAAGCAATTTGTGTTCCTCAATATAAGCTTTTAAGTGAGATAGACTTCTAAAGTATCCTCCTTTAGCTAGACGATAAAGTCTCCTGTAAGTTCTTGGACTAATTTTTCTTCTAGCTCTAAGTTCCTTTAGGTATCGTCTCATAGCTCTGATTTTAGCGACCCATATCTCTTTTTCATCAAATCTAGGTCCTTTTCTCTTTCCTGGTCCTCTTCTCCTGCCTTTTTTCTTCTTTAGGTGCCTGATTCTTGCTCTTACTCTAGAATTACCTTTTTTAGGCTTGACTCTAATAACTCCTTCTTTAATAAGCTTTTTAACTTCTTCTCTTGTGATTACTGTGACTAGCTCATTATGTTTAGTAGGGTCAATCCATATTCTTGATACACCTACTCCCAATATTTCTGACGCTAACCTTTTTAGATGATCAACAGACACTACTCCTCACCTCATAACTGAGGATTTAATATTTTTATATTTCGTTTTTTAGCCTCTTCAATTATTTCCATTCTTTTTCTTTTACCAACAGTAGACGCTATTCTAATAGCTTCTCTATCAGGATCTATGTAGTCCAAATCTTTAACGTTATATACAATGACATCCCTGAAGCCCGAAGGATGATATCCTCTAACCCTTTTAGGTCCTCTGTATCCGATTTTTACTCTCGGCGGATAACCTTTAACTTGTAATCGTATTTTGTTGTCTAAGCCTTTAGGTCTCCTCCAAGAGTCTCCTATACGCTTAAATCTCCATGCATCCATACGCATGAATCGAGGTAGTTTATTCTTGAGCTGCCTGCGGATAATTAGCATTTTCTTTTCTAACGGTGTAAGCTTAGGTTTCACCTTTACTAACTCCTCAACGTTTTCACTCATTTTCTCCACCACCTATATTAATAAACATAAGCTACTAAGACTCCACCAATACCTAACTTTTTAGCCTCTTTGTGAGTCATTACGCCTTTAGACGTCGACACTATAAGTACTCCCATGTTTCTTGCAGGGAGATACTTTTCTTCCCATTCTTCAAATTCATTTTTCTTTACAGGAAATCTTGGTTTAATAACTCCGCACTTATTAATTCGACCTAAAAGTTGTACTCTTAGCTTACCAGACCTACCATCATCTATGTATTCTATTTCGCCGATATATCCTTCTTTCTGCATTACTCTTAGTACCTGAGCTATGAACTTTGAAGCCGGATATATTATACACTCCTTATGCCCTCTTGCTTCATTGTTCACTATTGTTGCCAACGCATTTGCGAGAGTATCCATGAGCACCATTGTTCTTCCTCCTCAATCACCATCATGTCCTCTATAAATTTTTCTACATATACTTCTTGAAACCTATTTGCTCGGCTACTTCTCTAAAACATCTTCTACATAGGTTTAAGCCATACATTCTAATTAAAGCTTCATGAGTCCCGCAGCGCCTACATCTTCTTGAACCTTTTCCATATTTTCTTATTTTAGGTGAACGAATTTTACCCATATTTCCTCACCTCTTACGAGATCTTACAACAGTAACTCCTAACACCTTTTCTAAAAACTCTATTGCTTCTTCTTTTGCTACATAGTGATTCTTTCCTATCGAAGATTTTCTCCTTTTTCTTCTAGCAACTCTGAAGCCCGGTCTTTCAAGCGAAATACAGACGTCAAATCCGAAGATTCCTACCATAGGATCATACTTTACTCCTGGTAGAAGTATATGTTCTTTGACTCCAAAGCATATATTGCCTCTGTCGTCTATGC
The DNA here is from genome assembly GCA_965367815.1 of uncultured Thermoprotei archaeon. Lineage (GTDB taxonomy): Archaea > Thermoproteota > Thermoprotei > Thermofilales > B15-G2 > B15-G2. The sequence continues at coordinate 65,889 of CBDUKN010000008.1, forward strand.
TACTCTCCTTTATTTTGTAGTCGATTACAGGAAGTACTTTCTCTAAGAATTTTAGTGCTTTTTCTCCTCTTAGTGTGACTACACAAGCTATATTTTCTCCCTTCTTTATTCCGAATTCCTTTATTGTTCTTTTAGCTTTTCGAAGAGACGGCTTTTGACCTGTAATCTCTTCTAACACCATTGCTGCCTTCATTAGTCGTTCTCCAGATTCCCCTACGGCCATGTTTACTACAACCTTACTTAGAATGATACTTCTCATCACAGGTTCTTTTGCAAGAACCCAAGGTTTGTTTAGCATATAGCTTTGCGCCATATTACTTCACCTCGAAAACGCTTATTTCTGGTTTTTCATCACCTATTAAAAATACATAGTCCATTATAGTTCTTAATTCCTCTCCATTATCTGTTTCAAGTGAAACAATAGCCCTTGACTTCTTAAAGACTTGAATTACTTCCTTTATTCTTCCCACTCTTCCTACGTTGTTGCCTCCTATAATTATCGCGTACTTACCTTTCTCGAACTTGAAGTGTCCAAGTAGTTCTTGTCTAGGTATACTTATCTTAATTGTGTCGTACGTCTTATAGACATCTTCTTCAGGATTTCTTGGATTAGATACTCTAATTAAATGGTTCCTACCATCATGAAGATTTAGCTGAATGTGCCCTCCTTTAACTGTTGTTTTATTTTCTATTCTGCATAGTTTAAAGCCGGCTTTCTCTTTAGATATTGGTAGTAAGTCGAGGAATTTAACAGGATGGGGCATTACTCTGAAGTATTCTTCCGTGGGAACTATTTCAATCACATCCATTAATCCTATGGGGAACTTGTAGTCTCTACGTACCTTTCCATCGACTTTAACTTTGCCTTCTCCTAGAATCATTCTTGCTTCACGCATAGTTTTGGCATACTTTAAGTAGTCTCGGATTACTATTCCAAGTGGAATACAGCGATCTATGGGGTGAGGGCCTGGACTAGGCTTTACTGTCCAGTGATACTCTTTCCTAAGTATCTTCCAGAACCATGGAGCTGCATGACGGGTTAAATGCCTAGAGGTCATACTCCCACCTTCTTTCTTTCAATTATTCTTTTTCTGTAGGAATCCGATAAATCAAGTTTTGTTATCATGACTTTAGATGGATGAATAGGTACATGCACTGTAGTTCCGTCTGCTTTCTGTCTAGTTGCTCCCTCTACGTAAATTCTTCTTTTCTTTAAGCTTACTCTGATAACTTTGCCTTCATGGCCAGCGTAGTCTCCTCTTAGTATTAAGACAGCATCTCCTTTTCTAACAGGAAGTCTTTTGATACCTAGTTCTTTTCGTAGAGGCTCAGCTAGCTTTGCTGTCATGTCTTTTTGCCTTTTGTGAAGTGGTGCATTGAAGTAAAGATATCTCTGTTTACGAGGTTGCTTAGGTGAGCGCCCCATAACGTAACCTCCTTTCAAAGGATAAAAGCTAGTTAATAAGGTTTGCCGTGTATAAAACATTCATTAAGATAAATTACCATAGATACATCTAGTTATACTACATGCTTTACAATATTATGTAATAAAATATCAAAAATACTTAAATTAGCGTTTATTCTCCTTTTTCTGCCAGTCTCTTCTTATAATCCTCTTTTATTTTATTCCAATCTATATGTTTCTGGACTATTGTTTTTAAGTGCTCTCTGAGTATCTTCAATGCTTTCTCTCGTCCGAGCCTAGCTGCATTCCATGTAACAAATGGCGGGTAAAAGGTTGCAGACTCTATCTTAACATTGTCGTCCTCCACTTTGAACTTAATGTAGCCTAGTTCTCTTAAATAGCATGTATCGTTTGGACATAGTATATCTATTTCATTTAGCTCTTTCTTTAAGAAAAGCAGTTTATAGTCAGACGGTTGCTCTATAATTCTACCACATGGACACTGTATTTTTTCTTCCTGAGGCTCGTTCGTGCTCAAACGTACCACCTAACCATTTTTACTACTCACCACCTATAATTTTAACTTTTTCGCTTATCTAATCTTACACATTAATAGCATACAATAACTTAGGTAACTGTCTCTGCTTTTTTACATTAATATTCGAAAATTTCATTATATTAATTTCCAAACAATACATTTTTACAAGAAAAATAAAATACTTGTTTAAAAGTTCTAGAAAGTGCGCCGGCCGGGATTCGAACCCGGGTTCGCCGGCTTTCTTCACGCATTATAGCGTGTGGGAGGCCGGCATCCTACCAGGCTAGACCACCGGCGCAATTTATCATTACTCAATTGAAGATATATATTTGTCGCCTTTCACGAACAGCAATAGAAATAAATGTTCTTAAACCATATCTATGAAGTGGTACTTCAAAAGAAAAAACGCTGTGCTGCTCTACTTACTGTTAAACCGGGTAAGGAAAATAGAGCACTACAAGACATAAAGGATCTCGTGTTTCCTTATGATCCCTCTATTCAGTTAATTAAAACAAAGTACAGCGGACTATTGCTGCTTTTTACCGACCTTGAGAAAGAGGAAATACTACGTCTTTTGTCTTCTGTACCGCTACCGTTTCTAATTAAAACTACTGTATTCGATAAATATGCTCTCGATTCAAAAGAATACAATGATATAATATTATATGTAAAAGAGAGATTATTAAAATTTAAGTCAGATGAATATGTTGTATTAACTAAATTAAATATTAGAGGAAATAATAATAAAATATTAGCTTTAACTAGAACCGTTAACTCTATTCTAAATATACCGCACAAAAAGGAAAATATACGTAAAACAATAGTAGTAAAAATAGATGTTATAGACAACTTTGTAGGTTTAAATATTGATATGACTTAGCGATTGCTTAATTTTATTATCTATAGTGTTCCCGCCCTAGTTAGCGATAGGAATAAATACTTTCAATAAAAGTATTGAGGTAGAGTGAAAGTAAATGTCGCTGGAAAAAATACTCTTTGGTGAGGGAAAAATAATTAGACGCGAAGAGGCTTTAATACCTTCGTCAAAATTTATTCCACGTAGACTTCCGTGTAGAGAAAAGCAGCTAGAAAAAATAGGAATATTGTTTAGAGACATTCTACGAACTAAGGGCTCTGTGTATGTTAGATGTGTCCTAGAAGGTCCTGTGGGTACAGGAAAAACCATTGTTTCACAATATTTTGGAAAGAAAATAGAGGAAGCAGCCAAGAAGTATGGAATGAACTTACGTTACGTACATGTTAACTGTCCTAATAATCCCTCTCTCTTTAAAATAATGAAAAAGATTGCAGAAAAATTAGGACTTTCAGTACCCAAACGCGGCTTATCAGCTCAAGAAATTATGCATCATGTATGGGAAACTTTAGTAGAACAAAATACTTACATAATAGTAGCTCTCGACGATGCAGATTTATTAATTAAAAGAAATAGAGCCAGCAGCAGAGAAATTTTCTACAATTTACTCAGAATATCAGATGAATACTTTGATACAAAACAGCATGTAAATTATATAATTATAGTAAAAGAAATAAGCACACTATATTCTTTTGACGAAAGTATAACAAGTATGCTTTTACACAATATTATCAAGTTTCCTCCATATAGTAGTGAAGAAATAAAAGAAATTTTAGCCGAAAGAGTCTATGAAGAAAAAGCTGTTGTTGAAAATAGTGTTTCAGAAGAGATTTTAGATATGATAAGCGAATACATAGGTTACGATAGAGGGGGAACTGGAAACGCTAGACATGCATTAGAAATATTGTATTTAGCTTGTAAAAATGCTGAAATGCGGGGCGATACAAAAGTAACAGTAAATGATGTTAGACACGCCGCAAGTAAAGTGTGTTTAAGTCTCTCTATAGACGATATAAGAGGCTTAACATTACACGAAATACTTCTCTTGCTAGCTATTACGCGTATTTTTAAATACTCCGACAAGGAGTATGTAAAAATAGGTGATGTTGAAAAAATGTATCACGTAGTATGCGAAGAATATTCAGAGAAACCTAGAGGTCATACACAAGTATGGGAATATGTTAAAAGATTAAGTAATATGAGGTTAATAAATGCAAGATTATCGGGTGTGGGTGTAAGAGGAAAAACTACTCTGATATCGCTAGTATACCCTCCTGAAGACCTTGAGCATATTTTGGTCGAATATCTTAAAAATAGGCGCTTGTACGAGGAATACTAGCTTGCATGCATTCTGATTATTTCTCTAAATGTTCTTTCGCTTATTCCGAGCCACTTTAGTATTTTTCGGCCCTGCTCTTTATTTGCCTCGTAGATGACTATTATATAGGGCAATATCTCTATATTTGCTTTAGATCTTGATACATGACACTTATTTCTAATTGTATCTAGTACTGCATTTAATTTTTCTCTATATTCCTTTGATTTAGACAATATTTTCAGTTTTTCGGGAAATGAGTATTTAACAAACTTTAGCCGCGGCTTACTGCGGATTAAAGAAACTCCCATAGTCATTAATTCTAGAGCATAAGGCAAAAGCGACCAATTTTGCGTTTTCTTGATTCTACCCATTATCATATCTGCTTTAGACAACCTATCATAGGCTTCTGCTAAAGCTTCGAGAGTTGTATACTGATACGGCAAATTTTCGTGAATATACTGGATGAACATTTCATAGTCGAATGAAGGGTTAAGTGTAACAGCTTTTGCGTCAATGCACTTCTTAGCGAAAAAGACCTGTCTTACCATGTCGAACATCGACACTTGATGACTTCTTTCTCCAAGTAGCTTTATATCTTCTAGGGTTACTACTTTCTTGCCCTGAGCGATTGCCTGTAAATCATTGATACACGCCCTAAGATCCCCCTTATTTCTCTTAATAATTGCTTTTAATACTTCATCACTAACTTTTACCCCTTCTTTTTCACATATTTTTCTAAGGACTCTTATTTGCAAGTATGCCGGAATAGGCTTAAATTCTATTAAAATACATTTGCCTCTTAAAGATTTGAGCTTGGGGTCCCATGGATCATTTGCAGTAAGAACTACAGGAACTTTAGTTTCGTTTAATAGTGATTCTATTGCACTAAGTGCTCCAATGTCTTCTCTAAGATTTATGCCGTCTACTTCGTCTAGAAGAACTATTTTTCCGCGATAACCGAAAAGACTTTTTTCCTTAATAGAGGTTTTTATTATTCTGTTTAAAGCTTTCGCTGTTCTTACATCACTTGCATTCATTTCTATTACTTCTAAATTAAATTCTTCAGCAGCCGCATGCACCAATGTAGTTTTACCGCAACCTGGGGGACCATAAAACAGCGCTCCTCTTTTTTCGGGTATTTTTCCACTGAGCCATATTTTTAGCCATTTAATGAACTTTTCTTTAGCTTCGTTATTACCTACTACTTCACTAACTCTTCGTGGCCTGTATTTTTCAGTCCATAAAGTCTGCGCCATTAGTCATCCCCGAATCGTGTTCACTTAGACTTTGTTTACAGATACTTTTTCCCGAGTAGCGCCATCTTAGCTAAGAACGCGCTAAGCTGTATCTCTTCATCAGCTCCTTCTACTAGTCTAAAATTAATTTCGCCGGCCAGATCTACTAGCTCTACTTTAGCTTCTTCAGGTAAGCCTAATTCAGATCTAGGATTAAGTATTTCTCGGTGAATTAGCTTAAGTATATCTAGCCCTGATAAGCCATAGTAGGCCATAAGTTCTCTTAGCTTACCTCTAGCCTTAATGAAATTGCCCGTCAGTGCTAGCTTAATAAGTTCTCTGATTTCTTTAGGTGACACTTTTCCTACAACTTTGTATACGGCTTGCTCATCTACAACATCTCCTAAGGCGGCCGCTGCCTGAAGAGTATTAATAGCTCTTCTCAGATCCCCACCACTTACTTCCCATATTGCCTCTAATCCATCTTCGGTTATCTTCACGCCTTCTTGCTCACAAATATGCTTTATTCTAGCAAGCACATCCTCCTTTTTGAGTGGCTGAAATCTGAAAATAGCGCATCGTGACTGAATAGGCTCAATTATTTTCGACGGGTAGTTAGCAATTAAACAGAATCTAGCTGTACGAGAGTACATTTCCATCATTCTTCTGAGTGCCTGCTGGGCATCACTGGTCATGTTGTCTGCTTCATCGAGTATTATTAGCTTAAACGGAACTTCTCCTAAAGCCACTGTACGCGCATAATCCTTTACTCTCTCTCTAATAACTTGTATTCCTCTTTCATCAGACGCGTTAAGCTCTAAGACATTCGCTCTCCAGTTTTCTCCGTAAAGCTCTCTTGCTAAACACAAAGCTGCTGTAGTTTTTCCTGTACCGGGTGGTCCAGCAAAGAGTAAGTGAGGTAAGCTTTTTTCTCGAACAAACTTCTTAAGTCTTTCAACTACTTCCTTCTGGTTAATCATTTCATCTAGTCTCTTAGGACGATACTTTTCAACCCATAATTCTAGCTTATCTTCTGTGCTCAAGTTAACCCCTTTTAACACATTTATACTGACGTATATACTTTTGCCGCTAAAAACAACGTGATAATACAGAAATAATATTATTAGACTCTCAAAGAAACTAGATAACTACTAAAAACTGTTATCTAGATGCTAATGCTATACGCTCTATTTCTTCCTTCTTTCTTACTGCATAACTTGATGGATCATTATTAGCTGCATTAATTATTTCGTCTGCTAGACACTCTTCTATAGTTTTGGGATTGTTAAATGCAGCTAGTCTAGCTCCTTCACTTATAAATCTTAGAGCCAAGTCTACTCTTCTTTGAGGCGCCACATCAACAGATACATGGTAAAGTATTCCTCCGTAAATAATTCTTGTTGTTTCTTCTCTTGGTGCAGCGTTTTCTATAGCTCTTACAAGGACTTGTATTGGATTCTCTCCCGTTTTTAAGTATATGATATCAAATGCTCTTTTAACAATGTTTACTGCCATATGTTTCTTTCCAGCATTTCTTCCAGGCCTCATTAACTGGTTTACTAGTCGTTCCACTATGTTTACTTTAGACTTAGCGAACCTCCTTTTAGCATGTCTGCCTTCGCTGTGAGGTATGAATACTGGGTCTAAGCATATATACTGCTTTAAGCCTGGGTCTCTTACTTCGATGTTCTTGAATGACCATTTTCCAAACAATTTGATTTCTTTTCCATCGAGAGTTTGCTCAACCATATTCTTACAGCCTTTCTTTTCGTGACTTAAAAGTTTTATCCCTTAGTCACAGCTATAGGTACTAATCGAACCACTTTTGTGGCTATTCCAACTCTATGACTTACTTCAGCAACTCTGTCAACATCCTTGTAAGCTCCTGGTGCTTCTTCAGCAACCACTCTGATGTTTGCTGCTCTTACTAGAATTCCCCGCTTTTCTAGCTCCGCCTTAACTTTAGAGCCCCAGTAACGCCTTATTGCTGCCTGTCTGCTTAAGAATCTTCCAGCACCATGAGCAGTACTTCCGAAAGTTATTTCCATGGCACGTGGAGTTCCTACGAGAGCATATGATGCTGTACCCATCGATCCTGGTATCAAGACAGGCTGCCCAATGTTTTTGTACTTTGCTGGAATATCAGGGTGTCCAGGAGGAAACGCCCTTGTCGCACCCTTTCTATGAACTATTACTTTTTTAGTAGCACCGTCGATTTTATGGTATTCTATTTTAGCAATATTGTGAGCAACATCATAAACTAGCTGCAGTCCGAGTTCGTCTGCTTTTTTCTTAAATACTTTCTCGAAAGCCTGTCTAGTCCAGTGAAGTATGCACTGTCTATTAGCCCAAGCGAAGTTACAGGCGCAGCTCATTGCTGCAAAATAGTCCTCTGCTTCCTTGCTTTTTACAGGAGCGCAAGCAAGCTCTCTATCGGGAGGCCTTATTCCATACTTTCTCATAGCGTGCTCCATCACTCTCAAATAGTCGCTACATACTTGATGCCCGAAACCTCTACTTCCAGTATGTATCATTACTGTTACTTGTCCTTCTTCATATATTCCCATTTCTTTAGCTGCTTTAGGATCGTATATTTTGTCTACCACCTGTATCTCAAGGAAATGATTTCCGCTTCCTAGCGTTCCTAGTTGTCCTGAACCTCTCTGCTTAGCGCGCTCTGAAACTTTATCGGGGTTTGCTGTCTTCATACATCCTTTTTCTTCGCAGAATTCCGCGTCTTCTGGCCATCCATAGCCATGTTTAATAGCCCAACCTACTCCTTCGCTCAGAACATTATCTAATTCACTTGTCGAAAGCCTTATTTTACCTCTTACACCTACACCTGAAGGTACTAAGGAGAAAATAGTGTCTATAAGCTCTTTTAGTACAGGTTTTACATCTTTTATCGTTAGGTCTGTTCGCACAAGTCTTACTCCGCAGTTAATATCGTATCCAACTCCTCCTGGACTAATTACACCTTCTTCAGCATCTATTGCAGCGACTCCACCTATTGGAAAACCGTATCCCTGATGAGCATCTGGTAGAGCTATAGCATATTTATAGATTCCAGGTAAGTGAGCAACGTTTGCACATTGTACTAACGTGAGGTCACTCTTCATTTTCTGTAGAAGATAATCATCTGCGAAGATCCTTCCAGGAACTCTCATTCCAGGCTTATATGACTTAGGAATTTCCCATACGTAGTCTCCTAGCTTAATTAAAGGAACATTAACAGACATTATCTTCACCCTCTAGCACATTTCTTAGAAGTCTTATTTATAAAAACTTTACTTGTCCTAAACAACTACAGAAGAACTTTCTATGCCATAGATCTGGCGCACTATATATCTAAGACAAACTTGACCACATACTTTCCATTTTCTTCACTAATTTCCATTAATGAATAAGTAACTGCCTTTACTAGAGTTCTTTGTTCGTGTTTTTGCGGATCAAAGGGTTCTCCCCAAGCTTCAGCTGTGAGTATAAAGGTATCGTTCTTCTTAGATATGCTTTGAACACGTATTTTTGAAAAAACTAAATTCTTTACTTCAAAAAGATAGAGCAATTCTTCAAGCCAATTATATAGAAGAGACTGCTTATCAAAGCCCTCAACTTCAATTTTTTCACATACCTTAGAGTCAACTTTGCTTGTATCTGTCATCACTTCAAAAAGAGCTACTCCCGCATTAGCGTATGCCTCTTCAAGTGTTCTTCCATAAGCCGCTATATATACGTCGGCAGTATGCTCAAGAAACTTAAATCTCTTAAAATTCTCATTTTTAGTCATTGTCTCCCCCATGTAACAAATATTGGCGCCGGGGGTGGGATTTGAACCCACGCGGCCCATAGGGCCATCGGCTCTCCAGGCCGACGCCTTAGACCACTCGGCCACCCCGGCATCCTAAACCTATATTATCTGACACTTAAATCTTTCTCTTAAAAGGCAGTAAACACTTACCATAGTGTCAGCTTACAAAGCTAAGAAAAAATCGAATACAAGAATAGTAAATTTAAAAGACGGAGTACCCAGAGTTGGATAAATAATACTATCTCATTTCAAGTTCTACGTGCACTGACTCTGGTATTTTTATTCTCATTAATTGACGTATTGCACGCTCGTCAGCATCCATATCAATTATTCTTTTATGGATTCTCATCTCCCACTTATCGAAAGTATGAGTGCCCTGACCCGATGGAGCTCTTCTAACGGTAACTACAAGTCTTTTTGTAGGTAGCGGTATAGGCCCTCGTATTCTTACGCCTGTTTTCTGGGCAACTCTCTTGATTTCTTCGCAGACTTCATTTAAGTCTCTAGGCGAAGTTCCGTACAGTTTTATTCTAACTATTCTGGGCACTGAATAACCCCCGGTAGGATATTTTATGTTACTTTCCTATTTTAGCTGGTTTTACATCGATGACTGTTCCTGCAGCTACTGTTCTACCAGAGTCTCTTATAGCGAACCTGCCTAATGGTGGGAACTCAGAGTATTTTTCTACTACCACTGGTTTTAGTGGCTTTAGCTTAACGATAGCAGCATCTCCTTGCCTTAGGTAAGATGGATGATCCTCTACAGTGGCGCCTGTTCTGGGATCTAGCTTCTTAACTAATTCGGCAAATCTTACAGGTACAGTGGCTGTGTGTATGTGTAATACTGGTGTATAGCCTGCGCCTATTGCTGTCGGGTGGTATAGTACGAAGATTCTTGCTACAAACTCTTCTGCTACCGTAGGCGATGAAGTTGGATGACCGCATACGTCGCCTCTTCTTAATTCGTCTCTCGCAATACCTTTAACGTTGAATCCTATGTTGTCACCGGGCATTGCTTTCTCGATTCTTACGTGGTGTGTTTCTATAGACTTTACTTCACCCTTCTTGTTTGGTGGCATGAAGACCACTACATCACCTACCTTAAGTATTCCTGTCTCAACACGTCCAACAGGAACTGTGCCTACTCCTGTAATTGAATATACATCCTGGATTGGTATTCTTAGAGGCTTGTCTACTGGTCGTGGAGGAACTTCGAATGTGTCAAGTGCTTCGATTAGTGTAGGTCCCTTGTACCATGGCATGTTGGGGCTTGGTTTAATTAAGTTGTCTCCATAGTAAGCGGAGACTGGTACAAATGGTATTTTATCTACTTTGTATCCGACCATTCTGAGAAGCTTACTTACTCCTTGTTTTACTTCTTCGTAGCGCTCTTGGCTCCAGTTCACTGTGTCCATCTTGTTGATTGCTACAACTAGCTGGTTAATACCCATCGTTTTAGCTAAGAATATGTGCTCTCTAGTTTGTCCTGCAGGACCTGTACCGGCTTCATATTCTCCTTGCTTAGCTGAAACTACTAATATGGCACAGTCTGCCTGAGAAGCTCCAGTTACCATGTTTTTAACAAAGTCTCTATGGCCTGGACAATCAATTAATGTGAAGAAGAATTTCTTTGTCTCGAACTTGAAAAATGATAAGTCAATGGTCATGTCACGCTCTCTTTCCTCCTTGTATGTATCTAGAATCCATGCCCACTTAGCAAACTCTTTTCCAGATTTTTTAGCTAGCTCCTCTAGTTCTTTGATTTTTCTTTCGTCAACGTGTCCTGTTAGGAAGAGTAGGTGACCTGTTAGTGTAGACTTACCGTGGTCTACGTGACCTATTATTACTAAGTTTAAGTGAGGTTTTTCAGAGGACATACTTCTCACCCACTGCGAACAGACATTACCTTAGCTCCTATTTAAACTTTCCCCATGAGATTAAAGCTTAAAAAGAAAATCTCGATAGTTACGATTAGACAACTAAGCAATTAAGAGAGGTGTAGACAATGGATATCTGGTCTCTCTACTTCGCAATAATAGAAGCTCTCAGAAACATGCTCCTGCCTCTGTATACTTCATCGTATCCATTATTCTTACTTGCATTAACACTTTTCATGACAACATTTATACTATTAACAATAATACTAAATATATTACTAGTCAACTATAAGAAAATATCATATTTAACACAAGAGATAATTGCTTGGGAAAAAGCAAAGGAAAGGGCTATAAAAACAAAAAATAGAAAGCTTTATAATAAGATTATGAGACAAAAAACTAGAATAAGTAATATTAAAACCGAAATGGAAAAAGAAAAAATGAAAGGCTATATAATAAGCGCAATAGTATGGATTATTTCATTTAAAATACTAACAGATATATTTACTAACGTAAACATTATATATGCACCATTTCTAGGACGCCCAATAAATGTAACTTACTACTTTATATTAATAAGCATATGGCTATACCCTATGATAACATATTTAATGCAGAGTAAAATATTAAAGATAAAACTATTATAAACTATTCATCGTCCTTTTACACAATAGACACATAAGCCGGAGAGAAATATTTAAAATATAGTACCTATATCCTCTTTGAAGACCCATGCCGAGACCTGCTCTAAGGAGCAGGAGTCTTAGGAGAGTAAAGGTAAGAACTCCTGGAGGCCGCACTGCAATACATTATGAGAAGAGAAAACATAATGTTCCGAAGTGTGCCATATGTAAGAAACCATTACGGGGCGTAGGCAAATTAACAGCAAGAGAAGAAAGAAAGGGCGTTCGTATGCCTACCAGACCTTTTGGTGGCTACCTATGTCACTTATGTCTGGAAAAAGCTCTCAAGAAAGCCATAAGGGGAATTTAAGAAATCTAGTAATAGCAATAAGCGGATCCCCTGGCTCTGGAAAAAGTACATGCGCGAAAATCTTAGCTAAGAAATATGGATTAAGATATATTTCTGCAGGAAAGCTTTTCAGAGAACTGGCCAAGAAAAAGGGTATCAGTACAGAAGATCTCCATAAATTAGCTGAAAAGAACTATGAAATCGACAAATACATTGACAATAGATCTCTTGAAGAAGCTAAAAAAGGTTATGCAGTAATAGAAGGCCATCTAACTGCATGGATATTAAAAGATATAGCAGATGTAAAAATATATTTAAAAGCATCACTTGAAGAAAGAGCAAAAAGAATTTCTCAGAGAGATAAAATTCCTATAGATAAAGCATTAAAAGAAATATTATTTAGAGAAAAATCAAATAAAGAAAGATTTAAGAAAATATACAACATAGATACAGATGATTTAAGTATATTTGATCTTATTATTGATACAACAAGAATATCACCGTATACTGTAGTTAAAATAATCTCTATATACATAGATTCATTAAATATCGAGAAGTGAAGATAAAACAAAAACAAGTAACGTTACTATTGGTTAATTTAAATACAATTCCTTTATATAAAATACTATAACAGTATTTAAAACAACTTGCTTATCGAGACCACAACATCTTTAATAGTAAAATTTAATTATATGCAAAAAGTCTTCTTAGAGGATCCGATATGACTGCGTTTTCAATAGGAAGAATCTGCGTAAAACTAAGAGGGCGTGAAGCAGGAAGAAAGTGTGTTATCGTCGATATAATAGACGACAGATTTGTACTAGTAACAGGACCTAAAGAAATTAGTGGTGTAAAGCGTAGACGTGCAAACGTTAAACATTTAGAGCCTACAAAATACAAAATAAATATTCAGAGAAATGCATCAGACGAGGAAGTAAAGAAAGCATTAGAAGAAGCGGGTCTAATAGACTTCATGCGGGAAAATGTAGCTCCTAAGCTATCTATATAATTTTTCTAAAGATTCAAGGTACAGCAACGAATTTATAGTAGAATTAAATTTCGATCTTTATGACATTTATCCGTGAAAGAGAGGTACTTATACGAGACGAAGAAGAAACGGATCCAAGATATGGAAAACCGCCAAGCGAGCGTACTGTTGAAGAACTTCTTGAACTGGGAGTTATTAACTTAGATAAACCTAGAGGTCCATCAAGCCACGAGGTAACTGCATGGGTAAAGAAGATACTCAATGTTCCTAAAGCTGGTCATGCTGGAACCCTAGAGCCCCTTTAGGGGGCGGGGATACCCTAAAGTCTCAGGTGTCCTTCCTGTAGCATTAAACAGAGCTACTAGAGTTTTAGCAGCTGTTATGAAAGCACCCAAAGAGTATGTGTGCGTAATGAAACTTCATGGAGAGGTGAGTGAAGAAGATCTAAAAAATGTAGTAAGCGAGTTTATAGGACCTATTTATCAACGTCCTCCTCTCCGGTCTGCTGTTAAAAGAGTAATTAGAGTGCGTAGAGTCTACTTAATAGAAATATTGGAAATAAAAATGCCCTATGTCCTTATGAAAATAAGCTGTGAAGCAGGAACATACATACGCAAACTAGTTCACGATATAGGTGTTGTACTTGGATGCGGAGCACATATGCAGGAACTCAGACGAATACGTGCAGGTCCCTTTTCTGAAGAAGAAAACCTCGCTACACTACACGATGTAAAGGACGCCTACGATGAGTGGAAAGAATCTGGGGACTCAAGACTTCTTAAGGAAGTAATTTTACCCGTTGAAAAAGCTGTTGAGCATTTACCCCATATAGTGATTAGAGATAGTGCAGTGGATGCCATTTGTCATGGAGCTCAATTAGCTGTGCCCGGAATACTACGTGTAGAAACAGGCATTAAGGTAGGAACACTGGTAGCAATATTTACTCAGAAAGGAGAATTAGTGGCTATAGGAAAAGCTTTGATGAGAAGCGAAGAAATGGCTAGCTCGAGGAGAGGAATAGCTGTTAAACCTACATGCGTAGTTATGAAACCTGGCACATATCCTCCCATGTGGAAATCTAAATCTAGCAAATAGTAAGTAGCAAAGAGTAAGAAATATATTTCGCAATAAAAAGAATAAAGACGCCGGGGTGGCCGAGTGGTCTAAGGCGTCGGCCTTGAGACCTCGCGTAGAGAAAGCCGATGGCCCTATGGGCCGCGTGGGTTCAAATCCCACCCCCGGCGCAAAATCCGTCTTATTTTGAGTAAAACTTATAAACTGTAATGCAAGGAAAATGAGAGATAATAATAGACTATCTGAAGTGAAGGAATATGAGCCAGGAATTTAAGTATATAGTAAGAATCGCGGATAAAGATCTTCCAGGAGACCAAAACCTTCCTTATGCACTTGCAAAAATAAAAGGTATAGGCGTAAACACAGCGATGGCTATATGCAGATATCTGGGCTTATCACCTTATACTAAGCTAGGCACTCTTTCAGCTGAACAGATTAAAAAGATAGACGAACTAGTTAGAGACTTAACTAAAATAAATCCCCCAAGGTGGTTCGTCAATAGACCAAGAGATCTCTTCACTGGAGAAGACAGGCACTTAGTGGGTTCAGATCTTATCATCGCTGTAAAAGGAGATATAGAGTTCTTAAAGAAAATTAAATGCTGGAGAGGTATTAGACACGCTCTTGGACTCAAAGTCAGAGGACAATGCACTAGAACTACTGGTAGAACCGGAATTACTGTTGGAGTTAAAAGACGTAAGAAGTAAGGGGGATATATATGGGAGACCCTAAAAGACCTAAGAAAAAGTGGGAAGGTCCGTTTCACCCTTGGAGAAAAGATATTTTAATGCAGGAACTCGAGCTCGTAGGAAAATATGGCTTACGAAATAAGAGAGAACTCTGGATAGCAAAGACTATCCTCAGAAAGATTAGAGCAAATGCTAGACGTCTCTTAGCTCTTCCAGAGGAAGAAAGAAAAGTTCGTGAAAAAGAACTCATAAATAGACTGTACAAAATGGGCCTTCTCCCATCTCCAGAAGCAACACTAGATGATGTACTTAATTTAACTGTCGAAAATATTCTCGATAGAAGGCTTCAAACCATAGTCTACAATAAAGGTTTGGCAAAAACAATATACCAGGCAAGGCAATTAATAGTACACGGTCATATTGTGATAGGCGATAGAAGAGTTAGAAGTCCAGGTCATCTTGTTTCCATTGAAGAAGAAAACTTAGTAGACCTTCATCCTAATTCTCCCTTTAGAAAAATGTTAGAAGAAGCTAAAGGTGAGGCGGCATGAGCGGAGAAGGCTTAATTGAAAGAGTCAAAAAGGAGAAATGGGGTATTGCACATATATACGCAAGCTTTAATAATACAATTATCATCATCACCGACTTAACAGGCGCTGAAACTATTGCACGGGCTAGTGGAGGAATGGTAGCTAGAGCTGATAGAGACAAACCAAGCCCCTGGGCAGCAATGCAAGCTGCCATGAGAGCTGCTCAAGAAGCCTTAGCTAAAGGTATAGTAGGCGTCCACGTAAAGGTCAGAGCCCCCGGTGGATATGGATCAAAAACTCCTGGCCCCGGAGCAGGTCCAGCGATTCGAGCATTAGTACGCGCAGGTCTACTTGTAGATAGAATAGAGGACATAACACCAACTCCAACAGATAGTATAAGAAAACCTGGCGGAAGAAGAGGAAGAAGAGTCTAAATACTTTACTCAAAAATTATACTTGCGTATCCTACTACTGCGCTTTTATCTCCAGTAACATCACCTGAAGTCGCGTACTTTAAAAGTCTTATATTGTGTTTTTTAAGACCTTCAGCCAAAATCATTACTGTCATTATAGGCCCTACTCCGCATATACTCACATCATTTTCTATAACATAGTTGTAAAAGTCGTTTATTTTAAGCTCTTTAATCAAATTTATTGCTTTCATATCTTTTACAAGAGCCTTTTCATAAGGCTCATAGTGCGAAAAGTCACTACTCGCTATTACAGCAAAGACCTTATCTCTGTATTTTTTAATAATGGCTTTTATAGCATTTGCTATGTCTTCTGCTGCTTCAGGTGCTTGAAATCTCATAGCTATAGGTATTATCTTGAAACTACCTTCAGGGTATATGTACTGGAGGAAAGGTATCTGAACTTCTATTGAGTGCTCATACATATGTGCTAAATTATCGACTTCTAATAGGCTTGCTGAAGCCACTAGTTCTTTAATAGCGTCTTTATCGAGCTCTACTTCACCTAATGGTGTTCTCCAAGCATCTTCATTCGATACCGCTAAAGCTGAACCTACACCATGATGATTCGGTCCAATTATGATCACTGTATCAACTGTTCCAATTTCAGCAAATCTATAGTACCCATAGCTAGCTACAGGTCCTGAGTACATGTATCCTGCATGAGGACTTACCAAAAGTAGTGTAGTTTCAGCTCTTCTTTGAGGTCTTGGAGGTATTTTTCCAACTCCTATTTTATGGAGAAAACACTCTTCAATTTGCTTTCTGAGCCCTGAAGGATCACTTTCATAGAAATATCCAGCTACAGCAGGTGATCTAACGTTTCTCACAAAATACTTTTACACGTACTTGTTAAAAATTATTCCTGTACTGTTGGGACTTTAGCTTCGAAGTCTTCAGGCGTCTCTGCTAACGTTGCACTAGGCGGGAGTTCTCCACGTTCACGAAGAACCTGAACTGTTAGTAGCCAATAAATTAATGCAAGCGCTTTACGTCCTTTATTGTTTGTCGGAATTATAAGTTCTACAAACGAACAATTGCTGTCTGTGTCACAGAGAGCTATTACAGGTATTCCTTCTTGTGCAGCTTCGCTGAGAGCTTGAGAGTCGGCCCTTGGATCTGTTATGACTAGTAAATCAGCCTCAATAAAATTGGGTAGACTTGGGTTAGTGAGCGTACCAGGTATGAACCTTCCAACAATAGGTTTGCAGCCAGTGTATGTACAGAACTTCTCAACAGGCTTCTGGCCATACTGTCTTGCCGATACAACGACTACTTTATGTGGTTCATAGTTAGCAATCATTCTAGCTGCAAGCCTTATTCTTTTGTCGATTTTTGTTATATCTAAGAGTGCTAGACCGTCAGGTCTTATTGAATAAATAAATTTTTTCATGTACTTAGTTTTAATATGAGTGCCTACTCTAACGCCTGCTGTTAGATAAACCTCTCGTGGGACAAGTAGTTCTTCTTCTTTTTTATCTGCTTCTCCACCTATACCCGGCATTGCTCTCACCTAATTCTGATTTCAGCCATACGAGCACTTTCCCCAATATATTCGCTTATTCTTATTAATTCGTTTAACTTAGCTATTCTCTCTCCGTTAACAGTACCTGTTTTAATTATAGGACATCTGAAAGCAACGGCCAAATGAGCTATAGTCGTATCTTCTGTTTCGCCAGAACGATGACTCATTACAGGAATGTAGTCATTCCGTTTAGCAAGTTCTATAGCTTCGTAAGTATCTGTGAGAGTTCCTATTTGATTTGGCTTAATAATAATTGCATTAGCAGCTCCCACTTCAATGCCTCCCGATAACCGTTTTACATTGGTTGTGAATAAATCATCGCCTACTATCATAGTTTTTCCTCTAAATTCCTTAGTTAATTTAGCAAAATTTTCGAAGTCTTCCTCATGAAATGGATCTTCAACGTAAATCAGATTATATTCATCGATCAATCTTGAGATATATTCATATTGCTCTTCGGGAGTTCTCTCCACCCCCTCTCTTGTATAAACGTATTTTCCTTTGCTCTCATTCCAGAGCGATGATGCTGCAATATCTACTCCTACTCTAACTTCAATTCCTGTCTCTTTTTCTACTTCTTCGCAAACTTTAGCAACAATTTTCAAAGCATCTTCATTAGAGAGATTTGCGGTCCAAGCTCCTTCGTCGTTTTTCCCTCCAGCAAAGTTTGGGTCAACTTTTTTAATGTATTTTGGCAAGTACTTATGGACCGTTACATTGGCTTTAATTGCATCGAAGATATTTGTTGCTCCTACAGGCAGAACAAGTATTTCTTGAATATCTTGCGCTACTCCTTTTGAGTGCTTTCCTCCTCCCAGAACATTTCCAAGAGGATAGGGAAGTTCGCAAGCCATGCTTCCTCCTAGATATTCGAAGAGCTCTAGTGCAAGAGAAGATGCAGCAGCTTTAGCGGTGGCGAGAGACGTCGCTAATACAATAGCTCCTCCCAACTTCTCTAGTCGCTCTGTACCATCTATTTCTCGGAGCTTGCTGTCTATTTCTCTTTGCGCAGTAGCGTCTAGACCTACTATTTCTGGCACTATTTTATCATAAAATGCTTTAATAGCCTCGTCTATGCCTCCTTGGGGGAAAACTGCTACTTCATTTTTTCCAGTACTAGCACCTGCTGGTACAGCTGCTTTACCAAATCCATTTTCCGTTATTATTTCGACTTCTACAGTTTCACTACCCCTCGAATTGAATATTTTTCGTGCTACGGCATCTAATATGTATGTGCTATACATAAGCCAGTTTCCTACCTTAGTCGCTTTATATAATTTTTACGGTTTTCACTAAAGCCATTACTTAAGGAAACTATATATACTACCGCCCAGTTTGGTAGAAATGTATGTTTCCTGTTAGATGTTTTACATGCGGAGCTCTAATAGCAGACAAATGGGAAGAGTATATAAAAAGAGTAAAAGAAGGCGAAGATCCAGGAAAAGTACTAGATGATTTAGGAATAAAGAGATATTGTTGCAGAAGAATGTTTATTTCCGCTGTAGTCTACATAGATGATGTACTTAAATACGAAAAGCCTGCCGAAGAAGACAAGGAATACTATCTGTAGCTTTTCTGTCTTTTAGCTCTAGCAGATCTTCCTCTAGGTTTCTTTGGTTCTGCTTGTCTTGGATCTTCTACGAGCAGATGTCTGTCATATTCTTCAAAAATTTGTTTAAGCTCGTCTGATTCAAACCACATTACTAGTGCTCTAGCAATAGCAGTTCTTGCTGCAGACGCTTGACCCATTATACCGCCACCACATGTAGATACTTCTATATCTACTTGATTAACGTACTTTTCTCCGGCTAAAAGTAACGGCTCCATTATTTTCCATCTTACAAGCTCCGGCTCGTATATCTCTAGAGGAACTCCATTTATTCTCACTCTGCCAATACCAGGTCTTATAGCTACTCTCGCTCTAGCAGTTTTTCTTCTAGCAGAGACAACAAGTACTTTCATGGATTCCACCCGATGCTCTTAGCAACTTCTTCTAAGTATATATATTTATATTTGTCGAGAGGTTTAATGGCTTCCTGAACTACTTCTTTTGGTTTATCTTTAAATTCATCTGGAACACTGATATATACCCGAAGCCTTTTTAGAGCTATTCTACCTTTGTACTGTTTTCTAGGCAACATTCCTCGTATCATTCTTTTAAGTATTCTATCAGGTCTTACTGGAAGCTTAGGACCTACTTTCTCCGGATTGTAGTATGTTCTCCAAGTAAGCCTCTTCTTAAATTTGTTAATTACTCTTAACCTATCGCCTATAATGACTGCTTTTTCAGCGTTAACTATCACTATTCTTTCTCCTTTCAAAAGTCTCTTAGCTACTACACTGGCGAGTCTACCAGCTACATGATTTTTTGCATCAATTATTGTATACTCAGAGCTTTCTTTGCTCATCTACATCACCCTATAATCTTAACATTTGTTCCTCGAGGATTTCTTCTAATAAGTTCCCTTATAGAAATACATTCACCTCCTGCTTTAATTATCTTCTTTCTGGCTACTGCAGAAAAACGCCATGCTGCTACTGTCACTGGATGTTCGAGATTTCCCCCGCCAAGTACTTTACCAGGAACCACCACTACATCACCTTTGTTTGTAACTCGAGAAATTCTATCTAAGTTAACTACGATTCGTTTTCTTCGCGGCTTGTAAAGCAACTCAGCTACTGTACGCCATATAGATGCGCCGTATTGCCTATACGCTTTCTTTAGATCAGACACTAACAATCGTAAATATATGTTAGTAGGCCCTGTTCGCTTCATTTTAACCACGTATTTCAATACCGCTCTTTTAAAAATTTTACCGTAAATGAGCTTAATAGCCTTTTGAGAACTAGACAGCTAATATAAACGAAAAATCAAGTTTATACAATATACTGTTTTGATCGAGCTAAGACTATTATTTACCTAGAATACAAAACGTAAGGAGAACTCTATTTTAAACCACTTCTATAGGACAATAGTTTCAACTCTTACTCAGTAACGATTTTAACTCTGCAGCTTTGTTTTCTATAGCTTCTAATGCTTTTAAAACTATTACATCCGACGGCAGGGCTCCTAAATTATCGAACCTGAATATGAAAGTTGTATCGTCGTATTCTACTCTGATAGCATTTTCTGGACACACTTTTTCGCACTCTCGACATAAAGAACATTCTATAGAATTTTTAATGATTACTTTATTGTCTTTAATTTCTAAAACTTTCTTAGGACAGTTTTCTACACATTCTCCGCAGAGAGAACATTTTGCTTCATCAACCTTAACTAATGGAAAATATTTGTAAGCACAGGCAGCTACAGGCTGCCACTTAACTTTTTCCTTTCCAAGCCCTAATCTCGCATAAGCTTCCAAGACTATCTTCTGTCCCTTTTCTAGCTTAACTATAGGAATGTTATCTTTTACAGGAAAACTTTTGCCGTCTTCAGGTATAAGATGAGATGACTGAACTAGTACAGGTCCATCTTTAGCTTCTACTTCAAGGTATAATCTTACTTGACAGCGATTACAGCCAACTCCTCCGCACTCGCACTTCTCTGGAAGTACATAATCTTCTAGGTCTGTTTTCAGCGGTATTAGTGATAATCTGTGGACTAAAATTTCGTCATAGAGTACTGAGGTATTTTCTATAATCACTGCATAGTCGACCGCCAGTATTGGCACTTCTGTTAATATAGCTCTCCTTATAGTATTAGCAATAGTTGGACTTATTCCTCTGATTATGAATTTTACTTCCTCATTAAATTTTAATATCTCTATACTTATTTCGCTGTAGTCCATGTTATTCACTTATCTTATTGGCTTTTGTTTTCGTCCCCTAAGCAGTTCTTTTAGTGAAACACCATTGACTTTAATTACTCTAAATCGCACTCCAGGGAGATCGCCGTATGCTCTACCTTCGGGTCCACCTATTCTCTCAATTATTACTTCGTCGTGCTCATCAACGAAGTTTAGCGCACCGTCACCGGGGAGAAATGCTGTTACTTGTCTACCGTTTTTGATTAATTGAACACGTACACATTTTCTTACTGCGCTATTAGGCTGGCGGCTTTCTATACCTACTTTTTCTATAACTATTCCTCTAGCCATTGGAGCTCCTTCGAGGGGGTCTGCTTTCTTAGCTATGCCTAGCATTTTTCTCTTGTAGTATATGTCACTCCACCTAAACTTCTTCCTTTTTAGTCTGAGCTTTCTTGCCGCAAATAATCCTTTAGGAGATTTTGAGCCGGGCATATCAGTCACCTTATTTTCGTTTGGTTTAAATTTTTTTCTATCGTCTTATTGATCACTCTATGATTACTTTATCTATTCCAAAGTATCTTTTTGCAAGAATACTTGCCCTACTTATATTTCGGGCATGCTTGCCTATTGCTAGACCCTTCTCCTGCGGAGGAACAGTAACCCTCGCAACTATTCTTCCGTCACGGTATCTTGTTAGCTCGACGTTTGTTACTTTAGCAGGATATAAGCAATTTTTGATAAGCTCTTTAGGGGTGTCCGCGTACTCAATTACTTCGATATTTTTGCCTGTAAGCTGCTGTAGTAGTTTTACATTTCGACCTTCCTTTCCTACTGCTGCACCTACTTGTCCTTTTTCAACAACAAAAATTATTCTGTTTCGCTCGTGATCTATTACACAATCCTTAACTACTACTCTAGTCAGCGTTTCGAAAAATGCTATATATTTCATTTCTTCTTCAGTTAGCTTAATTACTTTATTCATATTCTCACTCTTCTTCAGGTTTTTCAACAAGAGCCATGATGTTACTCTCTCCAGGGTCAACAACACTCAATGCTGCTACCATAAATGGTTTTCCGCATATTGCTCCAAGCTCCCAGCTATTTCCTGGAAATACATATACAGGTATATTTGACAACTTCGCATAGCGTAAGATATCGTCTCTGTACTCCTCAGGCGCATTGCTAGCTATTATCACTAACTTAGCTTTGCCAAATCTTACTAGCTTAAGTGTTTGCTTGGAGCCTATGACTATTTTTCCAGTTCTCATGGCTGTTCTTATTTCACGTTCTAGATTTATCACGTTCTCCTCCCCTCCACCTCATATACAGTTCTACCATACCGCTACCGACAGGGATTAAGTCAGACCCAACTATTACGTTTTCAGCTACTCCTCTTAATTTGTCTACCTCACCCCTTGCCGCAGCCTCTAATAAATGTTTTACTGTTACCTCGAAGGCAGCCCTAGCTAGAACACTAGCTTTCTCTCCAGAAGCTCCATGTCTTCCTATCTGTCTAACTCTTCCTGTAGAGGTCATAATATCGGCGACAAGCATTATGTGTCTAATATCTACTTCAAGTCCTTGTTCTTCGAGAACATCCATCATTTCCCTTATTATAGCTTGCCTAGCTGCCTCTATTCCAAGTACTTCGGCTATTTCATGAATATTATTTGTAACAGTTCTTGTATAGTCTACTCCATCAATAGCTAAGACTGCAGCTAAGTTAGAACCTTCTGCTATTAAAACATACTCGTCTTTTTCTTTTCGAACAATAACTCGCTTAATTCCTTTAACTCCCTTGAGCCTCAGACCTCTGACTCTTTCAAACATTTTTCTCAGCTTAACATAATCTGTTACGGGTGGCCGGAAAATTATCCTTTTGTTTATTTCATCTACTTCTACTTCTCCACCTTTTCCTTTGATTTTTTCTAAAGCTTTAGCTACAGTCTTGATATCTACGTCTCTATCGGCCATCATTTCCTCATCAAGATCTATAATAATAGCGAATTCTAAGTAATCTATGGCTATGTTTTTAGCAACATTTTCTATTGTTGTCAACTGAATTTTCCTGGCAACTTCTAGGGCTTTTTCTCTACTTTTTCTGTGCATTTCGTCGAGATAAATAGTCATAAGAGGAGTTGAGGGAGATCTTCTGGCGTCAACTATTTCTATGAGCCTTGGCAGACCTAGAGTTACGTTGAATTCTCTTACTCCAGCTAGGTGGAATGTTCTTAGAGTCATTTGTGTACTTGGTTCGCCAATGGATTGAGCGGCAACAACACCTACAGCTTCGCCTGGCTCAACTAAAGCTTTTCTATATTCTTCAATAACTTTATTAATTATTGTAAGTAGCTGTTCTTTTGTCACTTTTCTACCCTTTAATTTATTTATGAGCTGCTCTATTATTGATGGAGGAAGTCTATCTCCGTGTCTAAGTATTATAGCCTTCATTTCCTCTTCTTTAAGATATCTTTCTTCACCCATACTACTCACCTAGAACTTGATTAATTATTTGATTTATATTAACAGGTGCCCCATGGTCGCTTTTAGCGGGGTCTATACCGTCTTCACCGTACTTTATTTGAAGAACTGTACCTTCTGCTGTTCGTACAGTTCCATCATATTCTACATGCACGTCTTGCAGAGCATTTACAAGCCTTCTTTGCATGTATCCACTTTGTGCTGTTCTTACAGCTGTGTCTACTAGTCCTTCTCTACCGCTCATTGCGTGGAAGAAGAATTCTATAGGCGATAGCCCTTTCTTGAAATTACTATATACGAAACCTTTAGGTTTAGGTGAAATATCTCCTGGCTTGAAGTGAGGGAGCAGCCTATTCATATAGCCTCTCTTCGGCCTTTCTCCTCTAATTGATTGTTGTCCTAGACATGCCGACATTTGCGTAATGTTAATAATGTTAGCCCTCGCTCCCGTTTTAGCCATAACATAGGCTTCGCTACTGAATCCTAAGTATTCTGACGCTATTTCACCTGCCTTATCTCTGGCCTCACTAAGTATTTCCATGATTTTCGCCTCAAGAGTTTCTTTCAGAGTTTTTCCTGGCAATAGCTCTATTTCACCTCTTATTGCAGACTCTATTGTTTTCCTAACTTTTTCTTCAGTTTCTTTAAATACTTCATTTATTCTGCTCCAAGCCTCATCAGGTAAGTCTAGGCAGTCAAGACCCATAGTAAATCCTCTCAAGTCCAAGAACACTAAAAGCATTTTGAATGCATTATCTATGAACTCTCTACACGCACTTGTACCGAAGTCCTTGACTATTCGATGGAGAACGTTTTCTGGCTTCTGAGCACCTATAGAGTTCTTGTCAATTACTCCAGCTAGCAGAATACCATCTTTTATAATAACGTATGCGTCGTATGGACAGTCCTCTTTTATACACTTTCTGCATTTCGCGCAAACAGATGCTTTAAGTGAGATGTATAGTCCTTTTGGCAAGAATACACTGAATATTTGTTTTCCTGTCCAGTACTCTTTAGGCTTCCTAAATACTGGCTTAGGTAGTTCTTTTACATTACCAGTCATTAGAAGTTGACATACTCTCTTTTTATCTAATAGTGTAGTCTTTCTAGTAAGCAGGAATGCTGAAAGAATGTAATCTTGTATTCCTCCTATAATAGGTCCTCCATATCTCGGGGAAAGTATCTGCTCTTGTACTAGTAGAAGAACTTTTGCTTCTGCTCTAGCTTCCTCACTTTGCGGTACATGAAGGTTCATTTCATCTCCATCGAAGTCAGCGTTGTATGGTGGGCATACACAGAGGTTAAGTCTAAATGTCTTATATGGAAGCACTTTAACTATATGTGCCATTATAGACATTCTGTGAAGAGAAGGTTGTCTATTGAAAAGCACTACATCTCCGTCTCGTAAATGTCTCTCAACAATATATCCTGGTGCAAGTGTCTCGGCTAAGGCTTTTCTATCCTTAACGAATCTTAAGTCTATTCTACTTCCATCGGGCTTTACAACATAATTTGCTCCGGGATGTTCATATGGTCCTCTTATGACAAGTTCTCTCATTTCCTCTAAGTTGAATTCAGTGACTCTTTCAGGAACTATTAATATTTTAGCAATATCTACTGGAACACCGACTTCATTTATACTTAAATTCGGGTCTGGAGAAATTACAGTTCTTGCAGAAAAGTCTACTCTTTTTCCAGAAAGAGTTCCTCTAAATCGTCCTTCTTTTCCTTTAAGTCTTTGTGCAAGCGTTCTTAGGGGTCTGCCCGATCTGTGTTTAGCTGGTGGAACATTAGGCAACTCATTGTCAAAGTATGTTGCAACGTGATACTGAAGAAGTTCCCATAAGTCGTCAATTATTATTTGAGGTGCTCCCGCCTCTATACTTTCGCGCAGCCGTTCATTTATTCTGATTATATCTACTAATTTATGCGTTAAATCGTCTTCCGAACGGATACCTGACTCTAAAGTGATAGATGGTCTTACACAAATAGGCGGTACTGGTAGAACAGTTAGTACCATCCATTCAGGTCTAGCTACTTGGGGGTCAAAGCCCATGGCTAATAAGTCGTCATCTGATATTCTTTCGAGTCGTGCACGAATATCACTTGGAGTAAGTTTTACTACGCTTCCGTCTTCACGTTGCTCATAGAACGTGAGCGGTTTTTCTAAAATTATTTTATATTGTTTTGCCTTACAGTGAGGACATTCAGTTACTTTAGACGCCTTTTTTATTACAGCTTCTGAAAGCTTTAACGCCCTAAGTGGCCATCGCTCGCGGTACTTTAAAATTCTCTGTTTATATTTATTTATATCTTCTTGAGGTAGAAGAAGCCTTCCACAGTTTCTACAAGTAGCTTTGAGAAGAGAGTGAATTATCTTAACAAAGCCTACGTGAATTACAGGTCTAGCTAATTCTATGTGACCAAAATGACCTGGACACTGACCAACAAAATTTCCACATGTCTCACATCTTACACCAGGCTCGATTGTTCCTAAACGACGATCCATGAGTCCTGCTCTTACAGGCATTCCGTCTTCATCATAGGTGTCCGAGGTGACTATTGTAGTCACAGACATTTTTCTGATTTCTTCTGGAGAAAGAATCCCGAATTTTATTTCTTTTATTACTTTATTCGACTCAAGTTTTAATACGCTCATTTTACTCCACCCTATCAACAAGCTTCAACCTAGGGGCAATACACATACTCATTAATTCCTGAAGTAATAGCTTAAATGCATAAGACATTACTACAGGATGTAGTGACCCCTTATCTTTACATAGCGGACATACAGGTCTGCCTCTCTTTACGTCGAAATATCCTATGAAGCCACATTTTTCACATACGTAAGCTACATATTTGTCAGATTCTTCTAGAAGCCTGTCCTTTAGAAGTATTGATGCTCCATGAGCTACTAAACAGTCACGCTCCATTTCACCGAACCTTAAGCCTCCTTCTCTAGCTCTACCTTCTGTTGGCTGGCGAGTAAGTATCTGTACAGGACCTCTTGCTCTCGCATGCATTTTATCGGCTACCATGTGGTGTAGCTTCTGGTAGTATACTACTCCTATGAATATTTCGGCCTCCATAATTTCTCCTGTTATTCCATTATACATAACTTCCTTACCATCGCTTCTGAAACCTAATTTTAGTAGTGCTTTCCGCAGCACCTCTTCAGGTTCTCCTTCAAAAGGTGTTCCATCAACAAATCTTCCTTCAAGGGCAGCTACTTTTCCTGCTAGGGACTCTATTAGCTGACCTATAGTCATTCTTGACGGGAAAGCGTGTGGATTAATTATTATGTCGGGAACTATTCCGTCTTCTGTAAATGGCATATCTTCCTGAGGCACTATCATGCCAATTACTCCTTTCTGTCCATGTCTTGAAGCGAACTTATCTCCAAGTTCAGGTATTCGCAGATCTCTTACACGGACTTTTATCAATCTATTTCCTTCCGAAGTTTCAGTTGTTATAACAGCATCTACTATTCCTTTCTCTTCATGTCTTAGGCTTACTGAAGTATCTCTTCTCACCATACCTATAGCTCTTGTAAATGCTTCCTCGTAGAACCTTGGAGGACTTGTTCTACCTATTAGAACTTCTCCTCCTCTAACGAATGTTTCAGGCTCAACTATTCCGTCCTCACTTAAGTGACGATAACTTTCTGACGACCTGTATCCTCTTACATCAGGTTGCGGTATCTCAATAGTATCTACTTGTCCTCCGGGGTACTTTCTTTCTTCAGCTTCATAAAGTCTAAAGAATGTAGACCAACCAACTCCCCTCTCTATTGAGGCTTTATTGAATATCAGCGCGTCTTCCATATTATAGCCGCCATAAGTAATAACTGCTACTACGAGATTCTGGCCTGCTGGACGCTCATCATATCCTATGAGCTCTATTCCCTTAGTAGTTACGAGAGGTTTTTGCGGATAATGTAGTAAGTGCATTCTTGAGTCTACTCTATAGCGGTAGTTTGTAAAAGATATTCCTAAAGCTTGCTTAGCCATGGCTGCCTCGTAGGAGTTTCTAGGAGACTGGTTGTGTTCAGCATAAGGTATTATTGAGGCTATTGCACCTAGTATGGCAGAAGGCACTATCTCCATGTGTGTATGCTCTGGGGTTATTTCTTCGGGATTTATCGCTATTAAAGCATTTTCTTCCTCATCGGCATCTAAGAATTCAATTACACCCATTTTCAGTAAGTCTGTCCAAGTGAGTTTTCCTTCCTTTAAGGCTTGAATATGCGATGGCTTTAATTTAAGCTCTCCGTTTTCCACTACAAGTAATGGTCTTCTTAGTCTACCTCCATCACAGTTGACATATACTTCGTCTATGATCCATTTCTCTTCAGGTTTTTCAGGCTTTATTAAGTATCGTGCAACGTTAACCTCATGAGATATTTTGCCTTGTCTTCTAAGACTTCTAATTTTAGTTACAAGTTCTTCTGGATTAGTGTGCACACCAATGAGCCTTCCATTAAGATATACTTTCGAGCCTTTAATGTCTTCGTTTCTCGCATCCTCTATCGGTATTACACCCAATTCGTAGAGTAGTGTTTCTATTTCTTTTTCATCTATTCCAATGGATATGCTAGCTAGTAGAGCTAGGTTTTTGACTAGCCCACAATTCTGGCCTTCGGGACTCTCATTAGGACAGAGTCTTCCCCACTGCGTAGGGTGAAGCTCTCTGGCCTCGAAGTGTGGCTGAGATCTGCTGAGAGGCGATACTACTCTTCTTAAGTGACTTAGTGTCGATAGATAATTTGTTCTGTCGAGAAGCTGGCTTACTCCGGTACGGTTTCCAACCCAGTTTCCTGTAGCCATAGCGTGTCTTAGTCTTTCTGTGACTAAGTCTGCTCTTACTAGTGTAACTAAGCTTATTTCTCTGCTTCTTGTACGCATTTTTTCTAGCTGATATTTAAGATCATTACAGAACTGCTTAAAAGCTACTCTAAATAGCTGTGCGAGCAGATCTCCTGCAAGCTTTAATCTCTTATTAGCATAATGATCTTTATCATCCGGAGGTCTTCTGCCTAAGACTACCTCAAGTAGCTTCTCAGCCATTTGTCCTAAGAAATAAGCTTTCTTTCTTCTTGTTTCAGGAGAAGAGTCTGTACCTAAGTGCGGAAGCAAATACTTGTCTATTATCTGACATGCTTTTTCTATTCTCACGTCTCTTGTCTGTCCTATAGCGGCTCTGCTACCAATATAGTCTAAGGCGTCTTCAACAGTGTCTATTCCACTAGCTATCTCTAGAGATATTCTGAACTCATTCTGAATATCAGGATCATCGGACACCGCTAGTACTATTTCACGGTCTGTCTCAAGGCCTAGTGCCCTCATTACAACTACTATAGGCAATCTAGAAGGTACTGCCGGAATAGTTAAGTAAAGCCCTCCGTCTTTCAGTCTTTCAAGAACTACTGGTATTCGGTAGGCGGCTGTAGCTGAAAATACTTTAGCTGTATGTGTGACTGAGGAACTTATTCCGCCAACATCTACAAGTACTTTATTTACTGCAAGATCTTCTTGGATTACAAGTACTCTTTCGGACCCGTTTATTATAAAGTATCCACCTGGGTCTTTTGGATCCTCTTTAATAATTATTATCTCTTCTTCAGACATTCTAGAAAGAGGACATTTAATTGACTTTACCATAATAGGCATTTCTCCTATGTACACTTTATCACTATCTCTTCGCTCATTGTTGACGTAGAGAGCCATTTCGAGATACATTGGCGCAGAATAAGTAAGATTCCTTAACCTAGCTTCCATAGGCGTGATCGCAGTTTCTGTACCATCAGCTTCTCTTACTCGAGGCTCGCCTACTTCTATCTTACCTAATTTAACAAATACTGTTCCATCAGCTGTTTCAACTATTCCCTGCTCGTCCACTATTTGCTGCAATTTGTGTTCAATAAAATTATTATATGAATCTAAGTGCTGTCTAACTAGTCCATATTCCTTGATGAATGCTCTAACCAGAACCCATCTATCTTCAGGAGTTATAAAATTATTATTAGATTTCATAATTTTCACCCAGGTACAACAAGCCTTAAAGCTATAGCCTCACCAGCAGTAGGACTTTTTCTAATAATAGCTATAACGTCTCCAGGCTTCGCTCCAAGAGCTCTCGCAGCAGGATCAGAAGCTCTGATCCAAGGCAAATCATATCTTTTTAAACCCATACGCTTTAAGAGTATTTTAGCTTCCTCCTTACTTAACAATATATGTTTTGGCACATATTCATGTTTAAATATATTAATTTTCTTAACCATAGGTAATATCCCCTCCAGAACGCATTAGCGTGAGGAATCCCAGCACTATGCTATAAACTTTTCCCTTATAAAATTTATGTCGCTTCTCGATTATTTTAAGCTATCCTTTCTAATTGGACAGGTATTTCGATTGCTACTACCCATTTTACTTCGATATCATTCTATTAAATCAATGCAGAAAAACTATGTATCTTATTTAAATCGCTAAAATAGAAAACCTTAAATGAGAGTTGTGGTGGATTGTTTTGGGCCCGTAGCTTAGCCTGGTAGAGCACCGGGCTTTTAACCCGGGGGTCACCCCTGAAGCCCAAAGCGGGTTCAAATCCCGCCGGGCCCGCTACTCCTCTTCAAAACCATATTTTCCTTTAAGTTTAACAAATAGACAAGGACCTAAACTCCTATACGCATAATTTTCCTCACTTACTCTTTTAACAATAACTAGCTCTTGATAAAATTCTCTGCCAACAGGAACTACCATGCATCCTCCAACTTTAATTCTATTTAACAAAGGTTTCGGTACTTGAGGCGCGGCTGCTGTAACTAAAATTTTGTCAAATCTTATGCCCTCCCTAAAGGGAGGTCCTTGACTACCATCACATATTATTACAGATACTCTCGAATAATATCCTGCTCTCTTAAGATTATTTTTTGCAAAAAATGCTAATTCCGGGATAATCTCTAATGTTACTACAAAGCCTTTACGTGATGCTATCTCTGCACATAATGCTGCATGGTATCCACTACCGGTACCTATTTCGAGAATATAGTCTCCTTCGTTTATATCAAGAGCTTCACACATTATTGCACACATATGTGGAGCCGAAATAGTCTGTCCCTTCATTGTAGGAAGCGGCGTGTCAACATATGCTAGACTCCTATATGAAGGCAGGACAAATTCCTCTCTCGGGACTTTAAGCATTGCTTTAATAACTTTTTCTGATTTCAATACCCCCTCCTCCACTAATCTTTTAACTAAAATCTCCCTTTTTACTTTAAAATCATCTATCATGTTTGAAACCATATGTCTAAACTTACCCTTGTTTTAATATTTCTAACAGCCTTCTTTAATCTTTCAATAGCATTTTTTACCCTTGTCTCTGAAAAGTCGTGTTCTTCACATAAAAATTCGATAAGTGCTTTTTCATCTGGATCCTTCCATTCTATTTTGTATTCATCTGTCACTTCCGGATTCAAGAAGTACTCCCTTATAGTTAATGGATCAACAGGGAAGTAAGCTTCTCTCAAGATATGCTTTAGATTTTCAAGTGACTTAAACTCTCTTATAAGTCTGTAAGCTCTTTTAGGGCCAATACTTTTTACACCATCAGGGTTATAGTCAGTACCTAATAAAATCGCCATGTCTATTAGCTGTCTTCTATCTATCTTCAGAATCTTCAATACTTCATTAAGTTCTACTAGTTCAGGCTTTACCTCAACATATACGTTCTTTCTGGGAAGTTTCCTTTTACCAGAAATAGTTATGTTACGAACAAGTCGCGGAGCCCCGAAGAGAAGAGAATCATAGTCTTGACTACCTACAGCCCAAGCATCTCCTCTTTTAACTACATGGGCGGCCTGTGCTTCTCCTTCTGCAGGCGCTTGAATCCAAGGAACTCCCATGTAATCTAGAAGCATTTTTGCATCAGCTACCATTTGGTCAGTAAGCCTCGAAGTCATTTGAGCATATCTCTTCGCAGCCTCTAGATCTCCTTTAGCTAAAGCTTCTTCATATTTTTTAACTGCTTCTTCTTTTATCTTTTTTCTTCTAAGAATTTCAATATTCTTAAACTCTGGTGGTTTTCCATCAAAAACATACACAGGTTTGATTCCTATTTCAAGTAAATTTATTGTTCTGTAAAGTAATCCACTAAGGTGACTAGTTGTTCTTCCTTTAGAGTCTTTTAAGGGAGTTCCATCTGGCTGCCTAATAATTGCTAGAAACTGATATAGTGCATTATAAGCATCTATTGCTATAACTTTACCTGAAAGATCTTCGAGAGAAATAGTCTTCTTGGGTATCAACTCTCCTAATTCACCTACTCCCATATTTTTCAAGAGTAAATACTGTTCGGCCAGATATTATATTTGCTATTGACAATGGCTTTAGCTTTCTTCGATTATTTTGCTCTCCGTAACCTTATAATCTTAGACCCTTTCTTAAACCACTCAACGTAAATTATTCCCCTTAGTTCTAGTGTTATTAACGCTCTTTTAAATTCACTTAAAGATATGTTGCCATAAATGTTCTTTAGATAAGAAATAATTTCCTCTTCTCGCATTATTCCATGGCGTTTTTCTAAGAGCTCAGTTATGATCATGCAGAGCTGGACTATCTTCACCATATGCACTCCACTTTTATGCATAGAATGCAGTAATTCTTCTAGTTCTTATTGCTTTAGCTCTTTCTTGCCAGCTTTCATAGTACTTTATCATTTCAGAAGTAATCGATGGCTTAATTCTTGCTAAGGCCTTGTCGAAATGCCTCATGTAAACTTTATCTATGTTTATATTTTCGCGTAGAGCCATCATACCAGCTTCTCTGCACAATGCCTCTAAATCAGACCCCGCAAATCCCTCTGTTCTTCTCGCAAGGTCCTCTAAGTCTACGTCTTCAGCTAGAGGCATGTTACGAGTGTGTATTTTAAGTATTTCTAGCCGCGCCTCGTAGTCTGGCGGAGGAACATACACAAATCTATCAAATCTGCCTGGTCTTAACAGGGCTGGATCTACTATGTCCGGTCTGTTAGTAGCACCTATCACCACAACACCTTCAAGTTTCTCTATTCCGTCCATCTCTGTTAGGAGCTGGCTTACTACGCGTTCAGTTACCATGGAGTCACCTATACCTGCACCTCTTACTGGAGCTAATGCATCTATCTCGTCCAAGAATATAACACATGGCGCTACTTGCCGAGCCTTTCTGAATACTTCTCTAATGGCTTTTTCGCTTTCACCAACCCATTTGCTGTATATTTCGGGACCTTTAACTGATATGAAGTTTGCTTCACTTTCAGTTGCTACTGCTTTAGCCAACAGTGTTTTACCACAGCCAGGAGGACCATACAGCAAAATACCCTTAGGCGGCTTTATGCCTAGGCGCTTAAATGCATCAGGATATTTTAAAGGCCATTCTACAGCTTCTCTAAGTTCTTGTTTCGCTTCTTTAAGTCCTCCTATGTCACTCCAGCGAACAGAAGCTACTTCAACCTCTATTTCTCTTAAAGCCGTAGGCGTAATTTCCTTGAAAGCATCAAGGAAATCTTTCATAGTTACTTTGAGTTCTTCCAAGACTTCAGCCGGTATTTGTTCTTGTTCTAGGTCTATTTTAGGAAGGATTCTTCTTAGAGCCTTCATTGCTGCTTCTCTGCAGAGAGCTGCTAAGTCTGCTCCTACAAAACCATGAGTTATTTCAGCTAATTTATGTAAGTCTACGTCTTCAGCCAGAGGCATGTTACGAGTATGTACTAGAAGTATCTCATAGCGAGCTCTTCTATCAGGAACTCCTATCTCTATTTCTCTGTCGAATCTTCCGGGTCTTCTTAAGGCAGGGTCAAGAGCATTAGGTCTGTTAGTAGCACCTATCACTATTACGTTTCCTCTAGATTCAAGACCATCCATTAGAGCCAATAGTTGCGCTACTACTCTTTTCTCTACTTCTCCTGTTACTTCTTCTCTCTTAGGTGCAATAGCATCAATCTCGTCAATAAATATGATAGCAGGAGCGTGCTGTTTAGCCTCCTCGAAGATTTCTCTGAGCCTTTGTTCCGACTCTCCGTAGAACTTGCTCATTATCTCGGGGCCATTAATAGCAATAAAATAGGCATCGGTTTCATTTGCTACTGCTTTAGCCAACAGTGTTTTACCACAGCCAGGAGGACCATACAGCAAAATACCCTTAGGCGGCTCAATACCTAACCGCCTGAATAGCTCAGGGTGCTTTAATGGGAGTTCAACTAGCTCTCTAATTCTCTGCTTAGCCTCCTCTAAATCACCGATATCTTCGTATGAGACTCTATGGATTCTTTCAGCTTCGACAGGTTTCTCGAGTATTATTAGGTGAGTATCTTCAGTAATTATAACAACACCCGAAGGCTTGACAGTTACTACACGAAAGATTATTGGTTGGCCTAATAACGGTATTTGTACAAGATCTCCTTCGCATAAAGGATAGTCCATTAGTCTTTTTTTAATAAAATTAACAAAATTACTATCAACGGTAAGAGGAGCTTGAGTAGGAGCAATTTTTACAATGGACGCAGGTCTAACCTTAGCTTTTCGCACTAAGACCTTATCCCCTATGTTCACTCCTGCGTTGCGCCTAATTAGGCTATCCATTCTTATGATATATTTTCCCTGAGATTCGCTGTAATTGGGCCAAGCTATTGCTGCAGTCCGTTTCTTGCCTATAA
Source organism: uncultured Thermoprotei archaeon (assembly GCA_965367815.1). Taxonomy (GTDB): domain Archaea; phylum Thermoproteota; class Thermoprotei; order Thermofilales; family B15-G2; genus B15-G2. The sequence goes on from CBDUKN010000008.1 coordinate 100,114, forward strand.
TTTCTATGATATCGCCAGGCTCTATTCCCAATTTAGCCATAGCTTCACTATCAATTCTAACTTTACCTCTACCGGCGTCCCGCTGCCTCGCCTCAAGTACTTTAAGCTGTATTTCAACTTCCTCTTCTTTATTCTTCTTCCCTCTATTATTCGTCATTATTACACCTTAGCTAACAGAAGACTAGAACCCTTATATTGAGAGAAAAACGCGCTATAAATATTTTTATCTCATGAAACCATTCTAGAAAGCCACGCTACTTCTACTTGACTCACTTTATCTAGACCACTAATTGCTTTTTCTATCTCTGCAGTACCTCCTTCAGTTTCTTCAGGCATTACCAGGTGCACCTTGAGTAACTTCAGGCCGAAAGCTACCGGCTCTTCCTCACTTTTAATAACACTCACTCCCTTGGGCAAAACTTTCTTGATATCTTCTAATAACTCTTTTAAGTCAATGCCCACTTCAGAGGGATATACCTTTATTATTAGATAGACCTTACCTCCCATTTTCTCAGCCTATGGTCCCTCAAACCCACATTTAGGACAAACATAAGGTACAGCGTTTTTTCTGCATTTATAGCAACGCCATATTTCTACTTCTCCGCAGTTGGGGCATTTAAAGTGGGTTCCCCTTTCATGTGGCGGTATTGGTTTCTTACACGATGCACATATTGGAAGATTCAGTACCTTGATTCCGCTCATAGTACTAGACCTAGACAACTAGTTCATAAATATACTTTTTGGTATATTCCGCAGAGAAGCCTTCTCAAAATAAAATATTCATGATAAATTCTCCTATTTATAGTCTACTAAATATACTCGATTCGCGTATTCATCTTAGCAAAAATCGAGACTATTCTTTCTAAATCTTCCTTGCTTACAAACAGTCTTCTGCTGTCGTGTCTACTTACCTTTATTACAAGTTCTGAGCTACCATCAGGGAACCAGACGGTGGCTATACTCACTACTTTAGCTGGTGAAAGAAGCTGCTCAACCATACTTTTGATGTCAGGCCCTTTTTCGATTATTCTAATGTTACCTAACTCTCTGCGCAGGAGTCTAGAAATTTCATACCATATGCGCCTTGGGAATCCTCTGGGCGCTTTAACGACTATTATGGTTAACCCTCCAGCTCTAAGAGATTTTACAAACTCTACTTCCTTTAACTCAGGGAATCGTGACTCAAGCTCTATTAGCTTCTTGCATACCGTTATATCCAGCTCTGAATATTCTCCGCTATCTATTTTTTCTTGACATCTGCTACATAAAATACCGCTTTTTAAACAAAATACACAGAAAGGAATTTTCAAGACAACTCACCTCTAGCTAATATTATCTTTATGTTACTTATTGCTCGCAAACCATTTTTTGTCGCTAAATACTCACTCCCTATCGAGACATCTTTTATAATCACGTCACGCATGAAGACATTTCTTACAGTTAAGACCACATCTACTGCCTTCGATATAGCTTTACCTCTAGCTCTTACTTCTACTTCTTTCGCTCCATTATGGAAGAAAGTAAGGCAGGCAAGCACGTATCGCTTAGGTTCCTTCTTTCCGATGATTAGTACTGGTCTCTCCGACATTGCGTTCCCCAAAACAACTATTTGTGAAATCCCTAATTGATTCTAAAAAATATTTCTTACGGTTCTCTCCCGGCACTACATCATGTTTTTCACGAAAAACTTAAAAGCTTACCTTTCGAAAATAATCACGCCCCGGTAGCTCAGCCGGGTAGAGCGGCGCCTTGGTAAGGCCTCTCCCAAAGAGGCGTAGGTCCCGGGTTCGAATCCCGGCCGGGGCTCCTAATTCTTCTCGCCTAATTCTGTTCAATGAAGAAAGATTTTAATACCAGACGAGAGAAAAATAATCACGCCCCGGTAGCTCAGCCGGGTAGAGCGGCGGCCTTGTAAGCCGTTGGTCGCGGGTTCAAATCCCGCCCGGGGCTCCATTTCCCGAAAAGAGATTTCTCTCCGATGTGAGTTCCCGGATGTTGCATGTGTGATGTCGCTTACATGCAACGTGGCTTATATATGACTCTCTGATAATATCCCTGGATGAAGGATTCTTGGAGAGACAGAGTAGACTTGGCTAAAATAGACGACGAGACGCGGTACCGGGTACTCGACTACGTTTTAGCGAAAGTAGGGTCGTACAGGGAGCTGGGCTACGACCGGACATACATCTACAGGCTGAAGACACGGAAGCTCAGAGTGTCAGACAGCTTCCTGAAGAGGCTTCTCGACTTCCTCTCCGAAGAAGAGTTCACGAGGCTCGTGGGCTCTGAGAGAAAGCTGGAAGCCCTGGGTATTCTCAAAAACGGGGTTCTAGACTATAGTTTAGTACTGGAGATTTTGAACTATGCGCTCAAAGACAAGTATTTGTTAAATCTTATTGCGAAGTGGTTCTATGAGAATGTAGCCCACCAGATCCCACGCGTGGTCACGGTTAAGAAAGAGCATGTCGAGAAATTCGAGAAAATACTGGCGACTAGGGCCAAGAAAACTAGAGTTGATAGACTGAGGTACCTCTTAAAAGCTTTAGATGATTTAGACTGGGAGCTTACTCCTGAGAAGCTAGAAGAGTATATTCTCGAATTATACGAAGAGTCGCCACATGCAGCTAGACACACTGCCTGTACACTAAAGCTTTTCATTAAAACCGTGCTCAAAGATTCTACTCTCTATAATAGCTTCAAAGTACCGAAGACACCTGAGAAGCTCGTAGCCCGGGCTTTAACACTAGACGATATAGTTGAGGTTGCTTTGGAAATAGAGCATGAGGGGGCTAGAGCATTCTTTATACTGCTCGCTGAAACAGGTCTCAGGCCAAGTGAAGTATACTCTCTCACACTCGGCCAAGTGGATCTAGACAGCAGAACAATAATTATAGGAAAAATATCAGAAACTAAACGCAGCTTCCTAACATTCCTCCACAAAACTACAGCAGACTATCTAAAAGAAGTCTACATGCCTTTCCGAGAAGAATTCATTAAGAAATACGAGCCCTGCGTAAAGAACCTCCCCGACTTCGACTTGGCGGCCTGGAAAACAAAGTTTTTCCCATTTAAGGAATGGGTTTTGAGGAAGGAAATCTATGGGGCTATGGATAAAGTAGGTAGGCGGTTCAGACTATATGACTTGAGGGCATTTTTCTCCGCATACATGACTAAGCGGAAGGTATCCCCCCTAGTTGTAAACATCCTCCAGGGGAGGCTACCTCCCCGCGAATTCAAGATCCTCCAGAGCCGCTACCTGCCCTTCACTGAAGAAGACCTCCGAGAAATATACGAGAGAAACGCGCCCTGCGTATCGAAGTACCTCTGATTAGTTTCGGCGACCACTTTGCCTGCGGGAAGTCTTTGTAGTCGCACTAGCCTTTATAAGTCTCTTTATTACCTTTCTCTTTTCAGTTAAACTTTATTATTTCCTGAGAAAAGGCGAATAGTTTCAGCGAAGTATTCAAAAAAGCCTTAATCTCATCTCTGAATTTTTCTCCTATGCCTTCGCGGTCTGAGCTGCTGGCATTCGCGGCTGGAATCAGGTACGCTCTAGAAGTCGTTGTGAGGAAGGGCTTAGACAGGGGAGAAGAGGAGCTGAGGGAGCTAGTAGAGGCGCTAGAGTACGCGGCCTACCACGCCACACTAGAAGAAATACTGCGTAGCACTCCCTTCGAGAGGGGAGCAGAGGTTAGAGTACAGGTGAAAGGACTGCCTCCGGCGGCTCCTGCGGGAAAGCGGGACTAGGAGTGTTTGTCGCCTAGCCACTCCTGTATCTTCTTCCTTGAGGGCGGTCTGTAGCGGTGCCTGTACACCGACTTGACTACATAGACTAGCTCCCGCTCCGGCAGCGGAGGCCTGTTCTTCTTGTTCCACTTCAGCAGCTCCTCTAGTGTTTCCTCGAAGCCGTAGCCCTTCTTGTACAAGTACGTCGCTATAATGAACGCGGCGTTGTTTCTGCAGCCTTCGCTTACCCCCTTCTCGAGGATATAGCGGACTACTGCGGGGAGCTCGGGAGACCTCACTGTCTCCCGGGGGTTCTTTAGGGCTTCCAGTACTGCTAGGAAACGTTTTGCCCTGTAGTAGTCCTCTAGAAACAACATATACTGCTCTGCTTCCTCTAAGACACTGCGAGGCAGAGAGTTTTTAATGTAGGTTCCTAGACTGAAGCTCTCGGGCAGTATTTCGCTGAAATCGTAGTCTAAGGGCATCACTATTCTGCCGGTCTTCTGGTGGAGAGTATATGGTACTCTAGCTACTCTAGCCCTGTCTTCAACTACCTTCAAGTCAATGTACTTTAATCCGAGCTTCTTTATCCCCAGAACTTTTACGATATACTTGTAGAGCTCAGTGTTCTCCTCTGCTCGGGGCAGCCAGAAGTAGACGTGGTATCCTTTACTCCCGCTGAAAACTAAAAGAGGCTTGCAGTAAGACTGAAGGTGGTCGCAGAGCTTCCTGGCCTCTTCTCTCGCCTTACTGAGGTCTCCGGGCGAATCAATATCGATGAAAACTTTCTCTAAGGCAATTAGCCTGCCTGGAGAAAACGGCTTGCTGAAGCAGTAGTAGTTTACTGACTGGAAGACGGGCCTTTTCTCTGACTCGAGCCTGCTGTATATTTCTCCGAGCTTCTCCTCGGAGACGCTTTTAGCTGGAACGTAGATTCTCTCAGGCCTCCCTAGATCCCTACCCCACCCTAATTCAACGGTCTTCTCCTCGAGGCTCCCTAGAAACCAGTCTAAGAAGAAACGGCTCCTGCTCTCCATGAACTTCTGCAGTGGTCTTCTGCAATGTGTCATTGCAGACTCATTGCAGTTCCCACTCCCTACATCAATTTGATGAAGAGTTTGATGTAGTGGGATCTGCATTGGTCGCCGACCCGAGAACACACACAAATTTTTCTTCAGATTTTTAGTTTTCTTACTATTTATCCCACCAGCTTCAGGTTTTCTGTGTGTGTCTCCGACCCCCCGTGTCATTGCAGATCCCACCTCATCAGTTTCATGTAGGGAGATTTCATCAACTCGGCTTCTGCAATGATATCTGCAATGACACATTGCAGAAGCTGTTTCAGATACTCTGTGCAAATCCTTTTGCTGAAATTATTTCTTATGTTTTCATTATTCATTGTTTTCACCTGTATAAGAGGTTATTGAATGTGTGTTTAGGCTTAGAGAATATTTATAGGGCTTTGATTTAGTATCGACTATAAGTAAGCCTTTTTCAGCTAAATCGTCTAGTAGTTTTTTAGCATACCTGTAGCTAATACTCATTTCTTCTGCGAGCTCTCTAGCGGTGACTGTTTTGAGGCTCTCTACTACTGCCAGGGCCTTGATGTGTTTTTCTGTGAGGTTTTGTGTCTGTATTCTTATCGAGGGGAGAACATATTTTTCGACCAGCTCTAGGTCTTCTCTGGAGGCTACTATGTACTCTACTCCGTTTACGCTTATTTTCTCCCTTGTATGCTGGTGCAGTACTGCATAGGCTTTAATGAAGTTCACTATTTTCTTGAAGTCTCTCCTAGCCCTAACTGTCAGCGGAATTTCTATTCCGTCTAGCAGCTCCTCCGGTATAATAACGTCGTATTTCTTTAATGTCCTGAAGAAAAGCTTCAGCACTTTTGCTTTTTTGGCGAGCTCTCTCTTCTTTTCCTTCTCCTCTATGCTTGTTTCAAGCCTCTTGATGTGCTCTATTACTTTCTTGGTCTGCTCTGGGCTCTCGTCTAGGTTTATGAAAAGCGTCCTAGTCTCCATGTCTTCGTCAATACTTATTCTAGTCGTAGTGGTTATTACGACAGGAGTGCCTAAGATCTTCCTGTTTACTGTCTTCATTTCACCTGTCTTAGGGTCTCTCGTAACATAGCTTACTGTGAGCTCTCCTTCGCTGATAGTTATTCTAGCCGAGTAGGCTGCTTCCCTCATTCCCTCGTATTCCTGTATGTAGAGTATCGTCCTGCCGAGGCTCCTAGGCATGTAGTCTAGCGCCCTCGGGGTAAGCCTTGTTACCGAGAACCACCACTTCTTAGGCGTTATTTTCCTGAAAGCATTCACTAGGTTGTTCTTGCCTACGCTGCTGGGGCCCTGTAGCACTGCGTGTAGCCGGTAGTCTTTGGGCAGGAACCTCGAAGATATGACTCCTATGAGCTGGTATTTGGCGGCCTCGTCTCCGACGTGGTAGAAGTCCACTACCTCGAGTATGTGCTTGATAGGGCTCTTTCTGATTTCCTCCAGCTCTTCTCTGTACTCTTCCTCGAGCTTCCTGAGCCTTTCCTCCCGCTCCCTCTTCTTCTCCTCCCTGTACTTCTCGTACTTCTCTACGAGCTCCCTGACGACCCTAGTCTTGAGGAAGCCCTGGAACTCCACTAGAGTTATGTCGCCTAGGCCTTTCTTCAAGAGGTGTCTGAAGGAGGCGTAGCGGGGCTGCATCAGCTTGTCTACGCGGTCGTAGGGGACTTCGGCTGAGTCTAAGACGTCTTCGCTGCCCTGCTCCTTTATAGTGAGCTTCAGGAGAGGCTTCTTCAGACCCTTCTCTCTGCGCAGCTCGGCGTAGAGGACAAGCGAGCCCTGCAGGGGCACCGCTACTACTGGGTAGAGAGTGTCTTCGCTCAAGTCTACTACCCGGAGCGTCATTTCACCGCCTTCCTGTAGAGGTACTCGGGGAGGTCTCTCGTGAAAGACTCCTCTATGAGCCTCATGAGGAGGCCGTTGACTTCTACGAAGACTGTTTTGTTGCCCTGAGCTATCCTCAGCACTCTGGATACGCCAGCTTCCTCGAAGACGTAGAGGACGTCTATGACGGCTCTCCTCAAGCCCTTTTCGACCACTATTTTCTGGCCGAGGTTCCCCGCCCTAGTCGTCCTGGGAGGGTGCTTCGTGATCTTCAGGCGGCCCAGCCAGAAAACTTTTTTACTTCCAGAGGCGCTAATTCCAGTAGACCCCACCTCTACCACCCCCCCGGGCTGGGGCTTAAAACCCTCCCCGTTTTCTCGTCACCTGATGTGGAGCCTACATGGGTTCCTCATCGACTTACTGCAATATGGCTCTCCCTCACCGCTCCGGTGACCTTATCACTATCCAGACGTCTATTTTGCGTCCCTGTAGCGCCTCCCAGAGAGTGTTGAGTCGGCTCGGCAGGTACACTTTGAACCTCTTTTTGCCCTCTCTCACGACGCTGCAGTCGTCTAAGGGTATCACCTGAGCCCCCTTGATTTTCCTCAGGAGGGTCTCAGCGCTCACCGTTCTCACCCTTCACGGCCTCAATGAAGTAGATGATCGCTTTCTCGTAGAAGTCCGAGATGGTCTTTATCCCGAGCTCTACTTTAAGCTCAGCCGGCATTTTCTCTACCATCCGCTTGACCGCCCTGTGGATCTCCTCCTCAATATACACTTTCACCTGAATCCGAGGCATAAGCCTCCACCCTTTCCCTCAAGGCCCTGAGGAAAAGCAAAACAGCATAATTATAGAGATCAGACTTGCTCCTAATAACATACTTTAGCCTCTCAGGCAAGTTCCGGTAAACTTCTTCAGCTCTCCTGCAGACCTCTCTATCTATTGAGAGTGTCACCAGACGTCTCACTGTACCACCGTAGTATGTAATACGTACCAGCATATTTATAGATTTTGCTCACCGTACTATAGTACTAAGTTTTATGTACTCCGGAGCACAGAGTATAGTATATGCCGAGGCTTCGGAGGAGTCTAGACCGCCGCCTCCTCTTCACAGAGGCAGCCGAGCTCCTCCTAGACATCTACGACGCGGGAGGAGAAAACGTGCCCTTGAGCGAGCTAGTAGTCAAAAGCAAGGTGGGCAGGCAGAGCGTATACAAGTACTACCGAATTCTAGCTGAAAAAGGCCTGCTGGAAGTAGTCCAAGAGACGTTCCCGGGAAGAATATACCTCACGCTGACCCCCCGAGGAAAAGAAATAGCAGAACACCTCAAAAAAATAGAAGAACTATACGAGACAACATAAACTAAACATATCCTAGAATACAAATAAAACATTTAAACTGACCACGTAACATTATTTAGCAAAAATAGTTGGATATCGAAGACTATTATATTATTTAATTTTAAATAAAATAATTAAAATATTTGTAATTTAACCGAAGAAAGTTTACATCAATTTCCTAAAGATTATTACGCTCTCTTCCCGTGACTATTTGGCTCAAATTTTTTAGAGAAAAACCTTATATACAATAGTCTAGGTAAACTATCAATCATGGATTTAGATAAAGTAGTTGATATCTTGAGAAATATAGCTAAAAAAATACGCGTAAGCAGAGTACAAGAGAAAGTAGAAATAGCTATCGAAGGAAGAAAGTTGTATGTGGATTCCGACAAAGAGGAATTAGTTATTCCTCATCTCTTAAGAACATTCCTGTTAAATGCGACTAAAAAATACCTAAAAGTCGTTCCCAGAGAAAAACACCAAGACCTTTTAAATAGCTTATACTATTACATTACCGGTTATTACGGAGCATTTTTGAAGAGCAAGTTAGAGAAATATAGAAAAACTCCTCCGGGCTGGATCGGAAATACAAGTTTAGCTGAAACTTTCTCTAGTGGCAGAAAAAAAGAATACTTACCTCATTATCCTCCTTACTTCGATCACGTAAAATATACTGAAGACTCAATAATAGTAGAACCCTACTCTATGACAATGGAGGAATTCCAAAAGCTCATAGATTTATGTAAAAGAAACGGCTTAACATTTACTGTGAGCGGGGAGTCCTGCCATTTACCTGGCCATACTTTTAGGATAAAGATAGAGCCCTTGAAAGAGCAAAAGTAAAGAAAAAGGACTAAATTAAGCGAGTCTGAACTTTAACTTCGCCGAGCTGGTTTAATATCTCCCTAACAGCCTCTATAAGATATTTTGGAACATTATCTTCTTTCTCTAAATTATTCAAAATCTTCTCTAGCGTTTCTTTCCAAGCCTCTTTGTAGGCTTTTACTTCCTCGATCGTCGGAGGCACTATTTTTCCTCTCTTTTTCCTCTTTCTCCGGCCCGCGCCTCTCACCGGTTTCAGTTGCTACTGAATAAAAGTCTCTGGAAGGCTCAGTGAGCCCTCTGAAGAGCATGATGGCTATGAGCCCCATTAAGCACAGTGATGAGGGTAAGATAACTTGAGCGAATGTAATTGTAATAAGGGCTCTTACTTGCTCTAGCTCGTATAGACTCGCGTTTGTCAAGATCTTTATGTTCTCCTGAAAGGTCTCGTATCCGTACCTGTCTATTATGAGGATAGGGCTAAAGTAGAACAGTAGTTTCAAAAATACTACTGAAAAGAAGTCTACGAGAATTAAGCTGATAAATACTACTCTCCTCCGAAAACCTCTTGGAGACACCTCAGGTTTTAGCGCACCCAAGAGGAAGCCTATAAGCAGGAAAATGTAGCCGTCTATCAGATCCCCTAGGCTGAGACTGTAAAAAGCGTAATACCACTTAAAGTCTATCAGAAACGCTATTACTAGAGTAGCGAGTCCGAAGGAAGAAATCGCGGTCAAAGTAATCATCACCGCGTCCGCTATTATTTCTTTTATTTTCGAAAATCTTGAACACATGTTTAAGAACACAGCCTGTGCAACTAAATACTTTACTCAGTGTTTACTTTAGCATAAGCATATATTAAAATATTGAAGAAAAATAAAGTATTTTATTTGACTACTCTTCTTATTTCTCTTACTGCCCATTCGTCTGCTTTTGAGGGCGGGAGGTGGTAGACTACGGTGGGTACTCCGAGAGCCTGCGTGAACTCTTCTAGCTTCTCTGTTCCCTCGTTTATTATCACTAGGACTACTTCTTTTATCCTGCCTCTGTAGTTGGCTACTTCGGCGTAGTCGTGTATTTCCGCGTCTGTTATAATGTATACCAGCAGGTCTTTTCCCTGCAAGAGCTCTAGGGCGGGTGCAAGCCTAGTGTCTCTCTGGTTCGGGTAGTAGCGGAGGAGCGCCTTTACTGCTCTGACGTAGTCGAAGCCCTGGGCGACTGTTTTCGCGCGGACTCCGAAGAATATGAGCTGGAACGGCACTCTCTTCCTGTTCAGCAGAGCTAGAATACTTACCGCGGCTTTCCTAGCTGCCTTAGCTTTATAGAGGTAGCCCATGGATCCGCTGTCGTCTAAGACTATTGCCACGGCCTTGTAGGAGAAAGGCTCTTCGAGTCCCTCGAGCCTCCTCGAGTCCCTTTTGACAGTAGTGAGCCCGGGTACAAGCAGAGGGCTCTGGGAGAGAGAGGCGTAGTAGTCTAGCTTCGAAGGCGAGTCACCGGGAACCCACCTGTCTAGACGCGTCGCCGCCCTCCCAAAGAGAGACTGCTTTTTCTCGTGCTCTAGGTACCAGTCGTAGGCCTTTACGAGCGCCCTCAGGGTTGCTCTGTCTTCGCTGAAGCGCACTCCCTCTTCTTCCGCGACTTCCTTCAAGTAGTCTGCCGCCTCGGGCTCTCCTTCGCGCACCAGCTCGCTATACGCCTCCTCGAAGTCCTCCGGACTAGGCTCTCCAGCCAAGTCGAGGGGCATTCCCGTGGGCCTGTTTCTCTCAAGCCAGAGCGCCGTCCAGTACCCCAAGTTCTCCAAGTCTCTCTTCTCTAGGACTTTGACGATCTCGCTGTAGACGCGCCCCTTAATGAGTCCTACAGCAGCGGCTCTAGCTAGGTCGCAGGGAGGAGGGTCTAGGTGCCGCAGGGCTTTTTCGGCGTACTCAGCAATGTTTTTTCTTGCTACGGGGCTCTTCTTCGCGAGCTCGTAGTCTATTACGGAGTCGTATACTATCTGTCTCTTATACACATCTCCGAGCCCACGAGACCTCTCTAC